>JACCWM010000117.1 GCA_013697635.1 Lujinxingiaceae bacterium | reverse complement strand
GTATTGCTCGAGGCGGGCGTCGGTAAGACAAAGGCAATGGAGCGACGATCAGTTGACGATGCAAACGCCCGGCAGACCCGGTCCCGGGCTTCCACACAGGCTGCTACAACATGCGCCGTTTCGATCGCACTCGGCGCCCGCCGCTTTGCAAGGGGGCACCACGCACAGGTTCGACTCACAGACCTTGAAGTCCGTGCACGCGGCACAGGCCACGCTGGTGCCGCAGCCGCTGGAGACGGTGCCGCACTCGGCACCGTGATCGGCACAAGACAGCGGCGCGCAGGTGTCACCGCACTGGTTGGGTACCCCGCCACCGCCGCAGGTCGTGTTTACAGGGCAATTGCCGCATTGCACGGTGCCACCGCAGCCGTCGGAGACGGGGCCGCACTGGGCGGCGTGATCATCGCAGCTAAGCGGCACGCAGGCGTCTGCACAGACGTTGGGTTGACCGCCGGCGCCACAGGCTTGACCCTCTGCGCATACACCACACGCCATGACTCCGCCGCAGCCGTCGGCCACTTCGCCGCAACTTGCGCCGTGGTCGGCACAGGAGAGCTTCTCACAGCCACAGATGTTGGGTTGGCCTCCGCCGCCGCAGGTCAGGCCGTCATCGCACGCATCACAGGTCACCGTATTGCCGCATCCATCGGCGACCTGACCACACTGGGCGCCGTGATCATTGCAGCTCAGCGGCTCGCAGGAGACGTCGCACACGTTGCGCACACCGCCACCACCACAGCTTGTTCCGGCTGGGCAATCGCCGCACTGCAGCGTGGTTCCACAGCCATCGTCGACCGCTCCGCAAAGTGCGAAGTGATCGTCACAATTGAGCGGCGAACACACGCACTTGTTCGGCTCGCCCGGACCACCACAGACGCTGCCGATCGGACAGGTGTTACACTCCAAGGTGCCGCCGCAGCCGTCGCTGACCGTGCCGCACTGTGCACCGTGATCGAGGCATGTAAGCTTCGTGCACTCACAGCGCTTGTTCGCATTACACTGGGTGCCCGGCACAAGGCACGTGCCACAAGAGGGGATCACACCGCCGCAGCCGTTGGAGACCTGGCCGCACTCGGCGTTATGATCGGCACATGAGAGTGACTCGCAATTATCACCGCACTGGTTGGCCACACCGCCGCCGCCGCAGATCTGGCCGGGAGCGCAGCTTCCGCAGTTAAGTGTTGCGCCGCAGCCATCGGAGACCGAACCGCAGTTGGCGCCGTGGCTCTCGCATGTCAGCGCAGGACAAGCACATTGGTTGGGCGTGCCGTTGCCACCGCACACGGTGTTACCCGCGCAATCGCCACACGCGATGGTGCCACCGCAGCCATTGGAGACCGTGCCGCACTTGGCGCCATTGTGGTCGGCGCAGCTCAGCTCCAAACATTCACACATGTTGGCCACACCGCCGCCACCGCAGACCTCGGGGTCGTCGCAACCTTCACACGTGATCGTTCCGCCGCAGCCGTCGGGCAACATACCGCACTCGGCGCCAAGCTCCGAGCAGGTAAACGGCCGGCACGGCCCGCCACATTGATTGGGCACGCCGCCCGCGCCGCAGGCCTGGCCGTTGGGGCACGAGCCGCACGTGGTGCCGTCGTTGGGGCTGATATTGCCGCAGCCATCGCTAATTACGCCGCACTGAGCACTCTCGCTCGCACAGGTCTTCGCCGTGCAAATCGGCGGCGGCGGCGGACCCTCGTCGTCTACGCAACCGGCCAGATCGAAGAGCATGAAGGCGAGCACTTTTTCTTGGGCGTTGAGCTCACCAGCCGTGCAATAGCCGGGAAAGCCCTGACCCGTGCCCGTGCTCGCCTCGGAGACGTGGAAGGCGCTGTAGACCACGCGCCCGCAGCTATCTTGCTGGGGATCGTTATCCGCGCCGACCGGCGTGTTGAAGGTGTACTGCTGAATGCCGCTCTTGTTGCGATGTCCGGTTTCGCCTGCCTGGGTGTAGACCCAGCGCCTGGCCACCAGGTTGTTGACGCTTTGCACGTAGTAGCGGGGCTGCTCGATCGCGATTATGGGCTCGCCGAGGGGGCCGTACTGATCTACACCGTTGACCTGGTAGGTGGCGCCGACGAGCTGCAACCAGCTCCAAAGGGTCGCACCTCGCGGAAAACTGTCGTCGACATAGGCCAGCGTGCTCGACTCATTGCCGGCCGTTCCGCCCCATGTCGCCGTCGTCCTGAGCTGGTCGGTCTCATAGAGCCAGTCGAAGGAGAAATGCGAGGCGAAGAGGCGACCGCCGCCGTTGAGGTAATTGAGCATGTTGGTTCGATCCGCCTGCAAGCGAAGCGGGTTGTTCGCGGTGGCCTCGCAGCCAAAGACCACCATGTCGTAGCCGTTGAGCTTGTTGAAGTCCGAGTAAAAAACATTCGACATATTGTCCCGAACGCGCTGACGTGCCGGCTGGCTGCTGGCATTGCCCCCCGAGCATTGATCGCGGTCAGTGCATGCAGAGTTTCCACAGCCCGCAGTGGAGCAATCGCTGGAGAGGCTTGCATCGGCCACGCCACCATTGGCGCGGTAAATATGCATACGCCCGGGCGTCGTTGCGTTGTGACGCGTGAATTCGGCGTCGTGGACACCGATCTTGCGCATGACACACTCCATCGCGTCGACGCGTCCGGTTGAGAAGGCCGTCCTCGGGATGTTGTTGTGACGCACATCGACGGCGTCCGTAGGAGCGCCCTGCCTGTTGGGAAGCCGCGTTTGCGCGGAGGTGAGCTCGGTGCTTCCACAGGCAGTCTGAGCCGGAATCATGACCACGCGCCGCCACTTGCCAATCTTGATCACCAACGGGAAGGCCACCCCGGCCGGCACATGGCGCAGCTCGAAAGTTCCGTCGAAGGCCGAAACCGTTCCAGCAAGCGGCGAGCCGAGATCCTCCTCGTCACACTGAACGCAGGAGGCACCGGAGCCGATCGCGGGCAGATTGGCCAGGAGCACATTGGGCACATAGACCACGGCGTTGGGAATGGGCAAAGTGCCGTTAGGTGCAAAGACTGTCCCCTTAATCGTGGTCGCTCCGCCGCCGGCACAAAGCGACTGGTTGAGGCAGAGATTCTCGCAGGGGCCATCGCGCACCGTCGCGCCGCAGACATTGGCGATGCCTCCGCCGCCACAGATCTCCGGCTCCTGGCACGTGCCGCAATTGGCGGTCACGCCGCCACAGCCGTCCGAGGCCGGTCCACAGTTGATCGAGTTGCCGTAGTCGGCGCATGTCAATTTCACGCAATCGGTGGGGCCGCATTGGCCGCGCGTGGCGCCTGTGCCACAGACCTCGTTGGGGCCGCAGGTTCCACAGCTGGCGATCGTACCGCCGCAGCCGTCGGATACCGGGCCGCACACCGCGCCGTTGCACCCTTGGGGCGTGCAGCTATAGTTCTGACACACGCCCAGGTTCGCACCCGTGCCACAGAACTGATTGGCACCGCAGCTCGCGCACTCGATAAATCCGCCGCAGCCATTGGGCATGCGACCACAGGGATCTCCCAGATCGGCACAGGTTTTTGGCGTACAAGTCGGCGCCACGCAGCGGTTTGCATCGGCGCCCGTGCCACAAATTTGCGGAGCCGTGCAGCTTCCACACGGGATCGTGCCGCCACAACCGTCGCCTTTGAGGCCACAGGCATCGCCTGCGTCACAGCTCGTGGCGCGCGTGCACGGCAGGTCAATGCACTGGCCCGTGGCGCAGATCTTGCCCGCGCCGCAGCCGCCGCAATCGATCGTTCCACCGCAATTGTCCGCCAACGGTCCACAGATTGTGCCCGAGTTGTCACAGCTGAGGCGAGGCGTGCAGCTCGGGTCGAGGCATTTGCCAAGGTCAGCGCCCGTGCCACAGACCTTGCCTGTCGCGCAGGTTCCACACTCGTTGAAGCCACCACAACCATTGGAGACGCGTCCACACACCTCGGTGGCCGAACAGGCCCTGGGCGTGCATGACTTGGCAACGCAGACATTGTCCGTGCCACAGACCTGACCGTCGCCACAGCCGCCGCAATTGACCACACCGCCGCAACCGTTGGCGACCATGCCGCAATTCTCAGCAACGTTGTCACAACTCAAAATGGGCGTGCAGGGGATCGTGATGCACTGGCCACGCTCGGCGCCCGTCAAACCGCAGTACTGGGAGTTGGCGCAACCGCCACAATTAATCGTTCCACCGCAGCCGTCGGGCGCGGAGCCACACTGGATGTTGTTTTCACAGACCAGGCGAGGTGTGCAGGCGAGGTCGACGCACCGACCAAGCTGCGCGCCTTGACCACAGACCTTACCATCGGCGCAGCTGCCACACTCGAGCAGGCCACCGCAACCATCAGGAATTGAGCCGCAGACGGCATTGTTGGCGTCCGCACATTGCTCGAACGGCCTGCAGGCCGCGCCCGGATCGACGCACAGGCCTTGATCGACGCCTCGGCCACAGTTCAAACCCTCGGAGCATTCGCCACACTCGATCGACTCGCCGCAGCCGTCAGGCACCGAACCACACTCGATGCCCTCGCAGCTGCCCGTCGGAGTACACTCGAGTGCGAGGCACTTGCCTCGGTCCTCGTCGCTGCCGCAGACAAACCCGTCATCACATCGCCCGCAGTGCACCGTGCCACCGCAACCGTTGGGAATCGAGCCACACGCAACGCCCTCGGCCGAACAACTGACCTCGTGAGGGCAGGGCACGTCGCCCTCGACATCGTCGGCATCGCCCGAGCCACCGGCGTCGGCGTCGGAGGAACCCACGTCGTTGGTTTGATCAACATCGGCGCCTGCATCGCTGCCTGGCTGGCAAAAACCGTTGACGCAGGCCTGTGTGCCCGAGCACTCATCGACCGAAGAGCAGCGCTTTAAAGGAGTCGAGCCTGTGTCTCCCTCGCAGTCGCAACCCGAAAAAAACAGGGTGGCCATGCCGATCAACAAGATCAATCGGACAAAAGCAGGAATTGAACACAGCGGTGTGAGCGGTGTGGCCATCAGGACGCTCCAGAAATATTTAACAAGGAAGGGTAGTTCCGGCTTCATCATCCTGCAGATTCAGCTAAACGTCAATGCCCCCCATCAAACTAGACTTTGGGAGTCGACCTCAGAAAACGTGCGCAAAACGGCCCGACGCAGCGTCTTGCGATCTAAGGTACGTGCGATCGGATCTCGGCTGAGAACGGCAGTCTCAGCACGCGCACAGGCTTGCCCACCATCGTGGCTACGGAAGACGTTGCCAGTTGGCCGTAGAGGTTCGAGCCCCAACATGACATCCTGCCGGCATCGGTGAGCGCACAGGACGTGGCGCCGCCGGCCGCGATGCTGGTAACGCCCGAGAGAGCGGGAACCAGCTGCGGTGGGGAGTACTTCGAGGAGGGCGCGCCCGTCTGGCCGAACCAGTTTCCTCCCCAACAATAGACCTCGCCGCCGGTGTTCAGCGCACACGTGTGGTGGGTGCCGGCGGCAACGCTCTTGAAGACGCCCTCCACAGCAATGCGCACGGGCACGTGGGTGTTTGCGGTGGCCAGTTGGCCGAACTGATGGTTTTGGTTGCGACCCCAGCACCAGACGGAACCATCACTTCGCACCGCACATGTGTGGAAGGCGCCCGCCGACAACGACGTGGCGTCCTCGAGAATGGCCGTCGTCGTCTCATCGAACGCGAACCCGGCCCGAGGCGCAACGCCAACCTCTCCTCCCTGGCTCGCCCCCCAGCAATGGATGCCCTTGTCGCCCACGTCGCGATTGCCCGAGACGCACTGGCCACCCTGGCAGATTTGATCGGCCTGGCACCCACCACCGCATCCTCCGCAGTGCCTGGGATCGTTTTGCGTATTGACGCAGCTTCCCTCACAAAGCGTGGTGTTGGCCACGCATTGCAGCTGGCACCCGAAGTCGGAGCAGACTTGGTTCTGCGCGCACGCATTGGTGCAGTGGCCACAATTCGCGTTATTGGCTTCCATGTTAACACAGATGCCCGCGCACAGATCGGGGGCTGACGCGGGGCAGCGAAGGACAAGCGCGCAGCTATGACGACTCCCCGTGGCGAGCGCTTTGCCATAGGTCGCATGCGCCGTGACTGCTTGGGGCGCGCTCGAGGGTGGAAGGCCGAGCTGGCCATAAGTATTGTCCCCCCAACAGCGTCGCTCGCCGGTGCTTCGCAGCGCACAGGTGTGGCCCGCACCGGCGCTCAGATCGGCCACGGCGAGCAGATCGAGCGCGACGGGATCGGCCTCGTAGTCGGAGACGAGCAGGCCCTCGCCCTCCTGGATTCCGAGCTGGCCCAGGCGGTTGGAGCCCCAGCAATAGACGCTCGAAGGACTGGCAATGCATCCGTGGGATGCGCCCAACGCCAGTCGGCTCACCATGGCCCCTTCCAACCCTGATAAGTGGTTTCTGGGGCCAACCAGGGTGAGCTCGGCGCTGCCTGTCTGAGCGCTCTCATTGCGCCCCCAACACACCAGACCCTCGTTCGTGTTGGCGCAGACGTGGGCCTCGCCCAAGGCGATCTGGAAGACGTCGTTGGCATCGATTTCATGGACATTCCAGTCAAACGTTTGCTCGCCATTGCCAAGCTGGCTGGCCTCGTTGCGACCCCAGCACCAGACGCTGCCGTCATCGAGCACGGCACAGACAAAAGCCTGACCGCTGTCGAGCTGCACGGCCATGCGGCCTGATCCGAGGTTCACCTCATGCGCCCGGCTGTTGAGCGCGTCCGTGCCCAGCACGTACTCGGCGTTGTTGCCATGGCAAGAGACCCGCCCCTGGCCATTGAGAAGGCAGGTATGGGAGCGCCCGGTGGAGACCTCGCGTGCGCCAGCCATCAGATCTGGGGCGAGCAGCTGGCCGAAGTCCGATCGCCCCCAGCAATAGATCGCGCCATCGGCTTTCCACGCGCAGCTATGGTCCTCTCCGGCGTCCACCCCGATGAAGTCGTCATGTTCATCGGCGGCAATAGGTGCTGCGCGCGGTGAAAGAAAGTTCACCCCGACGCCCGCCTCGGTGTCGATCTGCAAATAATTGTTTCGCCCCCAGCAATAGACCTTGCCCGAGCTTACCGCGCAGCTATGCCAGGTGCCGGCGCTGATCGCGCTGGGATTGCCGGCCAGATCCGGCAAAACGACGTGTTCAGGCGACCGGTTAGCGGGTGCGGCATTGACACCGTTTACTGCCCCTTGTTGATTTGAACCCCAGCACCACACCTCGTTTTGGGCGTCGCCCTCCACCAGCGCGCAGGCGTGGCGATGGCCGGCGGAAATCTTGATTGCCGGTGCGCCGTTGAGATCGATGCGTTGTGCCGCCTCGATACTCTCGAGCACGGCGTCGCCGCCGCGCACTTCTTGGCCTGCGGCCGCAAGGGATTCGTTGTTGCCCCAACACCACACCTGGCCCACGCGATCGAGCGCACAGGTGAAGGTCGAACCGCTCGAGACGCTCGCTGCGGCGCCAAGGCCCAGCACCTCGACTGGCGAGGATTTGAAGAGCACGGATTCCGGCTGACCCAACTGCTTGAAGTGGTTGGCACCCCAGCAGAACACCTTGCCACTCTCGCGCACCACGCAGGCGTGATTGACGCCTGCGGAAACCTGGATCGCAGGATCACAACCCATGACTGCAGTGCAGGGCGGATCGACATCGACACCGTCACCCACATCGTCACCGAGATCATTTCCGGGCGTATCGTTTACGGCGTCCGGTGCAGCATCAGGCTCGACCGTGCTCCCGCTATCAGACGCATCGTTTTGGCCGACATCGAGCGGGGCTTTGGGCCCCTGAAAAATTACCAGGTCGGGATTGCCGATGCATCCCCATGCCAGCAGCATGAGCAGCAGCAGGCCGAAAATACTCGCTGCTCCTTGTTTGGCTTTTTCTGAATTCACGTCTGTTCCTTGTGCACGCCCGTCAAGCATCCGGTCGATCAAAGTTATCTCATACCAGGGGGTCTGTACCGGCCGACAACGACCTACTTTCCCCTACCCTGGTTGCCAAGTGCTCGCAACTCAGTCCTGTCGGGCTTCGACCTTTACCCAATCGATATGCTAGTGTGGCCGCGATGTCTCAAGGAACCAAAGGCAGTAAATGATCTCGATCAAAGTGCCCCACGCAGCAATGCCGTTTCATGGGAGGACGCAAGAGATGGCGGCGCTCAAGGCGCGCTTTGAGCAGGGCAATCGTCTGATCGTGGTTACGGGCCCGCCGGGCGTGGGCAAGTCGCGCGTGGTCCAGGAGTTTTGCCATCGGCATCTGGCCGAGCTTTCGGCGCCGGTCGACGCCGTGGCTTTCATTAAATTGGTGGACGCCCGAGGATTGCCCGATATCACTGCGGCGCTGGCTCGCGCGCTCGACGTGCCGATTCGGTCCAGCGACGCCCCCGCCGACGTCATCGAGCAGCTCATCGATTCCCTCGAGCAGCGCGAGCGCTTGCTGCTCGTCATCGACCACGCCGAGGCGGTGATCGACGAGCTGCGCACGCTGGTCTCGCGCTGGCTTGGGCGCTTGCCAAAGCTGTTGCTGCTAGTCGCCTCACGTGAGCGGCTGGCCTTGAGCGCCGAGCACATCGTCGAGCTCGGACCGCTGAGCCTGTGTGGTCCAAACGGCGCGATGGAAGATTCGGCGGCTTTTGCCCTCTTCATGGAGCGCGCGCACGCCGTCGACCCAAGCTTTGCGCCAGGACCGGCGCAGCGCCAGACCATCGGCGAGCTGATCACCGAGCTGCAGGGCCTGCCGCTGGCCATTGCCCTGGCGGCAAGCCGCATCGCCGTGGCCGACGTCAAAGAGATCCTGCGCCGAATCCGCGAGGACGCCTTCGTCGTTTTGCGACCCGGCCAAAGCAGCAACGATCAGCTGCCCGCCCTCGAGACGGCCTTGCTCGCCTCCTGGCGTCTGCTCGAACCCTTTGAGCAAGACGCGCTGGCCCAGTGCGCCGTGTTTCGGGGTGGCTTCGATCTCGCGCTGGCCGAAGACGTGCTCGATTTGGGCGCCCATGCCAACGCGCCGTCCGTGATCGACGTGCTGCAAAGCCTGCGCTCCAAGTCGTTGATCGCACCACCCGTGAACGGGCGTCTCACGCTCTACCGCGTGATCGCAGTCTTCGCCGCAGCCAGGCAGGGCGAGCGCGCCGAGCGCGTTGGGCTCGAGCGACGCCACGCTGCGGCGCTGGCCGCGCGTGCGGCCGCCTTCGCGCGAGATGAGTGGTTTTGGAAGACCCGCGAGCCGCGCGCCTGGTTTGATGCCAACCTGGGCAATATCGACAAGGCCCTTGGGCGCATCGAGGCGGACCTGGACGGCGACGCGTGTGACTCGGGAACCGCCCGCGAGCTGGCCTGGATGCTTGGCTTTGGCTTGCTCACCGCTTCGCCCTGGTTGCCCGAGGCGCTGCAGCGCGCCGAGGCGTTGCTCGTGCTGGGCGAGCAACGCCCGTCAGATGCTTACTTTCGCTTCGGGCGCCAACTCGCCCGCGCCCGCTTCAAGACCGGCCTCCATGACGAGGGCATCGCGCTCTTCGAGCAGCTCGCCGCACAGGCAACACATCACGGTGAGCAGGGATGGGCGATCATCTTCGAGACCCAGCAGATCATCTGCGAGGGAACCCACCGCGGACCCCAGCCCAACTTGATCGAGCGCTCCCAAGCTCTGGTGCAAAGCGCCCTTGTGAGCTGCGATGACTTCATCAAGGCCTTTGCATTGCTTGGCCAGGGGCGAACCCTGCGCATCTTCGGCCAGCTGCGCCAGGCACGCGAGAGCGACGAGCAGGCCGCGCGTCTGGCCCACGCCTGTGGCGCCGGGCGCCTCTCCGTCGAGATCAGCCTGGCGCTTGGCCACCTGGCCCTCGAAGCCGGCGAACCGGGCGAGGCCG
Organism: Lujinxingiaceae bacterium; assembly: GCA_013697635.1. Lineage (GTDB taxonomy): Bacteria > Myxococcota_A > Bradymonadia > Bradymonadales > Bradymonadaceae > JACCWM01. Next base: position 7,833 of record JACCWM010000117.1, on the reverse strand, counting down.
CCCGCCACTTCGAGAACGTGATACGCATGGCCCACGAGAGCGACTTTGCCCTGGCCCAGACCCTGGCCAGCGCCGCGCGCGCCAGCGCCCATCGCGATGCCGGCGAGTTCAGTGGCAGCGAGCAGGTCTTCCAAGAGCATTTGATGCCCATGGCCGAGCAGGGCTATGCCTGTGATTGGACAGTGGCGCTCGAATACGCGCTGACCTTGCTCGACATGGCGAACTGGAGCGAGGCCAGACAACTCTTCAAGAGAATTGAGGACTCGACACGCCGCTACTACTCGCCACAGGCGCCGATCGCTATCGCCGTGCACGTCGCGCTGATGCAGGCATCTATGGGGCAGATGACCGACGCCCGCACGGGCCTCGTCGCATTTGCCGGCGTCGACACCCAATCGCTGTGGGGCCGCCGCCTTGCCAACGTCCGCCGCCTGCTCGCAAGCCTCGACGGCAAGTGCGACGACCCCGACGAGCTCGAGGCCCACCGCAAGCGCCTTGAGCTGGCTGGCCAGCCGGTCGAGTGCCAGACGGTCTGCCTGCTCCTGGCCGCTCACGGGCTGTGCTTGAGCGAACACACAGACGACGTCCAACAAGCCGGCGCAGCCCTGGCCAGCGTGCACGCGATCATGCGCGCGGTCTTTACACCCATGCCCGAGACACCCGCCCCCTGGGTGCGGCGCAGCGCCTGGATCCGCGTCTTGACTCGCCTCGTCGCCGAGCGCCTGCCCCTCGAGATCAGCTTTGCCATCTTCGCCGAGACCATCGATCCCTCCCAGCGCGCCCTGATCGTGCATCCGGCCGGCTTGTTTCGCCCGCCCGCAGGCCAACAGATCGTCGACATGCGCGCCCAAAAGCTCGTCGCCAATCTGCTCGGCGCCTTGATCACCCAGCACTTCACCGATCGCCAGCGCTCCATCGCCACGAGCGTCATCTTCGAGCGCGTCTGGCCCGACGAAGAGTTCGGCCTTGCCGCCCCCCAACGCATTTACAACAAGATCTCCGCGCTCAAGAAGAAGGGGTTGCGCGACGTGCTGCTCAACAGCAGCGACGGCTACCTGATCGAGCCCACACTCGAGGTCATCGTCTACGAGCCCGAGCTTGGCCTGGTCGACTCCTTCATGAAGCTCGCCCGACGTTGATCGCTGAGCGTTGATCGGCCCATCAGGGGCAGTTGGCCACCGACGCATCTTGGGCCGAGTACAAGGTCGGCGCGCTCAGTGGGCCGAGGCCGCGGATAAAACAGGCGTACTGCGCTTTGGCGTCGTCGAGCTGGAAGCCGACGTTATGGCCGTCCAGTACGCTCGGCGCGTACTGCACGGCCACGGCCGTGACCGCGCCGGGCGCATTCTGGTGGACGGGGGTTTGCACCGGCTCACCCAGACCGCGCCATTGCATCTGGTCAAAAGCCTCGGCCTCGAGCACGGGCGCGACCAGGGGCACACCCAGACCAAGCGAGAAAGCCGCGCGCGAGCCCGGGCTAAAATAGCCGTCGTCGAGTCCGGAGTGTTGCAATACGTGGCGAGGGCGACGGCCGGGGTGAGGCTCCTGGAAGACGTGGCGGCCGTGGGCAACCGGGTCGACCAGATCCCAGAGCTGCTGAACGCTGCTGAGCATGGGGTCGAAGCGGTCGAAGTCTTCGTCGGCGCGGTAGCGAAGCACCTGGCGCAAGACCGCGCCGACGTTGATCGGGCGCTGGGACTTGAGGGCGACCTCGATGAGCACCCCGCCCGAGCCGGAGAAGACGCCGGCGTCGATGAGGTCACTTACCGTGATCGCGGGCAGGCCGATGGTCGAGCCCATCGACTGGCCCATGAGCGCGAAGCGGTCGGTGTCAAAACGGATCAGGCCGTCGTTGGCCTCGCCGGCATCGAGGTACTGCGGAGCAAGCGCCGGATCAATGGTCAAGCCGGCCAACAGTCGTGCGTGCAGGGTGACCTCGTTGGCGCCGATGATGAAGTTGTCGATCGCCGCGCGCGGGTTGCCCACGAGATTGTAGAGCATCAAGCCCGAGGTATCGGGCGGATCGTGGCGCATGCCGTGTAGGTTGAAGTCGGCGGCAAAACCGGCGATTCCATATTGGGCAATACTCATGGCCGGCCCGCTGCCAAGGGGTGCCTCGGTATCCGCCTCGAGCCGGGCGCCGCGATCGAGCAATTCCTCGGCGCGCCCCCCCGATCCGTGCAGATAAAGCATCGTCGCAAAACCCGCGGCGGGCATCGGCTGTCTGGGAACCGTCAAGAAAAAGCGTATCGATTGCTTGTCGACCTGCTCCGGCTCGCCGTCCTTCCACACGATCTTTCCCGACGGGGACGAGCCATAGGGGCGCTGGCCGGTCTGAATGACGGGCACATCGTAGAATCCCTCGAGCACGATGTAATCGTCATAGACCTCGTGCACGCTCAGTGCGCGCTCGGTGTCGATCACCGGCTCGGGTAACTTGTCGTACCAGGCGTTGACCGTGCGAAGGCGCGCCGCCGGATCGACAGTGGTGTACAACGCGATCATCGCGATGTCCTCTGGCGAGCCGCCGGCCTGCTCAATGATCGTCAGCGCTTGTGCGTAGGGCGCGCCGGCGATCGGGCCGTGGGCGCCGGCCACGTCGCGACCAGCGAGCAGCTCGAGCGTCGGCCCCGAGGCCTGCACCGGCAGACCGTCCGCGCCCCTCACCGCCGTGGTTACGACGAAGGCGTACTGCGTGCTCGGCCGTCGCACCATGCCAAATGGCGCGATGCAAGCGAGTTGGTTGGGCGCATGGAACGTGCCCCGTTTGGCGGTGAACTTGCATTCGATCGGGTAGAGCTTGCCGCGCTCGACCGAGCTTTCGCCGACGTCGATCAGGTAGACCGACGGCCACTCGTCGTCGCTCGGCAAGCTCCGCTCAAAGCTCGATGGCACGCTCGTGGCGTCGAGCGGGGCGTCAAACCAGACGAACATGCCGCCGATCAGACTAAAACCCTCGAGCAGCTCGTCGGCCGCCGGAAACCACAGGCGCAAGACCGGGTTTTGCATCACGCCCGGCCAGTCGACAAAGCCCAGCGAGCCGCCCTGGCGCCGGCGCGCGTCGGCCGGAAACGGCAGCGCGAAAAAGTCCTCGGAGGCCGGGTCAAAGAGCGCCATGGCCGGCTCGCTTGTGTGATCGGCGTCGTCTTGCAAATCGGCCTGGGCGCCGTCTTGAGTATCGAGGCCTGCCCCATCGGCGCTGGCATCGCCGACAGCATCTTGGCCGACATCGCGCACGCCATCGTTAGGCTCACTCGGCGACGAACATGCAACCAGCCCGACACACAGCAGCAGGCAAACGGCCGCGCTCTCTACATTGAAGTGCTTTCTCGACATGCGGGTCTCGATGGTTTGACGTTTTTTAAACTTACTTGCCCGCGACGGGCACTGCGCCCTGCACGACGTGATAGCGGTAGCCCGGGCGCAGCGTAAAGCTCTGCTCGCTCAGCTCGGCATCGGGCCAGCGGATGGTGACCTCGGCCTCACAGGCGCTGCCCAGGCCAAAATGGGCGACCAGATCGTGTTGCATGCCGTAGTGGCCGTGGCCGCCGCCGATCTCGTGGGTCTGGGTGAGATCGCCTGTACGCACGGTGATGCGCGCGCCTATCGCTGCGCGGTTGGTCTTGGGGCCGCCCTCGAGCTTGAGCTGAACCCAGTTGCCGCCCTGGCCAATTACGTTCTCAAAGTAGCGCACGTGGGGCTTGTCCAGACAGGTGTTGCCCCGGTCACAGCGCGCCCGCGAGTGGCCGATCACAACGTCGAGATCGCCATCGCCGTCGAAGTCGGCGACGGCGATGCCATGGGCGCTGGGCAAATCGATGCCAAGATTGATCGGCACCGGCTCAAAGCTGCCGTCGGCTCTCTGGTGGTAGAGCAGCGCGCGGGTGCCGGCGTAATCGGTCGAGGCAATCAGGATATCGAGGCGCCCGTCGTTGTCGAAGTCGAAGACCGCGGCGGTGATGTCACCGTCGTCAAATCGCGCCGATGCATGGGTTCGCACCAACCCGGTCACCTCGTTGCCGGGGCGATCGAAGCGCAGCGCCGGCTCCCCGCTGTTGTACAAGATCTCGCTCGGGTCGCTCGATGAACCCACGTCCCAGTGCACGATCTCGGTGGTGAGCAGATCGAGGCGACCGTCGTTGTTGATGTCAGCGCATACCGTCGTGCCGCTGTTGCCGCCCAGGCGAAACGCTTCGCGATCCTGGTCGTGGTTCCAGCGAAAGACATCGGAGGCCTGCTGGCACTCCGCGGCATTGGGCGCGGGCACTCCCGCGCAGCCGGCGGCATCGGGGTTGAATTTGCAGTAGCAGCGCGCGCCTGCGTGATCGCTCCAGTCGGCGCGGTGATCGAATGCATAGCCGCTCGCGATCGACTGATTGGAAAACAAGACGAGCCCGTTGCTCCCGCGCGTGCCGTGCCACAGATGGTTGGGCGCGCGCCCATAGGAGGCCGCGAGCAGCTCGGCGGTGCCGTCGCCGTCGAGATCGCACGCGGCCACCGACCAGGCATTGCTGTGTGAGCGCGCCTCGTTGAGCGTTGCTATGCTCGACCAGGGCTGGGTGAAGATGCCCGACTCCCAGGTCTTGTTGACGAAACGGCCACTGCCGTCGCCGAGCAACAAGGTGTCTTGCGTGGCCCCCTGGGCTGAGGTGTTGCCGTGGCCTATCCACAAATCGATGAAGCCGTCGCGGTCGACGTCGACAAAGGCCGCTCCGCCGCGCGAGACCAGCTCGCCAGCGCGGTGCAGCGGCTCCGAGGCCGGGCCCAGGCTAAAGTTGCCGGCCCCGTCGTTGAACATGATCTCGGCGCCTTCGAACAAGAGGTTGGCCGCGTCGAGGTTGGAATACATGGTCACGGCGTCGAGGTGGCCGTTGTTGTTGACGTCGGCCCAGGCCACAATCTCGGCGGGCCGCCCAATCGCGCTGGCCGAATCATAGCGGCTCTTAAACAGCCCCGAGGCGTGGGTGACGTCCTCAAACGTGGCATCGCCGCGGTTTCGAAGCAGCCAGACCGTGCGCGTACCGGACGGGTCGTCACCCACCGACCCGGTGCGACGAACGACGAGGTCAGCATAGCCATCGCCGTCGATATCCCCCGTCGAAATGCGCACGCCTTCGGCGGCCAGCACGTCAAAGCCGGCCTTTTCGCTGGCGTTTTGAAAGGCCTTTGTGCCCGCCGTCCACTGGGTGCCTGCGCTGCAGCGATCTTCGAGCACGCACTCGCTGCTCTGCTGATCGCAGACCCGGCCGGCGTCGCATGAGGTCGCATCGCAACTGCAAAACGCCTCGTCGGCGACTTCGATGCAGATCTTGTCGGGCGCACATTCAAGGAGCGCGCAGTGATCGATCTTGGACGCATTGGCGCTGCAGGCGAAGCAGAGCGCGATCAAGGAAAGCAAGCAGCATCTGACAACAACGCTCATGGCACGGCTCAGCGATGACAAAACGTTTCGTTTAAATTGGCACGGCGTAAAACCTACCCGAGTGTAGGCGATTCAGCCACATCTTGCACCCGCCTTTGCATTTTGCTAAGTTCACGCCCCATACGATCGCTCTTCACTAAATACAACTAGCAGGTCATCTCATGTTTGAACGCAGAATTGCAGGCTCTTGGATGGTATTGGTTGCAGTCGCTTGCCTGAGCTGGGCCTGTGGTGACGACGTTCGCAAAGGCGGCACCGACCCGGTGAAGTGCGAAGCCGGTCAAACGCTCAATCCGATCACCAACGTTTGCATTGATGGCCAACAGTCGAACAACACCGGAAACAACACCGGAAACAACGACAACAACACCGGCAACAACACCGGAAACAACACCGGAAACAACACCGGAAACAACACCGGAAACAACGACAACAACGACAACAACACGACCAACAACACGACCAACAACACAGCCAATAACACAGCCAACAACACGACCAACAACACAGCCAACAACACGCAGCCAGGTGGTTGCGGTCCGGGCGGCATCAACGGCCGTGCCTGCGCACCGTCGGGCGACGTTCTGGCTGCAGCCGAGGTCCTGCTCGAGGGCATCGATTGTGACGGCGTGCCCTTCTCACACCAGACGACCACCAACACCGATGGCGGCTTCGTCTACTCCGACATCCCCTCCGGTCAGCACACGATCACGGTGACCTCGGGCTCGTTTGAGAGCAGCCGCATCGTCTTTGTCAATGAGGGCCAGGTCACCGATCTGGCAAGCGCAGCGAGCAAGGTTTGCGTCGAGGCCAGTTCGGTCAAGATCGCCGTGATCGCCGGCGCCTACGACAACGTGCAGGGCATCTTGACCAGCTTGCAGCTCGAGTTCGACACCAAGGGCGATGACGTCGCCCCGCTTCCCTTCTTCGGTGGCGGCAGGCTCGCCGAGAGCGTCAACTTCTTGAGCAACCCGACCGCGATGGCGGCCTACAATATCTTGTTCATCAACTGCGGCGAGCTATGGAGAAACCTCACCGCCGCACAGCGCACCACGATCGTCAACAGCCTGCGCACCTACGTGCAAAGCGGCAAGAGCCTCTACGTCTCCGATCGCGCCAACCCTTTTATTCTGCGGGCCTTTCCAGACATGCTCGACTTCCACGGCGACGACACCACCGACAACGGAGCCTGGGCCGGCTTCGCTCCCCAAAACATCGCGGCCCAGGTGATCTCGGCGCCGATGCAAACGCTGCTCGGGCGTAACACGGCCCAGATTCAGTTTCCGCACAATGGAGGCACTGTGGTCAACAACAACTGGGCGGTCGCCGCCACCGCCGGCCTCAACACGACTGTGCATCTGCAAGGCGACGCCGTACTCTGTGGCAACGCCGAATGCAGCACCCAAGGCACCACGGTCCCTAATGCCGCCCTGCTCGTCACCCACCAGCAAGCCGGCAGCGGAAAGGTGATCTACACCTCGTTTCATAACAAGTCGCAGGCGACCTACAACGAGGACATGATAAAAATCATGCGCTTTCTGATTTTCCAGCTCTGATCAGACGCCGCACGCTTTGCCCCGAAGTGGCTGGGAATAGCTCGATTTTTCGCGCTGTTTTCCAGCCACTTTTTCGTGCAGGATGCGCACGCCGTTGCACAAGAAGGACAAATCCTATAAACCTCGTAGGGTTTTAGGCGCCCCCCACACTTTCTAACTGTTTGTCATAGCAAGGAGCATCAAATGGCAGAGCTTCGCGTACGTGGAACCGATACGGTTTTGACCGACCCCACCTTGATCAAAGACTTCGTTCGCGGCTATGGCCTCGACTACGAAGTATGGAACATCGAGAAGCTGCATACCGAGGCGGCCAAAGCGGTGCAGGCCGAGACCGAGCAACAGCGCATCTTGACGATATTTGCCGACGAGATCGAGGCGCTCAAGGAGCGCGGCGGCTATCTGAGCGCCGACGTCATCTCGCTGACACCGGCCACGCCCAACCTCGACACCCTGCTCGCCAAGTTCGACAAGGAGCACGAGCACGACGAGGACGAAGTGCGTTTTGTCGTCGACGGTCGCGGCATCTTCACCATCCACGCCCCCGACGACCGCGTCTTCGACGTCGAAGTTCATCCCGGCGACCTGCTCGTCGTGCCCAAGGGCACCTGGCACTGGTTCGATCTGTGCGAGGACAAGACGATCAAGTGCATCCGCGTCTTCGAGAGCGCCGGCGGCTGGGTCGCCCACTACCGCAGCTAACCCCTCCCCACCCCGTACACTGGGCATCCCTGCCTGTCGATATAACACAAGTGCGGTTGGTGTTTGAAATGAGAGCATTTCCTGGCTGTTTAACCTCATAACGAGGATTTACGCCGGCAAGAGTATGTACGAACCATCATTGACAGCATCTGCACG
>JACCWM010000099.1 GCA_013697635.1 Lujinxingiaceae bacterium | reverse complement strand
GGGTCATACAGAATGAATTTTCAGTTCATGGGGTTTCGCGACCCCACCTACCCAACCTGCGGCGACGATCGATCGCCACCGCAGGTTGGGTCAGGCAACCTGCAAGCGCGCAGGTGGGGTCTTGCGACCCCGCCTGGCCAACATGCAGCGGGGTTCGAGTTGCGCTCAGGCTTGGGCGGGCGCGTCGGCGTCGACGTCAACGTGGACCGGCAGTGCGGCGTCTTCGTCGGTGGGGAGCTCGATGCCGGTGTCGGGATCGACGTCGGGTGCGGGGCGGCGGCGGCGGTAGTAGGCGCCGACGCGGGCCTGCTGGTCGTCGTAGGTGGCGAGGTATTCGACGCGGCGGTCACGGTCGGCGCGCGTGTCCTCACCGTAGTACCCGAGCACCAGCCCGACGATCGACGCCAGCCGATCCTCGCCGGAGAGCTCGGCTGCGCGGACCTGGTCGAAGGTCACGCTGCGGCGAACCGGCGCCATCAGCGTCGCCCGGTAGCGCGGCACGAGCGCTTCGAGCTGGTCGATGAAGGGGCGCATGCCCATCTTGTCGACCCGCTCGCGCCAGGTGGCGCTGTTCCATGCCGCGAGGAACTGCTCCATCGTCGTGAGCTGGTCCTCGTAGCGCACGCTCGTCACGGCGCCCGCGCCCTCAGGATAATACTCCGCGATGAACTCGCGGCCCATCTTGTTCAGAGGGTTTGTTGGCGGAAGGCTGGCGACCAGGTTGGAGGCCGTGCGAAAGTTCGCCGACATGCTGCGGTCGGCCTCACCATCGAGCAGCACCATGTCCGGGCGAGTGCCGTCGCGCTTGCCCTTGTTCTTGTTCCACGCCTGGACCAGGCTCCAGGTCTCGCGCTCCTGAGCGATAGCCCGCGCCGCCTTCTGCGCGATCATCGTGTCGAGGTGCTTTTGCGCGATCTGTTCGATCGCCGTTAGGACCAGAATACGACGCCCAACCGACATGCTGTACGACTTGAAACGAACTGCAATCTTGCTAGCCATATGCTACCTCCCTCTTGTACGCTCCCCGAGCGCACAAAAGCCGACCGCCCGTAGTCATTTCTTCTCGTGAAGAGGTTGTGTAACGAGCAGCCTGCGAAACCGTGAACAGCACATAAAATGTGCCAGACCTGTTTCATCTACTGCTCAAGACCCCGTCCCGGGATAATGAAGACGTGCGGATAGTGATAGCAGGTGAAAGTTGGGCGTGCAAGACTTGATCGCGACGTGTTATGCCACGGATTCATCCATGTTGACGAGGGGCTCCAGTTCACGTGGCTGGGTGAGCTGGAAATCAGCCGGCATCTTCACGCGCATCTCAAGGAGAAACCGTTTCTGGTGGAGCTCCTCTCGCTTGTTGTGGCGCAAGACTCGGAGGTCAATACTTCCGGGAACCGCTCGAGTGACAAGCTCATGGATCGTCGAGGAGTAGTTACCGGGGACGAACCCCATGAAGCAATGCTTGCAATCCATGACGAAGACCGCCGTGGGATCGGACATGTTGTGCAGGTCGGGCGCCATGCGCATAGGTAACGTTGGACTCTCCTCAATCCACCTGCGTTGGATACCTTCAGGTGCATGGCGCAGGGCACGAGTGAAGAAGTCCCACCGATACTCATCGCCGACCTTCTCTACGGGGCTGAACATCTCGAAGGAGTCTGTAGCCCTCCAACCTCTCGTTCGCCGCAGGAACTCGAATAGATACTCTGGCGACGTCGAATCGCCCACGGGCTGGAGGCCGACCTGCTCGATGAGCTCCTTGTATGAGGGGCGGTCACTGGAGAGAACTCGGTTTGCAAAGAATGAGAAGAGCCGGTCCGAGGTGTAAGAAAGGTAGAACTCGGGAAAAGCGGAAATGCCGGTGAAGCCGTCCTTCTGGGCTTCTTCGACTCCTCGCAGGTAACGAAACAGATACCCCTTGTCAGGTTCGTGGGTCAGCACTCCGATGGTGTACCACTTTCTGGATTCGATGGCCTGCCATGCGACGTAGAGTGTCCGTTTCATGAGTAAATCTCCTTGCGAAGCGTGGCGAGCTTTTCCCGCGTGTAGTCGATGAACGCCCGCGCGAACTCTTGCACGTCCCGGTCCGCCAAGCCCTTCGGCAGCCGGCCAAATAGTTCGGGCAACGTGTCAGTGTCAATCGTCAAGGCTTCGTTCAACCAGAAACTCAGCGCGTGAGTCTGGCCAAGCTTGACCAAAAAGTCCAGCAGGTCAATTAGTGCAATACGATCACTTCGGCCGGGAGGAGGGATTTTGGCTCGTCCTTTCGCCACATAGCCACATACTGGTCCAGCTGCTTGTTGTTCAGGTAATTCTGTCTCTTACGCGGCCCTAGTGCGCGACTAAGACTGGCACCGTGATCGAATGTAGGTGCGAGGTGGAGCGTGCCATCGCGCGTGCGGATAGCGCCCCAGTTCTGATGATGACGGTCGACATTGCCGATCAGAGCGTCAAAGACGAGGTAGCCGGTGAAGTAGAAGGCCGCGTCCTCGTCGGGCAAGGTCGCGTCAAGCGGCGCACGGACCTTGTTCTCGTTGAGGTAGTCGAAGACGGCGTCGAGCGCGAGGACACCGTCTTTGTCATGCTTCTTGTAGGTCCGGACACGAGCCTGTGCGTCCATCAACTCGTTGCCAGGCTCCAAGGTCAGCCCGTTGCGGGGATCGGCGAAGTTGAGAGAAATCGTCCCGCTGATGGCGTCTCCTTCCGATTCGCCACGAGCCAGTTCGATACGGGCCGTGGGGAGGCCCATACGCTGACCAATCTCCGCGGCTATTTTCTCCGCCCAAATCTCGCCACGAAAAATCTTCGGCGTCTTGAAGATCCACCGCTCATTGAGTTCGAGACCTGGAGCCGGTGTTCTGACGCAATACCAGTCGCTGTCCTTACTTCCGATTTTCTCCTCTTCGATCCACTCAAAGGTTTCTATTTGGTAAACGGGGAAGGTGCACATAGCAGTCAAGGTCCGGTGCAGCGATCGTGGGAATCAATAGGAGAAGAGACCTTCGACGCCGAGTAAGTCAGCCCTCAGTTGCGTCGGAAGGAATGAGAAAGATTGAGAAGCTAGTTCAGCGAGGTCCGCCTCTTGGAGCTCTACTTCCAGGAGCTCGAACAACGCAGGCAAGTAGACTGCGTCGAGCGCGGCGTATTGGAGTTGAGTTTCCGACAGCTCATCATTGGTCCAATCGGACGTCCGAATGGACGGAGTCTTGTCAAGTTCGACGCCGAGGCGGGCCTTCACCAAGTCAGCCAGGCTGTGCTTCTTCTGAGCCGGTGCGAGCAACTTGGAGGCGACCTTTGTGCATCGGATATTGAGGGGGGTGATCCCCCAGCGGGCAGCGAGAAACCGGAGGTCGAACAGAGCGAAGTGGAAGACCTTCACCCAGCTCTCGGATTTGAGGAGAGTCACGAGGCGCGCAGGAGTCTCCGCCGTCGGATGTATGAGGTACACCGTATGCAAGGCCGGAACAAAAACTTGCACCAAGCCTAATCGATCATTGGCCCAGTCCAGCCCCGAAGTCTCTGTATCAATCCCAACTAGACCGCCGATGGCCGCTTTATCAAGCGCAGCTTCGGGGAGGTCTCCCTTCGTAACCACGACGGCGACGCGTCCGAGGTTTGTATCCAATGTGATGCTCATATTGTAAGACTCCGGAAATTGTGTTCTTCAATTCATAGACTATCAATTCGCTCGGAACACGCCTCTTGAGCAACCGCCTGCCCACGTACATTTCGAACAACCTTATATCGCGGGAGATTTCAGGTCGAGCAAGGTAGACTTGAAGCTGATCCAACGGGTCTCTCTCCGCGCTACTCTGCTATTATCGTGGTAGTTTGCGCTGCAACCACCGATTTGAACCGCGAGGAGCCGGCCCGATGCCCCAGACGCAGCAAGAACATCCCATCCCCGCCGCCGGCACGTATTCGCCGGCCTATGGCAGCGCGCTCGAGCCCGTGGCCGCGACGCCGGTCGACGAGGTGGCCCAGGTCGTGCTCAATGCTCGGCAGGCTCAAGGCGCGTGGGCGGCGCTGCCGCTCAAGGAGCGTGTGGCGGCGGTCAAGGCCTTTGCCAGGCGGGTGCTCGAGCGTCATGAGGAGATCGTCGCGATCATCTCGAGCGAGACGGGCAAGTCGGCTACCGAGGTGCTCGTCAACGAGGTCTCGGGTATCAACGAGTATGCGGCAATCGCGGCCAAGGAGGCCGCCGAGGCGCTCAAGCCGACGCGGGTGGCGATGTCGATGGTCGCCTATCCGGGCAAGCGCGCCGTCGTTGAGATGGTGCCGCGCGGGGTGGTCGGGATCATCGCGCCCTGGAACTATCCGCTGTCGATCTTCTTCAAGCCGCTGTTTCCTGCGCTCTTGTCGGGAAATGCTGTTGTGCTCAAACCCTCCGAGTACACGCCGCGCACGGGCGCCTGGCTGGCCGAGCAGTGCGCGGCCACCTTGCCCGCGGGCCTTGTGCAGGTCGTGCAGGGCGCTGGCGAGGTTGGAGCGGCGCTGTTGGAGTCGGGCATCGACGCGGTGGTCTTTACGGGCTCGGTTGCCACGGGAAAGAAGATCGCCGCGCGCGCCGGCGAGCTGCTGATCGCCTGCTCGATCGAGCTGGGCGGAAAAGACGCGGCGATCGTTTTGCAAGACTGCAACATGGAGCGAACCGTCGTCGGTATCGGGCAGTGGGCGTTTCACAACTGCGGCCAGAACTGCGCGGCGATCGAGCGCGTCTACGTCGAAGACGCCATCGCCGACGAGTTCGTCGCCCGGCTTGGCCGCCTCGCCGACAAGCTGCGCGTGGCCCCCGAGGCCGAGTTCTGCGAGCTGGGCCCGCTGCAAAACCATCTGCAGCGCGATATTGTCGAAGCCCACGTCAAGGACGCGCTCGCCAAAGGCGCAACGCTCGTGGCCGGCGGTGAGCGCGCGCAATCCGGGCTTGGCTATCGGCCCACCGTGCTCGATCACTGCACCCACGCCATGGAGGTCGTCACCGAGGAGACCTTTGGGCCGGTGATCGCCGTGGTGCGCGTCAAGGACGCCGACGAGGCCGTGCGCCTGGCCAACGATGCCAAGTACGGCCTCAACGGTTCGGTGTGGACGCGTAACTTGCGCCGCGGCGAGCAGCTGGCAAGACGGCTCGAGGTCGGCATCGCCCTGGTGAACAATCATGCGATCACCGGCGCGCTGGCCAACGTGCCCTGGACGGGGGTCAAGGACACCGGCACGGGCATCGCCGCCAGCCGTTTTTCCTACCCGACCTATGTGCGCCCGCGCACGATTTTTGTCGACCGCAACACCAAGGCCGACCCGTGGTGGTTTCCCGCAAACGCCGATCTCCACGAGCTGGGAAAGACGCTGATCGCCTTTTCGCTGGGCAATCTGGGAGCCGCGTTCAAGCTCGCCAAGATCGCCTCGAGGCGAGTCAAGGCGATCGAGGTGCTCGCGCGCAACAACGAGGCGTGAAGGTGACGGGCCCCAATCCCTCAGAAAACCGGCGCCGCGCTGTCCCCATCCTCCAAAAAACTGAACTTGCATGACGCCTGCGCAGTCGGCCTACCTAAGGTTTCATGCGCCCCTGCACAGGCTTTGCATCCACACGCGTCGCTGGCACGCATAGTGCAATAAAGCGGAATATGAAAAGTCTTCTCTCCATAATCAGCGTGTGGGCCATGGTAAGTGTCGGATGCGGCGAGCTCGATGCTCCCGTGCAAGACGACATTGCCTGGATGCAGGCGCACACCACGCACTACCTGGAGAACACCGCCTGGCGGCGCGCCGAGCTCGAAGCCTCGCTGTGGCGCGCCGAGCTTCCCTACGCGCGAAAGCGTCTGGCGGGCTACGCGCTGGCCGACGGCGGTTGGGATCTGTTGCCCGAGCTGCAATCGTTGAGCGGGCTGGTATTCTCCGAGGGCGCCTCGGCGCAGCTGGGGCCGCTGGTCGAGTTTTCGACCACGGTTCCGACCACGCGCCAGGGCTGGCTCGAGCTTGGCGAGGCCGTTTTCTGGCGCATGCCGATGCGCCGCGACAATTATCTGGAGTGGCTCGTTGAGCGCCCCGAGCTCGTCGATGCCGTGGGCATCGCCCGAAACGACGACGGGTCGCTTCGCGGCGTGGTCAGCTTCAAGGACGCGCGCGGTGAGCAGCGCGTGGGCGCGACCTGCGGCATGTGCCACGGCCAAGACGGCGTGGCCGGCCTGGCGAGCAGCTCGCTCGACCTTGGCCTGGGCCGCGCGCTCTACAACGAGACCCACGGCCGCCCCGGCGACGTCTACGCTGCCTGGGGCGCGGGCCGCGTCGATGTCACCGACGACACCGAGGCCGATCCGCTGGCCATCCCCAATCTCTGGGGCGCCAAATACCAGAGTTATCTCAACGCCTCGGCCGCCGTGCGCGTCGCCTCGCCGGCCTCGCTTGCGGTGCGCTTTGAGACGCAGTACATCGTTGGCCATGGCCTCGAGGCGCGGCCCAACCGCGTGCTCGTCTGGGCGCTTGCGATGTACGTGCTCTCGCTCGAGCCGCCTGCCCCAACAAGCTCGCCTGCCGCCCAAGCCGCAGTAGGCGCGGCCATCTTCGACGCTGCCTGCGCAACCTGCCACTACCCCAACGCCGGCTACAGCGGCGATTTGATCGATGCCGGCCTGCTCGTGGGCCAATCACCGGCGGCCTACAGCCCGCTTCGCGGCACCGGCATGTTGAAGGTGCCCTCGCTGATCGGCGTGGGCGCCGGCGGCCCGTACTTTCACGACGGGCGACACGCCACGCTGCAATCGCTTCTGCAGGACAATCACCCTTTTGGAGCCCCACTGAGCGGCGCCGATCAAGACGCGCTCGAAGCTTTTCTAAACACCCTTTGATGTTGTTGATTTCCGTTGATTTTGCACGCCACCCAGAGAGGATCATCATGAAACGCCAAACCTGGATCTACGTCGCCGTCTGCACCCTCGCCCTGACCATGTTCGGCTGCCCCGAGGACAAAGACGAGCCGGAAGCCTCCTGCACGACCTGCGAGAACAACCAGAACGTCGACAAGCCCGGCGTCAAGGGCGCTTATGTCTCCGGCCACCTGGGCAACTACGGCGACTGTCCCGGCGACGGCTACGGCGGCGCTGGTATTTCCTCCGAAGGCCGCCCCGCGGGCGACTTCGCGCCCTGCGAGGAGGGCACCGAGTGCACCTACTACCCGATGAATTGCGACGACGCCCAGGTCACCTTGCGCCTGACCAACAGCGGCCAGGCCACCGCCCTGGGCATGCAGGTCATCAAGATCGAGCTCTTCGACGCCGACGGCAACTCCAAGGCCGTCTTGCCCCTGATCGAGGTCACCGACACCGCGACCAACGCGACCTTCGACGGCGCAGTCGAGGTCGGCACACCGCGCACCCTGCGCGTGGACTTTCTCGGCCCCGAATCCCCCCACGACCTGCTCAGCTCGTCGGACGCCGACGTCGACAGCCGCTTTTACAGCCACCCGGGCAAGATTGAGGTTACCTTCTCGGCCGAAAACCACGCCGACGTGGTCGTCTTGACCGGCGAGCTCTACCCGGTGCCGTCAGTCGACACCTGATCCGTCGCCGTCGTCACGATCGTCTCGCTTTACTAACGCCAGCGCCTCGAAGCTCACCCGAGCTCAAGAAGGCGCTGGCGTTAGGGCTTTCTTGCTCCCCCCGTTACCCCATCACGCCGAGCATGCCCTCGCCATCGAGCACAATCGCCCGCATCGGTCGGGTCCGAGGAGGCGGCGTTGCAAGTCGGCACCAATTCAGTTCGCACAGCCTGCACAGCCTGTGGCGCGCTCTCGATCGCGGTGCTACACTTGGCGCACATACTCCCGACGAGCCGTTGGATTGGGATACCCGTTAATCAGATGAATCGTTTCATCATATGTCGAGGTAGCCATGCGTCATGGTCATGATGGACATTTCCTCAGTCGTCTGGAGCGCGTCTCCAAGACTCACCTGGAGTTGGCCAAGCAGCTCTATTACAACCCGCGGCTTGTGCGCGCGATCATGCGGCGCTTTGGGGGCGCCGGGCCAGATGGCCGCCTGGCGATCGCGCTCGATGTCGGTGCCGGCGCGCCCCACGTGATCGTCAATCGCGAGGGAACCTTCATCACATGCCTTGGCGCCGGAATGGGCGTGGGCAACAAGCCGGTGATGAGTCGCGAGATGCTCGACGGGCATCTGCACTTTCACCGACGCCTGCAAAGGAGCTACGAGAGCCTCGACCTGCTCTCGCGCAAGCGCTGGGGCCGCGACGGAATGCTCGGCACGATCCGGCGAAAGGCTGACGACCTCAGTTTTGAGGACATCGCCGACATCTTGCCCTTGCAGCCGCTGCTGCAGCCCGAGTTCGTCGAATGCTTCGAGGCTGCGGCAGCCGGCGTCGTCAAGCGGCGCATCTACCTGATGAACCTCGTGCGCAAGCACCCCAAAAACGCCGCGGTCAAGCACCGGCATCTGATGCAGACCTACTGGCGAGACTTGTGGGAGATGGCCAACTGCTACGTCCTGCTCAACGCCGGTGGCCCAAGCGACCTCTTGCTCGACATGGATCCCAAAGATGGCGATCCCCTCTCGGTGAAACACGCCCACGCGCTGCTCGACGGCCAGATCGCGCTGGGACTTCGCGCGCTCTGGGGCGCGGCCGTGCGCGGGCCCTTTTTGATCCGCAGCTTTGAGAGGCTGCTCGCCGAGAGCGACGTGCGCAGCGGTTGCGTGCACGCCGTCGCCACCCTGGCGGTCATCGCCCTTCGCCACAACGCGCATCGCGAGGAAGTCGAGCACATACTTCGTCGCTACCCGGTCGACCCGGACGCGCTCGAACCACCCTCGCTCACCCACGCGATCTGCAGCCTGGCCCTGGACGTAATCGCCAACCCGGAGCGATACAGCGACCTGCAGCGCAGCGTCGGCAAGGTCGTCTACGCCGATAACAAGCTGCCCGAGCCCTACAAATGTACCGACGTCGAGGACGCGCCCGATGAGCTGATCATGGCTTTGGGAGCGAGCCTGGGAAACGACTTTCGCATGGAGTGGTGCTTTCTGCGCTTCTTCTTCGCCTGCCTGCCCTGGATCGCGCGCACCGAGGCCCAAGACCTCTTTTTACCCGCCGCCTTCGCCTGCCACCACGATCAGGCCGCAGAAGCCGTCAAACTGCTCGTTCGCCACCACCAGGTCGACCAGACGCCCCAGCCCACCCGCGTCGAGCGCTCGCCCGGGCGAAACGATGCCTGCAACTGCGGCTCTGGCAAAAAGTTCAAACAGTGCTGTATGCGGGCGTCGCCGTAGGCTCCACGATCGCCGCCGGCTATTCAACCGTAGACAATCCGCACATTGCGAATCAGCCGTGCCAGCGCGTGCATGACCTCGGCCGTGCTGGGTGCGCAGACGACGGCAAAGCCCTCGCCCTCGTAGCCTGTGGCGCGCTGTTGGCCGAGCTGGGGGCGGGAGAGCTCGACGACGTGACCGCCGAGCTCTTCGAGCACGGCGTCGAGGCCGTGGATGGCAATGACGCGTGTGCCGGGGCCGTGGCCGCGTAGAAAAGCTGTGCCGGCGGCGTGGTGGCGCTGGGGTGGGTCGAACTGGTCGAGGGCCATGAGGCGAATCCAGGCGCGTACGAAATCGGTGCCGTGGGCGTGGCTCATCAGGGGCATGATGTTGACGCCGGGGGGGCGGGCGCCCACCTCGTTGACGGCGACGGTGGTGTCGTTGCGGTTGAACAGCTCCATGTGGGAGAGGCCGGTGATCATGCCGAGCGCGTCGAGGGCGGCGTGGTTGACGGGGCGAAAGCGCTCCATGGTGTCGGTCTCGCGGGGTAGCACGACGCAGTACTGGATCCAGGGGGTGTTCATGGCCTCGAGCGGGCCGGGCAAATAGTTGGTCGAACTCGACCAGATGTGGCGGCCGTCGATGGTGACGGTCTCGAAGCTGTGTTCGCTGCCGAGTAAAAACTCTTCGCATTGCACGGGCTGGGCGGGGGAGGGGGCGAGCGAGCGAAGGGCCTGGGCGAGCTCGTCGTCGTTCTCCAGGCGCCAGGTCGAGCGGGTGCCGAGGCCGTCGATAGGCTTGATGATCATCGGGTAGCCGACCTCGTCGGCGAAGCGGGTGGCGTCGGCCGTGCTTGTAACACGCGCATAGCGCGCGCAGGGCACCTCGGCCTGGCGAAGCGCGGCCTTCATCGCCGACTTGTCGCGAAAGCGCGTGACAATCGCCACGCCCATGCCGGGGATACCCACCACGTCTCGGGCGTGAGCTATGGGGAGTTGGAGCTGTTCGAGCGCGCCGAAGAGTCGATCGATCGGGCCGATGCGTGCGACGAGCCGGCTGGCGGCCGCAGCGAGCGCCGCGCCATCGAGGCTGCTTGTGGCCGTCTCAAAGGCCGCGAGGCGCTGGCGAAGTGGCTGGGGCAGGTGGCCCAGAGGGTCCGAGGAGATCAGCGCCGCGCGCACCTCGGGCAGCGCGCATAGGGCGTCGACATAGCGCAGGGTATTGGCGGTGATATGGGGGGCGACAAAGACAACGTTGCGCATGACGGCTCCACGCAATAATGGGGACTCGAGCGTCCGTGGGCCACTATATATGCCAAGTCGCGTGGGCGCACGTACCAAGGACAGGGGACGGCCCCGGGGCCAAAAAGCACAGGGTCACGAGTCGGTGGTTTTATTTTCAAGAGCGTCCATCGCTGGACAGTGGTCGCGAATAACGCTAGGAAATCTGGGCCGTTACACCGTTCGTGAGGATTGATGAACAAGACGCGCCGTATCCGAAAAATCTGGGTTCTGTTCAACCTCAGTGTGCTGATCGTGCTGGTCTTTGGCATTTTGCCCGGCGCGCTCGAGGCACTATTGACCGATCGCGAGGCCGAGCTCGGGCAGGCCATCCCCGATCATAGCGAGTCCCAGCTTCGCTACATGCGCGAGCACTTGCAGGGCTCATTTGACGGCTACAAGATTCACCAAAAGCTCGCTTCGCAGTTTGACGTGATCGTGCTCTCGCATATGGCCTCGGGCATGATGAACCTGGCCACGGCCGATCCCGACCGCGGCGAGGAGCTCGGCCCGCTCACGGCCGAGATCGCCCGGCGCGCGCTCATGCTTGCGCCTTACAAGAGCGATCCCAGGGACGTCAAAGATCTCGGCCAGCACAACCTCTACCACAGCCACCTCAACCTGATACTGGGCATCCACCGCCATGTCAGCTCCTCCAAGGAGCACGACACGTTGCACCGCCGGCTCAGCCGACACTTGAGCGCGATGAGCCTGGCCGATGGCGACTTTCACGCCCGCTCGTATGCGTCCTTCGCCAGCGGCAAGTGGCCGGCCGACCAGGCGGTGACCCTTGCCAGCCTGCATCTGTACGACCGCATTCACCGCACGAGCCTGTCGAAGGCGCCGATTCGCGGCTGGCTTGGCGAGATGGCCAAGCGTACCGATGCTGCACACGGCCTGCATCACTCGGCGTTGTTCAAAACGCTGTGGTACGCCGAGATCCCGCGCGGCTGCGGGCTGAGTTGGACGATCCTCTACATGGCCCAGTTTGCCCCTGGCGAGGCCGGCGAGCTCTACGAGCGCTACCGAAGCGCCTATGGCAGCGATGTCTTGGGTTTTGGTGGATTTCGCGAGTGGCCGCCCGGTGCCAAGCACGGCTTTGACGTCGACAGCGGGCCGATCATCTTTGGCATCGGCATGGCGGCCACGGGCCTTGGCCTGGGCCCGGCGCGCATGTTTGGCGACGGCGCGAGCTACGCGGCGATCATGCGCTCGGCGACGGTCTTTGGCGCGCCAAGCCGCGGGCTGTTTGGTGGCCGGCGCTACCGGCTTGCGCCGCTGGTCGGCGAGGCGATGCTGTTCAACGGGACGACCGCCAGGCTGTGGTTTGCGCAGCCGACGCCGAGCTCCAGGGCTGGCGAAAAAGCCCCCGCGCCCGTTGGCCCGGCGATCATCACCCTGATCGTCGTGCTCGCCTCGGTTCTGGTGGCCAGGGCCCTGTACCGCGAGCTTCGCCGCGTTACGCGCGTCTAGCAATATCTTTAATGTTTTCATGGTTTTATGAGCGGTATGTGTATCCGGATCGTATCGTTCACGCTCGCTCAGGCATCCCATGCGAATGACTCTTCGCGCAGCCACCACCACCGTGTCGCTCATGCTCGGTGCCCTCTTCGCGCCCGCCATGGCGTCCGAGCCCGAGGACGTCTTGAAGGCCGCGCGCGAGCGCTTTACGGGCACCTTTGGCGCAAAGCAGGAGCAGGCGGCGATGGAGCGCCACATCGAGCAGGCGATCGTCGCGGCGACGGCGTCGGCCAGCATCTTCGTGCGCCCGACGGCGCGCAGCAAGCTGCGCGATTTGACCCGGCCCTGTGCGAGCTTCACGTTTGGCTTCGATGCGCACAACAGCACGATTCAGTGCGAGCAGCGCCCGGCGAACACCGCGCCGCTCGATGGGCGTGCCGTGCAGCGCCTGGGCAGCGGCGGCGAGCTCCACGACCTCAGCCAGGCGATCGAGCGGCGTCGCATCACGCAGACCATGCGCTCCAAAAACGGCATGCGCCGCGATGTCTACGAGCTCGATGCGCCCGGCACGACCATGCGCGTGCACACGACGATCACCAGCAAGTGGTTGGACGATCCGGTGCGCTATACGTTGAGCTTCGCGCGCTGATTAGAACGAACACCTGCCAAGTATTTGCACATCGAGGGGCACGCAGGCTTTTCATCTGCGAAGATTCTGATAGAAAAATGGGGCTCATAATGATGATGAACCCCAATTTTGTAAGGAGTCTTAATGTCTCGTTCGCCTTTTTTCTCGACCGTGCGCCGTATGCTGCAAACTGCCTGGGTGTCCGACCAAAGCGGCGTACCCGTCGACGAGCTCTCCGAGCATCTCGAGGGGCTTGGCAGCGCGTCGCGCCGCGATTTCTTGCAGGTGTCTCTGGGGGTGGCGGCGGCCGCGGTGTTGCCTTTCGGTGCGAGCGCCTGTCGCGCCCAGCCGCGCGCCGAGGGTCAGGGGGCGATCCGGGTCGCGGTGATCGGGGCGGGCATGGCCGGTTTGCACTGCGCCTATCGGCTCAAGCAGGCCGGCGTGATCGCCGATGTCTATGAGGCCTCCAAGCGCGTCGGCGGCCGGATGTTTACGGCGCGAGGCAAATACGCCGATGAGCAGGTCGCCGAGCTCGGCGGCGAGCTGATCAACACCAACCATGTCGCCATGCACGCCCTGGCGCGCGAGCTCGATGTTCAGGTCGACGACTTGCTGGCCAACGCGCCCGAAGGCTACCACCACGAGATCTTCTATTTCGAGGGCAGAGAGATTTTAGAGAGCGAGATCATCGAAGCCTTCAAGCCGCTGGCGCAGACCATGGCCGCGACCGTGAAGCTGGCCGAGGCCCAGGACGACGAGTTCAAGCGCGTCGACGCGATGAACATCGTGCAGTGGCTCGATGCCCAGGGTGTCGAGCCGATCCTCAAGCGCATTCTGATCGAGGCCTACACCGCCGAGTATGGCCGTGATGCCGAGGAGCAATCGGTCTTCAATCTGCTCTATCTGATCGACTTCGAGACGACCGACTCCTTCTTGCTGCTCGGCGAGAGCGACGAGCGCTTCCACGTGCACAGCGGTAACGACACGCTCACCACGCGGTTGGCCATGGAGCTCGGCGCGCAGATCTCGCTCGAGACCGTACTCGTCGGCATCAAGCAAGAGTCCAACCAATCCTACACGCTCTCGCTCGAGCGCGCCGGTGAGCCTATTCTCGAGCGCTACGAGCACGTCGTGCTCGCGATCCCCTTTACCACCCTTCGCAAGGTGCGCCTCGAGGTCGAGATGGACGCCTTGAAGCGCGAGGTGATCGAGCAGGTCGACTACGGCACCAACGCCAAGCTGATGAGCGGATTCAGTTCGCGCGTCTGGCGCGAGGAGCACAACGCGGCCGGCACAGCGATAACCGACGGGGGCTTTCACTGCATCTGGGACACCTCGCGCGGCCAGGGTGGAGCGGGCGGCCTGCTCACGAACTTCGTGGGCGGCACGAGCGGTATGCGCATGGGTCAGGGAACGCCCGAGGAGCGACTGGTCGAATTGTTGCCACGCGTCGAGCAGATTTTCCCCGGCGCGGCGGCCGCCTACGTCGAAGGCAGCGCGATTCGGATGCACTGGCCCAGCGTGCCCTACGCGCTTGGCAGCTACACCTGTTATTCGCCCGGCCAGTGGGCCTACTATGGTCAGGAAGGCCGCCGCGTGGGCAACCTGCACTTTGCCGGTGAGCATTGCTCGCAGGACTTTCAAGGCTTTATGGAGGGCGCCTGCGAAACGGGGCTGCTCGCTGCCGCCGAGGTGCTCGACGATCTCAAGGTGCCCGTGCCGGTCAGCGCCCTGGGCGTGCTCGAGCACAAGCTGCGCTATGCTCAGGCCTGCTACCATGGCGATCGTGACAAGCCGCTTCGCGCCGGGCAACGACGCCGCGCCGGGCGCCAGCGCCGCGCGCTCCCAGCGCTGGCCAGTCTGGTCTGAGAGAGCAGGCCGGCCCGGGGGCTGCTCAATGAGGCACTGGCGTATGCAGGCGGTGTGTTCAGGTTTTGGGCATAAGTTGCTCCACGTGGTTGGAGCAGCGCTTGCCGGAGTCTGAGGGCATGTCGAACCCCCGGCTATACAGGCGCGGATCTGCCGGCGACCAGGTCGCGCTTCTCAGCAGGCTGTGATCGTCAGGCGGTAGACCACCGTATCGCCGTTGTTTCCGGTGAGGCCAGTGATGCGAACCTCGAGCTCGGTGTCGAGTGGGTAGTCCTGGCTGCGCACCTGCCAGCCGATCGTCTGCTGGCCGTAGCCGCCGCCGGGATTGTAGACGTTGGTGACCGGCACCACGGTGCCGCTGGCGACCTGCGTGATCTCAACCTGGGGCGTGCCGTTTAGTCCATAGCGATTGGAGCTGAACGACCACACGCCGATCAAGGCCTGCTGGGGAAAGATGCCCGGCGCGGGATAAGCCACATAGTCTGGGTTGTGCTGGGCGCCGCCGTCAAAGGCGGCCATGCAGGAGTAGGCGTTGCGCTGGCCAAAGCCGGTGGCCGCCATCGGCGGATTGAAGATCCAGCGCCGGTGCCCCAGGCTGGGCACACCCACGTCACCGATGTACAAATCGACGCTCTGGGCCGGGTGATGCACGCCCATCGCGATGTTGCTCGATCCGGCGCCGGTGGCTGCCTCCGGCGTATAGCAGGGCGAGTCGGTGGGAATGCTGTGGGTCAATCCCTGATTGCGCGCAGCCAAGGTCGTCGCGCAGGCCTGGGTGACGCTCAGATAGTGGGCACCTGAGGTCACCGGGCCCAGGCCGACGACCCAGCGAAACAAGGTCGTGCGGCGAATGGCGTCGGCGATCACCTGCGGGTGCAGCTCGCCCCAATCGCATTGATCGGCCGGCTCGCGCGCCCACATCGTCGTCGAGATCGTCGGCCAATCGGCGTTCCATCTCTGGCAGACCTCATCGCGTGTGCGCAGCGCCGTGTCGCCCGGAGAGTCGGCCACGCAACCGCCGGCGCCATTGTCGCGAAAGCCGGCGTCACACTGGCACAGGCCCTCGAGACAAAATGAGCCGAAGGCGCACTCCACGCTGGCGCAAGGCCCCGTTGGCGTGCACTGGGTGTTGGCGTTGCCCTCGAAGCCGGGGTTGCATACACATTGGCCTTGCAGACACGCGGCCTGTTGGCCGCATACTACGCCGGCGCAGGGATCGACGCCGACCTCATCGCCAACGTCGGGAGACCAGGTCGTATCCGGGCCGCTGTGAGCGTCGTTGCCGACCTCTGAGGTGTTTGGCAGGTGGCCGTCACGAGCCCCTTGTTGGCTAGCGTCTTGTGAGGTGTCGGTCGTGTTGGCGAGGTCGGCATCACCGGCAGGCGACTTCAGATCGAGGCCACCCTGGCAGGAGATCAAGCCCAAAAGGATGGCCGCGATCGCCGCTTTGCTCTTCAATAGCCATGGTTCGGTCGACATCGGCATCCTTGGTCGTTCGAATCGCTCAACGGCAGTCGAAGCTCTTGCGCACGCATTGCTTGGGGATATGAAACTGCGCCGGATCTTCGATCACGTCCTGACAGCGGTAACCCTCACCGCAGGCCTCGTCGGTCGTACAGGCAACGCCGCAGGCCGAGCCCAGCGAGTAGCCAAGGCACAGATTGCCGCCGGCGCCGCAGTCGTTGTCCGATTCGCACGGGCTGCAGGCGATGCCCTCGCTGGCGTGCGGGTTGAGCTTGGGGTTGGTGTCGACGCCGTGCACGCCGTAGTAGATGTTGTGGTGCTCCTCGGTGTTGAGCCCCTGCAACATGCGCTGCCAGCTCACCGGGAAGTGGTTGCCGTAGTCGTCGGTCATCGTAAACCAGTTGAGCAACTGGTGGATGACCTGGTAGCCGACCGAGAACGGCGTCGTGTTGACCGTGGTGATGATGTTGAGGTTGTCAAAATTCTTGGCCGGATTCTTGAGCAGATCGTCAACATAGGTGCGATAGGTCATGCAGCCGTCGAGCACATAGATCTGGTATTTTTCGGAGAGCTCGATCGTGGCAAAGTCCGAGGCCTTGATCTCGTATTTGGGAGAGTAGTCGAGGATGAAGCCCGCGCCGCTGCCGGCATGTCCCGAATAGAGCACGATGTCGCGCTCGGCCAGACTCTTCTTGACCGCCTCGGCCAGCAGATGCTGCTCGCCGGGGCCGTCCATGGCGGCATGCGAGATAAAGACGCGAATCTCGACCTCTTTGCCCTCGACGAGCACGCTGCGCGTAAACGGTGGGGAATCAAAGCCGAGCTCCTCGAAGCTCGTGACCTCGGCGTTGCTCCAGCCCGGTCCAAGCAAGGTCTCCACGGTCCAGCGCGCCGTCTCGAGATCGTAGCGTCCGGCGTTGTAATCGCCGCCAAAGTGCATGCCGATGTCGAGCACGCCATCGGCGAAGAGCTCGTCGTACTTGGGAAAGGCGTCGGTGCTCGGGCTCTCGCGAATCTCGACCTCGACGCGCTCGCCGGTGGTCTCGTTCCAATCCTTGACCTCGACCTCGAAGACGCGGCGTGCCGTGTCATCGGGCGCGACCTGTGCGAGCAGCGTCGGCGTGCCGACGAACTCGACCTTGAACTCGAAGAGCGCCCGCTCGTCGTCGACGAGCACGCCGTCTTCGGTGTTTGCCGAATTGCGCTTGAAGAAGGTGAAGTATTTGTCCCGATCGTCTTCGACACCCTGGTTGGACTCGCGAACGACCTTCTCGACGTGGCTCTGGATCGCCTTGGTCACCACGCTGAGACGACGCTGCACGAGCTTGTCGAGCTCGACGCTCTGGGCCTCCTCGTCGAGCTCGGCAAAGCCTGCTGAGAGGGCGACGTGGGCCAGGCCGTGCATCTCGAACTCGCGCGCGTTGCTGCTGATGTAGTTGTCACCCTTGCCTTCGAGCCCGGAGAGGCTGTGCGGCCCTTCGGGCGCGGGCGCCGGTGCATTCGATTCTCCACATCCAACAAAACCAAGCGCGAGGGCACAGGCGAGGTATTTAAAGCGCATCGTTGAAACTCCAGCTTGAGCAAATAGTCATTGGCAAAACATATCCATACACGTCTTGGGTGTGCTCTAACAGCAGGAAGTATGCCACAAGTTTTGCGCAATGGCCAAAGGGGCGCGGACGCACGCGCCCTGAGGCTGTGATGGAGTTTGGCCCTGATTGTTGGGTGATGGGTCTGCGCCAGATGGTCTCAACTGGCGGCTAGTCTTGTTGCCAGCAGGGCCAGCTCAGTCGTTGAGCGCGGCGGCGCACTGGCAGACCGGCGTCCAGTCTCGCAGATGGGCGTGGAACTCGGCGCTGGCGCTGTTGCCGATGCCGAGGTGTTCCGCGGATCCGTCGGGGCAAAGGCAGGCGTTTCGCTCGTGACAGGTCGCCGTGATCGCCGGATCGAGGTTGATCGACTGAAACTGGGGCTTGGCCCAGCTCTCGACGATGTTGTCCACGCGCCCGTCGCAGTCGTCGTCGAGCCCGTTGCACAGCTCGGGGATGGCCTGGAAGAGTTGCTGGCAGACAGGGCCTGCCTCGGTGCAGGTGATCGCGCCGATCTTGCAGCGGTTGGTCTCCTCGAGCCAATCGTCGTCGCCATCGAAGCCCGGCGCGCCGTTGTCGACGTGGCAACGTGCACCGAGTTGGTAGCCGACGCAGGGGAAAGGGCAGCGATCGAGCGGTTCTGGCAGGCAGCGGTCGAGGCCCTCGGCGCAACTCCATTGGCCTTGCGGGCAGACGTCGCGCGCGGCATGGACGACCTCGCAGGCTTCGCCGCTCGTCTGCGCACACTGGCAAGCGAGCTGGGTGGTGATGGCCGTGATCTCGCCGGATTGCAGGCGCTGGCAGTAAAAGGGGCTCAGGGCGATGCGATCGCGCATCGCGTTGGGGTAGTACCAACCCTGGGCATTGTCTGAGGAGCGATAAGGGACCGACTCGCCGACGATCGCGCCGTCGGCCGTGACGCGTAGCGCCGACGGATCATCGGGGCTGGTCTCGAGGGCCACGCTGCAAACGATCTCCTGGGTGATGTGCAACATCGCGTCTTTGAAACCGTCGCTGGAATAGGCCTGGAAGCTGCCGTGGCAGGTGGTTTTATCGACCTGTGGCGTCGAGCAGGGATCGAGGCCGACGCCGTCAGGGCAGCCCGGCGTGGCTGTCGGCCCGCAGCAGCCCGTGCCGGAGGCGGCGGCGATCTTGTTGTTGAAGGCCTCGTCGGTCATGCCGCTCAAGCCAATCACGTAGATGCTCTTGGCTTGGGCGCGTAGCGCGCAGGCAGCCAGGAGCGCATCGCCCAGCGGATCGATGCCGCCGGTGGGCACGCCGTCGGTGATCAGCACGCCAGCCACGGGGCGCTCGACCATGTTCATGGTTGCACTCTCGCGCATCGCGTCGATGGCCGCTCCAGTTGGCGTGTGGCCGCCAGGGCTCGAGGCGTCGAGGCGCGCGACGACTCGTGCATAGGTGTCCGCCCGCTCGGCGTCGGCCTCGATGTCGATGCTCACGTAAGGGAAAAAGCCCAGCGCGAAGAGCACCTCGTCAGGCCCGTTGTCTTGGGTCAGAGCACGCACAACGGCCTCGATCGCCACCGTAGCCAATGTCCACAAGCTGGGCCCGCAAAGATAGCCACAGCGCGCCTCGCTGACGCAACAATACTGCGAGAGCTCGCGCATCGAGCCGGAGCGATCGAGCATCAGCATGGTCGCCGGCGTGGCGTTGACGATCGCGGTCGTTTGCGCCTCGAAGCAGGCGACTTGCTCGCGCTGAAAGCTCCAGCCATAGGCCGATGACGCCCACACAAGGATCGCCAGGCACATGGCGATGGCGAGCGCGCGGCCAAGTTGTCTGCAAGGATATCTCAAGGGTCGATCTCGATTCGATAGTGGAAGTCGCGCGCCGTGGAGGTGGTCTTGTCGATGATCACATAGTAGTCGCCGCCGCGCTCGACCTGCCAACGAAGCTGGTTGCCGATGCTCGCTGCCGCCACACAGCCGGCCTGCGCGCTGCACGTGTCGAGCACGGCGATCAGATTGTCGTTGGTGTCGTTGGTCAAAGCGTCGACAAAGAGCTTCTGGCCGGCCAAGAGCCCGGGCAAAAAGAAGACGAGATCTTGGCCCAGCGTCGTCAACCCACTGATGCCCGAGCTCGTGCAACCGGGTTTGTCCGAGAAGTCGAAGGCGCTGGTATAGGCCGCGCTCTGGCCCGAGAAGCTCGTTGAGCTCGTGACCTCGATCGCATTCTCGCAGGAGTCGCCTGCGCAGGAGTCGCCCGTGCACGACGTGGCACACTGGAAGCTGCGCTGCTCTTGGCCGCCAAAGCACTGCACGCGGCTCGTTGCCTCGCAGCTCCACTGGCCGGCCGGTGCACAAAGCGCGCCGCGCGCGCTCACGCGCAGCTCGAAGGGCCCCGGGGATTGGCCGTCGCGCGATTCGACGATGAGAAAGTAATCCTTGCCGGCCTCGGCGAAGTAGACCTGGTCCTCAGCATCGGTGCAAAAGAGCGCTCCCGCGGCCTCGTCGCAGCGATGCTCGCGCAGCTCCATGACCAGATCGAGCTCGGCCGCATGCACGATCTCGAAGTCGAGGCGGCTGGGCGCATCGACTTGAAAGCGAAACGCCACCTGCGAGCGTCCGCCCTCGATCGCACACGAGCTTGACGGCCCGCCCGGCTGATCGAGCAGGTTTGCGCTCACGCGCATCGCTTGGCCTGCGACCAGCAGGCCAAGCGCGTTGGGCTGATCACAGGCCAAACTCAGCTTCGCCGGAGCATCGATGCAGTCTTGGGAGGCGCAGCAATCGGCCTCGCTCACATCGATCGCCCCCACATCGGGATGGGTCGACACCGGCCACGGTGTAAAGTTGTCCGCCGTATCCCCACAACCAAGCCAGAACAGGCACACAAGCAGCGGCCATCTGACGTACCGAATGCTGACTGCAGGTTTCGCTCGTCGCATGCTACGCCCTGATATTGATGAACGGCCTGACGACTGCAAACGCAGGCCGCGCAAAGGCGAGCCGCGAGTGTACCTGCTTATGCAGGCAGCTTCGCGGCCAAGTCCTCGATTTCGCTCAGTAACTTTTGTTACTTAAGAGATAATCTCGACGGCGAGAATGGAAAGGGCGGGGCCCAAGATCGATGCCCCGAGGCGCTCCGGCGAGCAGGCGCTCCGGCGAGCAGGCGAGCAGGCTCGCCAAGTTCACCTCGGCCTAGCGCAGCAGCCAGTAGTTGTTGCCGCCGGGCTCGTACTTGGCGCGCACGCAGCCGGTAAAGTTGCCGGTGCTGGTGTCGCCAAAGGCCAGGATGTTCGCGCCGAGTCGGACGTCCCAGGAGAGGTTGATGCGCTGACCGACGTTTTGAATCGATCGGATTGTGACCTGACCCGAGGAGGCATTGTAGGCGGCATCGTCGTTGTTGAGGATCAGGCCGTCGCCGTTGGTGTCGAGGCCAACCTGCACGCAGATCGTTCCCTTGGAGATGCCGCAATCGAATCGGGTCAAGTCGGTGCGGTTTTGTGAACCGGCGCCGATCTCGGTGGCATCGATCACATCCAACACCAGCGGGGCGTCGTCGGTCAGGCGTGCAAGCGCGTTGAGCAGGTCGCCCGAGTTGTGCTTGTCGTAGATGCGCATGAGCAGCGGGACGACGTCGCCCTTGTCCGCGCGCGCAACATCGGCAAGCTTGAGCGTGATCTCGTGGGTCGTCATCGACGATCCGTCGATCTGCGAGCGCTCCAGAGCCAGGTTGTAGTTGCCCGCCTTGCCTACGCCAATGGCGGCGACGAGGTCGGCCTCGCATCGATCTTGGACGGCGGCCGCGGCCGGCGCCTCACCACATGCCATGGTGGTCGTCGTGAGCAGGCCTGCGGCGAGCAAGAGGGCGGTCTTCGAGGTGATCATGGCTGGGCTCTGTCGGCTGGTCGATCGTGGGTGGGGCCATCAAGGCGCATATTATCGATCAAACGCGTCGATCCTACAAATACCGCGAGCGCCATGATCGCGCCCTCGTCGGTGGCGATGAGCCGGCCGCGCTCATGGGCCCGCAAATTCTCGGGGTGAACGCACTCGATGTAGTCGACGCGCGCGCCGTCGTGGCGCTCGATGTGGGTGCGGGCAAGCTCGACGAGCTGGCCGGCGTCGCGCTCGCCGCCGGCCCAGGCATCGGCCGCCAGCGAGAGCGCGGCGTGCAGGCTGCGCGCCGGCAGACGATCCTCGGGTTGAAGAAAACGATTACGACTGGACATGGCCAAACCGTCATCCTCGCGCACGATCGGGCAGCCAACGATCTCGGTCGTCAGATCGAGATCGCGCACCAGCCGGCGAATCACAGCCAACTGTTGATAGTCCTTCTCTCCGAAGAGAGCCACGTCCGGTTGCACAATGTTGAACAGCTTGGTGACGATCGTGGCCACGCCCTCGAAGTGGCCAGGACGGCTCGTCGCGCACAAACCCTCGGTCAGCCCCGAGACGCTCACATGCGTTGCGTGGCCCGTGGGGTACATCTCGGCGTTGGACGGCATGAACAGCAGCGCACAGCCTTCGCGCTCGCAGCGCAGTCGATCGCCCTGGGGGTCGCGCGGATAGCGGCTCAAGTCTTCGTTGGGCCCGAACTGCGTGGGGTTGACGTAGATGCTCACGATCAGGTGGTCGCAGCGTTGCAAGCCGGCGCGCATCAAGGAGAGGTGGCCCTCGTGCAGATAGCCCATCGTGGGCACAAAGGCCACCGTTCCGACGAGCGCGCGGCGTGCGGCGCGCAGTGCTTCGATCGAGTCGAGTACATGCATGGTGGGTGCGAAGGCGTGCATCCTAAAACGCATGCTCCTCACCGGGGAAGACACGCGCGCGCACCTCGTCTCGATAACGCTCGAGCGCGGCGACGATGTCGCTCTCCAAGTTCGCGTACTGTTTGACGAATTTGGGTCGGAAATCATTGTTCATACCGAGCAGATCGTAGAGCACGAGCACTTGGCCGCTGGTCGCGTTGCCCGCGCCAATGCCGATGGTCGGGATTTGCAGCGCCTCGGTCACGGTCTGGGCGAGCGCGGCCGGAACCATTTCGAGCACGAGCATGAAGATGCCGGCATCCTGGAGCGCGCGCGCATCCTCGATCAGTCGGGTGGCGGCAGCCTCGCCACGGCCCTGGACGCGGTAGCCGCCAAAGGCGTGGATCGACTGCGGCGTCAAGCCAAGGTGGCCGACCACCGGAATTCCGGCGCCCGTCATGCGCTCGATCATCGGCCCCAGGGCAGCGCCGCCTTCGACCTTGACCGACTGCGCGCCCCCCTCTTTGAGCAGACGCCCGGCGTTTTTGACGCCGTCGTCGTCGCTTGCCTGGTAGCTCATAAACGGCATGTCGGCGATGACGTGCGCGCTCTGGTTGCCGCGCATGACTGCGCGCGTGTGGTAGATGATGTCCTCGATCGTCACCGGCAGGGTCGTATCGTGGCCCTGAATGACGTTACCCAGGCTGTCTCCGACCAAAATCGTGTCGATGCCGGCACGCTCGACGAGGCGAGCACAGGTGTAATCGTAGGCGGTGACCATCGAGATCGGCGTCTGCGCGCGATACAAATCGAGCACATCGCGGATCGTCTTGCGCTTTACTGCCATGAACTGCTCTCCGTGAAACGCTTAGGGCGTTTCGGCCCATTTTCGCGCGCTATCGTATTCTGAGCGCTGGGCAATTAGCAATGAGCAATCGGAGGGCTCAGCGGCAGACGCCGTTCATGCACTTGCGTGTGCCCGTGCACTGCGAGGTCGTCTCACACGGCTGCACCGAGCGATTCCAGCGCATATAAGGCACGACCACGCGCTCGTCGACCTGGGGAGCGCTCGGGCCCTCGAAGAGCACGCTGTTGTTGGTCGCATCGAAGTCGAAGCCGTCGATGCGGCTGCGGTTGAGCACGGAGTCCACATTGTTGGGGCCTTCTTTGGCCACGCGGATGGTCGTGGCCACCGGAGCGCCGATCAGGCGAAGGCCCGAGGTCAAATCGCGCGTGGCGTCGGCGATGTCGCGAAAGGTCGTCGTGACGTCGCCCTGGCAGACCGAGCCGCCCGCGCCACCGGTCTGGGTGACGAAGTGGTCGATGTCGTGGGCGACGTCTGTGGCGCCAGCGCAGGGCTGGCCGGGCAGCCAGTACAGGCCGAAGACCGGGGCGTCGACATCGGGACGGCGAAGATACTCGATCCAGGGCCGGGCGAAGGCCTCCATCTCGGTGCGCTGGGCGCCGGTCAGGGTTTGATTCGTTCCGCCGATGAAGGTGAACTTCTGCTTGAAGAGCTCCTCATTTTCGTCGGTGACGACCACGAGAATGACTGCGGCGTTGGGGCGGATCTTGCTCGCGGAGTTCTCCGCGCGAGGCAAGCTGCGATCGATGGCGGCAACACCCATGGTCAACGTGTACTCCGAGCCGGTCGTGCTGACCTGGCGCATGCGGCTGTCGATCTGCTGGAAATCGCGGGTGAATCCGCCACCGATAAGCTTGCCGTTGTTGCCGCTGCCGCCGATGCCAAAAGGCGTCTTGCAGATCTCGATGCCAAAGATGCCACCCGCACCGCTGCTCGCGGTCGACCAGAGGTTTCGGTACTCCTGGCTCAGACCGGCGTCGTTTTGGATGTTGTCGCAGTCGACGCCGGTGATGCCCACGCGCCAGTCAGCGCCCGTTGCATCGAGCAGTTGGGTGAACTCCTGGGCGAAGTTGGCCAGAGCGTTTTGCACGCCACTCATCGAGCCGGAGGCATCGAGAGAGATGATGATGTCGACCTCGTTGGTGTCGCGAATCGTATAGGAGACGCACTGATCGGTCATCGACTCGTCGGCGTAGGCCAGGGCCGTACCACTGACCAGATCGTCGATGCGCGTGCCCGTGGTGAGCGCGTCGTTTTCGTAGTCGGCCAGCGTGGCAAGCGCTGCGATCAGCACGTACTGCTGGTTGGAGCGGCGCACAATCTGGTAGACGAGCACGCTGGGAGCGTTGGCGTTGGCCGAGAAGGTTGCCGTCAGCGTGTGGCCCAGATTCTGTGCGGTCAAGCCGATCTGGCGAGCCAGGATAGCGTCGCGCGCCACGTGGGGAGCGGTGCCGTTGGGCAAGAGGATCGAGGCGCGCGTGACGGCCGACATCTGATCATGGGTGAGCGTCTGGCGCCCGGCGTGGCGCAGGCTGGCCGTATTCATGCCCGTGATGCTCTGAATGCTCGTCAAGAGCGCCTGCGAGAGCATCGCCGGTGTCGTCTGGTTGGCCTGGGGCGCAAGCGAGACGACAAAGCCGGTGAACTTGTTTTGGGTATCCTCGAAGACGTGAGCGTTGAGCAGGCCCGCCGTCGGCGTGACGAGCGAGGCGTTGACGCTGCGCTCGGTGGTCAGCAGGTAATTGCCCGCCGTGTGCGAGAGAAACTTCGGTGCCACCAGGTTGCGCGTATCGGCGCTGGTACAGCTATGGTACTGCGCCTGCGCCGGATCTTGAGGCCGATAGGGGGTGCCGGGGCCGGTATCGGGTACCACGATGACGTCGTCATCGCAACCCAGGCCCGTGCAGTGATTATTGGCGTTGTTGGGGTTGGTATTGTTGGAGGTGTTGGTATCGCCCGGCTGTTGCCCACTGTCGCCAAGGCCGTTGTTTTGCGTCACCGCGTCGCTGCCCGAGGGATCGGTGTCGAGATGACCGGCATCGGGGCCACTGCCGATCACGCAGGCGCCCTTGATCGGATTGAAAATGTGGCCAGCGGGACAATCGACGGGCTCACAGCCTCCCGAGATCGGGTTGGTTATCTGACCGGCCGGGCAGCCCTTGGTCGATGAGGCGTCGTCACTACACGCTGCCAGCATCACAACGCTCATGGCCATCAGTGCGATCCACAGTGGTCGACGCGGCGACCTCGCTTGCTCAAACATGCAACAATCCTTATTCATCATTAAAAAATCTGCAGTGATGGCACGCTGACCACTATACCCAAAGGGCGCGTCGAATAACAAGTATTGGCGCGCATTGGCTAGGGCAGCCGATGGACTACGGCGCGCGCCTGTGGTGGGCTGGCCTGGTTGTCGATCACAAACTCGACGATCGCAAGGCCTGAGCCATGCACGGTCAGCCCGCTGTAAAAACCGTGTGAGCCGGGCTGCTTGGCCTGGGGCGCGAGCTTTTGTACGCTCCAAGCCTCGTCCTCCAAGACGCCTACATAGAGCGCGTGATCGAAGGCGTCGTGAAATGAGACCACGACGCGCCCGTCCGCCGCGATCTGAAGGCTGACGTTCTCGCCGATCAAACCGGCATAGTAACCATGGGCGGCTTGGCGAACGCCTTCGTGGATGGCCGCCGCGCGTGGGCTGCCGACTCCGGTCTGCAAGTGGCGAAGGCCAGTGCGGTTCATAAAGGCAAGGTGCAACAAGCCGCTGGCATCGATCGCACCCGCAGCATAAGGCCCGGTGCCGACGGCTAGCATCGTCGGCTGCTCCCACTGACCGCTGGCAAAGCGGGCGCGCCCGATTCGGCCCTTGCTGTGATCGTAGAACACGACCAGCAGGCCGTCGCTTGTCTTTTGAAGGGTGTTGTACAAACCCGTCGCGCCCGGATAACCGCGGTCGGTGCAAGCCGGCGCGCAGCTCTCGGAGCTTGCGATCACGACCGGCACCACCACGATTTGGGCGAGCGGCGCGGTGGTCGAGAAGCTGATGTGGCGAAGCTGAGAGGACCACTCGGTCGCGCTACCCTCGCGCACCCCGTAGACGCCGTGCACGGTCTGGTCGATCACGGCCAGATCGCTCCAAAAGCCGGCGTTGGTGCTCGCGTCGAGCGTGGTCGTCTCAAAGGCGTACACGCCGCCGCCTTGCAGCACTCCACGGGCGTATTTGAGCGCCTTGGCGTCCTCATCGCGATAGAGCACGTGCAGGCCGCCCAGAGCATCGACCGCGATCGCGGTGTGCGTGCCGACATTGGGCCCACGCTCAATGACTCCGCCGCGCAGCCCGCCCGGATCAGCGACGACCTCGCCATCGTCGGGCGCGCCGTCGACGAAATACCATTGAAGCTGGCCGCTGTCCTCGACCGTGGCGACCATCAGGTCGCGGTAGGTGCGGTTGTAGACGCTGACGGCAAGCGTGGTGCCGTTGGAGGCGATGTCGGCAAAGGGGCCATGGATACCGATAGGGATCGGAGGCAGCGGCCCGCACTCGCACGAAAAGCTCTCGATGGCGCACGTCTCGCGGTTGGGCGTGACCGTGGCCGCGCGAAACTCAAAGCCTGGCGGGCAGGGCTCATTGCCACACAGATCGCCAATGGCCTCACACGCGTTGGTTGAAAAACAGCAAAATTCGCCCTCGCCGCAACCCTGCGGGCAGTGGCTTGCGCACTGGCAGCGCCCGTGTTCGCAGTAGCCGGTCTGGCCAAAGGCGCAAAGCTCGGCGCACTCCAGGTCGTAGATGCACTGCAGATGAGGCGGGCTGGTGACGGCCAGCTCGCCGCCACAATCGCAGCCGCCGGCAGCGAGCGCGATCAGCAAAGCGCTTGCAGCCAGGCGGCGCCGGCGCAGGGCCCAAAGGCCAGCGAGCAGAACACCGAACATCAAGGCGTTGCCCGAGGGAGTGGCGCCGACGTTTTGGCACCCCGCTGCAGCGCGAGGCTCGTCGGTGGCGCCAGGCCGTGTCGATTTTGCCGGCACGATGCGAAGGCTTGCCGCGCTGATATAGCCTGCCCGATCGCGCACCTCGACCTCGAGCGTGGCGCTTTGCTCGAGCGCGCGTGCTTCCACGAAATCCTGGCGAGTCCAGCTCGACCAGGCCGCCTCGGCCTGCGCGGTGCCGACGAGTCGATAGCGGTATTCGAGCGCATGATCGACGACGTCCTCTCCGACAAAGCGCACCAGCGCGCCGTCTCGCTCCAGTGACAGTGAGGGCGCTTGATAGTCGATGACAATGGGCGTCTCGGAGACGATTGCGCTCGTCGAGTGGAGATCGCCGACATAGCGTGCGCGCACCTCGATGCGGTGTTCACCTTGTAGGGCGAGCACGGGATGCTCAATGGCAAGCGTCGAGGTGCGCTGGTAGAGGCTCCATAGTCCCTCGTCGACACGAAAGCTGTACTCGACGCTGAGCTCGGGCGCGCTTTGCCATCCGCGCTCGAGCGCGAGCACGTCGAGCTCGACCATCGGGCGCGGCATGCCCGACTCGAGCACGCGCGCGGCATCGACGCGTGTGGCCAAAACGATCGGCTGCAACGCGGCCTGCAGCGGGGAGGTGCCACGCGCAAAGTTGGCAAAGAGCGCAATAAAACTCGCGTTGTCGACGCTGGTGATGTCGGACTGCTCGAGCACCAGGCGAAAGCCCAAAAACTCGGGAAGCTGCACGCTCTGGGTCACCAAAGCTGCGATGCTCGGCAGGGCCACGCCGAGCACGACGGGCAAGAGTTGAATCAAGCGCTGGGGATCTTCGACGATCAACTCGCTTCGAAGCGGGCGCACGTTGCGTATCGCCTTGTCCAGATCGTCCATCACCGGGCTGATGCCGCCCATGCCGTCTGGGGCCACGGCGATCGGCAGCAAAATGTCAACGCGCAGCGTGAACAAGCGCGTGAAGCGGTCTTGGACGAAGCCAAAGACGTGGATGTCCAGATCGCTCCAATCGATGGTCAGCAACGGCTCGACGATCGTGTAGGTGTTGCCCGAGGCTGCGATCGTGTTGGCGCCAAGGGTTACCGTCGGCGGTTTTTGGGGCACCATGTGAATGAACGCGTCGCGCGGCGTGCCGCCGGCCAGCTCTCGGATGCTTGGCAAGATCGCCCCGAAGGTGGCCGTCGACAACAGCTCAACGTCGGCCGAAGAGATCTCCAGACAAACGGCGCCACTGGCCCAGGTCGACCACAGCATGTGCTCGATGATCGACTTGTGCAGCCCGATGCCCAACATGAAGGTGTTCGTCGAGTTGGGCTTGGTGTCGGCGTTGATCGTCGCTGAGCGCGGCACGGCCACCGCGCGCGGGCGCGGGTGGGCCTCGAGCGGCACGCAGCGAGGCTGCTGCAAAGGCGCAAAACCCGAGCGCAGACCAACGCTGACGCCCGTGTCGACCGTGGCATGGTCGCCGGCCTTGGCCAGCATCGCCACGCTCGCATTGGGTGAGAGCGAGAAATCTCCAAGCAGCGAGCCCAGGTTGAGATTGCCCTCGATGCCAAGCGGCGCTGGCACGCAGGCATCGCTCGAGCCGACCATGCAGTAGCCGTCGCGACAAGTTGAGCCGCTCGAGCAGGGCGGCTGACCGCTGCCACAAGCACGGCACAAATAGGCGTCGGCAAAGCCCTGAGCCGTCTCGTTGAGTACTTTGTCGATCTCGGTCTCGATGTAGCCGCGAAACAAGCCGCGCACAAGGCTCGCCCCACCACAGGCCACCGTATCGCCCAGGTTCTGGCGGCCCCGGATCTTGAAGTCGACGTCATCGAGATCGAGCACGATGTCACCGATCGACATCTGGAGCTCGCGCAGCGGGCTGGTCGCGTCGACCGACAGATCGACCGGAATCTGTGCCGAAACCCGGGCGGCGACCGTATCGGCCTGGCCGGCCTTATGCAGCTTGACCTCGCAGCGAATCGTCACCCCGAGCACCCGATAGTCGAAGCTCAAACTCTCGTCGACGCCGCCGATCGTGATGTTCGCGCGAAGCTGGCGCGAGGGCACCGGCGTCAGCGTCGCCCCGTCGAAGGTCAAATCCACCTGACAACCCTCCTGGCCGCCCGTGCACGTATCGGCCACACAGATCGACGGATTGCCCGACGTGTCCCGCGGAATGCAAAAGCTCAATCCGCCGGGCAAAAACTGATCAAGCAAGTAGGGAACCTGTGCCTCGATAAAGCTCAAGCCGGCCTTGGTCACGCGCGCCTGGCCACCGCTTGCAATGGTCTGATCATAGGAGCTTGCCGGAAACGGACGCTGCTCGAATCCATCACAGCCACAGCCATCCGAGGAGCAGGCCGCAAGCAGCGCAAACCCCAAAATCAAAACGGTGTTCTTCAAGCAAATCGAGCGCATCTCTTCATCCTAAAAAGCGGCAAGTCACACAAAGTGCTTCCACTATTAATCCCATGCACGCGGCGCGACTGCAACGTTGCACGCAATTCGACGCGCCACCAGGGGGCAGCGCGGAAATAGGCGGCGGGGCCCCGGGCGATGGACGCTGGCAAACACGTCATGCTATGGCTGCCGTACTTGTCGATGCCGCGGCGAAATGCTTTGAGCCGGTGGTGGGTTAGTAGGGATTGGAAAGCGTCCCCATCGATTTATTTCAGGAAGAAAGCATGCAGACAACGAAGGTAATGGCTCGATTTGCGGTCGCACTGGCCTCGCTAGGCGGGATCATGACGGGCTGGTACCTGAGCGTGCTCCATGTCCAGGCCCAGGTCGGCAACCAGGTCGGCGGCGGCCTTTGCAATCTCGATGGTTTCGTCAACTGTGGTTCGGCTGCACATTCCTCGTATGCGGCGATTTTTGGTGTGCCGATCGCCTCGTTGGGCATCGCCTTTTACGCCGGTGCCATCTGCTTGACCCTGATCCCGACCAAAGCCGTCTCGGACAAACAAGCAGCGCCCGAAGTCCCGTGGAGCCCGGCCGGCATCACGACGACCCTGTTTTTTGTGAGCTGTCTGTATTCGGCCTTCTTGCTCGTCATTAGCCTGAGCGTGTTGAAGACGCTGTGCCCGTTTTGCACGGTGATGTACGGGCTCAACGCCATCGGCCTTGCTGCAGGCGCGATGTGGTACGGCAAGTTGCCCCACAAGGTCGTCGCCGAGCAGCTTCGCCAATTCAAAGGCCTTTTCAAATCGGGCTCGGCGCTGGCCTTCGTCGTGGTCTTTTGCGCGGCTCTGCTGCTGGCGGTCAATCTGGTCAAGGCCGATCTGGGCATCGAGAGCGCCGAGCTGGCCAGGCAAGCCAAGAAACAAGCGGCCCATGAACAAGTCTTTGCGGAGTCTACGTACCGGGCGGCTCACGCGCCGGGCAAGGGCCCGGCCACGGCGCCGGTGGTGCTCGTGGAGTTTTCGAACTTTCCCTGTCCTCACTGCGGCGAGCTTGCCAACACGTTGAAACAGGTCGCCGAGGCGTTTGGTGATCAGGTGCGCATCGAGTTTCGCCACTTCCCGCTGCCTGGCCAGGAGGACGGCCAGCGCGCTGCGCGCGCCGGCGTCTGCGCCAATCAGCAGGGCAAATTCTGGGAGCTGCACGATCGCATGTTCGCCGGCGCGCCCGCTTTGGCCCAGGCCGATATCTTGCGCTACGCCAGCGAGGTCGGGCTGGACGCCGATGCCCTGGCCCAGTGCATCGACGACGATTTGGCCGCGCGCATTGTGCGCGCCGACGTGCTCGCCGGCTCCACGCTCGAGATTCGTGGCACGCCCACCTTCTTTCTCAACGGCCGGCGCGTGGCCGGCGCCATGGCCTACGGCGAGCTCGAAAGTAGAATTCGCGCCGAGCTGGCCGCGCGCTGAACCCAACAACACGGTGAAGCGTTGCTCAAAGGGGCTATGTGCTTAATTTTGTGGATGAATCGTTGTGGGGGAAGAGCAAACAGATTCATGATGACACCACAAACGTAGTTCCCTTGCCGGCTCCATAGATGAGACGCGCATTGTGCAGCGTCGGCATCGGCCGATGAGACAGACTCAATAACCAGAGAGGAGGTAAAGTTATGCTCTGGACAATCGCAGTTATTCTATTGGTACTCTGGGTACTTGGCCTCGTCACCAGTTTCACCGTCGGTGGCTTCATTCACTTGCTGCTCGTGCTCGCGATCATCGCCGTGGTCGTCAATCTGATTCAGGGACGACGAACCGCTGTCTGAGTTTGCAACATGCGCGATCAAAGACGGTTTCCAAACCATGCGTCCGGCCCCCTAAAAAGGGTCGGCCGCATAGGTACTGGATTGTGCTCACCCGCTGCGCTATAGTTGCTGCGATTAAAAGGCCTCTTGGAAATGCTTTTAATGGTGGTTTTTGATGCGTAAGTTGTTGCAAGGGGTGTGGTGCACACTTCTTTTTCTGGTTTGCTTCTCCCTTCCCACATCGCTGGCCTGGGCGCAGGACCAGACGCCCGAAGCGCTTGACCCCTATCGGGAGTTCGTCCAGGGAAACCGTCTGGCCTCGGCCGGAGCGCTGACCCGGGCCATTCCCCACTACGAAAACGTGATCCGCATTGCTGGGGAACGCTATCCGCTGGCCCATTTCAACCTGGCCGAGGTGTTCAAACAAAAGCGCGAGTGCGCTCGGGCCACCGTTTTGTACCGGGCCTACATCGCCCAGGGTAACGAGCAGGACGTGATCAACGAGGCCCACCTGGGTATCCGCGAGTGCAAGGCCCAGGCCGTCTGGCCCACGCTCTCCGTGCGTGCCTTGCCCGCAGATGGCGCGATCATTCGTATCGATGGCTACATCGTTTCGCGCGCCAAGGACCTGGAAAAGGTCGAATTTGCTCCGGGTCAGTACCTGCTGGAAGTCTCCTCGCCCGATTATCGGTCACACTCACAGACGATCACACTTGTTGCCGGTGAGCCATTGGAGATCGAGGCGTCGCTGAGCATGGAGACCTTTTATGGCAGCTTGCAGCTTCGCGTCGAGCCACAGCAAGCAACCATCCGCATCGTGGTGCGCGAGCTCGACGCACCGCACGGGCCCACCGATCCGATCAGCATGATCGCTCCCATAGCAGAGCCGCTCAGCCTCGTGACCGGGAAATATTTTATCGAGATCACCCACCCCAATCACCAGCGTTGGATTCGCAACATTCAGATCTCACGCGACTCCAAGCTCGAAATCAGCGCCAGCCTGCAGCGCGAGCTGCCCGCCGAGATCCGTTAGGCGCGTCAATGCTCGCCCTCTCCGGGCTCTTGTCCCTCACTCGACGAAGACCTGCCGTTGCCGCCCCCACGCTCGGGAACCCGGTAGGATTCATCGAACCAGGCACCCAGATCGAGCATCTGGCAGCGCGGCGAACAAAACGGATACGCGCGATTCTGCGCTCGCCCCAGGGCGCTATTCTTGCACATGGGGCACTTGGTTTTTTTGGCTGAAGTTGCCATCGTTTTGCCGTCCATTTGATGGTAATCGAAAGGCAGGACATCATCCCGCCCTATGCAGCGCATTGCCCGACTGCATCCTTCTTATCAGCCATATCCCCAGGGTTTCCAGCGTGAACAAGAACTCACCGTTTCAAATCGAAATCACCGTGCGCGGCTACGAGCTCGACGCCTTCAACCACGTCAACCACGCCGTTTACTTGCAGTACTTCGAGCACGCGCGCTGGATGGCCTTCAAAGAACTCGGCCTTGATGCCTTGAGTGAGGCCGGGCTGGCCTTCGTCGTGCGCCGAGCTGCCGTGGACTATTTTGAGCCCGCTCGCCTGTTTGACGAGCTGTATGTTCGCCTTTGGATCGAGCGCGCAGGCACCACCAGTCTGACTTTTGGCCAAGATCTGGTGCGAAAGAACGATCAACAAGTGCTCGCTCTGGCAGAAATCGTCGCCGTTTGCATCGGAGCCAATGGGCGCCCTCATCCCCTGCCTCAGCAGTGGAAACAAGCCAGCTGAAGGATAAACTCTTCCCGCAGCCCAAGATTTATGGCACGAAGACGACGTATGCGATCGATGCATTTAAAAAAACATCGAGGCCGTCGTAGCATCGACAACAGTGGCCGCATCGGCCACCGCGCTGACGCAGCTGCCCATCGCCAGAGAGCCTTCCTCGATTGGCTGGGTGGCCGCCGCTGCCGCCGCTGCTGAGTAAGTGCGCCTCGCTCGGCCAGCCACTGATCACCCCGGCCAAGGCAGAGCCTTGGCCGGGGTGATTTTTGGGAGGAATCAGCCTTTGTAGGCTTCGTTCAACAGCGTGGCCATCGTCAGCTCTTGTGGATCCTTGTGCCAGCGGTTCTCGAGGCGCAGCACGCCACGCGGGCAAACCTCCGCGCACAGACCGCAGCCGACGCAGCTTGCGCGCACAAAGTCCTGGTTTTTCTGGGCGTAGGCGCGAACGTCGATGCCCATCTCACAGTACTTGGTGCACATGCCACACGAGATGCACATGTCGTCTTTGACCCGGATTCGGTAGCGACCGAACTTCTGGATCAGGCCGAGCATGGCCGCCATCGGACAAAAGTTTCGACACCAGACACGGGTTCCGCCGATCGGGTAGAGCGCCACACCGATGATGCCCGAGAGGATGCTCATCACGACAAATCCGTAGACCGACTGCACGCTCACCGCCGCCTGGGTGAACTGCGGATAGCGATCGCCCACGCCAAACGAGGCCACGACCAGCGCGGTGGTAAACAGGCACAGCCCGAGCGTGATGTGGATGCTCCACTTCTCGAAGCGCCACGAGGCGCTCGTCTTGCTCGTCAGATGCCGAAAGGGCTCCCCGGCGGTGTTGGCCAGGCCGCCGCAGCCGCAAACCCATGAGCAATACCAGCGCTTGCCGTAAAAGATGCCGAGCAGTGGCACCATCAACAGCGAGCCGAGCAGGCTGTAGAGGACGAAGGGCAGCGGCATCGCCAGGATGTTCGAAGGGTAGAAATAGTCGATCTTCAGGGGCCACAGATAGCTGAAGTAGTATTCGGGCTGCTCGAAAATCGCCAGGATCCAGGGCAGCGAGAAGGCAAAGGTCGCCTGCACGAAGATGACCACCAGCGTTCGGATGATCTGATAGCGGTTGTGGCGGTATTTTTGAATGACGTAGATACCGCCGCCCGTCACGGCGAGCGTGTAGATCAAGCCGTAGAGCGTCCACTTGCTCGGCAGGTGCACCAGGCGCGCCGCAGACTCGAGCACGTCGGGCACATGCCAGCCGGCAATCTCGCGGCCGCCATAGTAGAGGATCAAATAGAATCCTAAAAGCGCGCCAAAGAGCAGCCAGGCCGTAACACCGCGGTTGGTTACGTCGTGCTTGAGCCAGCCGACTGTGCCCTTTTGCCTCATGACACCACCTCCTTTTCTTCCATTTGGTGAAGCTTCGCGCGACCGAATTCAACGTCGAACTGAGCCTCGTGAAGATGTTCTCGCACGTAGTCAATGTCGCGACGCTCGGCAATCCAGCGCATCAAGACCGTATGATCCCAGCGCGAGCCGAGCATGTTGAAGCCCAATACGCGCTGCGCATCGAAAGCAATACGCTGGGTGATGAACTTTCCAGGTGCCTTGCGGTAGAGCGCGTGCGTGCCTTCGGGCACATTGATCACCTCTCCAACCGTCGTGAACTCAATCTCAAAGAACTTTGAGCTGTTGTAGAAGATCGGCGGCTCGTAGGTGATCGTATCGCCCATCATACTCTTGGCCGCCAGCTCGCCGTGAAGTTTGGCGGAGTACCAGATGGTTTCGATGCGATGGCCGGCCGAGCCCATGTCGATCTCGGCGCAGTCGCCGGCCGCATAGACGTTGGCCAGGCTGGTCTCGAAGGCCCGGTTGACACAAATGCCGCGCTCGATGCGCGGCGCGCTCGTCGCCTGTTTGAGCCAGGCCGTATCGGCGCCAACGCCGATGCAAACGGCGAGCATCTGGCAGGCCAGCTTGTTGCCTTGATTGGTGCTAATCGAGGCGATACGCCCCTGGGCGTCCGCCTCCATGAATTCGAGTTGTTCATCGTGGCGAAGATCGACACCCCGAGCGCGAATATGTTCGCTTACGAGCGAGCCTTCCTCCTCGCCAAGTGCCATCGGCCAGAAATAGGGCTCGCGTACCAAAAACGTGACGTCGAGCTTGTGGTGGTGGAAACACTCGGCCAACTCCACGCCGATCAGTCCTCCACCGATCACGGTCGCCTGATTGGTCGACCAGGTCAGGCGCTCGCATTCGTCGAGATCCTGGATGCTCACAAAGTGCACGATGCCCTCTTTGACCTTCTCGACACCCTGGAAAGGCATCATGCGCGGTTTGGCCCCCGTGGCGAGCAGCAACTTGTCGTAGCTCAAACTCTTGCCCGAGCCCAGGGCCAGAGTCTGCGAGGCCGCATCGATGTCGACGACGCGCTCGCGCACCAAATCGATCGCCTGGCGCGCATAGACCTTTCGCTCGAAGGGTTCGAGATCCTGGCGCGTGAGACGATCCATGTAGGCGTACATCAAGGCCGTGCGCGAGAAGAAATAATCGGACTCGTCGCCGATCAGAGTTATCTTGGCGTGCTTTGGTTTATGGCGTTTGCGAATCGCTAGCGCCGCCGTCGTGCCCGCGACGCCATTTCCCACGATAACGTAGTGCATGAGCAACTTTCTCACGTCAAAATTTGGTCGTGCGACGAGCCCGAAGCCTCGTGTATGCAGTCTAAGGACTGCAATACACTTAGCCGATCAAATAATCCGGCGCAACCGTGTTGACCGTTCTTTGGAGTCGCGCTGATGCTCTAAGTCGTGGCTGAGGTTGACAATTCCTCGTCGTTCTGTGCAATGCTCATCTGGGAGGTTTTGGCCGCTTTGGGCCGAGTTGCTATCGTTGCATTGACAGACGAAATCGTACGGACGTACTATCCGGCCCAATGACATCATTGCTATTGATTGTCACCATGGTAAAGCATGTCCGCTTCTTTGAAGCAGATAGTGGTCTTGATAAGAGGTTCCAATCCAAATCGTGTCGCCAGGCAGCGGCTTGTAGCGACGACACCCGTAGTATTTGCCAATTAAGTTGGAGGAGAAATCCATGAAGCGTACCTTAAAAACATTGTGCATCGCCCTGATCGCAGCTGGCTTGGTGTTTCCTGCGTGTAAGAAGGAAGAGGCAGCCCAAGAGCCCACGACCACCGCCGAAGAGGTCGCCC
Source organism: Lujinxingiaceae bacterium (assembly GCA_013697635.1). Taxonomy (GTDB): domain Bacteria; phylum Myxococcota_A; class Bradymonadia; order Bradymonadales; family Bradymonadaceae; genus JACCWM01. Next base: position 30,079 of record JACCWM010000099.1, on the reverse strand, counting down.
CCGAGGAGCAACCGGCCGAGGAGGAGCCTGTTGCTGTCGAAGAGGAGCCTGCTGCGGAAGAAGCTGCTGTCAACGAGGACAACTACATCAAGGCCGCCTTCGAGGTGACCTGCGTCAATGCCCACATCGACGACCCGGCTCGTGCTCGCGAGATCAAGAACGAGATCTACCCGCGCTACGGCTTCGACGAAGCGAGCTTTGCCAAGGCCCAAGAGACGCTCACCAGTCGTGAAACGGTCAAGATGGCCGTCGAAACCCGTATGGAGCGCTGCAACAAGGACTTCGCCGAGAAGCTTGGCGAGGCTCAGGTCGCACCCGAGGGCGAAGAGGCCGCTGTTGTCGAGGCTGTTGCCGAAGCCGGTGAAACCAAGAAGCCCGTCGTCAAGAAGGCTGTTCCTGCCAAGACCGGTACGCTCAACGATCGCGCCATCTCTGGTGGCGGCTTCCAGGGCGCCGAGCTTCGCCTCAACGTTCGCCCGGACTTCAAGGTCTCTGGTGAGTTCCGTGGCAAGCGTGAAGGCTCGGCCTTCATCGTCCCGGTCAGCGGTACGGTCTCTGATAAGGGCGATCTGCGCGCAACCGGCGAGCGCGGTGGAAACACCGTGCAGGTCAACGGCAAGCTCAACGCTGCCGGCGCCTCCGGCTCGCTCAGCGGCTCGGTTCACAAGGTCAACTACAACGTGACCTTCAGCGCCAACTAAGCCCCTCAAGGGGGTGCTGAGATCAGCGCCCACTCAGTGTTTGCGCCAAACAAAAACAGGCCGCAGCCAACGCTGCGGCCTGTTTTTGTTTGGCCGCACGACCCGTCGTAAAGAGTGTATCGTGTAAGTTGTCCTACCGTAGGAGTTGGTATATGGTACGCGACAACACAGCGTCTGAGCGCGCGCCCATCCCCATTTCCACTGGCGTCGCGCTCACCACGAGGAGGGCCACCGAACATGCGTTTTTGCACGACCTGCGGAAGAAATTTCGAGAGCTCCATCGACGTGTGCCCGCACGACGGCACGCCATTATTTGGCATGGCTGGTGACGAGGAGGACGCGGCATCCGAGCAGGATATGGCGGCCGAGGTTGCCAGCGTGCTGGCCGGTGAGCCGTCTGCGGTTGTTCTCGAAGCGCCCATATCCGAAATGGATGCGGCGCCCGAAGATCAGCCCGCTGCCGTCGAATCCGAGGATGCGCCCCTGCCGGTGGCCGCCGAGAAGGAAGAGGAGGAGCCTGTAGCCGACGAGCCTGAGCCCGCCACCAAGGAGGAGGAGGAGCCTGAGTCTGCCGCCAAGGAGGAGGAGCAGCAGGAAGAGGCTGCCCCCGTAGCCGAAGAGGAGGAGCCTGCTGCAGACGACGAGATCCCCGATGCGCCGGCCCTGGCCGATGACCAGGACGACGAGGAAGATCTCGCGGACGGGCCAGGAGCTGACCAGATCGCAGCAGGAATCGAGGGCGTGCTCGACGAGTTTCCCGAGACCACCGATCGGCCTGCCATGCTTGCATCGTTCAACTTGGGCGACGAAGACGATGATGCAGACATGCCAGCAGCGTCGAGCAGCTCGTCGACCGCTGCGCGCAAGCAAAAAGGCAAGATGCCGGTCTTTGTCCTGGTCATCTTGGGCGTTTCCTTGGCGCTTGGAGCCTACTGGTTCATCGCCGGACCAGGTAGCCAGGGAGTCGTTGCACCGGAGCGCCCCACGCCCAAACTCACGGCGTCGGAGCCCACAGACGAGGCCGCGGTTGATGAAGCCAAGCTTGTCGACGAGGCTTCGCCTGAGGAGCCGACAGCCGTCGAAGAGCCTGGCGCGGGCGAGGAAGCAGCACAGGTTGCCGAGCCGAGCGAAGAAAAGGCGGCGGTTGCGGCCGAGACTCCAGAGCCAACTCAGGCGGTTGTGGTTTCGGCCGAAGAGGAGCGCGCACGCGCCGAACGACGTCAGCGCCGAGCTGCTGAGGCTGCTGAAGCAGCAGCCAAGCGGCCTGTCGAGACCAAGTCGGCCAGCACCGCAGCCGAGCCTTCGGCCGAGGATTTGCTCAAGCGCGAGCTGCAACGCATGAAACAATAGCGCCTCGCAGCCAGCGCAACGGACGTCTTGACGGCGGGTTGGAAACAACCCGCCGTTTCTTTTTTACAAGTCGTCGGCAAGCTTCGCAGGCCCACTGTCCTCGAGCAGGCGTGAAGCCGGCAGCCCTTCGCTTCTGTGGGATCGCGAGGCCACCCAGTCCTTGAGCAGGCGAGCCTTCTTCAAATTATGCGGCATCATGGCCGTATAAAAGAGCCGGTACATCAGCCAGGCTGCTTTGCCTTCAATGGCCTTGTTGCGCATCGTGACCACGGCGTTGCCACGGCCCAGCGTCACGAGATTGCCCCGATACTCGAATTCGATCGGCCTCTTGGATCGACCTGCGAGATCTGCGAGCAAATTTTGAGCAGCGAGCTGAGCCTGTTGCGCCGCAACATGGGCGTCTTGAGCAAGCAGGGGGTCACCGGCCGCCGCATCGCCGGTGACGTAGATGCCCTGGTGACCGCGCGCGCGCAGCGTCTTCTCGACCAACACGCGGCCGTTGGCGTCGGTCTCAAAGCCGGCCTCGGCCAAAAACGCCGGAGCGCGAACGCCGCCGCACCAAAAGATGTTGTCGGCCTCGATCGCCTCGCCACTCTCGAGCATGACGCGCGATGGGGCGATCTCGACGACGCGTTCTGCCAGGCGCAACTCCACACCAATGCTCTCCAGATACGGCTGGGCCACGGCACGCAGCTCGTCGGGCATCTGGGGCAAGAGCTTGTCGGCGGCCTCGACGAGCACGAAGCGAAACAGCTCGCGCACCTGCGCCGACGCCTGTGGAAGGAGATCGGCGCGTATGCTCGAATACAACTCGGCGGCCAGCTCCACGCCGGTCGCGCCGGCGCCCACGATGACGAAGCTCACCTTTGCGCGGATCGCGCCGGGATCGGAGAGCCGAGCGGCCTGGGCAAAAGCCTGGGTGAGGCGCTCGCGCACGAGCACCCCGTCGCGGGCATCCTTGAATGTGTGCGCGAAATTCTTCCAGTTCTCGTGGCCGCCCCAATCGACGACCGAGCCCGGCGCGACGACCAGGTAGTCGAATGCGACCTCCTCTTGCTCGCAGATGATCACGCGGCGGGCCAAATCGATGGAACGCACCGGATCGATCACGAGTTGGGTCGTCGAGGCGAACTGGTCGGTGAGCCCCACGGCGACATGGGTCATGTCCAGCTCACCGGTGGCCACGCCATACAAGAGCGGCGTAAACAAAAAGTGAGCCTTGTCTGTGACGATCGTCAACTGAACGCGCCGACGACCGCCCAGCCCCTCTTCGAGCTGCAGTGCCGTGTTGTAGCCAGCGAAACCACATCCCAACACCACGATCTTGCGCATGACTGTTCCAAAATGACCTGACCGCTGCGCGACTCCAACCGGGCGTTGAAGCGTCGAGGGTCTCTTGTGATGAAGTGCGATCGCTGCCACATCGTCCGACACCGAATGGTGGGACGATACACCAGGTTTTGATCGCTGACGATCGGATTCGCGAGTGACGCGATGAAGCCTTGGCAAGGGCGCATTTGGGGTCATCGACGCGCACAAAAGAGCTCGCCCGGCGGGCGCACGCAGCGGCTAGGATCACCGAGGCAAACTTCAAGAAAGGACTTTAGCTCTGGGTGCCTAAGGAGTTGATATTTTTGGGTTCGTGTCCAACATCTAGTGGTGTTGATCGTTTTTGGACACAATATGTGGTTGACAGGATCGGGCGTTAATTTATGCTGGCCTTCGTTAGAGCAGCCGATGCGTCTCTGAAACTGATGGCCAGCCAATCCCCTTGGCTGTGTTTTTGGGCCCTTCATTGGGCTCGCTCAAGCCGTAAAGAAAGTACGTAATTGATAATCAAAAAAATCCATGGAGAAGGACGTATGACCACGTCGATTGAACCGACCCTGCCTGAATCATCCACAAGCACCGCCAAGCCGAAAGTGCGCAAGTTCAAGGGAAGCGAGCAAGGCCTGCGCTTTGAGCGCTTCTTTACCGTTGACGGGGCGCATCCTTACGATGGCGTCGAATGGGAGCGGCGCACGGCGTCGATTGGCAGCGAGACGGGCAAGCTGGTTTTTGAACAAAAAGATGTCGAAGTGCCGGCGCACTGGTCGCAAATGGCCACCAATGTCGTCGTTTCCAAGTATTTTCGCGGCCAGCTCAACACCGCACAGCGCGAGACCAGCGTGCGCCAGCTGCTTGACCGCGTCACCAACGCGATCACCGAATGGGGCATTGCCAGCGGCTATTTCGCCAGCGGCGTCGACGCCGAAATCTACCGCCATGAGCTGCTCTTTTTGCTCTTGCACCAGAAGATGGCCTTCAACAGCCCGGTGTGGTTCAACGTCGGTGTGGAGACCAAGCCCCAGGCATCGGCGTGCTTCATCAACTCGGTCAGCGACACCATGGACTCGATCTTGAGTTTGGCCAAAACCGAGGGCATGTTGTTCAAGTGGGGCAGCGGCACCGGCTCCAACCTCTCGCCGATTCGCTCGAGCCGCGAGCAACTCAGCGGAGGTGGCGAGGCCAGCGGCCCGGTGAGCTTCATGAAGGGCTACGATGCCTTTGCCGGCGTGATCAAGTCTGGCGGCAAGACGCGCCGCGCCGCCAAGATGGTGATCCTCAACACCGACCATCCGGACATCACGGACTTCATCAAGAGCAAGAGCGACGAGGAGAAGAAGGCCTGGGCTCTGATCGATGCCGGCTACGACGGCGGCTTCAACGTGCCCGGCGGCGCCTACGACTCGGTGTTCTTTCAAAACGCCAATCATTCCGTTCGCGCAACCGACGACTTCATGCGCGCGGTCGAGCAAGATGGCCCGTGGTCGACGCGCGCCGTCTCGGACGGACGCGTGGTCGAGACCCACAAGGCGCGCGAGATGATGAACGGCATCGCCGAGGCGGCCTGGATATGCGGCGATCCTGGCATGCAGTACGACACGACGATCAACGCCTGGCACACCTGCAGCAACACGGATCGCATCAACGCCTCCAACCCCTGCTCGGAGTACATGTTCCTCGATGACTCGGCTTGCAATCTGGCCAGCCTCAATCTGATGACCTTTCGCGATGCCGAGGGTGAATTTGACGTCGAGAGCTTCAAGCGCGCCGTGGAGCTGACGATCACCGCCCAGGAGATCATGGTCTCAAATGCGAGTTATCCGACGGCCGCAATCGAGAAGAACTCTCACGTGTTCCGGCCGCTGGGCCTGGGCTACGCCAATCTCGGTGCGCTGCTCATGGCGCGCGGTTTGCCCTACGACTCCGACGAGGGCCGTGCCTTCGCCGGCGCGATCACCGCCCTGATGTGCGGTGAGGCCTACCGCCAGTCGGCGGCGATCGCCGAGACGACCGGCCCGTTCACCGGCTATCCGATCAACGAAGAGCCGATGCTGCGTGTGATCGCCAAGCACCGCGAGCAGGTCGACAAGATCGCCGATGAGTGGACCGCGCTGACCAATCATCCTCTGGTCATTGCCGCGCGCAATTGCTGGGACCAGGCGCTCGAGCTTGGCGCCCGCGTGGGCTATCGCAACAGCCAGGTCACCGTGCTTGCGCCGACGGGCACGATCGGCTTCATGATGGACTGTGATACGACCGGCATCGAGCCCGACATCGCCCTGATCAAGTACAAAAAGCTCGTCGGTGGCGGCTACTTCAAGATCGTCAATCAGACGGTGCCCGAGGCCCTGCATTGTCTGGGCTATTCGGACAAGGAGCGAAAGGCGATCCTCGAGTTTCTGATGGAGAACGACACCATCGAGGGCGCGCCGGCACTTCGCAACGAGCATCTTGCGGTCTTCGACTGTGCCTTCGAGCCGTCCAATGGTAGCCGCTCGATCGCGCCCATGGGCCACGTGCGCATGATGTCGGCGGCACAGCCGTTTTTGTCCGGGGCAATCTCCAAGACGGTCAACATGCCGCCCGAGGCCACCGTCGAGGAGATCGCGCGAATCTACGTCGATGCCTGGAAGTTGGGCCTCAAGGCTATCGCCATCTACCGTGACGGCTGCAAGCGCACCCAACCCTTGTCAACCAAGAATGAGGAGGTTGGTTCCTCGGTTCTCGCAGCTTCTGCGCCTGCCGTGGACTACACCGGCCGGCGCCGCCGTCTGCCCGATGAGCGGCCCTCGATCACGCACAAGTTCTCGATCGCCGGACACGAGGGCTACATCACCGTGGGCATGTATGACGGCGGACAACCTGGCGAGGTCTTCATCGTGATGAGCAAAGAAGGCTCGGTGGTCAGTGGCCTGATGGACTCCTTTGCGACCTCGATTTCGTTGGGACTGCAGTACGGCGTGCCCCTTCAGGTCATGGTCGACAAGTTCAGCCACACGCGCTTCGAGCCGAGCGGCATGACGAACAACCCGCGCATCCGCATCGCGAAGTCGGTCATTGACTACATCTTCCGTTGGCTGGCCGACAAGTTCTTGGCCGAAGAGGAGCGAAACGCCTACCTTGCGCCCGCACCCGAGCCCTGGCAGCCGGGGCCCAAGGACGAAGGCCTCGTCGAGACGCCCAAGGCCGGTCCCAAGGTCAACTTTGAGATTTCTTCGACGGGCAATGGCGAAGCCAAGGGCAACGGCTTTGCCAAGGCACGCGAGGGCCAGGTGCTCTTTGACGCGACCAAGACCGGTAACAGCGTCTTCACGCTTCAAGCCGATGCGCCGCCTTGTAGCGATTGCGGGAGCATCATGATCCGCGCCGGCGCCTGCTACAAGTGCACCAATTGTGGTGGCACGAGCGGCTGCAGTTAAATACCTGGCAAACCATCATTAAGTGAACGCCACTCAAGGCGGCTCCCGATAGTCAGGGAGCCGCCTTATGCTTGTTTGTTGCAAGCGCGGTGTTAGACTGGCGTCGATGAAACCGGGCGTTTTTTTCCACATGATCTTGCTTCGAGGGGCGAAGCGCATCGCGGCTCTGACGCTGCTGAGCGCAAGCCTTTGCGGCTGCGACAGCCTGCGCGCAGGCCTTGACCTCGAGAGCGTCGAGGAGCGTCTTCGTGAGGCGCCGACACGCCCGGGAAAGGTCGGGGTGCTGCGCGCACTCGAGACGGTCCACAGCGCGAATGCCCTGGCCCGTGGTCTGGCAAACCGGCCCCAGTCGCGCTGTGAGTTGGTCATCGACGCGCATCTACCCTTTGTCTATAGCCTTCAGATGCGTGTGCAGCGCAGTGTTGTGCAGGGCGAGCCGGCCCATTGGGATGAGACGCGCCGGCTGCGCCGCGACGCAGAGGGTAATCTGGAGTTGATCGTGACCGCCGATTTTCAAACCGAGAATGGTCTGTCTTCGAGGCGCCAGACGTTGTGGCGTATCATCGATGACGTACTCTTCGTGGCGGAGTTGCCGGGACCCTTCGAGCGGCGCGTTGCCGACGCGCAGGCCCGCGCCATGTTGTGGTCCGAAGGCCTCGGTGTCGTGCAGGTCTTGCTCGACAGCGTCGCTTCCGGGTGGCAAAGCGAAGGAGGCGACGGGCTTTGGAATGCAGGCGGTGAGCGACTGCGCTGTGAATCGACAGCATCAACGACGCACGAGGGCTTCTTGAAACGCTTTCAAGGCCAGGCAACGTTGTTGGAAGGTCGGTTCACGGTTGGCCAGCAGGCCGATGACGAGCGCGTGCGCCGTTTTGTGGCGAGCTGGCGCACGGGTGATACGGGCGTCTTGAGCGTTCGCGCCCACGATCGCCTGGACTCAGGCGCCGACGATCGAGCGCTGATCGCCATGGGCGAGCACGAGCATGTCGTCGACACGCCGCCAACCCGCGAGCTGCGCGCGGTGCGCGCGTTGCTGGAGGCGTTGGTGGACAACAAACTTGTCGCGCTCAACAGCGATAGCGGCGAAGAGGCAAATCCATGAATCGATCACAGATCATCGAACCGACGCGCCACTGGGTGGTCAAACTTGGGAGCGCCGTGTTTCTTCGCGACGCCAACGCCGTCGATCGCACCACTTTTGCTTCGCTGATCGAGGACATCGACGGTTTGTTGCGCCGCGGCATCCGCGTTACGCTCGTCTCCTCGGGAGCGGTGGCACTTGGCCGCCAGAGTCTGGGTCTGGGCCCGGAGCCTTCGGCCAACATTCCTCGCCTGCAGGCGTTTGCCGCGCTCGGCCAGTCGCGACTCGTTCAGATGTACGAGACCGAGTTCGCCCATTACCAACGCAAGGTGGCCCAGATTCTGTTTACCCGCGGCGATCTCGATGATCGCCGCCGCTTCCTCAACGCGCGCATGGCGCTTGAGATGGTTCACGAGCTCGGCGCGATCCCGATCATCAACGAGAACGACAGCGTGGCGACCGAGGAATTGCGATTTGGTGACAACGACCAGCTCGCGGCGATGACCTGCGGATTGGTGCGTGCGGACCTGCTCGTGATCCTCTCCGATGTCGACGGAATCTTCGAGGTTGAGGTCGACGCCGACAGCGGTCAGCGCCGCTTCACCCAACGCCTCAGCCATATCGCGCTCGAGGATGAGCGCCTCGATCACATCGCCGGGCCGACCGTCTCCGGAGTAGGGCGAGGCGGCATGGTCACCAAGGTCTTATCCGCGCGGATCGCCGGGCGCTTTGGCATCTCGACGGTCATCGCGCCCGGAAAACGCCGCCACGTTCTCGGCGATCTGGCCGACGGCCAGGATCTGGGAACGCTCGTGTACGCGCAGACGCGCACGAGCACCGGTGGCACGAAGGCCTGGCTTGGCACGGGCGCGCGCCCGCTTGGAAAGCTCATCTGTGACGCCGGAGCCGTGCTCGCCGTGCAAAAAGCCGGCGCGAGCTTGTTGGCGTCGGGCATACGCCAGGTCGAGGGAGACTTCGCCGAAGGCAGCGTCGTGGAGCTGATTGGTCCCAGCGGCGCCGCGTTTGCGCGCGGGGTCACGGTCTACAATGCCCACGACATTCGCAAAATAGCCGGGCAACACAGCGATGCCATCGCCCAGATCCTGGGCTTCAAAATCCTCGACGCAGTTGTTCACCGTGACAATCTGGTCGTGCTTTGAGCAGCGTCTCTTACAAGAAGCCGCGCAAGACCTCAGGGCCGACGTAGAGCATCACGACCGTGGAAAATGCGATGACCATGATCAACAAGGGGTTGAGCAGGTTTTGCACGCGCACATTCTCGGCGGCCAGCAGGTTACCTTCGACGCTGATCTCGCAAAGCGGTCTGATCCCCACGATCGAGACCAGATCGGCCTCAATGTGGTGCAATTCGCCACTTGCGTCTTCGTACACAGCCTCGAGACGAGGGCGCACCCGTGGTCCACCGCTGCGATCGAGGCGTTGGTCATCGAGCCACAGCTCATAATCAGGAGCAAGGTAGAGCCAGCGCCCGGCCCAGCTACCGGTGACCTTGAGGGTATGATCGTTCCACTTGACTTCCATGGCCGCCGGGGGAGTTTGGGTCGGTCTCAGGTGCGCTTGGGTGCTGCTCGACTAACGAGTATAGCGAGGGACTCATCGATAGACAATCGCCGCTTGGCGCTGGCCCGGCTCAAGAGGCCTGGGTTGGCGGGGTCTCTTGGGCGATCTGGGAGTGGCTCACCAGAATGAAGCGCTTGCGCACGTGCAAGGCGTATGCGCAATTCTCCTCCAGGCTGCGCTCGGTGTAGGGCGCCTCACGGCAGTCGAGCACGTCGGTCCAGCCGGCGATCTCGGGCGGGAAATACACATCCAAACCGGTGGCCTGAGCCTTTGCGCGTTGGGTGCAAGAGGTTGTCTCGTAGAGATAGAGCTGCTCGCGGGACATGGTATACCTGTGTCTTTTGGGACCAAGAAGCTGCACGGCCGAGCCCACGCGCTTGCCCCAAAAAGAGAGCGCACACCAGGGCCCGCCCTAAAGTGGGCGAACGGGTAACGCGATGTCGCGCGCGTCGTCCGTCTCAATCGGAGTAGAGGCGCTCGCGGCGCTCCTGCTCCTCTTTGCAGGCGATACACATCGTGGTTACCGGTCGCGCACGCAGCCTGTCGACATCGATGTCGTCGCCACACGCCGCGCAGGCGCCAAATTCGCCTTGTTCAATGCGTCCGATCGCCAGATCGATCTTGTCGATCAGCGAGCGCTCACGACCGCGAAGGCGAAGGCTCAAGTTCTGATCGGTCAAGGCGCTGGCCATATCGGCTTCATCGGCCATGTCGTCCTTGGACAGCTCGATCTCATTTTTGATCGTGTGGGCGGCCTTTTTGAGGAGACGCTTCTTCTCCTCGGTCAGCAGCAGACGAAATTCTTCCAGATGTGCAGAGTTCATCGTAGATCCCGCATTCTTTATGAGGGTTGTCGAAAAAACCTAGGGCGTGGGGCAAGCGTCAAGGTAGCCACCGCGTCACGTAAAATCCAGCCAAGTTCCGTGAAATTCCACGTCTGGCCGCAAAAAAGCCAACACAAAGCATGGTTGCGGTGACATCGCGGCAGTCAGACGCTCAGTTTATCGCAAGACGTGGTGACTGCAAGCGTCTTCGAGCATCGCGCCCTGACACGGCCATCGGCGTGCCCGCAAGTGAAGCAAAGGCTTTTAATTCCAGCCAGTTAAGTGTTTTGAGTAAACAGGTTAGCTAAAAAAGCCGATTGCCAACCCCCCCATTGTGGTGCATAAGTGAGATGACTCTCATCGCAACCTCGAAATTGGTGACAAAAAACTTTCGCCACCAAAGTTCTGGGATACACTGCTGGAGGCTGTCATGTCCAACAAGACGTCTCGATCATCGACCGCAACCGGCGGGTCGTTGCTGACGTGCAATCACCTGTGTGGATTTGAGTAGCCGGCATCTCTTAGACGTCACCAGTAACAAGGCAGTCCATCGCCAAATTCCATGGACACGGGCTGCTTGCGACAAAATGAGATTTCTTGACACCCCTGTGAAACGCGTGGCAACATGCGCTCAAGATTACTACGAACACACGGAAGAAGGAGTGAACACATGGCGAAGGGACAAAACTGCATAGGTCTCGATATAGGCTCGAGCGCAGTCAAGCTTTGTGTGTTCAAAAGCGGAAAGAAGGGGCTTCAGCTTCAGGCGTTCGATTACACGCAGCTGCCTCCGGAGACCATCGTTGACGGCGCTCTGATGAACTCGGCGGTGGTCGTCGACGCGATCACCGAGTTGCTCGCCCGAAATAAGATTCGCACCAAAGAGACGGCGATCAGTGTTTCGGGCAACACGGTGATCATCAAGAAGATTACCCTGCCGCTGATGACTCAAGAAGAACTCGAAGAGTCGATTCAATGGGAAGCCGAGCAGTACATCCCCTTTGACATCAAGGATGTCTACATCGGCTTTGAGGTGCTCGCGCCTCGCACCGAGCAGGGGCAGATGGACGTGGTTCTCGTCGCCGCCAAAAAGGAGATGATCAACGACTACGTGGCCGTCTGCCACGACGCCGGCCTCGAGCCGACGGTGGTCGACGTCGACGCCTTCAGCCTTCAAAACATGTACGAGGTCAATTACGGCTTTCATCGTGATGAGACGATCGTGCTGCTCGACATCGGCTCGAGCGTGGTGAGCATGAACGTCGTCAGCGACGGCATCACCATGTTCACCCGCGATCTTTCGATCGGTGGCAGTGACATCACCGAAGAGATCCAAAAGCAGCTCAACATCACCTACCAGGAAGCCGAGATGTATAAGATGGGCGGCTCACCCGGTGCCAAGAGCGATGAGGTCTTGCCCCAGGAGGTCGAGCGGATCATCCAGGACAAGGCCGAAGACATGGCCCACGAGATACAGCGTTCGCTGGATTTTTATGCGGCGACGGCGGCCAACAGCAAGATCGACAAAATCATCGTCTCCGGCGGCACGGCGGCGATCCCCTCACTGGTGCGCACGATCGCTCGGATCAGCGGCGTGCCGGCCGAGGTGGCCAATCCGTTTCGCAATGTCTCGTACGACGAACGCCAATTTTCGCCTGATCGCATTCAGCGATGGGCACCCATTGCAGCTATCGCCGTGGGGCTGGCGCTGCGGAGGACGAACGAACGATGATTCGCGTTAACTTACTGCCCATCAAGCAAGCTCGCAGGCGCTCCGCGGGGCGCACCCAGCTCATCCTCTTTGTACTCCTTCTGTTGGCCGAATTCGGCGCAATCGGAGTAATCTACATGATCCATTCCGAGGAGCTCGGCAACAAACAGAAGCAAGTTGCCCAGCACAACGTGGAGGTCAATGTAGCCAACAAGGAGGTCAGCGATCACGCTCGCCTCGAGGCTGAGGAGTCGACACTGCGCCAGCAACTCGGCGTGCTCGACGACCTCGAGCGAAATCGCACAGGACCCGTGCGCGTCTTCGACGAGCTGCAAGGGATCTTGAGTCCGCCGCGAAACGAGGAGGATCGCTTCTCCCAGTTGCAGAAGAACTGGAACGTGGAGTGGGATACGCGTCGTCTATGGCTGGAGAAGTTCAGCGACAAGGACAAGTCGATCGAGCTCGAGGGGTTTGCCGGAAATGCCGACGACGTGGCCGAATTTCTGCAGCGTCTGACCACGGCGCGCCACTTCAACGACATGCAGCTCGACTTCGTGCAAACCGCGACAGCCACCGGTGGCCAGGGCCAAGCAGCGGCGCGTACGGTTCAGTTTCGCATCACCGGCAAGATTTCGTACCAGGCGGCCGACGATAAGGCCGTCGCCGGCCAGGGAACCTGACAGGCAAGTGGCAAGAGTCGAGAACGAGACACAGGCTCAGGGCGTATTTCTATGAATGATTTTATCGATAAATTTAATTCCTTCCCGCTGGGTCAGAAGGTGCTCTTTCTGGTCCTGATCATGGTGGGCATTTTCATCGGATTTTGGATGGGTATCCACAAGCCGATGGAAGAAGAAATTCAGCAGGCCGATCAGGAGATCGTGCGATTGCAGCAAGAGAAGGCTCGCCTCGAACAATTGCGTCGCAATCGCGAGCAGGTCGTGCAGCGCCTTGAGGACTTGCAACGCCAATTGCTCGTCGCACGTGAGAAGCTGCCGGCCAATGCCGAGATTCCCAGTCTCTTGCAGCGTATCCACAATCAGGGCAAGACGGCCGGACTGGAGATCAACAAGTTCAAGCGTAACTCCGACATCGTCCGAGAGCATTTCATCGAGATCCCGGTGGAGATGGAACTCGTCGGCACCTACGACGAGTTGGCGAACTTCTTCTTCTATATCGGGCGCATGACGCGCATCGTCGACGTCAGTGACGTCACCTTGACGCGCCGGGCAAAAGGTTTGAGCCCGGAGGGTATACTCGTGGTTACGGCCAGCGCCCGAACGTTTCGCTTGAAGTCCCAGTAAGTGCCCGCTCTTTTGCCTTCCGATGCCAGAAAGCAATGACCAGGTCATTCGCGAGCAACAGGTAAGAATATGGTAAGCGTAGTCGAGATAAGACAAACAAAGAGCCTTTCGGCTTTAGGCAGCGTCGTCGGTGCCGCGTTGCTCATGACGCTGGCAGGTTGCGGCCTGTTTGACGACGAACCGAGTCAGGCACCGCCTCCGCCGTTGGTGCAGGCTGCGCCGCCGGTGCCGGTCGTCACTCAGCCCAAGGGCGTGGCCGAGTACCAGCGACCGGAGTATTCTGGCCGCCGGCGCAATCCTTTCCAGCCCGAGGCCGACGTATTTCAGCCTGCCAGCACCACCGTGGTCGGCGAGGTGCGCCCGCTCGAGCCGCTCGAGGAGTTTGCGATCAGCCAACTCACCTTGGTCGCGCTGATTAGCGAGACGGCCGTGCCGATGGTGATGTTCGTCGATGGCGACGGCCTTGGCCATGTGGTCAAAGAGGGCGACCGCGTCGGGCGCAACGGCGGCATAATCACGAACATCCGTGACAACGAAGTCGAGATCCGCGAGGGCGCCGAAGACGATAGCCCTTACGGCGGTACGGTGATCACCTTGAAGTTGCGCGACCTGGATATCTCGGGCGAAGAGGAGGGCCTCAGCTCTCAAGATCGTGAGGCGCTCGAGCGCTTGTTGCAGACCGAGCAGGGCCGTCAGGCTCTCGAGCAATACCGTGATAGCCCCAGAGCAGAAGAAAATGCACCAGAGCCATCGCGTGCGACCGCCGATCCCCGCTTCCAGGGTACGGCGCCACCACGTCAATGAAAGTCACAAAAACGATCTTAGCGGCGGATGACCAATTGAAGACCCATGATGTGTTCCCAATCCTTCGCCTTCGTAGGCGACAGAAAGGCCTTTTGATCGGGGCGCGGCGAAACGTAGGAGTCAGTGCTATGAGATGGAAGCTATCAATCTTGTTGTTGTGCGTGATGGTCGGTTTGAGCACACCCGCGTTTGCTCAAGCCGATCGCTCGGCGGGCGCAACGCAGCTGAACACGGTGGCAACGCTTAAGATCGACGAGCGCGACGACGGAACCTACATCGCCCTCGAAGGCTCTGAGGTGCCGACGTTTTCGGTCTTCAAGCTCAACGATCCGTTGCGCCTGTTTGTCGATATCTCCAACAGCAAAATCAAAGGCGACAGCCTGACGCGTGACGTCGGCAACGGGGTCATCTCCAAGGTCGCGCTGATCGAGTTCGAGGACAGCTTCCAGACCGTGACACGTCTGATCATCGGCTTTGACCGCGGAGCGCACTATGACGTGCGCACCGAGGGCAACAAGGTCGTTGTCTTCGTGGACGGCGCGCAGCGCAACGGCGCCAACAAGGACATGGCCAACGTCGAGCGCGAGCTGCAGACCAAGCAAAAGCAGCTTGCTGCGGCCGAGAGCCAACTGCGCCAGACTGAAGAGCGCTACCAAGGTGAGCTCAAGGCCAACCAGACGCGCTTCGATCAGGCGGTCGGTGAGCTTGAGAGCACCCGCGCACGTTTGGAGTCGAACCAGGCCGAGATCAAGGCCCTCGAGCAGCGTCTGTCCTCGACAAGTGGCGCGGAGCGTCGCGAGGTCGAGTCGGCCATTGCCAAGAAGAACGACGCACTTGAGATCGCACAGCGCGAAGTCGCCAAGAGCGAGAAGACCGTCAGCGGGCTGCGCAAGCAGCTCGACGCGCTCACCAGCGAGCGTGATCAGGCCACCGCCCGCGCCGAGCGTCTCGACGAGCAGCGCAAGCTCGCTATCGAGAAGGCTCAGCAAGCCGAGGCCGCCCGCGAGCGCGCTCTGGCCCTGGCACGTGTGAAAGAAGAAGAAGGCACCCACGCCAAAAAGCGCGCCGACGAGCTGCAAAGCAACCTGACCCAGACGCGCGCCGAGCTCGACGATGTGGCCACCCAGAAAGAGGCGTTTCGTGCTCGGGTGAGCACCATGACCGAGGAGGCCAAGCAGGCTTCCACCCATGTCGATACCCAGCGCCGCCAGCTCGACGAGGCCCGCAAGCGTGAGGCCGAGCTCGAGCGTCAGGTCAGCGCGCTTCGCGCCGCCGGCGGTGATCAGAGTGCACAAGCATCGCTCAAGGAACTCGAGAAGGAGCGCAATCAATGGCAGGACCGCTCACGCCAGTACACGGCGCAGCTCGACGAGGCTCAAAAGCAGTCGCAAGGCGCGCAAACTCGCCTCGGTGAGATGCAAAAGCTCATCGAGCAGCGTGACACCGAGATTGCCCAGCTTCGCGAGGCCATGACCACCACGCGTGAGCAGCAGGGTCGTGAGCAGCTGGCCGCCGTCAATGCCAACACCGAGCGCCTCCAGGCGATCAACGAGGCGATCGATCGGGAGCGTCAGCGTGTCGAGGCTCTCGAAGGCACGCGTCGCTCTGAGGAAGCCCGTCTGACCAACGTCAAGCAAGCACGAAGCGACGAAGAAGGCCGTCTGGCCAAGATTCAAGGCGAGCGTGCCGTCATCGAGCGCGAACTGGGCGAGGCTCGTGCTCAGCTCGAAGCCAGCCAGCGCCAACTTGCCAACAGCAACGCCGGGCGCGCAAGCCTTGTGCCTGCACGCGCCGTCGCCGTCGACGCCACCAACAGTAATACGGTGCGTGCCATTCGTTTGGAGACCACCGCCCAGGGTCGCTCGCGCATCGTCGTCGAGCTCGATCACCCGGGCAAGTTTGAGACGCTTCCTTGGAAGGACAGCCGCGCCGTGATGATTCTCAACGACGTGCAGCTTCCCAAGCATCTCGAGAAGACCCTCTCGTCGAGCGCTCAAGGCGGCGCCGTGCGCTTTGTCTCAAGCTTTGCCGACAAGCCGGGCCAGGTGCGCGTGGAGGCTGAGCTTCGTGCGGACGCCTCCGAGGTCATCCGCCAGGAAGGCAACCAGCTTGTCTGGGAGTTCGCCTCGGCCGTGGCCGGTGGCGCCAGCACGCGCCACGCTCAGGAGGTTGCACCGAAGGCGCCCGTCGATGGTCAGAGCTTCACCTCGGCGCCTCCCGGCTATCCGCTGGTTGTCGCTGACCCGACGCGAGTGAGCAGTGTTCCGGGCATGAGCCGCAAGCGCTTGACCATCGATTTGCGTAACGCCGACATTCAAAACGTGCTGCGCCTGATGGCCAAAGAGGGCGGCGTCAACATCATCGCCAGTGACGGCGTCAAGGGTTCGGTGACGATGCGTCTTCGCAGCGTGCCGCTTGACCAGGTGTTTTTGACCATCTTGCAGTCGCTTCAACTGGGCTTTGAAGTTCGTGGCAACGTGATCCGCGTGGCGCCCCAGGGCGTGCTCAACCAGGAGGAGGGCGCTCGCGCCGCCGCTCGCGCCGCCGCTCAGCGTGTGCAGCCGCTCGAGGTCTTCTTGCTGCCGATCAACTATGCCTCGGCTGACGAGATGGTCGGCCAGGTCAACGGTTTGCTCAGCAGCCGTGGCAGCGTCACGGTGGACAAGCGCACCAACACCTTGATCATCAAAGACTTGCGCGAGAACCTCGATGCGATTCGCATGCTCGTCGAGAGCCTCGACTCCCAGGTGCCTCAGGTGCTGATCGAGGCGCGAATCGTCGAGACCAACGACACCTTCGCACGCCAGATCGGTATCCAGTGGGGCGGTGACATCTCCTTTTCGCAAGGAAACGGCAACCCCACGGGCCTGATCTTTCCCAACGTGCTCGGAATCGGCGGCGGTGCCACCGACGGCCAGACGCCGACGGCCGGAACCTCGTCCAACCCGAACTTCGCGGTCAACCTGCCCGCCCCGGCCGGTACCGGCGCCGGTGGTGCCATCGGTCTGACTATGGGAAGCGTTGGCGGCGGCGTCAACCTCAACCTTCGCCTCTCGGCGATGGAGGAGGCCGGCCACGCCAAGATCGTGAGCTCACCGCGCATTCTGACCATGGACAACAAGCAGGCGACGATCTCACAAGGAACGAGCATCCCGATCAGCGTCGTCAGCGCCGCCGGCGTGCAGACGGTCTTCGTCGATGCCACGCTCGAGTTGACGGTCACCCCGCACGTCACGCCCGATGGCAACGTGCAGCTGACCATCCAGGCCACCAAAAACGAGCCTGACTTCCAGAACACCGGTGCGCGTGGCGACCCCACGATCATCCGTCGCCAGGCCAACACCGAGTTGCTCATTCGCGATGGAGACACGACCGTCATCGGTGGTATCTACACACGAAACGCTGGACAGAGCATCGCGGCGGTACCCTTTTTCCACCGTATTCCGATTCTGGGCTTCTTCTTTCGCACCAGCTCGCAGAGTGAGCGTCGCTCGGAGCTGCTGATCTTCATCACGCCGCGCATCGTCAATCGCGCCGAGGCGCTGGGCATGCAATCGGCCGGCTCGATCTCCAGCGACTTTGGCGGTGAAGAGTAATCGCGAGCCTGAAATTGGAAGTTTTGCTTGGAAAGTGACATACTGGTTCTCAACTGAGCTGCCAGCCAACAATTTGAACTGCAACGCACCTGCGCCCCGCGATGATTGAAGCGGCTTGAGGAGATAATGATGATCAACAAGAATTCAACCCTACTATTATGTGCTGCTGGCTTGATTGGCCTCTCAACAGCACCGGGCTGTGTTGAGCAGGAACCCTCGATCTTGCTCAATGGTAGTCTGTTGTACAAAGGAGCCCTCGAGGACGGCGAGGAGGGTGGCCCCAAAACTCTCAAGTGTACCGTTCCTTCGGACACCCAGGGCGGTGACGGTTTCTTCTCGCGCGGTCAAATCAACCTTCGAGAGATCAAAGAAAGCGGCGGCCAGGACGCGAGCGGCCCCGGCCTGTTGGTGAGCGGCGCGGCCGGTTCGCGCAATCAGTTCAAGTTCATCGCCGGCTTTACCAATCGTCTGCCAGACAGCGGCAGCGTCGGCTCGAGCTCGGACTCGAACATGCAGCTCGACGCAAACTACATCTACACCACGGGCGCGACGGTGAGCTTTCCCAGCGAGCTCAATGTCTTTAATCTGCCCAACAATACCACCGAGACCTTCGAGTTCACCCAAGATCGTAGCTTTACAATCTTGTTGCTGAGCGACGGCGGCGGCGCGATTACCGGCATTCCGATCCTGCAAGGTGCCGCCGACGTGGCATACTTCGAAGCCTTCTTGAAGGATAAGCTTGGAAGCCCGGCCGAGCCGGTGACCTTCGTCGCCGAGATTCAGATCAAAGGCAAGTCTGGCGCAGGCACCGAGGTCGAGTCGAATATCTTTCGCTACCCGATCGACATCTGCCTGAGCTGTGCGATGGGTTCCACGCCGACCTGTCTGGAAAGCGGCGGTTGATTTGAAGTTGGTTAAATCGTGATTGAATGTTTCGAGAGCGCCGGGCGAATGTCCGGCGCTCTTTTGTTTCTTGGGGCTTGAGCGGGCGCCGTTGGTTCAGCGGCGGCGGCGGCGCGAGAAGCCAAAGAGTGCGAAAGCGAGCAGTGGGAGCACCAGGGTGAGCCTGGGGCTGCTGGCCGCTGCGCCAGTTGCGCATCCACCATCGATGCCATGTGAGGGGCTGACGAGGCGGCCCAGCGCGTTGGGGTCGCTGTTGTCGCGAGGGTGCGTGCCGGGCGTGATCGGGACAACACCGTCGTCACCTGTGTCGTCGAGGCCGTGGGCGACATCGGCCAGGTTGCCAGCATCGCCAATCGCAACACCGGTGTCGGCCTGCGGCGTTCCCGGGTCGATGGGATCGGCGGGATCGGCGGGATCGACCGGACCGACCGGATCGACCGGGGCAAGCTCGATCTTGATGCTGCCCCAGTTGGTCGCGCCCGATTCGAGCTGTTTGTCGCGTCGGGCCGTGAGATATCCCGTCTTGGAGGCGGTCAAAGAGACGGTGCCAAGGTCGAGTGCAACCTGATCGAAGTAGTAGACGCCTTGCGCGTTGGTGGCGGTGCGCTGCCCGTCGCTGAGAGCGACGTTGACGTCAGCGACGCCCGAGGAGGCGATGTTGGCTGCATCGGTATAGACGTAGCCGGTCAGCACGACCTTGCCTGCCCCAGCGGTCGAGCCAAGCTCGCGAAGCACGATGTTGGGCTGGTAGTGGGCGAGCAGCCAGGTGTAGGTCTTGGCGTTCTCGCCCCAGGATGCCGAGCCCCACTGACAGATACCGCGCACCAGGCAACGGCCTTCGTTGGGTACGGCCGGATTGACCTCGTGGGCGGCGCAGGCGTTGTGGCCGCACCAGGTACCCGCGCAGGCACTGGTCGGCGGCTTGTCGGCCACCAGCGTGGTCTGGTAGGCCGGCCGTGAGCCGTGCTTGCCGCAGCTTGCGGCGTACTCGTATTTGTCGATCGTGGTTGTGGCCCCCTTCTTGACCATGATCAGCCGGGCGACGGCGTCGGCCGACTCGTTGGTAATCGCCATGCGCTGGTCGTCATAGCGCTGATTGCAGGCCGTGTCGTCGATATGAAACCAGGTGTAATTGTGGGGCGGCTTGGCGCTGACGGTGCGTCGATTACCCTCGCCGTAGCGCAGGATGAACCACAAGCCGTAGCTCTTGGCGGCGATCGCGAAGGCCTTGTAGACCTCGCGCGCGCCGCTGATGTTGCGAAAGACGCCGATCTCGGGTGGAAGCACGCCCTTGACGTACTCGTCGAGATCCATCTGGTGGATGGCGATGATCGGATTGGTGGAGTCGGTGCAGCCCTTGGCGCCGGTGTGGTCCTGGCGGCGCCCAACCCGGATCGTGGGCGGCTGGTTGGCCGGGATCTCGTAGTAATTGAGCGAAGGATGCTGGCGCGGCAGCAGCTCGTCGAGATCGAGCGACTCAGGGCCGTCGTCGGGCAGACGCCCGCTGGTCGTGGGAACGCCGGTTGGATGCTCGAGGGCAGGATAGCCCATGTCGACAAAGGCCGAGGTATAGACGTGGGCGCGCGCCGCGATCACCTGGGGCACGTACTGGTTGACCAGGCGCGAGCTTTGCAATTCGCCGTCAATCTCGATTTCGATCGCGAGCTCGTAGTGGCCCGCCGGCAGATCGAAGGCCCAGGCTCCGTTGGCATCGGTGAGCATCTCGAGCTCGGTGCCGAGCACGTGAACGCGCGCCGATGCCAGCGGCGTGCCGGTGAGCCCGTCGGTGAGACGGCCCTCGAGCGGTGCGGCCACGGCCGGCGCGGCCAAGATCAAAAACGAGAGCAGCGCGAAGGCGCAGGCGGTCAACGCACGCCTGGACAGCGTCGTGAGCAAGTTCATCAGTGCATTCCGAAGTGACGGGTGAGCGAGTCAAACGATGTACGACACGCTCACACCATAACAACTTCGATAAGGCAGGGCAAAGCAGGGCGAGCCTTTAGTGCGCCGCAGGATGGTTGAGCAGCAGCACGCTCTGAAAGAACTCGGGCGTCGAGACAAAGTCCACATTGGCCAGCTCGTCTTCGAGGCGTGCGACGGTCGCCTTGAGCCAGAGCGTGGCCATGTTGGCCACGCTCGGGGGCAGCTCGACGAGGATCGGGCCGACCAGCGCCTCGAAATAGGCGATCACGTCGTCTTGCCAGGCGCGCGCCTGCAAGATGGCGGGCAGAGCCTGCAGCTCGTCGAGCGCCAGGCCGCGCAGCTGGGTGCTGCCGCCGGTGAGGTAGGTCGCCATCGCCGTGGCAAAGAGCGCGTCGAAGGTGACGTCGACCGGCTCGTTGAGCAGCGCGCCGCCATAGACGAGCGCCGCCAGATTGTCCATTGATTGGCGCAAGACGCCGAACAGCCAGAGCTGCTTGAAGGCGATCATGGCCACGCGCTGTGCAGCCGAGTCGAGCTGTGCCTGGGTGCGAAACAGGTCGAATTCGGCGTGGTTCTCGGCGTAGCTTGGCCGCGCGCGCGTGATCGCATCGCACAGCGCCTCCTCGTCGGTGTTGAGCAGTGAGAAACGAATGCCGCTGATCAGGCTCAGCGTGGGCCGGCTCTCGAGGCCGAGCACATTGAGCTGTAGCTTGCGCGTCAACGAGTAGCCCACCCGAAAGACGTCGCGCAGGGCCACGGCCTGGAGCACTTCGTGGGAGCGCGTGTCGTCGCGTCGGCTCAAGAATTCCAGGCCCAGGCTCAAATAGCCCAACGTGCGCCGGGCCACCTCGTGGCCACTCTCGAGCTCACCGGGCTCGATGCCGTCGCCGATCATGGTCTTGTTGATCAGGGTGCCAAGCTCGAAGAGCAAATCGTGCACGGTCGTGTCGCTCTCGATCTCTTTTAAGATCTGAAAGAAATAGAAGTCCTCGTCGACATGCGACTCGATCACCACGGGCACCTCGATCTCACGCGGGGCGCGCACATGCACCTTGGGCGTGATGTCGCGGCGCTCGAGGCGCTCGCGAAACTGCACCGGATTGACGTAGTTGTAGACGGCGAGTGCCTCCTCGAATTTGACGAAGCCCAGCTCCTCCATGCGGCTGGTGCGCCAGCGGTAGGCCGACTCCTCCATCTCCGAGGTGAGCTCCCAGCGCGTCGCCTCGAACAGCGTCCAGGCCAGCGCATAGTCGCTCTCGTAGAGACGGTTGATCAGGGATCGCAGCAGGGCGGTCGTGTCCTCGTCTTCTGGGAAGACGAGCACGTAGGCGTTGTCCGGACTGAGCGCGACGTCGCCCTCGAGGTGGTCGGGGATGCCCTCGTCGGGATCGTAAGGCTCGGCGTGCAGATGGGCCTTGAAGTAGAGCGCGATGACCTCAGGCTCGAGGCCGCGCATCACACGCTTGAACTGCGCGTCGTCGGCATTGTCGGCCAGCGCGACCAGCCAGGGCTCCATCTTCTTGACGCTGAATTGATCGCGCTGCCAGCAGTCCAGATCGACGAAGGCCTGGATCTGCCAGGGCGCGGCGTAGGCCACCAGATCGTGGCCCTCGTTCCAGCCAGCCTCCTTGATCAGACGAAATAAGGTCTGAGGATTGAGCGACTGAATGAAGCCCTCGTAATCGGGTCGCGCCAAGATGGCGTTGATCTGCTCGGCGGCGTTTCCAGCCGGCAGGCTTCGCTCGAAGCGTTGCAATAGGGGGCGAGTCGCCGCGCGGTGCGTGGCGAGTTCGATAACCTTGTTGGTCATGTCGTGTACTTCCAAAGTGCAGGTAGGCTGCTCAGTTTCTCACTGTGTTCTAAACAAAAGAGCAGATCGGTTCGTTCCCCAACGGCCATTCTACTGGCCGGCGGCCACGCGCTCCTTGATCAGCGCGACGGTCTCCTTGACGCCGTAGAGATGGATGAAGGTGCCCAGGCGCGGGCCGCGCTCCTGGCCGAGTAGCAGGCGGTACATGGTGCGAAACCAGTCGCTCAGCGCCAGGCCGTTCTCCTTGCCGGCAGCGTAGGTCGCCGACTGCAGATCCTCGGCGCTGCTGCCCTCATAGCTCTCCAGAAAGGCGATGAGCTGGTTGAGCGCGGCCATGGCCTCCTCGCCGGGGAGGGCGTATTGCTTGGTCGGCAAGACGAAGTCGCGGTAGTAGCGCAGCGCGCGGTCGATCATGTCGTCGATCACGCCGTGATCGGCTCGGGCGCTCTCGTCGTAGCGCAGGATGTAGTTCCAGACGATGCTCTTGTCGTCGGTGTTGAGCACGTTGACCAGGTTGAGCAGCATCGAGTAGCTGATGTCGCTCTCATAGCTTATCGACTCGCCGGCAGCGAGCTTGTCGCGCTCGATGAACCAGATCGGACTGTTGACGTCGCCGCCCTCGGCCTGGCCGAACTTGCGCCGGGCGTCGAGATAATCGTCGACGCTCTTGGGGATCACGTCAAAGTGCAGCTTCTTGGCCTTGGTCGGGTTTTGGAAGATGAACCAGGCCAGGCTCTCGAGCGGGCCGTATTGCAGCCACTCGTCGATCGTCAGGCCGCTGCCCACGCTCTTGGAGATCTTGGCGCCGTTCTCGTCCAAGAACATCTCGTAGAAAAAGCCCACCGGCGGCTCGCCGCCCAGGACGCGCACGATCTTGGCCGAGAGCTCGGCCGAGTCGATCAGATCCTTGCCGTACATCTCGTAGTCGACGCCGAACACGTACCAGCGAAGCGCCCAGTCGACCTTCCAGCCGACCTTGACGTTGCCGTCGGTGACGGGCAGCGTGCCGGTGTGCCCGCAGGCCTCGATGCCGCGAAAGCTCTGGTCGCAGGCGTAGGAGACCGTGCCCTCTTGAGGGTGCGTGGCCGTGATGCGCGTCGAGTAGACCTTGGCGCACTGCTCGCAGACGGGAAAAAACGGGCTCCAGGCCTCGCGATTCTCCTTGCTCAAGGTGGGGATGATCACGTCGCGCACGGCGTCGTAGCACTCCAGGATGCGAAGCAGGCCCTCGTTGAAGACCCCGTTTCGGTACTGGTCCTTGGACGACTTGAACGCGTAAGCAAAGCCAAAGGAGTCGAGGAAGCGGCGCAGCTTGGCGTTCATGTAGCCCGAAAAGCTGTCCTCCTCGCCAAAGGGGTCGGGGATGTCGCAAAGGGGCTTTCCAAGGTGTGCGGCGATCAGCTCCTTGTTGGGCATGTTCTCGGGCACCTTGCGCAAGCCGTCCATGTCATCGGAGAAGGCGTACAGGCGCGTTTCACGCTCGCCCAAATGCTCGAATGCGTAGCGCACCCAGGTCGTGCGCGCGACCTCGGCAAAGGTGCCGATGTGGGGCAGCCCGCTGGGACCAAAGCCCGTCTCGAAGAGCACGTCGTCGTGTTTGAGGGCTTTGCCGGCCTTTTGCGTCACGTCGAGCTTGTGCGCGATCTTCTGGGCTTCTTTGAATGGCCATGCCTTCAATTCTTCGGACATTACAGCTCCTTTCCAGGCTTTCGTTTCTTAGCGTTGGCGTAAGGCAAATAGGGCGCCGGGCACATTAGGCGCGCACACGAGCGAATGCAAGCCTTTAGCCCGCCCGGCTCACGCTAATGTCGGTGTCGCCGCCGGCGCTGCGACGCACCCGCAAAAGCCACGGCCGACAGCACACCTCGCAGTCTTGCACGAGCTCGCCGGCCACGTCGGCTTCGAGGTAGATCTCGACGAACTCGAAGCAATACGGGCACTGGATTTCAAAGGTGTCTTGCATGATGCACCGTTGGGTTGTGCGGTTGAGCCGATGGGCGGTCGGTGGAACAACAGTTTTGAGTGCCTTCTATGCCCGAGCTGGTGCAAGAACTCTTTTCAAGCGTGCACAAAGCGGTCATTGTGCCTGAACTTTGACCTCGTGGCCCGTACGCCACGCCACCTTCTCGAGGACGTCTGATGAGCGAGCTGACACCCCCGGACCACAGCGATCATCCGCTGCTCGTGCGCATGGTCGGGCTGCAGGAGGCCGGCAAGCGCGCGCGCTTTTTCGCCGGGCTGAGCCTGCCATTGCAGGCCACGAAGTTTCTGGTGGGCCGCCCCAAAATGTGGGTGTGGGCGATCATTCCGGCGCTGATCAACCTCGCGCTCTTCGTGATCGTGGCGGCCTTGTTCGTCTTCAACGTCGGCCGCGTGCTCGGCGCGATGTGGTCTCGCCCCGAGATCGTCGCCTGGTACGATTATCTGCTCGTCGGCGGCTGGTACCTTGTGTTTGCGCTGCTCGCTGCCGTGGGCGTGGTTTTGTCCTATTTCGTGGTCTTGATCGTCGGCGGCGTCGTCGCCAGCCCTTTCAACGACCTGTTGTCGCAGCGCACCGAGCTTGCGCTCACGGGCCGCGTCGGCAACGCCACCGAGGGGATGTCGCAGGCGGTGAGCATCGCGCGCTCGGTGGGCGCGAGCCTGCTCTCTTTAGTGCTCTATCTGGCACTGATCGTGCCGCTTTTCGCGCTCAACCTGATCCCGGGCATCGGCAGCGTCGTCTACACGGTGCTCGCCACGGCTGTGAGCATCTACTTTCTGGCCGTCGAATACAGCGACAACGTGCTCGATCGCCACGGCTTTCACTACGCCGACAAGCTGCGCGCGATCCGCGCCCACATCGACTTTGCCGGCGGCTTCGGCGCCGGCACGAGCTTGTTGTTGTTCGTGCCGGTGCTCAACCTGTTGGCCATGCCGATCGCCGTCGTCGCGGGTACGATCGCCGGGCTGGCGATCAAGGAGTGGCCGGCCAACCCGAGCTCGGCACCCGCCGAGCCGACCCAAGCCTGATCCACGCGCCTCCCTGCAAGACCCCGGCGCCCTCGCGGCGTCGGTGAATCAGCCTGGGAAGCTAGAGAGTCGTCTCAACCCCCCTGCATGTTGGTTGGGTGGGGTCGCAAGACCCCAATTGCGCGCTTGCAGGTTACCTGACCCAACCTGCGGTGGCGATCGATCGTCGCTGCAGGTTGGGTAAGTGGGGTCGCGAGACCCCATGAGCTGAAAATTCATTCTGTATGACCCAACCCGCCGCCGCGCTCGAGTGTCGTCGCAGGTTGGGTCAGGCAACGTGCAACCGCGCTCGAGGGCGGCTGCGGGTTGGGTCAGGCAACTTGCGGAGGCGTGCGGGTTCCAGCAAGAGCCCCACCGGCGCTAAAGCGCCACCTCCCCACGCGTGGGGAGGGGAATCTAGCGCCAACGGATCTGGCCGGTTGCCTCGTCGCGCTCGAGGGCAAAGGGTGCCACCTCGCTGATCGTCTTGGCGCCGGTTGCGAGCATGAGCAGGCGGTCGACGCCGAGGGCGACGCCGGCTGAGGGCGGCATGCCGTGGGTGAGGGCGTCGAGGAATTTCTCGGGCATGGGAAGGGTGGGCAGGCCGAGGGTTTGGCGCTCGATCAGGTCGGCTTCGAAGCGGGCGCGTTGTTCGGTGGGGTCGGTGAGCTCGCCAAAACCGTTGGCGAGCTCGAGTCCGCCGATGTAGAGCTCGAAGCGCTCGGCGGTTCGGGGGTCGTGGGCGTTTTTTCTGGCGAGCACGGCGAGCTCGGTGGGCCAGTCGGTGACAAAAATCGGGCCAAGGGTTGCGAGGTAGGGGTCGAGGTGGGAGACGACGAGCTCAAAGAAGAGCTCGTCCCAGCGCCGGCTGGTGTGCGTGCGTCGAGAGAGCAGGCCGCGCGCGCTGGCAGCGCGGTGCAGGGTGTCGAAGTCGAGGGCTTCGAGCAGGTCGATGCCGCAGGCGGCCTCAAAGACCTCTTGCATGGTGCGCCGGGCAAAGGGCGCGTCGGCCAGGGTGTGGGCGGAGCGCTCGAGCACGCGGCGCACGAGCGCTTCGACGTCGTCGATGATCTCGTCTACCTCTTGCCAGGCGCGGTACCACTCCAGAATCGTGAATTCGGGGTTATGCAGCGCGGTCACCTCGCCGTTTCGCCAGACGTGGGTGAGCTGGTAGATGCGCTCGAAGCCCTCCGACAACAGGCGCTTCATGGCGAACTCCGGCGAGGTGTGCAAATAGCCGCGAAGCGTGGGTGGTGCGGTGCCAGGATCGAGGTTGAAGTCGGCCTCAAAGGGGTTGAGGTAGATGTCGGTGCCGGGCGACTCGACCCAGGCCGGTGTCTCCACCTCGAGAAAGTCGCGCTCGGCGAAGAAGCGGCGCGCGGTGGTGTTGAGCGCGGCGCGCGCGCGCGCGGCCTCGGAGTGCGAGAGGGCGCCGGGTGCGGGTGTGGTCAGCGTGGAGGAGGCCGCAAAGGGCGGCGAGTGGATCAGCTCCAAGGTGGTCACGTGCAGGATTTGGCCGTCCCAGATGGCGTCGAGGCGCACGAGCGCGTCGTCTCGCAGACCGTCGAGGGCACAGCCAGGCGTGGCAGCGAGCGCAACGCTTGCGTGGGCGTTGGTGAGTGTCCAGCCTTTCGCACAATGGCGCAGCCGGCCGCCGGTTTTGACGGCGCCCGGCGAAACGAGGCGGTGCAGAGCCGTGTGGGTCATGATGATGGCGTGGCTGGAGTGGGAGACGGGCTCAAGGACCGATGAAAACAAGTCGAAAAGCCCGTCGATACTGGCGTGTTGGCCTTGCGCTGGGGCAAAAGCCAATATAGGTTGTACGCCATTGAGGAATACCGAATCAAGAATTCACGATTATTTGTTGATGTTTACGAAGTCTTCCAAAGGCCGGTCGGGCAGCGCTAAAGCCTTACCCCACGTTATGGAGAGAAAGAGCATGGCTCAAAAGTTCACCAACCTTGTCGACGTTTTCGAGCACAGCACCAAAACCTTCAAGGACCGGCCGCTCTTTGGCACCAAGCGTGACGGGCGCTACCAGTGGACGACCTACGCCGAGTTCGAGCAGATGGTCACGCACTTTCGCGGCGCGCTGGCCACGATGGGTGTGACCAAGGGGGATACGGTCGCCATCATCGCCAACAACCGCGTGGAGTGGGCCGTGGGCGCGTACGCCACCTACAGCCTGGGCGCCAAATACAGCCCGATGTACGAGGCCCAGCTTGCCAAGGAGTGGGAGTACATCGCGCGCGACAGTGGCGCCAAGGTGCTGCTCGTGGCCAACCAGAAGATCTACGAGCAGACCAAGCCCATGGTCGCGACGATCGATACCCTCGAGCGCGTGATCTACTTTGACGGTCCCCAGGACTCCGAGGACAGCTACCAGACGCTGCTCACCCACGGCAAAGCCAACCCGGCCCCGATCGTGCACCCGGCCTCCGAGGATCTGTGCGGCTTCATCTACACCTCGGGCACCACGGGCAACCCCAAGGGCGTCTTGCTCAGCCATGGCAACATCACCTCCAACGTCAACGGCGTCGAGGAGCTGCTCGACATCGGCCCCGACGACGTGAGCCTGTCGTTTTTGCCCTGGGCTCACAGCTTCGGCCAGGTCGTCGAGCTGCACATCCTCTTCTCCAAGGGCGCCTCGCTGGGCATCGCCGAAGACGTGACCACGATCATCGCCAATTTGAGCGAAGTGCGCCCCACGCTGCTCTTCAGCGTGCCGCGTATCTTCAACCGCATCTACGACGGCGTGCACAAGAAGATGGAGGCCGCCGGCGGCCTCAAGAAGACGATGTTCGACATGGGTCTGGCCAACTCCGACCAGATGCGCGAGGAGGTCGAGAAGAACGGCGCGCCGGGTTTTGTGACCAACCTCAAAAACTCGCTCTTCGACAAGGTGGTCTTCACCAAGGTGCGCGCAGCCTTTGGCGGTCGCCTCAAGTACGCCTTCAGCGGCGGTGCGGCCCTTAGCCCGGAGGTGGCCCGCTTCGTCGACAACCTGCACATCACCGTCTACGAGGGCTACGGACTGACCGAGACCTCGCCGATTGCCACGGTCAACTACCCGGGCAATCGTCGCATCGGCAGCGTCGGCAAGGCGCTTCCCGGCGTCACGATCAAGATCGAGCCCGTCGAGGGTTATCCGGCCGGCACCGGCGAGATCTGCGTGCAGGGCCCCAACATCATGCAGGGCTATCACAACCTGCCCGAGGAGACCGCGGCTGTGCTCAAGGCCGACGGCACCTTCCACACCGGCGATCTGGGCCGCGTCGACGACGACGGTTTCTTGTGGATTCTGGGCCGCGTCAAGGAGCAGTACAAGCTCGAGAACGGCAAGTACGTCATGCCCAGCCCGATCGAGGAGCAGCTCAAGCTCTCGCCCTACATCAATCACGTCATGCTCGAGGGCACGAACAAGGTCTACAACGTTGCGTTGGTCGTGGTTGACGTCGAGTCGGTGCGCGATTGGGGCAAGAAGAACAACATCTCGGTCGAGAACATGACCCAGAATGAGCATGTCAAGAAGCTGATCAAGGACGAGGTCGAGCGCGTCGGCGCCTCGATCAAGAGCTACGAGCGCCCCAAGAAGTTCGCGCTGCTCGACGAGGAGTGGACCACCGAGAACGACATGCTCACGCCCAGCCTCAAGCTCAAGCGCCGCAAGGTCATGGAGAAGTACGGCAACCTGATCGAGGCGCTGTACACCGAAGACAAGGAAACGGCCGCCGCCGAATAAGCGCGCCTCAGGTCAAGTAGCGATCCAAAGTGAGACTCAACGCGTTGTTCAGGGCCAGATGGTCCCTGGACAACGCGTTTTTTGTTGGCCGATGTGTGGAATCAACCGGCCGGCATCGCCCTGAATGACCCCGTGTTGAGCTTTAGGCGTATCGGACGAGCACTCAGGGGGCTCCTCTGAACAGCGCTTATGCAGCTTCCTGGTGCACCGTCTTGGTTAACATGGGAGGTCTTAGATGAAGATTCACACATGGTTTGAGTCTGCCTTCAAAGGATTCGGCCTTTTGCTGCTATCACTCGCCATGTTCGCCGGCGCTTGCGGCTCCGACAACGACGAGCAAGACGATCCCCAGGACGTCGGAGGCATCCTGGACTTTCAGATCGAGCGCCTCGACGCACCCGAACCGATCGACTTCAACGCCGAAGACATCGCCCAGATCCACTGGAGCGGCGACGCCCGCTTTCCGATCAACGCCGCGCTGAGCGTCATCGATTGCGGCGTCGAAGAGTGCACGACCAACGACATCGTCTACATTGACGAGGTCAATCCGCTGGTCATTTTTCACTGGTGCACCTGTGGCGAGGTGCAATGTGAGAGCGGCGTAACCCGCTTCTCGGTGGTCCTGACCGATGCCTCCGGCCAGTCGACCGAGGCCGAGGAGTATGACGTCGAGTGCGTTCAGCCGTGACACGCAGCCGTGACACGGAAAAGTCATCAGCCGGCCGCTGACGTCGGGGTCCCTGACCCCGCGACAGCCACGCACTTTTGGTGGCCCGGGGGCGTCGTGCCCACCGGATAGTGGGCCGGGCCCTGGCGCTGCGGGTTGCGGTCATGGCTGCGTGCGCGGTAGTAGCTCGCGGTCACTGCCTGGCGGTGGGCTTTGTGTGCATCTTTCTTGGCTTGCTGCGTGCTCAGACAGGTGGGGCAGGGCGTGAATTTGGGGGCTTTGGGGCGGCTCTTGGGGTCGAGGCGCTGCAGGCGGCGCGCGCCGAGAACGCCCTTTTTGCCTCGCTTTT
>JACCWM010000092.1 GCA_013697635.1 Lujinxingiaceae bacterium | reverse complement strand
CAGGGCTCGCAGTTGACGATGCGGTCCTTGTCGTCGAGGCGCATGTAGAGGCGGCCTTTGACGGTGGAGGGCTCGGTGAAGGCCTCGATGCCAAAGCGGATTGACTGGCCGTGCTCGGAGAGGGCGACCATCTGGGGCTCGCCGTTGTCTTCTTCGGGGACGAGGCTGGATTGATCGGGGGCGGCGCGCATGAGGACGCGGTCGTCGTTGGTCATGACGCCGACGACTTTTTCGCCGTCGACGAAGTCGAAGATCGCCTGGATCGGGTCGCCGTAGCCGGTGGTCGCAATGATTTCGGCGATGCGTACGGTGTAGGCGCGGCCCATGTTGGAGAAGACGATCACCGTTGCGCGGGTGATGCCGGGCAAGACCCAGCCGATCTGGTCGTTGTCGCGAACGCGGATCGTGGAGAGATCGGAGTAGGACTTCTGGCGCTTGATGCGGCCGTCGCGTGAGACCATCACCCAGGTGTCCTCGGCGACGATGTAGGCCTCCTCGGAGTAGGCCAGCGTCTTGAGCTCGACGTCGACGCGGGTGCGGCGGGGGTCGCCGTAGGCGCGGCGGATCTCGGCGAGCTCCTTGGCGATGAGCTTCCAGCGCATGTCGTCGCTGTCGAGCAGCTTTTGGAGGCCGGCGGCCTCGCCGCGCTTTTCGGCGAGCTCGGCGCGGATCATCTCGATCTCGAGGCGGGCAAGGCGGTAGAGCTTGGTCTCGAGTACGGCCTCGGCCTGCTCGTCGTCGATGCCGAAGTGGTCGATCAGCTTGTCGGCGGCGTCGCGCTTGCTCTCGGAGGCGCGGATCAGGCGGATCGCGGTGTCGAGATCTCCGAAGATGATCTCGAAGCCCTCCAGGATGTGGATTCGGCGAAGCAGCGCCTCGAGATCGAACTCGGTGCGCTTGATGACGACGTCCATGCGAAAATCGAGGAAGTAGCGCAGCATTTCCTTGAGATCGACCTTGGCCGGCGAGGGGATCTGGGGATTGTCCGAGGGCACCAGGCAGGTCAGGTTGACGTGGAAGCGGTCCTCGAGCGGGGTGTGCTTGAACAAAAAGGCCATGGCGGCCTCTTCGTCGGCGCCCTTTTTGAGCTCGAGCACGACGCGCACGTCGTCGGTCGATTCGTCGCGCACGTCGATGATCTGGGGCAGCTTCTCGCTGATGATGTAGTCTGCGATCTTCTCGATAAGCGTCGCCTTGTTCACCATGTAGGGAATCGAGGTGACGATGATCTGGCGCTTGGAGCCTTCTTTCTCGATCTCCCATTCGGCGCGGGTCACCAGCGAGCCGGAGCCCTCGGAGTAGATCGAGCGCAGCTCCTCGACGGTGTTGAGCAGTACGCCGCCGGTGGGGAAGTCCGGGCCCTTGATGTAGTGGGGGACGAGATCTTGGATCTCGAGGCCGGGCTTGGCGATTACGGCCAGGGCGGCGTCGAGCACCTCGGTCAGGTTGTGGGGCGGAATGTTGGTCGCCATGCCGACGGCAATGCCGGTTGCGCCGTTGACCAGCAGGTTGGGAAACTGGGCGGGCAGCACGACCGGCTCAAAGACGGTGCCGTCGTAGTTGGGTCGAAAGGAGACGGTCTGCTTGCGGATCTCGTCGAGCAGCTCCGAGGACAGGGCGCGCAGCTTGGCCTCGGTGTAGCGCATCGCGGCGGCGCCGTCGCCGTCGACCGAGCCGAAGTTGCCGTGGCCGTCGACGAGCGTGTAGCGCACTGAGAAGTGCTGGGCCATGCGCACCATCGCGTCGTAGATCGACTGATCTCCGTGGGGATGGTACTTACCCATGACCTCGCCGACGATCGCCGCGCTCTTTCGGTAGCGGGCGTCGTGGGTGAGGCGCAAATTGGTGAACATCGCGTACAAAATTCGGCGCTGCACCGGCTTGAGGCCGTCACGCACGTCGGGAAGTGCCCGACTCGTGATGACGCTCATCGCATAGTTGAGGTAACGTTCCTGCGCCGTCTCGTGCAGAGGGACTTCG
Organism: Lujinxingiaceae bacterium; assembly: GCA_013697635.1. Classification (GTDB taxonomy): domain Bacteria; phylum Myxococcota_A; class Bradymonadia; order Bradymonadales; family Bradymonadaceae; genus JACCWM01. The sequence goes on along the minus strand of JACCWM010000092.1, from coordinate 56,368 downwards.
TGAATCTCTGCGGTCATTGGAATACGCCTTGTCTGGGGAGCCATTAAGCCATTGCTAAAACGAAGTAGCAGATAGCATTGCTTGTCGTCGTTGACAACAGGGGCGCCCGTTGAATTTACTGAACGCAAGCTCAGTGTCATTTACTGTATCGAAAACACCATGAAGAAAGCCTTATTCCTTGTCCCGTTGCTGTTGATCCCCTTGCTCATCGTCGTCTTCTTGATGGTGCGCCCGGGCGAGCAAAACGACGCAGATCTCCCGCTCGAAAGCGCGTCAACGGAGCTCATCGAAGCAACCTCCGGCGCTTTGAGCGGGCGTGAGTCGGCGATTCAAGGCCGCGTGCTCTTGCCGAGCGGCGAGCCGGTCAGCGGCGCAAAGGTTCTCGCTGGCGCGAGCTTTGTGCGCACACTCGAGGACGGCAGCTTCGCCATTGACACGCTGGAACCTGGAGATTACCGGCTCGAGGCCGAGGCCGAGGGCTTTGTGCGCTCCGGTCCGCCGGGCGTCGGCTCTCCGAAGGTCACGGTGCTCGCAGGCGGTCTCGGCGTGCACGGCGTGGACCTGATCTTGAATCGCCCGAGCACAATCTCGGGCCGCGTGGTGGCCGCCGGCAAGCCCGTAGCCGACGCTGAGCTCAGTCTTTACTACGTGTTCGCCGAGGGTTTGGACGGACGCCAGCTCGAGCCCTTTGCGCTGAGCGATGTGGGCCAAACCAATGAGACGGGCGACTTTTCGCTCACCGACGTCGGGCCGGGCAGGCTTCGGATCATGGTCGCCTCGGGCGACTACGCCTTTGCCGAGAGCAAGGAGCTCTATCTGCGTGGTGGCGATAGGCGCGACGGCGTGATCATCGATCTGGTTTCGAGCGGCTCGCTGACCGGCACGATCACGTCGAACTCGGGCGCGCCGCTCGTGGCCGAGGTGGTGCTATTGGGAAGCGCCGAGCTTGGGCGCGCGCGGCGGATGCAATCGGATGTGCAGGGCCGCTTTGCCTTCTCGAATGTGCCCGTGGGTAGCTTCGCGCTGAGCGTTCGCGCGCGCGGCTACCGAACCGTCGGGGTTAAAGACGTCGTCGTCGAGCATGGCGAGCCCAGCCGGCGCGACATCACACTGGAAGTGGCGAGCGGGATCTTTGGTCGCGTGGTCGACGCGGACGGCGAGCCTGCACCGCGCGCTTTCATAATCGTCACCGCGCCCGGCCAGGCCGACAAATTGCTGCGCGCCAACCCCGATGGTAGCTTCGAGTGGCAGGACCCACCGCCGGCGGCCTGGATGGCCACGGCGACCACGCCCTTCAATACGGCCTCGCCCAATACGCGCGTCGTGCTCGATGAGGAGCTCGTCTTGGAGGTCGGCGCCGGCGGCACGCTCGCCGGGCGCGTGGTCGACGCTCGTGGAAACCCCGTCGTAACCTACACGCTGGCCGTCGAGCGCTTCGACGCCGCCGGTCCTCGCCCCTTTGGCAATGCTGCGATCGGCAACCGCCAGGTCGCGCGCGCCGACGGCGTTTTTGAGTTCGGCCCGCTACAGCCGGGCACGTACACGCTGCGCGCCCAGGCGCCAGGCCTGGCTCCGGGCCTCTCCGAGCGCGTGGTCGTGCGCGCCGGTGAGCGGCGCGACAACGTGCTCATTCGCCTTGGCGAGGGAGCGACGCTCGTGGGCACGGTGACCTCGGCGGCGACGGGCCAGCCGCTGGCGGGGGCCACGGTGACGCTCTCGGAGCCGACGTCGGCGCTTCCGCCGAACACGACACGCACGGATGCCAACGGGCGCTACACGCTTGAGGGCGCGCCGGCTGGCCGGCACAGCTTGCGGGTTACGCACGCCCAGCATTTGAGCGAGTTCTCGGGCGGTTTAGCCATTCCGTCGCGTGGCGAGGTGCGCCGAGACGTGGCGCTGGCCGCTCGCCAGGCGGGCCAGGCGTTTTCCTTTCATGGGATCGGGGCCGTGTTGCGCGCGGGCGAGCGCGGCATTGAGGTGGCCAATATCATGGACGGCACGCCGGCTCAGGCGTTTGGCTTGCAGGCCGGCGATGTCATTCGGGCGGTTGATCGGGAGAACACCTCGGACATGGATCTGGTTCGCGTCGTCGAGATGATTCGCGGCGAGGAGGGCTCGCCGGTCACCCTCGAGATCGAGCGAGAGGGCGAAGGGCGTATGACGCTGAGTCTCGAGCGCGGACGGGTGATCGTGAAGCGAAACGAGTGAGCGCCAGCCAGGAAAATGCGGCCATCGCGCACTTTGTTTCTATGTTACCCCATACCGCCGGCGCTGGATGCGTCGGGGAAACGTAAGACAATTCAGCATCTTGGGGTGTCGCGCAAGGCGCCACCGCAGTCCATAGAGGTTAGGACATGACACAAAAACATGGGGAATACGGAGGCTCGATCACGGCCCATGTGCGCGGATATCTGGGCAAGATCAGCTATCCGACGGACAAGGCACATCTCATCGAAGTGGCGCGCAATCAGGACGCCGGCGATCGCATCGTGCGGACGCTGCAGCAGCTTCCAGACACGCTCTTCAACAGCTTTGACGAGGTCATGGTCCACTTCACCGGAGGACGTGTCGGAGAGCGCAGCTTTGGCGGTGGAGCCGAAGGGCCAATGCAAGACGACGTGCTGGGCACCAGCCACGATTTGCACCAGGGCAAGGGCGAGTGGAAGGCGGGAATGGAGAGCAGCGGCCAGATCGGGGACTCGGCCAAGCATGATCAGATCTCGGACGAAGAGCGACACAAAGCGGCCACCGAGCTGCTCAAGCCCTCAAGCGACCACAAGAAGCTCGACGCCCTGGCCGCGACGCGCTCGAAGCCTTCTCAGGCCGAGGGCGAGCGTGACTTTGATGAGGAGCTCGACGTGCGCCTCGGGCAGCGCCACAACGGGCGCGACCAAGAAGAGGAGGAGCGCGATCAGTACAGGCCCAGCGACGACGAGGGGCGCTCGCAAAGCCCGTGAGTTGGGGGATACGAGCACGCTTTACCAAGTCGCGGCCGTCTACTATACCGGGTGGCGCGTTGATCAAGTGTGCTTTGTCAAACCCAAGGAGATAAGGAAATGTCGCGACCGGTTGAATTGTCTGTGTCCGGGATGAGTTGTGGAGGGTGCGTGCGATCGGTGACCTCGATCATCAGCAGCACCCTGGGCGTCGAAAAAGAGCAGGTCGAGGTCGATCTCGAGGCAGGCCGGGCGCGCTTTGAGGCGCCCGATCCGGGTGTGCTCGAGGCGGTGCTTGCCAAATTGCAGGAACAGGGCTTTGCAGCCGAGACGCTCTGAATCGAAAAGACTTGTTTTTTGAAACAAAGACCGTTATGAAATGCTCCCCCCGAAAGGTGCGGGATTTTTTGCGGTCGAGAACCTTTGGAGAGTACCATGCGCGAGAAAATCAAGCTGTTGTCGTCGGCCGGAACCGGCTTCTTTTACACGACGATGAAGAACAAGCGGAAGACGCCCGATAAGCTGCGTCTCAAGAAATACGATCCCGTAGTGCGCAAGCACGTCGAGTTTGTTGAAACCAAACTCAAATAAGCAGTCCGGGTCTTCGCTTTCGCCTTCTTTTAGAAACTTTGAAGAGAAAAAACATGTCCAAGTACGGAAAGATTAACTGGCGTCGCCGCCGCAAGGTCGATCCCTTCGATCAGAACCCCTCCTGGCGCCTCGATTACAAGAATCCTGAGCTGCTCAAGCTGTTCGTGACCACGACGGGCAAGATCCTTCCTCGTCGCATCACCGGCGTCAACGCGCGCAACCAGCGTCGCCTGCGTCGTGCGATCTTGCGCGCTCGCCAGATCGCGCTGCTGCCGTACACGACACACAGCTCCTAAGCATCGCCCTCCACGCTGCATTGGTGGTCACCATGCCAAGGCCCAATCCGCGCTCTTTGATGAGCTGCGAGATTTCGGGCCTTGTTGTGTTTTTGCAGCCGTCGGTGTGGGGCGCGCGCAGAACTACGCTGGTTTATTTGTAAATTTTAACAAATACCCCTTGTGGTGAGCATGAAATAGGCATAATGTGTCGAATGCAGGCAAGAGCGCCCCAGGGTTGGTAGACAGCACCCAACGAATTGGTTAGTCTCTGCTGCGTTGGTCTTTGTTTTTAATTCATCGAGCAGGCATCACGCTTCGATAAAGAGGAAGATATGGGTCTGGGTCATAGTGGTCTGCGTTTGAGTGGGATTTTATTGACGGGCGTGGCTGCGGCCGGACTCGTTGTGGCGTGCAACACCCACCCTGCGGAGTTCGCGCGCTCAACGGGCGCGATCGAGGTTTTGGTGACGACGACGCTCGACGCCTCACCCAAACTCGACATTCTTTGGATGATCGATAACTCGGGCTCGATGTGTCAGGAGCAAAAGGGTCTGCGCGACAATTTCGAGAGCTTCATCGAGATCCTCGGTGAGATCGATCTCGATTTTCATATCGGCGTCACGACCACGCACATGCTGACTCGGGAAGAATATCTGTTTGAGCCGGTGGCTCTGCCGGGACATCTTCAATCGACGCCCCAGCCGATTCCTGGCTACGATCCTTCCTGCTACTACGCGGTCAATGCCGACGGCACGCTGGACCACAGCAGCCTTGAGCCGGTGCTCGATGCCATTCGCACGGCAGTCTCTTGCACGCGCAATCCTGCCAGTCACTCGGCTTTGCTCAATCCCAACATCAATGAGCTTCGCTGTGCACTTGACGATGCACGTTGGGGATGCGCACCGGCCGATATCAAGCCGCGCAGCGACTTTTTTCCGCGTCCGGCCGATTACCGCGACATCCCCAAGTTCCTCGAGTCGAGCAAGTTTCGTGATGCAGCGGGCCGCCTCGACATCGCGCGCCTGCAGGGCGATTTTGCCTGCATCAGTATGGTCGGCACGCTGGGCTACGGCATCGAGAAGGGTCTTGGCGCGATCGTTCGCGCGGTCAATGTCGACTTGACCGGCGGGCCCGATGGCGATCCGGCGACGCATCCCAACGCGGGCTTTCTTCGCCCGGATGCGCGCACGGGCATCATCATCGTCACCGACGAGAACGACTGCACCCACGACGGTGGCGTCAACGAGCGCACCTCCTGTGGTGTGGCCGAGTGCACGTTTCGGGAGAATGACCCGAACAGTCCGCTGGTGCCGATCGAGACGCTCAAGAAGAATTTGCTCGAGAATCTCGCCTCGTCCAAGGGTCTGAGCACGGTTTCGCCCAATGACGTGCTCGTCGCCTCGATCCATGGCGATGACCAGCGCTATAAAGAGGCTCGCCCGGCCGAGTGCGAGGCTGGATGGAACATCCCGATCAGCTGCGCGAGCACCAAGGGTGTTGCCTATTCGGGTCACCGCTACGGCGCTTTCGTGAGCTCCTTTCCCCAGTACTTTCCCAAGTCGACCGATACCAACGGAAATCCGGAGGGTTTGATCTGCGGTGACTTCGGGCCGGCCCTCCAAGAGATCGCCAACCTGTTCAAGGTCGAGGGCGGTGGCTGCGTCAACAACATCTATCGCTGTGAGGAGGCCGGGTCTTACTGCCCGCCCTTCCCGCACTCCGGCGATGAGGGTACCTGCACGGCCTATCCCAACGGCGGCGGGCGCTATTGTAACAGCGGAGTGCAGGTGCGCCTCAGGAGCAGCGACGACGACTCGGTGCAGCGCCTGACGGACACGGGTTTTTGCGAGCCCGGCAGCATCAACACGGTGGAGTTCAAAGGCGGCTGCGTCGTGAGCACTTCGCAATACCGCTGGGATGGTTGCCCTGGCGGCGGCGCTGGCCTCAAGCTCGTCTGGACCGACGATCAGTTCCAAAACATATTGAGCGGCCTGGAGATTCAGATTCGCTACGCTCAATTGCCCGTTGAGGCGCTCTAAGCGCGTACAGTTTTTTCCAAGAAGTGATCAGCGGATTATCTGTTGGCTGTCTTTTTGACGCCGGATGGACAATCCGTTTGTTTTTTTGTAAATGCGTGAAAGGGGCGATGCCTCCCACAGTGGGCCGTCGAGTGCTGTAATTGCTCATGTGGCGGACTAAAACATTTTCATTTGCCTGTTTGTAACGGCAGAGTTTGGCGTTATACTCCGGGTTCGAGAATCCTCATCTCAAGGGCGCAAGTGGGCGCTATTTAAGAGTGACGGAGCAACACAAATGTCCGATCAGGGCTCGGTGAACGGTGCCGCCCAAACAAAACGCATGCTTATGGAGCGCAGGCGCCGTGAATTTCGCACGCGTCTGCCCGAGTGTCTCTGTGGCAACTGCTTGTCGGTGGTCTTTGCCGAGGAAGAGAGCTGCCTGGAGTGTGAGAGCAAACGCCAGGACAGTGGCTGGCCAGCCTTGCGCGATTTTCCCGATCCCTGGTTGGGCAAGGTCATTGACGGTCGCTACCTGATCGTCAAGCAACTTGGCCAGGGCTCGAGCGCGGCCGTCTACCGCGCGGAGTCTTTGTCGATCTCGCGCCAGTTCGCCGTCAAGATCATCAGCACCGGCCAGGGTCGCAACTCCGAGCATGTCGTCGAGCGGCTCAACCGCGAGGTCGAGGCACTGGGTCGGCTTCGAAATCCGCACATCATCTCATTTTATGAGGTGCTCGAGCTGCCGGGCTTCTTCGTAGCCGCCTTGATGGACTTCATCGACGGGTTGACCCTCGAGGCGCTCGTTCACGCGCGCGGCTTTTTGAGCGTTGCGCGCGCCTGCACCTTGCTGCGCCAGATCGCCAATGGCCTCTACGAGGCTCACCAGGCCGGCATGATCCACCGCGATCTCAAGCCGGAGAACATCATGGTCGAGCGGCTTCCGGCTGGCGACGATTTTGTCTACGTGCTCGACTTTGGGATCGTGCAGTTCGACAACCAGGCCGGGGTCAACATGACCCACGGCTTTATCGGCACGCCGCTGTACGCGAGCCCCGAGCAGGCCGGTGCGGGCAGCGTCGATCATCGCAGCGACATCTATAGCCTGGGCGCCGTCTTGTTCTTCATGCTCACGGGGCGGCCACCGTTCGTGAGCAACAACGTCTACGAAGTACTCAAGATGCAGGTGCGAACGCCAGCACCACGCTTGAGCGATGTCAGCCCGGAGAAGCACTTTCCCGAGGAGCTCGAAGACCTCGTACGCCGCATGTTGGCCAAGTCGCCCGGTGATCGCCCGACGGATCTGTCCAGGGTGATCGACGAGCTCGATCATCTTGCGTTGATCAATCAGTTCGAAGCGCAGCTTCAAGAGTCGAGCGGCATGCATGCAACCGTGCCGGCCCAGCTATCCAGGTCATCTCAGCCGTTTGATCCGTCCAATCCGTTTCGGCCGTCTCAGTCGTCCGACATCGGTCCTGAGACGGGCGGGCATGAGCTATCGGAACCCTCGGTGCGCAGCACCAACCTGGGGCGTCCGCCGGCTTCTCCGGCGCCAGAGTCGGAGTTTGAGCGCGGCCAACACGACAGCGCAGCAACGATCATCGGTATTGCTGCCCGCGAGGGTGGGCACCCCAAGCGCGAGTCCATACCCACGCCTCGCGAGCCTGTGGAGACGCCCCTCTTCGTGCGCCAGATCACACCCACGCAAGGTCAGCCGCTTCGGCCGCTGCCCGCACGGATCACCTACGCGGTCGAGCCGCTCGCGAGCGCCGTCAGCACCGCTGTAGCCGCTTCGAATCCTGGCCCTGAGGCGCCGCCGGTAGATTCGTCCAAGACGCTTGGTGCGTGCTCTCAGACCCCGCTCTTTGCGCTGCTCGAGCCCGACTCCAGGACACTGAGGATCTTTGGCGAGCTCAGCGCCGCGCCGCGCACCGTCACGCTGGCCCAAGGCTTGGAGGTGCGCGCGTTGGCGTTGACCCCGAGTCATGTGGTTCTCGGCCACGACGATGGCACGCTCTCACAGTGTGCGCTTGACGGCTCGGGCTGCGAGCAGCTCTTTCAGGACGTGCGTCAGGTGGCGATTTCGGCCGTGGGTAGTGACGCGCATGGCCGGATAATCGTCGCCGGATCGCGCTCGGGCCGACTTTACATGCGCGCAGCCCAGCGCGCTCAATCCGATTGGACGCGGCTTCGAAGCGGCGAGCCCGTGCAGTGCGTTGCGCTCAGCGCCGGCGGTGAGAGCCTGGCGGTGGCCCGCGACAGCACGCAAATCGAGATCTACCAGATGGCCACGCCCCGCGCGCCTGCGCTCACCTTTGATGTCGACGCTGCGGTCACGGCCATGGCGATCTCGCCGGACAACTACCTGCTCGCGGCGGCCCTGGAGAACAACACCGTCGTGCTTTTTCAGGTGCTCACCGGCAAGGCCGTGATGACGATCGACCACAAAGATCGTCGTCTGCTCGGTCTGTATTTTTCGGCCATGAGTACGCCCATGGCCTTTTTTGAACAAGACGGCCGCGCCGCCGTCGAAGACCTCCAAGAGATCGCCGCACGCAGTCGCGCCAACTAGAGAAGAGTAGTCAAGGTATGAAGATCCTGTACGGCGTTGTCGGCGAGGGCATGGGCCACGCGATCCGAAGCTCGGTTATTCTGGAAAAACTGCTGGCCGACGGCCACGCGATCCATATCGTCGCCTCCGGGCGCGCCTATGAGCTGTTGGAGCGCCAGTTTCCCCAGGTGCGACGCATCTGGGGTTTGACGATGGTCATGGCCGACAACGAGGTCAAGACTCTGGGCACGGCCGCCGGCAATATTCGCGGCGCGTTGGCGGGCTGGCCCCAGAATGTGCGCCAGTATTTTGAGGTCATGGCCGAATTTGCGCCGGATGTCGTGATCAGTGATTTCGAGAGCTGGACCTGGCTCTTCGCCAAGGTCAACCGCATCCCGCTTATCTGCATCGACAACATCCAGATCATCAACCGCTGCCGCCATGAGCGCGATATCATCGCCGGCGACGCCCAGGCATTTCGTCTGACCAAGTCGATCGTCAAGGCCAAGTGCCCCAAGGCTCGCCACTACCTGGTTACGACCTTTTTCTACCCCGAGATCCGCAAGAGTCGCACCACGCTGGTGCCTCCGATTTTGCGCCGAAACGTGCTCGACGCGCGCTCGACCTCGGGCGATCATCTGCTCGTCTACCAGACCTCGGATACCTTCAAGAATCTGCCGGCGATGCTCAAGCGCCTTGACTGCCCGGTCTATGTCTACGGCATGCGTCGCGATCTCACGCAAGACGAGCACGACGGCAACCTGGTCTATCGCCCCTTTAGCGAGACGCAATTCATCGCAGATCTGGCCAGTTGTAAGGGCGTGGTCGGCTCAGCGGGATTTACGTTGATTGGCGAGGCCTTGCACCTGCACAAGCCCTATCTGGCCACGCCCGTGGGCAACCAGTTCGAGCAAACGCTCAACGCGCGCTACATCGAGAAGCTTGGCTTTGGCCTCTACGACAGCCACCTTGACGAGAGCAGCCTGCGCCACTTCTGCGACAACCTGCCGCGCTACCGCGATGCGCTGGGCAGCTACCCGCGCCAGGACAACACGTTGATCTTTGCCAAGCTCGATGAGCTGCTCGACCAGCGCGAGGCTTTGCTCTTGTAGCTGCGTGTTGTCATGGCGATCCCATTGTGTTAATTGCTTTCCATAGGCTATGGCACACAAAGATGTGCGTGTGGAAAAACCCTCGTATTACAAGGTGTGATCGTGGCTATCAAATTACGCTATGCCGGCAATACCGATGTTGGCAGGAAACGTGGCCATAACGAGGATAACCTCCTGCTGGTCCCCGAAGAAAATTTGTACATGGTCGCCGACGGCATGGGTGGTCACGCCAGCGGCGAGGTGGCCTCGCAGATGGCCGTCGACACGGTGGCCAGTTTCTTTCAGGAGACGTCCAAGGACGACGACGTCACCTGGCCCTATAAGATGGAGAAGGGCCTTCGCTATGAGGAGAATCGCCTCGGCGCGAGCATCAAGCTGGCCAACCTGCGCATCTTCGAGACCGCGTCGCAAAACGCCGGCCAACGCGGCATGGGCACCACGCTCGTGGCGCTCTTTGTCTCCAGCGAATTTGTCTTTTATGGTCACGTCGGTGACAGCCGGGCTTACCGTCTTCGTGGAGACGTTTTGACGCTGGTCACAGAGGACCACTCCCTGCTCAACGACTACATCAAGATGAAAGATCTCACCGAACAGGAGATCGAGAATTTTCCGCACAAAAACGTGATTGTGCGCGCGCTGGGCATGAAGGAGACCGTTCAGGTCGATGTCGGCCACGAGGCGCCCGAGCATGGTGACCTCTATTTGCTCTGTTCGGACGGGCTCAACGGTATGATCACCGACAAAGTGATGTGCGAGATCATGGTGCGTGAGCGCTCCGATCTCGAGAAGTGCTGCAACTCCCTGATTCACGCTGCCAACGAAAATGGCGGCACCGATAATGTGACCGTCGCCCTGGTGGAGATCGTTAAGGAGTAGCCTCTGCACCCGCATGGAAGGCTTGTCCATTGAACGATGACCACCCCATAGTTCCCTTTGATGCCGCGAGCCCGAGTTTGGAGGAGCGCTCGGAGTCGGCTCCAACGCCGGCTTCGCGCGTGGTCGTGCTCACTGGCCTGAGCGGTTCGGGAAAATCCACGGCGATCCGCGCGCTCGAGGACATCGGTTTTTTCTGCATCGACAATCTGCCCGTGCCTCTGTTGCCCAAGGTGCTCGAGCTTGCCGGCTCCGGCGTCAGCGGGCGCAACGCCCTGCAAAACCTGGCTTTTGTCGTCGACACGCGCGAGCGCATCTTCCTCGACCAGGCCACCGACATGATCGATGGCCTGCGAAGCGAAGGGGTCAACGTGCAGGTGATCTTTCTCGAGGCCGACGACGACGTCTTGGTGCGTCGCTACAGCGAGACGCGCCGGCGCCATCCGCTCAGCGATGGCGGCACGGTGCGCGAGGGCATCCGTCTCGAGCGCGAGACATTGTCCGCGCTTCGCGAGAAGGCCGACTTGACGATCGACACCACGCCGCACAACGTGCACAGCCTCAAAGCTTTCTTTCACGCCTATTTTTCTAGCGAAGCGAGCGCGAGCTTTACGATCACCCTGCTCAGTTTTGGCTACAAATACGGGCTGCCCGTTGAGTGTGACCTGGTCTTCGATCTGCGTTTTTTGCCCAACCCCTACTTTGTCGAGGGCATGCGCGAGAAGACCGGCCTCGTCGAGGCGGTCAAAGAGTACGTGCTCGGTTTTCCCGAAACGGGCCGTTTTATCTCGCTATTTCAAGAGATGGGCGAGTTCATCCTGCCGATGTACGAGCGCGAGGGTAAGAGCTATCTGACGATTGGTATCGGTTGTACGGGTGGTCGTCACCGCTCGGTGGCCGTCTCCGAGGCGATCGCCGAGCGGCTGCGCGGGCGCGGCTGGAAGTGTGGCGTACGCCACCGCGATGTCGGGCGCGGCTGATGAGTACTCCCGAGGCGCCTCCCGAACCCAAACGCAACACCTGGATCATCCCGCTGGTTGTGGGTGGGGTGTCGATTCTGGCCGTGCTCCTGGTCTATGGGGCGTTGGCCCAGCGCACTCCGCTCGACTTCGTTCCGCCCGATCCTGAGGGTCCGATCGACGCCGCTGCGCTCTATCAGCGCCAATGCGCCGCCTGTCATGGGGCTGAAGGTCAGGGCGTGCCGGGGCGCTATCCACCGCTGGTGCAAACGGCCTGGGTGGTCGCCGACAAAGACGTGCCGATTCGCGTGGTCCTGCACGGGCTATCGGGTCGCATTGAGGTGCGCGGTCAACCGTATGGTGCGATGATGCCGGCCTTTGGCCATCAGCTGAGCAACGCCGAGATCGCGGCGCTCTTGAGCCATATACGCGCTTCTTGGGGCAACGAGGCCGAGGCGATCAGCACCGAGGAGGTGGCGATGGTGCGTGAGAGCACCGACGCGCTGCGCGGGCCCTGGACGCCCGAGGAGATCAAGGTCACGGATTGACGAAGTCGATCGTGTAGTGGGTCTTGCCAGCCACGTTGGCGGTGGTGCCCTTGATGCTCATCTGAATCGTGTACTGCGATTTGACCGTGTACTGGAAAGGCTTGCTGACGGCCGAAGCGACCAGGCGCGCCGCGCGGCCGTAGCTTGCGAGCAAGTCGCGCTTGTCGGCCTTGTTGCCACGCATGACCAGGGTGATCGTGTCGTGGCCATTCTTGCCTTCGACCTGTAGCGAGTGGGGGACACTGTAGCCCGTCGACGCATCGGGGCGCACGTTGCCAAACTTGATCGTGGCATTGGCGTCGGCAAAGACGATCTGGTCGCGGTAGCCGACCATCACCCAGGTGAAGGTCTCGCCGCCAAACTTTTCTTCGAGTTGGATCTCGCGCCAGATGATGAAGACGTCGTCGTTGTAGTGGCGAAAGCGCGAGAAGCGCTTGGCCAGATCGTAGGGCGCGATGTTGGTGGCCACGTGGTCGGCGTAGCCGCCGCGCGCGGCCTTGACCTCGCGCCATTCGCCGTTGACGAAGACCTTGCCGGTGACGTCGGCGCGCGGCGAAATCAGGTTGAACTTGTAGTAGCCGCCATCAACGGTGATTTCGCCGTCACCGGGGCGCCACATGGGAATGGTATTCTTGAACTCCAACTCGAACTTGACGTCGCCGTCGTGCTTGACCACGAAGGTGTCGTTGCCCTTGCTTTCGACGCTGGTGTTGGCGATGTCGAGAAAGAAGCGATCCGTGGCATAGCTCCACTTGCCCCGGTTCATCTTTTCGGAGAACTCGTAGCGCTTGGCACCGGGCACGTTGACGCGCACGCCCGCTGCACCGTAGCCGCTGCCAAAGCCCAGATTCGAGATCGTGAAATCGACGCCGATGTGGCCGCCGCCTTCGAGATCGACCGAGAAGCCGTAGCGCTCGGTATAGGACTGGCCCGAGCTCATGCGCGGGATCAAGTCGAGCATCGTTGGCGCTTTGGCCTTTGCACCGCTCGCCCAACCCTTGGCTTGCGCCGAAGCGTCGTCGATGCCGGCGCTGAGTACGAAGCCAGCAGATAACAGGGCGATTGAGAAGATCGAGCTTCGATGTAAAAACATGGGGCCTCGGCATTTGCGCATGCAAAACAAAGTCAGTCAGCAACTTGTAGCATAAGACGCCTTGTTGCTCATCAATATTCAATCCGCGCGCGCGGCCAAAGCGTCAGGATTTCACTCTGGGCAGCAGCCAGCGCAGGTCATATTTCTCGGCCAGCCACAGGATCGGAGGCATCAAGAGGATGGTCGCAGCAAAGGCCGAAGCGATGCCGACGATCGCCAGATAGCCGATCGACTGCAAGCCCGCGTAGTTGGTGATCGCCAGACCGCCAAAGCCGATGATCGAGGTCACGGTGGTCATGGCTACGGCCGAGCCGACCGTGTGCACGACGTGCAAGATCGAGCCGCGTCCGCGGGCCAGATACTGGTAATAGAAGTGCACGCCGTCGTCGACGCCCAGACCAATGACCACCGGCAAGATGATCACGTTGAAGAAGTCCAGCTTGATGCCAAACCAGGCGCAAAAGCCAAACATCCAAAGCGCGCCTACGGCCAGCGGTGTGAGCGCCATCATGGCGCGAAAGGCGCTGCGAAAGAAGATCATGAGCAACAAGAAGACGATCACCACGGCGATGCCGAGCATTTTGGCGCCGTCATCTTTAATCTCGTCGAGCATGGCCGTGTAGATGTAGGACTGGCTGCCAATGCGCAGATCGACCTCGGTCTGGTTGGCAACATCTTGCACCTCGCCCAAGAAGCGGCGTGCTTGCTCGCCGATCATGTGGTCGATGCGCTCGTTGACGTAGATCAAGTATTCGAAGGCGAACTCTTGGCCTGGCGCGGCCTCGCGGGCCTTGGGACCGGCTTCGCGAAAGAGGCGCTTGGTCCAGTCGGGCAGCTCGTAGATGCTCACCAGATCGATGTCGAGCAAGTCACGAAACTCCTCCATTTTCTTGCGGTCATCGTCCTTGAGGATGCTCAGGTCTTCGTTCTCGAGGGTCTCTTTCATGCGCCAGATCTCGGCGAGGCGCTCCTTTTGCAGTTCGGGGGTTCCAGGCAAGAAGGCATGGATGGCGGCGATCGATGCGACCGTCTGTAGGCCGCCGTCTTTGTGCTTGGCGTTCATGTGATCGTAGACTTTGGCCGCCTGATCGGCGCTGTCAAAGAGCAGGATCGTGGGCGTCGAGGAGTGCTTGTTGCTCAGCGCGCTGGAGTACTTTGCGCCCGTCGAGAGCTGCTTGCGATCGGGCACGAAGCTGTCCGGCTCGATGCGCTCACGCACCGCAAGTGCGCTGAACTCGGTGAAACGCGCGGCCACGCGCGCGGCGCGAACGGTCTGGGTCTGGGTTGCGTCTGCCTCGTTTTTGTTGCGCTCCCAGGGCGCCTCGACCTTTCCGACGAGGCGAAAGTTCTCCTCGAACTTGAGCTCGCCGATATGCATTATGGCGAGCACGCTGAACAATGCAGACAGGGCCAGGCCCACCGGGACGGCGCGCGCCAGGGTGCGGGGGTTGAAGATGCGATCGAAGGCCGCGTGCGAGGCGAGCATCAGTTTGGGGTTGGGCGTATGCGGCAGTATGCGATGCAAGGTCAAGATCAGCGAGGGCAAGACGGTGACCATGGCGAGCAAGGTACACAAGACGCCGATGCTTGCTACCTGGCCAAACTGCGCCAACCCGCGAAACTGTGCGAAAGACAGCACGACAAAGGTCGCAAAGGTCGTGACGGCACCGATCACCGTCGCGCGTCCCACGCTGTTGAAGCAGCCCACGAGCGCGTCGACCGGCTCGAGGCCGTCGATGCGCTCGTGGTCGTAGCCGCTCAGCAGGTGGATGCTAAAATCGATGCCCAGGCCGAGCAGAATCGCGAAGATAAAGATCGAGACGGTGGTCAGCGCGCCGAAGAACAAAAATGCCAGCGCCAGCGTCCAGACGACACCCATGGCCAACGGGCTGAGCACGATGATAATCGCGCGCGCGCGGCGAAAATACAGCGCGATCACCAAAAACAGGCCGACCACCGTGAAGACGGCCGAAGTCTTGATGTCATCGACGATCGAGGTGTAGTCGGCCTGACGATGCACCAGGCCGCCGCCGAACTCGAGCTTCATCTCCAGATGAAACGTGGTCGGCGCGAGATCCTCGCCGATCTGTCGTACGCGGTCGAGCAGACGGTTGGTCGCCGACAGATCCGTGGAGGTCTCGACAAAGCGCACGACGATGGTCAGCGAGTAGCCGTCGTCGCTGACCAGATACTCTTTGTAGTCCTGGTGGGCGAGCTCTTCGTACTTCTTCTCGATATCGGAGGTGTCGATGCCCGGCGACGGCGTGCTGGCCCTGGGCCTGAGCGAGACGAAGAGCGGATTTGCCTGGCGCTTCTCGTCGCGAATGCGTTTTTTGATGCGCTCGTGCAAGGTCTCGATGTCCTCGACGTCCATGTAGAGCAGGCGATGTTTCTCGAAAAACTCCTTGTCGTTGTGAAAGTGGGCGAGCGCGATCTCGGGCATCTCACGAAGATTTTGCGCATAAACCTTGGCGAATTCGAGGTTGGCCGCCCCGTCAGGCGAATCGATCACGACGAAGAGCGAGGAGCCCGAGCCTACCCTCTGGCCGACCTCCTCCATGGCCAACGCCGCCGCCGACGTGCTCGGCAAGAGCTCCTTGAAGTCGCTGTTGATGTTCCACTGCGTGGCGATGACCCACACCGCAAGGGCGGTGACGAGTAAGCTAGCGACGCTTATCAGCATGTGGAATCGGGCGATGAGGCGCCGAATGTAGCGATCGATAAAGGAATTCATCGTCAAATTTTCTCAAAGTGTCGGTACATCAAAGACCGGGCTATTCTCGGCTTGCATGAAGCGATGCCCATGCTCTGGTCGATAGCATTCTTGGCCGTTGGTTTAAAGCCACGTGCAAGTCCGCGGTGATTTGAGCAAGGAGGCTGCCCATGGATAGACAAACCGAGCAGATGACGATCGTATTGCCCGCTGCTTTTGATCCTCGTGGTCTTGTGGCGTTGCACTCTTTTGAAACAAGATGTCGATTGTCGGCATCTTGTTGGACAGGTTTAATTTGTTCCTTGATCGGTTCGCTGAGATACTCTTTCCATGACTGATGCTTCGGCTGACACAACCCAAGATAAAGTAGCGGCACCGGAGCTGGGAATGATCGGTGGCCGCTACCGGCTTCTGAGCGAGCTTGGCCGCGGGGGAATGGGCGTTGTCTACCGGGCGCGCGACGAGCGGCTGGGACGGCTGGTCGCGATCAAGACGCTCAGTGAGACGCTTCGCTCCAATGCCGAGGCGCGCGATTTGTTCATTGAGGAGGGCCGCCAGCTCGCGACGCTCTCGCATCCTAATCTTGTGGCGATCTTCGATGTTACGACCGAGGGTGAGCAAGATGTGCTGATCTCGGAGCTCGTGGAGGGCCAAAACCTCGACGAGCTGCTCGCTCGGGAGCCGCTCGATTTGATCACGGCGTTGTCGGTGGCCATTCAGATGACCGAGGGCATCGCCTACTTGCACGATCAGGGTGTGATTCACCGCGACATCAAGCCGGCTAACGCTATGCTCAAGCCCGACGGGGCGATCAAGCTCATCGATTTTGGGCTGGCGCGCTCGCTCGATCAAGTCATGCAAAAGGGCACGCAGGCGCGCGGTACGCCGGCTTATATGGCACCGGAGCAACTGCTCGGTCCGGGGCCCAGCGAGGCGACCGATGTTTATCAGTTGGCCGTGACGTTTTACATGATCCTCACCCGTGAGTTTCCCTTCGAGCTCAACGAGAAAGCACCCTGGGCTCACATCTACGAGAACAAGATCATCGGTCTCGAGGAGCGCATTGCGGGGCTGCCGGCAAAGCTTTGTGAGACGATCCGAGCCTGTCTGGTCAAAGATCCACAGGCGCGTCCCTCGACGCGTGCGCTGCTTGCGAGCCTGATCGATGTCTACGAGCAGCTCCCTGACGCGGCGCCGCTGGCCATGATGGGCAACTCCTCGGGGCCACTTGCCGCGCTGCGCGCCGAGCGCCACCGCTCTCGGCCGGCGCTGATAGGGTCACAGCTGGTGGTGGCGCAAACGCTCTCGCCGCAGGCGGGTCTGGAGGTTGCAGCAGCGCCCAAGAGTTTGATCTTAGTGCTGGGCGCCATCGTGGTGGCGATCGTGGCTGCGGTAGCCCTTGTGGCCTATATCGCGTGGAGCCCTGATGCCGAGTCTCCCGGCCTCGCTGAGCAGTTCGAGGCTGCGGCTGTGCCGGCCGAGGTCGTGGCGGCTGAGGTCGTGGCGGCTGAGGTCGTGGCGGCTGAAGAGGCGCTTGTTGAGGTCGCTGAGCCCGTCGAGCCCGTCGAGCAAAGCGGCGAAGCTGTCCCAGATGTCGGCGTCGCGCTTGAGAACGCGAGCGCTCAGCCCGTGGCCAGGCCGCTCAGCGAACGCGCAAAGTCGCGCGCCGAGAGGCCACAGGCCGCGGGGCCTGTCGAAAAACCTGCCGAAAAACCTGCCGAAAAGCCGATCGAGCCCACCCATGTTGCCGATGTGGCACCTGTGGCGGAGAAACCCGTGGAGCGGTTGGCCGTCGAACCCAAGCCGGAAACCGCCGTGGTGTCCACCAAGAAGGTGGTTGTCGAAGAGCCCAAAGAGGAGCCGGTGAAGAAGGCTCCCACGGTTGAGCCCAAGCCTGAAAAGAAAACCGAGCCAGCGATCCCCCGATTCTTCTGATGAGACGAAGTTCCCATGCTCATGTGTTCGCGCTCCCTGTCCCAACTCTTTGCCGCTGGCGTCGCACTCGCGGTCTTGGCCCACGCAGCGCCTGCGAGCGCATCACCCTGGACCTTGCCTCAAGACGAGCTCGTCATCGGCTTTAACTACACGTATCAAGGCGCGACCAGCGAGTATCTGGCCGATGGGACGTATCAGGACTTTCCGCTCGAGGGTCAGTTTCTCTCGCACACCATGCACATCGGCTCGCGCTACGGCTTTACGCCACGCTTTGAGGGGGCCGTCGATCTAGTTTTCAAGCAGGTCACGTATCAGGCGTTGCCCTTGATCCTTGGGGGCCCCGACGAAGGCAGCGCGCTCAGCGCCTGGAACGACTCGATCATCGACTTCAATACGGTGCGCTTGGGGGCGGGAGACTTTCATTTCCACGGCCGCTATAACCTGCGTCGTGGCCTGGTGATGATCACGAGTGAGACGAGCATCAAGCTGCCCACCGGCTACGAGCAACCCCAGGGCACCTTCGATGAGATGACCGGCGAGGTGCGTGGTCAGGCGACGATGGGCGATGGCCAGACGGATTTGACGCAGAGCCTGCTCGTTGGAGCCTACGTGCCGGCCACAGGCGGCTTTGCACGCCTTGACATGGGATTGCGGCTGCGCTTTGGCTCGCCGGGCCACCAGGCCGTGGCCGGTGCGAAGATCGGCCAGCCTCTGGGCTCAAATCTGGTGGTCTTCGCTGGCGCCCGCGGACATTACACGCTCACCGAGGGCGAGCAGATCGGGGTGACAATGGTCGCCGTCGATCCCGCGGTCGCGCGCTCTCAGTTTAGCCTGGCCAACGTGCGCGCCGTGCCGCTTCGTCTGGACTCCGACCAGCTCACGCTCGAAGGCGGTGCGCTGATTCGGCTAGGCACCATCGAGCTGGCCGTCAACTACGGCTACACCGCCTGGGGACGAAACACCGCTGCGGTGCACTCGCTCACGATCGGCACAGGCTTTGCCATCCCCAACGCGACGGCTTCAACCGCCGAGTAGAGTGCGTCGATCAGAGCTTGAGTAGGATGTGGATCTGGTTGTGCAACTCCCTGGTATCAAAGGGTTTGTTGAGTACGGGGGCGTCGGTGGTCTCCAAGAATTTCGCCGAGTGCTCGCTCATGGCGCCGCCGGTGATGAAGATCACGCGGTCGGCGAGCTCGGGGCGATTGATTTTCAGACGCTCGAAGAACTCGATACCGCTGTCCTCGGGCATCATCATATCGCACAAAATGATGTCGAAGTGCGCACCTTGGGCGAGCAGGGCGAACGCCTCGTTGGGGCTTGGTACGTCGTCGATCTCAAAGTCTTTGGTGAGCTGGCGGCGAATGGCCAAGCGCACGAGGCGTTCATCATCGATGATCAGAACGCGTGGTCTCCAGGTCAATTGGGCATCGTCCTTGAGCGCTGCTGTTGAGGCCAAGCTCGTGCGCGATTGGGTGATGGGCAGGGTCACAGTAAAGGTCGTACCCTTATCGAGTTGAGTCTCCACCGTCAGTTGGCCGTTCAATTTATTGACGATATTGCGACAGATCGCCAGGCCCAGGCCGGTACCCTTGTTGTTGCTCTTGGTGGTAAAAAACGGGTCGAAGATCTGGGGCAATATGTGGTCGGGGATACCGGTGCCCGTGTCGCTGATGGTGATGATCACCTGTTCGTCGATCTGGCGAAGCCCTATGCGGATCTCCTGTTCGTCGTCGTGGGTCTCGGGGATCGCGTGGGCAGCGTTGATCAGCAAGTTCAGCACCACCTGTCCCAGGCTGGAAGACTCGCCGAGCACGGGCTCGACGGGCTCGAAGTCGCGCACCAGCCGTGCGCGGTGCTTGATCTCGCTCCAGGCGATGTTGATCGTGGTCTCGATGACCTTCTCAACGTCGATGGGCTCGGCCTTGGCCTCGTTTTGTTGGGAGTAGGTGAGCAGATCGGAGACAATCTTGCGAATGCGCTCGGCACCATCGCGGGCATCGTCGAGGGCGTCACTCCAATCCTGCAAGTCTTCGCCTGCATTGACCGTGGTTGCCTGCTCGCCGGCCGTCAGCAGCTCTTGGAGCGCGTGGGCGATGAACTCCAAGTTGACGCTGACAAAGGTCAGCGGGTTGTTGATCTCGTGGGCGACGCCGGCGGCGAGCGTGCCTACGGCGCTCATGCGCTCCATCTGCATCATCGTCATGCGCATCATGCGGCTCTCCGTGAGGTCGCGCACGATCGAGATCAAGGCGCTCTCGTTTTGAAACATCGCCCGGAAGGTGGTGCTCTCGACGGGGATCTTTTCATGGCCGAGGGTTTGGAAGTGGTGCTCGTTGAGTGAGACCAACTCCGTGCTGGCGCTGACCTGGCTGACATGGGCGGCGAATCGGTCGAGCTCGTCGGGGGGAATCAAATCGGTGATCTGGCTGCCGACCAGATCTGTCCAATCCTCGCAGCGAAGCATGCGACTGGCGGCCGGGTTGAGATATTGGATCTCGGCCTGGCGGTGAACGATGACGCCGTTGGGCAGATTCTCGATCAGCGCCCGAAAGCTCTCCTTGGTTTGTTGAAGCGCGATCTTGCTCTGGGCCTCGACCTTCTTGCGGTAGGTGAGATCGCGAAGCACCACCACAAAGCGCTCCTGCATGTTCATCTCGAGCCGGTCGATCGCGATCTCGACGGCGATGCGCTGACCGTTGGCGCGTGTGCCTTCGGCTTCGAAGCTGCTGCCAGCCCAGGCGCGAAGCGCGTCCCTCTTATTGATCGGGCCGGCCACGGGATCGAAGCCAGCAAATGGAATCTCTCGTTCGGCGGTCACGAGCGGCGGCATCTGGCCGACGGCAGCCACGAGCAGATCGAAGGGCCGGCCCTCGAGCGTGCGTCGATCGTAGCCAAACATCGTGGTCGAGGCCTCGTTCGCCGAGCAAATCAGGCCCTCGCCATCAACGGTCAAGATCGCGTCGGCGGCCTTCTCGACGATTGTGCGACCCCACTCCTCGCTGGCCTTGAGCTGGGCCATGGCCGTGTTCTTGGCGGTCTCAAAGGACAAGGAGAGCAAGACCACCAGGATAAACAGGCCACCGACCACGGTGCCCTCGAAGATCAGAGCGCCCTCGGGCGACAAGATCAGCGCGTCGGCCCCGCCGTGGTACAGATAGCGATAGTAGAGGGCCGTGCTGACCAGGTTGACGCCCAACCAGCCGAGCGCCGAGCGCGCCCCGGCGATCACCAGGGCGATCATCGGAACCACGGCCAGCCACAAAAACGGCGCCGTACCAAAGCCGGCATAGCCGCCGACAAAGAGCATCTCCCAGTAGACGTTGAACGCCAGCCAGTTGCCAACGACCAAAAACGATGCGCCCCAGCGCAGCAGCAGCGGGCTGATCCCGACCAAGACCATGCAGAGCATTGTGGAGGCGACCACCGCCCAATTGGCCGCCAATCCGTACATGATTGCGGAGTAAATCGGCGCCCAAATGGCGAGCATGCACGAGAAGAGCAACACCACGCGCGCACGAAAAGCGTCATCGAGGCTTGGTTTTGCCCGGGCCCCGGCTTTTGTAGTCAACGTTATCATGGTCCAATGTCAGAGTGGCAGTTGTGTGGTCAAGTGTCTACCGGCCGCATTTTTGGTCCGCTCTAGACCACCCAAGCTCGAACAAAACACATGAATCGCTCGAACTCTTTCTTCGCGCGCACAGACGCACGGTCTTGCGGCAATTGGTCGATCTCTGGAATTTGGGCGACCTCGAAGTTTTTCTTTTTGCGGCAGATCACGCGTTGGGGCAAGCTCCGGCAAAGGGTGATCAATCTTTGCAAAGCGCGCCAGCGAGGTGTACGTTTTCAGGTCACATCCTGAGTAAAGAGTTTTCACAAACGATCTTTTGGGAAAGAAGCCGATGTCACCAGAAAGTGGCGTAACCTCGAGTTCAGGTACGCGCTTGCCGACCACGTCTTTGGGCTTTCATGTTGTGGGTTGGGGGCGTCGGCCGGCGGCCTGACAGCGCTGAGGCATTTCTTCGAGGCTGTAAGCGACGACACAGGCATGGCCTTTGTGGTGGTGCAGCATCTCGCGCCCAACCAGGAGAGCAACCTCGCGGCGATCTTGCAGCGCTTCACGCGCATGGTGGTCATCGAGCTCACAGAGAAGACTTCACTTGCGCCCAACCACGTCTATATCATCCCGCCCAATGCCGCGCTCACGCTCAAGGCTGGGATGCTGCATCTGAGCGAGCCCTCCGAGGATCGCCGCTCGATCAGCTCGGTCGACCACTTTTTTCAGTCCCTGGCCGAAGATCTGCACGAGTGCGCGATAGGCGTCGTGCTCTCGGGCACCCGACGCGACGGCTCCAACGGCGTGATCGCGATCAAGGAGCGCGGAGGCCTGACCTTTGCCCAGGCTCCGGAGGATGCGGAATACCCCTCGATGCCGCAGTGCGCGATCGATACCGGCCGGGTTGATTTGATCCTGACCGCTGGCGATATCGCGCGCCGGCTGGTGAGCTTTGCCGCAGGCGACTTCAGCCACGAGAGAGCCGCAGACGACCGTGAGGACCACCTGCCCGAGTCCGAAGCTGTCTACCGCGGGATCATCGCTCAGTTGCACCGCTCGACGGGCCACGATTTCTCGCACTACAAGCGCGCGACCATGTCGCGGCGCATCGATCGCCGCCGCCAGATCCTTCAGCAGCCAAATCTTGCGGCCTATCTCAGTTGCCTGCGCTCCGATCGCAACGAAGCCAGCGCGCTCTTCAACGCGGTCTTGATTGGTGTCACAGCCTTTTTTCGCGATCCGGAGGCCTTTGAAGCGCTGCAAGATGAGTTGATCGTCAAACTCTTCGACGCCAAGGAGGATGAGGAGCCCATCCGCGTCTGGATACCGGCCTGCTCGACCGGCGAGGAGGTCTACACGATCGCGATGCTGCTGTGGGAAGAGGCGTCGCGACGCAAGGTCGTGGCCGACTTCAAGATATTTGCCACCGATCTCGATGCCCGCGCCGTCGAGAGCGCGCGCCGCGGCGTCTACTCGGCGGCGGCCTGCGCCAACATCTCCAGCGCGCGCCTCAGCCGGTTCTTTACGGCCGAGGGCGGAGACTATCGCGTGGTCAAGGAATTGCGCGACAGGACCCTCTTTGCAGTTCACGACATCCTCAAAGATCCGCCCTTTGGGCGCCAGCATCTGATGAGTTGTCGCAATTTGTTGATCTATCTCGATGACGAGGCCCAGCGCAAAGTCCTGGAGATCGCCCACTACGCGGTGCGCCCGGAGGGCTTCTTGTTTCTGGGGGCCTCGGAATTTATCGGAAGCTCCAAAGAGTACTTTTCCACGATAAGCTCCGCTCATCGCCTCTACCGGCCGAAGTCTTTGAGCCGGCGCAGGTTGCCGTTGAACAACATCACCGGCTCGGGCTCGACCCAGGACCCGGTGCACGCGGAAAGTTCCAGGTTCGCCTTTCAGCAAAGCGCCACGGTCGATCGGCTGCACAACGAGCTGTTGGCCGCGCGCTATGCGCCTGCCAGCGTGCTGATCGACCGCTCCGGCGCGATCTGTCATATCGTGGGTGACGTCTCCCCCTATTTGCGCATGGCGCCGGGTCATCTGACGGCGGATATTCTTCATATGGCCCACCCCGATCTACGCCTGAGGTTGCGCACGGCGATGGGCACCGCCTTTGAGCGAAAGGGAAACACGACCACCTCACCGATTCACCTCGCCGAGAGCGCCAAGCCTCATAGCGTGAGAATCTACGTACAGCCTGTCGGCGCGCCCGACGAGAGTAGCCATGAGTACGCCATGGTGATCTTCGAGCCGGAAGGGGAGAACGCCCCCTTCAGCATCCAGGAGACCATCGAGATTGCCGACGCCGACGCCTCGATGCAGGCCGTCGTCGAGCGCCTCGAGCAGGAGAACGAGAAGACCCGGCGCACGCTAGACCGTACGATCGAGCGCTACGAGACCACCACCGAGGAACTCAAGACCTCCAACGAGGAGCTGCTCACGATCAACGAGGAGTTGCAGTCGACAAGCGAAGAGCTCGAGACCAGCAAGGAGGAGCTGCAGTCGACCAACGAGGAGTTGATCACGGTCAATGAGGAGCTCAGCCACAAGCTCACCGAGCTCGACGACGTCAACAACGATTTGAAGAACCTGCTCTCGGCGACCAATATCGGCACGATATTTTTGGACCGAAAGCTCAACTTGCGCCGCTTCACCGCCCCGATTCAGAGCTATTTCAACCTGCTCAGCGTCGATCTGGGCCGGCCCTTCGATCACATCACGCACCGGCTGGAATACAACGGTATGATCGACGACGCGCGCGCGGTGCTCAAAGATCTGCGCGCCATTGAGCGCACCGTGCGATCGGACGAGGGCAAGTGGTTCATCATGCGCTTGTTGCCCTATCGAACGATCGACGACCGCATCGACGGCGTGGTGATCACCTTCTTCGACATCACCGATCGCGAAGAAGTCTCCCGGCGTTCGATATAAAGGCGTTTCTTCAGAACCTCGGTGAGGTGGGAAGTTGCGTCGCCGAGGTGCGCTTCAACACCCACGAGTTCTCAATGGGTCCCGTCGACCCAGGCCTGCACGAAACTTCGCAGTGACTGGCCATCGGGATCTTTGAGCGTTTCGTAGTCCGGCAGCATGACGTGCTCGGTGCCGGGCATGTGAAAGGCCGAGGCCTGACTGCCTGGCTGGCCGGGATAGACGTCCTCGATGAGCTTGCGAGTGGCCGCGCCCAGGCCGGACTGGTAGGCAAAAAAGACGGCGACCACGGCGTCGTCGTGCCAGGCGAGCAGGCCAAAGCGGCTATTAGGGCTCGACTCTACGATATGGGCGGCGAGTTCGGGAAAGGAGTCGGCGCATCCGTCGCAACCCTCGGGAAACGCCATCTTCCACGCGCTCTTCCACATGCCCCAGCGCCCGTCGCGCGGTTGCACCATCGGCGAGCAGTCCGAGAGCACGTGCACACGCGCGCCGGGGTAGGCGGCCTGGATGCGCGGCTGGTTGATCACCGCTCCGTAGCCTCCGGCGCTGACGCCGAGCACGTAGAGCTCGCTGACGTCGGGATAGGCAGCCGTGAGATGGCCCAAGTAGGCGGCGACATTGACCGCGCCCTTGTGATGCACGAGGCGATTGGGGTTGAAGGCGTCGTAGGAGCCGATGGCGTCGCCGGCGTGCAGATCGCCTGTGCAATAGGGCACAAACACAAAGGTCGCCTCGGCAAACGGGCCGCTTGCCCGGTCGATAATCCCCGAGTTTTGCATCGCCGCCAGATCGGAGGCAAAGCGCTGCTCGCCGTAGCGCGTCTCGATGTGCGAGGCGGCATTGAAGACATAACAACTCGCTGTGTCCCAGCAGGCGCCACCGCCGGCAAAAAAGATCATCATGCGTGATGGATCGGAGCCCTCGGAGATGCCAAGTCCGGTGGGCGTGCCGTTTCCACAGGCGCTGCCTTCGATCTCGATCCACCTCCAGCTCGCTGAGTTGTTGTTGTCGTCGATGTCGGGTGAGTGCGCGGCGTCGGGTAAGCCGGAGTCATCGCTGGGCTGCGGCGACGGTGTGGCCGGGCCGCAGCCCACAACAAAGAGCAGCGCTGCAAGCACGCACCAAGAGAGCTTCATGATGGTTAATCCTGGAATATCAGCAAGCGATCAGCGGGCCAAGTAGCCCCCCGAGGCTAACATGACCCACGATGCGTGGTCCAGGAACGGGCGCCTGCGTTGATCCCTGAGTGTTTACGGCTTGGTCAGGGCCGTGGCATTGAGGGTGACCGCGGTCTGGGCCAGGGCGCGGCCGGTCATCTTGGCGCCGGTGTTCAACGTGATCAGCGTCTTGCACAAGATGATGCCGCTGAAGTCGGCGGTCGTGCCGATGGTGGCCTGGCCGGCGACCTGCCAGTAGACGTTCTCGGCCTTGACGCCGCCGCTGAGCTTGACGCGCGCGCCGTTTCCGACCGTGAGGTTCTGGGCGATCTGGAAGATGAAGACATCGTTCGAGCCGCCCTCGAGGGTGACGCTCGTGGGGATCGAGACGCCCGTGCCCCACTTGTAGAGGCCGGCGCTGAGGGTCATCCCGTCGATGTTGCCGGCGCCAAGCTCGGTGTGGTCTGGCGAGGTGCGACCGGCCGCGTCGGTGTAGGCCGTCTCCATGGCGCTGACTGCGGCCGTGAGCTTGGCCGGCGTCGGTGCGGTGTAGTCGGCCGACCAGACCTTTCCGGTGACGAGCGCCGAGGTCGTAAATGTGGTCGCCGGGGCGGTCAAACCAAAGCCTGTGATGTCGTCGGCGGCGGCCGGGCTCAGGCCCACGTCGCCCACGATCAAGCTGGCGCCGGTGACTGAGATCCCCGATTTTGCCAAAATGGCGAAATCGCCGGAGCTGCCGAGTTCGACGTTGTCCGGGCCGTCGTTGGAGCCGCAGGCCGTAGCAGAGAGCACGACCGTGGCAAGAGATATCGAAAGTAAACGCGTAATATTCTTCATTTTTTATCCGGAGTTCAGGGTTGAGTTACAGTGTTGGCATCGAGTGTTACCGCGGTCTGGGTCAGAGCGCGGCCGTGAAACTTGGCGCCGGTTTGCATCACGATTTCGGTCATGCAGATCAGGATTCCCTTGAAGTCCGAGTGCGAACCCAGGGTTGCGTTGCCGGCAACCTGCCAGAAAACATTTTTGGCCTGGGCATTGCCGGCCAGCGTGACTATCGCGTCGCTTCCCACCAGCAGATTTCCCGCGACCTGGAAGATCCAGACATCGTTGGCGCCACCGGTCAAAGTGAGGTCGTTGGCGAATTCGACGCCCGTGCTCCACTTGTAGAGGCCGGGCTCGAGATCGAGACCGTCAATGTCTCCTGTGCCGTCGCCATGTTCGACGAAATCCGGCGTGGCGCGCCCTGCGGCGTCGGTGAAGGCTGTCGCCATGGCGCCGATTGCGGTGAGCAGATTATCGGGCGTTGGCGCGTCGAAGTTGGCGGCATAAACCTTGCCGGTCACGATCGGCGACGTCGTAAAGGTTGTCGGAGGCTCGGCCAGCGCAAAGGCGCCCGAGATTGCGGGGCTGGCGATCGGGCTCACGCCGATATCGCCCACAATGGTGGTGCCGACGGTGGCCGAGATCCCCGTGCTCGCCAAAATGACGTAGTCGCCGGCCGTTCCCAGATCGACGATGAGCGGCCCGCGCGCGGGGTCGTCACCGGCATCATTGCCGGTGTCCGTGCTGGTGTCAGCGCTGGCATCGGCATCGTCGCCGGCATCGTTGCTGGCATCATCGTCGGCATCGTTGCCAGCATCATCGCCGACATCGAGGTCGGCATCCGACCCGGTATCCGGGCCGGTATCGGCGCCAACCAACACATCGCCGATGTCGTCGCCGTTGGGGGCGTCGGTGTCTGGCGAGTCCGAGGTAGTATCGCCGATGTCCGTGGTATAGGAAATATCGTCGAACTGGCTGGCTTTTGGGTCGTCAATACAGGCCACAGCCCCAAGAGCGAGCGAGGCGATCAGGACAATCAGGATGTTTTTCATGGGATTTTGTCCTCTCAACGGATGTGGAGCGGATTATTTTATTCGTGTGCCAGGCAAGTGATGCCCAGGTGCTGGGCGGGGCAGGCGGAGAACCGCCCGCCCAGCACCTGGTGTGAGCTTTAGGGCTCCTTGATCTCGTTGGCGTCGAGCGTGATCTCGGTTTGCGCCAGGGCGCGGCCCTGAAACTTGGCGCCGGTCTTCATGACGATCGCCGTCTTACCGATCAGGATGCCGTGGAACTCCGTGTTGGTGTCCAGGGTGACCTGGCCGGTGACCTGCCAGAAGATGTTCTCAGCCTTGATCCCCGGTCCCAGGAGCATCGTGGCAGCGTCGCCGACGATCAGTTCTTGCTCGATCTGGAAGATCCAGGTGTCGTTGGAGCCACCTTCGAGCGTGAAAAAGGTGTCGACCGTGACATTTGTGCTCCAAACGTGCAGGCCGGGACTAAAGCTCAAGCCGTCGAGCTTGCCGGCACCCAACTCCGTGGTGTCCGGTGTGCCGTGGGCTTTGTTGGTAAAAGCCGTCTCCATGTCGCTGATCGCGGTGGTCAAATAGGCCGGCGTCGGTTCGCCGAAGTTGGCGGCATAGATGTCACCGGTCACCAGCGGCGAGGTCGTAGAGGTGACCAGGTTGGGATCGGGAAGGTTGGGCATGCCAAATCCGGTGATCGAGGTGTGATCGATCGGGCTGACACCCATGTCGCCCTCTACGGAGGTACCGGCTGCGCCCGTGGCGGTGATTCCGGTCTTGGACAACAGCGTGAAGTTGCCCGCCAGGCCAAGATCGATCATGCCCGGTCCACGCGGCTCGGCAGCGATAGTGAACTCCCATTCCTCGTCAAGAGCCATGGGCTCACCGGCCAGATTCGTTGCGCCGGTCGTGATTGTGACGATGTACGTGGCGCCGGGCACCAAGAGCATATCCGGCGTGAAGGTCACCGTGTCGTTAAGATAGCTGATCTCACCGGTTACCGAATCGGTGCCGTCCGTCACAAAGAAGGAGAACTCATTGAAGGTCGTGGGCTCCATCTCCTCGTTGAAGGTTGCGCTGATCAAGGTGTTTGATCGCACATTCTCTTGCTCGTGCTCGGGATCGGTGGAAAGCACGAAGGGCGCGTTGATCGAAACGTCGGGGAGGACATCTTCGAGGATGTCTTGGCTGGCGTCTTCGCCCACTTCCTCGACGATGTCTTGGCCGACGTCTTGGCCCACTTCCTCGACGATGTCTTGGCCCACGTCTTCGGCGACGTCTTCGCTCACGTCCTCGGTGACGTCGTCAGCGACGTCTTCAATGACAATGACGTCTTCGCCGACATCAACCACGCCGACGTCCGGTATGTGGCAGTTGATGTCCTCACAAAAGTCGTAGTTGTTTTCGGGCCGAGTATTGTCAATTTTCTTGTCGCTTGAGGTCTCATTGCATGCCGTGGTGAGCATGGCTAGAGACGCGACAAAGATGATGATGATATTTTTCATTTACTTCTTTCCTCTTGAAAGTAGGCGTCTGTCGAAAGGCCGGCAGCGCTTTGGAGCTAGTAAACCGGCCCTCGTTCTACAAGGGCTCACGACCGCACGCCGGTGTAATTACGGCTGGGTTACGGCGTTGGCGTCGAGGGTGACGGCGGTCTGGGCATAAGCACGGCCAAGCAGCTTGGCGCCGGTCTCCATGGCGATCAGAGTCTTGGACAACAGGATTCCCTTGAAGTCTGCGGTCGTGCCCAGGGTGACCTCGCCGGCGACCTGCCAGAAGACGTTCTCCGCCTTGACGTTACCGGCCAAGGTTACCATGGCGCCGTTTCCGACGGTCAGGTTCTGGGCGATCTGGAAGATAAAGACGTCGTTTGCGCCACCGTCGAGAGTCACGCCATTGGCAAAGGAGACTCCCGTTCCCCACTTGTGCAGGCCAGGGGTGAGCGTCATGCCATTGATGTCTCCGTCGCCAAGCTCGGTGGAGTCGGGCAGGGTGCGCCCGGCGGCGTCGTCGTAGGCGTGCTCCATGTCAAGCACGGCGACGCCCAGATTGGTCGGCGTCGGCTCATCGAAGCTCACTGACCAGACCTTGCCCTCGATCAGAGCCGATGTCGCAAAGGTTGACCATGGCGAGACCAGGTCGAAGCCGGTGATCGCCGGCTCAGCGGCCGGGCTCACGCCGATATCGCCCACGATTGCCGTGGTTCCGGTCGTCGAGATGCCGGACTTGGACAAGATGACATAGTCCACGGCCGATCCTAGATCGACGGCCTGTTGGCCGCTGCCAGGTGCTTCAATCGTCTTGAAGCTCCATGTCTTGGCATTCTCCAAGGCCAGGCCGGCCATGGTCGTCGCATCGGTTGAGACCGTGGCGGTGTAGGTGGTGTTGGCAGTCAGCAGCATGTCCGGCACCAGGGTCGCCATTTTGCCCGCGTAAGTGACTGTGCTTTCCACAAGGGTCAGCCCGTCCATCAAGACGAAGCTCACATCATTGAGGGTCGCCTCTTCCATCAGCTCGCTGAACCTCACGGTGACCGACACGTTGAGCGATATCTTGGTCGCCGTGTCTCGCGGGAAGGTGGAGGTCACCTTCGGCGGGCTGGGCGAGGCGTCTTCGCTGGCGTCGCCGTCAGCATCGTCGTTGGTGGCGTCGCCTGCGTCATCAATCGCGTCGTCCCCAGCATCATCGCCCGTGGCCGTGTCATCGCCCGTGGCCGTGTCGCCCGTGGTCGTGTCATCGCCCGTAAAGGCATCGCCGGTGTCGTTGCCGTTGTTGTCATTATTGTCATTGTTTTGGTCAACCGTGTCGGCAGTCGAGGTATCGCCACCGTTGTTGCGGTTGTTCTGCTCATTGGTC
This sequence comes from Lujinxingiaceae bacterium, assembly GCA_013697635.1. Taxonomy (GTDB): domain Bacteria; phylum Myxococcota_A; class Bradymonadia; order Bradymonadales; family Bradymonadaceae; genus JACCWM01. The sequence continues at coordinate 26,417 of JACCWM010000092.1, read as the reverse complement.
GGATCTTCTCCACACGCCGTCGCCAGAAGTGCGGCCGATGCGATCAGGATAATCATTAGATTTTTCATTATATTTTTTCCTCAGTTAAGCGTTGATTGCCTGCGGTTATACCGCTTGCGACTTTGGTGCAGAGGTCTCCCTTAAGAGCCCTTTGGAGTCTTCAACGTCCGGCATCGCCATCGCCGGTCAGGTTGTCATGCAAAAGAGAGGCGGCCAGAAAACGATCCGAGCTGGCCGCCTCGAGAGTTCAGGGTTGCGTGATGGCGTTGGCGTCAAGGGTGACCGCGGTCTGGGCATAGGCACGGCCAAGCAACTTAGCGCCGGTGTTCATCTCGATCAGCGTCTGAGAGAGCAGGATACCCTTGACGTCCGAGGTCGTTCCCAGGGTGACCTGGCCGCCGACCTGCCAGAAGACGTTCTGGGCCCGTGCGCCACCGGTCAGCGTCACGATCGCGCCGTCGCCGACTGTGAGATCCTGGGCGATCTGAAAGATCCAGACATCGTTGACGCCGCCGTTGAGCGTGACCACGATCGGGATGTTGACGCCCGTGCTCCACTTGTAGAGACCAGGGCTGATCGTCATGGCGTTGATATTACCGGTGCCGTCGCCAAGCTCGGTGGCGTCAGGCAGGGTGCGCCCGGCCGCGTCGGTGTAGGCTGCCTCCATGGCGAGCACGGCGATTCCCAAATTGGTCGGCGTCGGCTCAGAGAAGTCGACCGAGTAGACATTTCCCGTGACCAGCGCCGAGGTCGTGAACGTCGACCATGGTGTTAACAGGTCAAAGCCCGAGATCGAGGGCTCGCCGTTGGGGCTCACGCCGATGTTTCCCACGATCGCGGTCGTGCCGGTCGTCGAGATGCCGGCCTTGGACAAGATGACGTAGTTGCCTGCCGAGCCCAGGTTGACGGCCTGAGGCCCCTGCCCGCCCGGATTGGTCGTCGTATCATCGGAGTCGGCGTCGAAGTTGTCGCCGGTGTCCGCAGTGGAGTTGTTGTCATTGTTGGTCGTGGCGTTGTTGTTGGTCGTGGCGTTGTTGTCATTGGTCGTATCGCCGCACGCCGTCGCAAGAATTGCGACTGACGCCAATAAAACAATCATCAAGTTCTTCATTTTGTTTTGTCCTGTTGCAGATTCGCGACTTGCGGCATCGTTGCCGTCGCGTTGGGGCATGAACACGCTTGGAACCCAAAGTCATTTGGGCCCTTCAACATCCGGCACCGCCGGTTAGGTTGTGTGTTGAAGTGCTGAAGATTAGATCAGATGCCAGGAACTTGTCAAATGTTTAGGCGATAATCATGTTCAGTACCTAAGCACGCCAGATAGCGGCCCCCACCGGCCCGGCTCGCGCTTGACATTGATGGCAGGGACGCGAAAATCGTGGGCTTCGCGGGCTCTGGCCTCGCTCTTTTTGCACCTCGCTTCTGGGAGACCGATTATGACCTTGCAAAACGTCAACCTTCACCTCGTTACCATGCTGCTTCTGAGCGTTTTTCTGATGACCGCCTGCACGACCACCCCCAAGGCCACCGAAGCCGAGCAGCCGCCTGCTAAGGCCAGCGGCGAAGGTGATCAGGCGCCCGTCGAGACTCCCTTTGGCACCAACGACCCCGCATGCGCGCCGGCTGCCGACTTTGACGGGGTTTGCGTGCAGGTGATTGCCTGGGCCCGCGATCCTGAAACCGGCACCTGTTGCATGTATCCCAATCCGTGCGTAACCCCTTTTAATTGGAAGACTTTTAGCTCCGAGGAGGACTGCGAAGCCACCGTCGAGTAAATTTAGTAGGCAACAAACAATGGGCTCGCTTCGATAACAGATCATCTGGTGTTTTGACTGACACCGCTCGATCTCGTTATCGGAGGACCCCATGAGCCACGACCTTACCTATTTACCCCTAAGCCCCGAAGAGCTCTGCGAACTGCTGAGCCGAGGCGATTGGCCCGCGCTCGCTGCCCGCTTGGGCTATGCGCCCTGTCGTCTGACGATCGTGCCCAAGGCTTTTGTGGCCTGGGGTTTTCCAGAGACCGGCTGTGAGGGACTCGGCCAGGTCGAGCTGTTGAGCGCTCAGCCCGGCTTTCGCCTGCTGGTCGCCCAGGCCGACGCCGTGCCCCAGAGCGCGCGCCGGCGCATCATGTTGGCCGTACACAGACGAAACCCCAGCGAACTGATCATGTGGTGGTGGGTGAGCGGCTGCGACGTCACCGTGGCGATCGTCGACGAGAGCGACGAGGGGCGAGCCTTCGTGCGGCGCATGATCACCGGCCGAAGCGAGCCCGACCCGGTCGGTCTGCTCCAGTGGCTGGCCCTTGCGGTCCACGATCTACCCGCGCCCGATGCTGCCGAGCGCATCTTTGGCCTTCGCCGCCACATCAACGACGCGCTTCGCCAGGACGGGCTGACGCGCGAGTTCTTTCGCGGCTTCACGGGCGCGCTCAACACGCTCAAAGCCTCGATGCAGCACGGCCCCAGCGACGCCCAGGAGCGCCACGACATCAGCCTGGCCACCTTGCTTCGCCTGGTGTTCATTTACTTTCTCCAGGTGCGCGGCGCGCTCGACGGCGACCGGCGCTTCGTCATCCGTCAGCTACGAGCCTGCCGATACCAAGACCAGAGTTTTTATCGCCAGGTGCTCTGCCCGCTGTTCTTTGGCGCGCTCAATCGCCCGGTCGACGAGCGCACGGCCGAAGCGACGCGCCTGGGTCGGCTTCCCTTTCTAAACGGTGGTTTGTTTGAGCCGCTGCCTGCCGAGGCGCGCCACGACCTGCTCGACTGGCCCGCCGAGGCCTGGCAGACGGTGGTTGACGAGCTCTTTGAGCGCTTTCACTTCACCGTCGAGGTGTCCGAAGGCGGTGACGAGTGCCGCGCGGTCGATCCCGAGATGCTCGGCAAGGTGTTCGAAGGCCTGATGTACGGCGATGCGCGGGCGACCTCGGGCAGCTTCTATACGCCGCGCGACGTCGTGCGCGCCATGGTCGAGGATGCCCTGCTCGGCTACCTGGTCGACCAGACCGGCGCGAGCCTCGAGCAGGCTCGCTGCGTCGTCTGCGTCAACGGCGACCAGCCTGCCAAGCTGCCTGCCTCACTGGCCCGCGCCTGTCGCGCAGCGCTCGAGTGCGTGCGCATCCTCGATCCGGCCGTGGGCACCGGGGCCTTTTTGCTCGAGTCGTTGCACACACTCAAGCGCTGCTGGCATAACCTCGGCTTTGCACCGCCCGCAGCCGATGCCTACGCCTGGACCCGCGAGCTCATCCACGCGCACCTCTTCGGCGTCGACATCCACCACACGGCCGTGCGCCTGTGCGAGCTGCGCCTGTGGCTCGCCATGCTGCCGAGTTTGCCCGAGGCCGACCCGCACAAGATGGCGCCGCTGCCCAACCTCTCCCAGCGCATCGCCGTGGGCAACTCGCTCATCTCGCCGGTCGACCTGCTCTCGCTTCGCGTCGATGGCAACGGCTGGGCGCCTGCCCGGCAAAGCGGCGCGCAGCGCGAGCACACCGAGCGCATGGACGAGCTGCAGCGCGTCTACCTGACCGCCCATGGGCATGAAAAGGCCGGCGTGCAGTCCGAGATCGACGCCGAGCGCGCGGCGATGTTCGCCGGCCTGCTCAGCTCGCGCCGCGACCTGCTCGAGCGCCGCCTCGTGCCGCTTCGAAGCCTGGGCGACTCGCGCGACCTGTTTGGCAACCCGGTCAAGCTCACCGGCGCCCAGCGCGCGCTGGCCCAGCGCGCCGAGCGCGAACAGGCCGCCCTCGACGCCGCGCTCTCGGACCTTGAGAACGCGCGCGCCCAGAGCGTGGCCTTTTGCTACGATACCTGTTTTGGCCCCGTGCTCGAAGGTGGCGGCTTTGACATCGTGATCACCAACCCGCCCTGGGTGCGCGCAAGCCGCATCGATCCGGGCCTCAAGGACGTGCTGCGCGCACGCTACACCTGCAACGACCACACGCTGTGGCCAGGAGCCGAACGCCTGGGCATCGAGGCGACCTTCGGCGCCCAGGTCGACCTCGCGGCCCTCTTCGTCGAGCGCTGCCTGGAGCTCTTGCGCCCCGGCGGCAGGCTTTGCGCGCTCTTGCCCGTCAAGCTGTTTCGCTCGTTGCATGGCAGCGCGCTTCGCGCTGTCTTGAGCACGCACCACGTCGTCTCGATCGAGGATTTCTCCGACGCCCAGCGCCAGATGTTCGACGCGACGACCTATCCGGCCGTGCTGCAGGTGCAAAAGGCCATGTCGGCCGCACCCACGGGCGAGCAGGCCGACTCCCCGATCGCGATCAGCGTCTGGCGCGGCCCAAAACCCTCGCGCTGGCATTCCAGTCCGGTCCATCTGCGCGCGCTTGGCGAGCATCCGGCCGAGCCGTGGATGTTCGTCGAGCCGCACATTCGGCGCATCTTCGATAAAATGCGCGCGCACACCTCGCCGCTGGGCGCGAACACGAGGCTCCAACCGCATCGCGGCGTGCTCACCGGCTGCAACGACGTCTTTTTGGTCTCAAACGACGAGGCACGTGCCTTGCTCGCCGACGATTTCGAAACCTGGAGCCGACCGGCGCTGTGCGGGCGCGAGATCCGCGCCGACCTGCTCGAGCCCACGCGCCGCATATTGTGGCCCTACGACGAACAATTGACTCTTCGACTGGATCTGCCCGCGCGCCTCGCGGCGTATTTTGAAGGCCACAGCGAGCGGCTGCGACGACGCGCCGATCACAGCGGTGAGGCGCCCATCTGGCAGCTCTTTCGCATCCACCAGGCGCTGGGGCGCCCGCGCGTGGTCTGGCGCGACTTCTCCTGCCAGCTCGAGGCGGCCGTCGCACCGGCGGCCTGCATTCCGCTCAACACCGTCTATTTTATCGCCTGTGAGGCCGACGCCGACGCGCGCCGACTGGCCTTGGTGCTCAACAGCGAGCCGATGCGCGCCATCGCCTTTGCGATCGCCGAGCGCGCCCGGGGCGGCTGGCGTCGCCACTTCGCCTGGGTGATGCGCATGCTCCCCATTCCCGACGCGCTGTTCGCCGCCCAAGCTGCTGCTGGCCCGCTCGATGCTCACCAGGTGACCCGGTGGTTTGGCCTCGACGAGTCCGATGTTCAAATACTTCGCGCCTGGCGTTTGGCCCAGCTTGCTCCAAGCGGCGGCTGGAGCCGCCAGGCGGAGGTCGCATGAACATGCCTGCCACCATCCACGATTGGCTCGCCCAGGCCCTGGCTGTGGGCCTCGAGGGGGGCGCAAACCGGGAGCCGACAGCCAACGTTCAATTGGCTGACTTTCAGTTAGCCGACTTTCAATTGGCCGGCGTCGAGCGCGCCGTCGACATCGCGCGCCGCTTCGGCGGCGTCGTGCTCGCTGACGGCGTCGGTCTGGGAAAGACGCGTATGGGGCTGGCCATCGCCCAGGCCCTGGCCCGCGACGCCGGCTGGACAAGCGGCGCCGGGCGCGCCGTCTATGGTTGTGTGCCCTCGAGGCTTCGACAGCCCTGGCAGCGCGCCGCAGCCAGCGCTGGATGGAAGATCCCCGGCGAGCTGCGCCTGCTCTCGCACACCGAGCTTAGCCTTCGCCCGCTGGACACCTCGCTTGCGCCGCCGGCTGTCATACTTGTCGACGAGGCCCACCAGTTTCGAAACCCCGATAGCCAGCGAAGCCGCAACCTGGCCGAGTTGGCCACCCACGCACCGATCGTCTTGCTTACGGCCACGCCGATCTGCAACTCGATCTGGGATCTGTACCACCTGTTCGCGCTGTTCTTGGCCCAGCACGACCTGCGCGACACGATCGGCATGAACCTGCACGACGCCTTCGTCGCGGCCGAGGCCGGCGAGTACGACCTCACCGAGCTTGTCGAGCGCCTGGTCATCCGGCGCAGCGCGGCGTTGGCGAGCGTCGACTTTGGCGCACAGCCCAGCGTTCGCCTCGAGATCTTGGACTACGACCCCCACGTCGACGAGCGCTGGATGTGGAACAACCTCGGCTCGGAGATTGCGCGCCTCTCGCTGGTGCTACTTCGTGACGACTGGCCGCGCGGACTCTTCCTCGAGTTTGTGCTCAAGCGCTGGGAGAGCGGCCCCGAGGCCTTGTGCGAAACACTGCAGATGCTCGTCGATTACCACCGCCGCTGGCTCGAGGCTCAGTCGCTTGGCCGCATCCTCTCCAGGCCGGATTTTCATCGCCTCTTCGACGCCGCCGCCAGCCAGAACCAGACGGTCTTCGCCTTTGTCTACGAAGAGCGCGACGACAGCGAGCTCGTCTCGCTCGACAAGGATCACCTGGAAATGGTGCGAGCGGATCGGAGGCACCTCGAAGCGTTGCTCGCGCGCGCGCGTCGCCTCGTCGAGGCCCGATCCGGCTCGGTCCAGGCGATCACGCGCTTGCTCAGTGCCTCTTCGGACGAAAAACTGCTGATCTTCACCAGCTATCAGCACGCCGCCCAGGGACTCTACGATGCGATCTGTGAGCAGCTCGGTGCTCAGGCGCGCGTGGGCCTGGTGACGGGCCGAGGCGCCCAGGCCACCGGGCTTGGCAAGGTCGCAGCCCACGAAATCATCCGCCGCTTCGCCCCGCGCGCCGCTGGCGAGCCGGCCATGGCGCTGCATCAGCAGCTCGACGTCTTGGTGTGCACCGATTGTTTGAGTGAAGGCATCAATCTTCAAGATTGCGGCCGCGTCGTCATGGCGGATCTGCCCTATACACCGCTTAGAGTCGAGCAGCGCATCGGGCGCCTGGTACGCCCTGGCAGCGCTCACAACCAGGTGCTCGTCTACCTGCCGCGCCCCCGTGAGTGGAACGACACGCTGGGGCTTCGCCGCCGCCTCAACCATAAGCTCGAGCACGCCCACGGCGCCGGTGCAACCTACGCCCACGCCACCGTGCTCGACGGCGCGCCCAGAGAGCGCGAGGCCCCTGAGGCCGAGCCGTTGGCCGCCCTGACCACCCTCGATCGTCTGGCTCGCCGTCTTGGCGCCGAATCATGGCCACCACCAGACGATCAATGCCCTCGCCACTTTGTTACCGACGTGCCCGGGGCCCAAGCCCAGCTCTGGCTTCGCACCCTGCTCGAGGGCGGCCATCGACCCCTGGCCGGCTGGTGCATGGTCGACCACACAGCCCGGGTCGAATGGCGCCTCTCAAAGCTCGTTCGCGCGCTCGTCGCCCTCTCGGATCTGCTCCATGCAGTTCGCCCCGGCGCCGCCGCGCCCCTGCAGCTCGCTGCCGCCACAGACGCCCTGCTCAGCCGCGAGCAATTCTTGCAAGCCGCACACCTGGCTCCCATGCCCCTTGGCCAGGGCGCGCCGCAACTGCGCATCTGGCACAATCTCGTGGCCTGGAGCCGTGCCCACCCTCACGAGGCCCTCGAACACGACCTCGACAACCTGCGCCAGCGCCTGCTTCGCCCCTTTCCACGCGGCATCGAGCGCCAATTGGCCGAGCTCGTCGCCCAGAACCTCGAACCCCAGCGCCTGCTTCGCCGCCTCTCAAAGCTCAGCCTCGCGCTGCCAGCCAGCCCTGTTCGTTTGTCGGTTGTCTTTGGTCTTCAGATCAACGGGTGTTAAAGGCGTCTCATCAAGCAACGACGCCAAAGGTCGTGGCCTCAGGGGACCCGACCTAGGCCGTGTCACCCACACCAAAACCCGCTCGGCCGGGCTCAGCAGGCGCGTTTGAGCTGCTGGAGCACCTGCACGTTTTGCATGCCGAACATCACGATTAGCACGATCAAGATGATTCCGAAGTGGCCCAGCGCCAGGATTGTGGCGGCCAAGAGGCCTAGCACCACGAGCGAGCTTATCGCCGAATAGTACAGGGCCTTTCGCATCGGCATGAACTTTCGAAGCGCGTGCAGCACCACGTGGCCGCCGTCCATCGGGTTGATCGGCAGCATGTTGAAGACGGCCCAGAAGACGTTGACCACGCCATTGAAGTACAAAAAGTGGGTGAGCAGGGCGTTTTCGCCGGCAAAGCTCTTGTAGGCCACGAGGCCGCCAAACGACAAGAGCGCCAGCAACAGGCTCGCGCCGGGGCCGGCCAGGCTGATCACGATCGATTCGCCGGGTTTGCTGTTCTGGCGCGTCTCGTTGATCGTCACGCCGCCAAAGCCCTGCAAAATGATCGTCGAGGGTCCAAAGCCAAAGGCCTTGATCGCCACGGCGTGGCCGAACTCATGAAAGAGCACGCCGCCAAAGAGGATCGGGGCCCAGAGCAATTGGCGCGGTAGAGCCGCCGCCGAGTTGAGATCCATGAACACGAAGACGGCGATCAGCAGCAAGAAGAACGGCTCGAGATACACCTTGTGGCCGCCCAAGGTGAAGAGGTGCCACTTCATCGAATTTCCACCAAACATGACGTCCCTACTCGCTAGACGAACCGGTTTTGCAACCACACTGAGGAATTTCTCTCCTCTTAAACTAAAACCCTCGCCTTGATAATCCATCCCGGGCTGGCGGCCAAGGGGCTTGAGCGGCGAGATTTTTTGGCCGCGCGCAAATTTGTTGGCAACAGATCGACCCGATCTCTCGATAACAGATACACCCCACGACAGCGGGGTTGTCCGACAAACTTATCCGCGCGAGGCCTTCGCGCGTTGGGAGATAACACCATGAACGCATATTCGAGCTACCATACCCTCGTCGACCACGGCCGCCCGATCGTGCACGGCGTCGACACCCCGGACTCGCGCCCGGCCCTGCTTCATCTGCTCTCCTACGCTCACGAGCGCAAGCTGCTCGTGAGCGAGGGCGCCTGGCGTCTGCACTCGCGCGAGTGTCGCGAACTCGAGGAGCGCACCGGCTACAGCCCGCCGGGCGGTTGGAAGGGCTTGTGCGGCCTGGCCGCGGGTTGTCGCGTGCTTCGCGCAGTAGCCGACGGCTTCGTCGCGGAGTCTGGCCTCGACGAGGTGGCCGCCTGGAGCTCCGAGGCCGCGCGCCGGCGCCTGCTCGAGTCGTACACCTGCTACCTGGCGCCGCCGTCGTCGGCGGCCGGAGTCTTCATTCTCATGGGCCTGCACCCGGTATGGGGCCTTCGCCTGGCACATGCCGTCAACCTGGCCAGCGACCATATCGACGGCAGTGGCCTGAACCTGGGCTTTCGCGACGACGCGATCTTCCCTGCCCACACGCTCAGCGCCGTGCAAGACGCCGTCTTTGGCGCCACCGCCTGTGTGGTCGCGACCTTGCGCCAGCTCACCCCCTACAAGGCCTATCCGATCGACGCTCTAGCCGGCGTCGTCGACGCCTCTTGCCGCCTCGCGCGCCAGCACGCCCTGGACACGCTCGATGTCAACGCCTTAGACGGCCTGCCCGTCTTCCTCGCCCACGATCTGGTCGACGGCCTCGACGGCCGCTCCCACCACCGCGTCGTCGATTTCACCACGTCAAACCTGGTCGACACCCTGCTTGTGCCCTCGGGCGCCTTTCGCCGCTTCGACGACGGCTCTTTTTGTACCTTTCCCAACGCCTTTGACCAGCTCACGGTCAGCGGGCTCGATCGTGACGGCCAAAACCTCTGGTTTTCCCGGCTGCTCAACGGCCTGAAGCCTCCCTTCGCCTAGTCTGGGAAGACAGATCCGGCGGTGGCCCTCGGTGACGGGTTGCAATTGTGCACCGACTGCATTAGGACCAAACGGCCTTTTGGCCGCCCGCCTTATCAACCCCGGATCGCTCGCAGCGCACAGCCTCTCAGGAGCCATGAGTAACCACACCATCTTTGACTCTCTCGGCATCGAAGAAAGTGATCAGGGCTACTATCGCCATCCAACCGTCTTCGGTGACCGCGTCGTCTTTGTCAGCGAGGACGACCTGTGGGAGGTGGCCCTTGGCGGCGGTTATGCGCGCCGGCTCACCGGCTCGACCGGTGACGCGCTGTATCCGTGCTTCTCGCCGGACGGCAAACGCCTGGCCTACACGAGCAACGAGGAGGGCGCGCCGGAGGTTTTTGTGATGGACTCGCGCGGCGGCGCGGCCAGAAAACTGACCTTCAACGGCGCGCAGTCGTCGGTGGTGGGTTGGTCCGAAGACGGCCAGAGCGTGTTGTTTCGGTCGAACTTTCGTGAGCCCTTCTCGCGCACCTTCGTGATCTACGAGGTCGATGCCAACGGCGGCGAGAGTGCACGCCTGCCGGTGGGGCCGGCCCACGCGCTGACCTACCAGCCCGACGGGCCCGGGCGCGTGCTTGCCCGCCATACCGACGATCTGGCCCGCTGGAAGCGCTACCGCGGGGGCACCGCCGGCGTGCTTTGGATCGACGTCGAGGGCGCCGGCTCCTGGAATCGGCTGCTGCCCGAGATCACGGCCGGGCTGTGTCGGCCGATGTGGATTGGCCAGCGCATCTACTTTTTGAGCGACTTCGAAGGCCATGGCAACCTCTATTCGTGTACGCCGCAGGGACAAGACCTCTGCCGGCACACCGATCACGTGGGGTTTTACGCGCGCTTTGCGTCCACCGATGGCAAGACGATCGTCTACACCTTGGGCGGCGAGCTCTATCGCTTTGATATCGCGAGCGACGCTGGCGAGAAGATCGCGGTCGACTACGCATCGCCGCGCACCTGCCTCAAGCGCAAGTTCGTCGACGCCGATACCTATCTCGACGAGTTCGCGCTGCATCCGCGCGGCCACTCGTTGGCGGTCAACTCGCGCGGCAAGACCTTCAATTTTGGAAACTGGGAAGGCGCCGTGCGCCAGAGCGGAAAAGAGCAGGGCGTTCGCTACCGGCTCGTGCGCTACCTCAACGATGGTGAGCGCCTCGTCGTTGTCTCCGATGAGGGCGGCGAGGAGCGCTTCGAGATCCACCGCGCCGACGGGGCAAAGCGGCCCAAAGCGATCGACACCCAAGGCTTTGATATCGGCCGAGCGCTCGAGCTCAGCGTCAGCCCCACCTCCGACCAGCTCGTCTTCACCAACCATCGCCAGGAGCTCGTTCACCTCGATCTGCAAAGCGGGATCACGCGCGTGCTCGATCGCAGTAAATTCTCGCGCATCGAGGGCCTCTCGATCTCGGCCGACGGGCGTTGGGTCGCCTACGGATTCGCGTCGGGCCCCTCGACGAGCACGATCAAGATCGCCAATCTCGAGAGCGGCCAGTGTGAGGCGGTGACGACTGGCGAATTTCAGGATCTCAATCCTTACTTCGATCCGGCCGGGCGCTACCTCTACTTTCTGTCGTATCGCCACTTCGATCCGGTCTACGATCAGATGTTCTTCGATCTGAGCTTTCCGCGCGGCATGAAGCCCTGCGTGGTGACCCTGCGCGACGACATCGAGAGCCCCTTTCTGGAGAAGCCTCGACCGCTCGACGGTGACGAGGATGGTGACGGCGACAGCGATGCCGATGATTCGAGCGATTCGAGCGATTCGAGCGATGGCGTCGAGGCCAGCGCACCGACGGCCGGCGATTCCGCCGATTCCGGCGATTCCGCCGATGCGGGCGATGGTGATACCAAAGCCACGAACGCCACGGCCAAGGCCGACGAAGCCGCGCCCGCAGGTGGCGTCGAGCCGATCGTGATCGATTTTGAAGGCATCAAATCGCGCGTGGAGGTCTTTCCCGTCAGCGACGCAAGCTATGGCGACATCGGTGCCACCGAAGATCGCGTCTTTTGGACCGTCTTTCCGATCAGCGGCAGCCTCGAGCAAGGTTGGGATGCTGAGGCTCCAAGCGGCGCGCTCAAGGTCTTCTCGCTCAAGTCGCTCAAGGAGAAGATTTTTGCACGCGAGGTCTCGACCTTCGAGATCGGCCCGGATCGAAAGACCATGGCCCTGCTCGCTGAAAACGGCATTCAGGTCGTCAGCGCCGCTGGCGAAGGCCCGGCGTTGAGCGAGCCCGACGGCGACGACAGTCCCTCGCGCCAGACCGGCTGGATCGATCTTGGCCGTATCTCGCTTTGCGTCGAACCGCGTGCCGAATGGGCGCAGATGCTGCGCGAGTCCTGGCGGCTGATGCGCGACCACTTCTGGTCTAGCGACATGGGCGGCGTCGATTGGGACGAGGTCTGGCAGCGCTACAAGATGCTGCTCGGGCGCGTTTTGACGCGAAGCGAGTTCTCCGACCTCGTCTGGGTCATGCAAGGCGAGCTTGGCACCAGCCACGCTTATGAGATTGGCGGCGATTACTCCGTGCCGCCCCAGTATCGGCCGGGTTTTTTGGGCGTCGAGGTGGCCTGGAACCCTGATTGGAGCTCGAGCGATGGGACCAGCAACAGCGATGTTGCCGACGAGGACGAGGAGCACGGCGCCTACACGATCACGCGCATCGTTCGCGGCGATTCCTGGAACACCCAGGAGACCTCGCCACTTGCGCGCGCCGGCGTGCGCGTCAAAGAAGGCGATCACATCGTCTCGGTCAATGGCCAACGCGTCAGCGAGCACGTCTCGATCGAGCAGCGCCTGATCAACCAGGCCGGCAAGGAGGTCGAGCTCGTCTTTGCCACCGTCGTCGAGGCGAGCGATGAGGCGCCCGAAGCCACAACCGAGCTTCGCACCTACACGATCAAGACGCTTCGCTCCGAGACGCCCGCGCGCTATCGCGAGTGGGTGCTCAAGAATCGCCAACGCGTGCACGACGCCAGCGACGGCCAGCTTGGCTACGTGCACATCCCGGACATGGGCCCGCACGGCTTTGCCGAGTTTCACCGCAACTACTTGAGCGAAAGCGGCAAGCGCGGCATGGTCGTCGACGTGCGCTACAACGGCGGCGGCCACGTCAGCCAGCTGATCTTGGAAAAACTCGCCCGAAAAAACCTCGGCTACGATATCCAGCGTTGGTCGCCGCCGGTGCCCTACCCCCAAGAAAGCGTTCACGGCCCGCTGGTCTGCTTGACCAACGAGAACGCCGGCAGCGACGGCGACATCTTCAGCCACTGCTTCAAGCTCATGGGCCTTGGGCCGCTGCTCGGCAAGCGCACCTGGGGCGGCGTGGTCGGCATCTGGCCGCGCCACGCGCTGGTCGATGGAAGCATTACCACCCAGCCGGAGTTCTCCTTCTGGTTCAAGGACGTGGGCTTTGGCGTCGAAAACTGGGGCACCCAGCCTGACATCGAGGTCGAGCTGCCTCCGCAGGCCGACAACGATCCCCAGCTCGACGCAGCGCTCGCCCTGGCCTCCAAGTTGCTCGACGAGCAGCGCCCGGCGCTGCCCGACTTTGCGCCTTATCCCAGCCTTCGCCCGTCGGCCGCATTGGCCAGCGCGCGCCGGATCGATCTGGGCACTAAAAAATAAGTCGTACGTGGAGTTGTAGCGCGCATGACCAGCACCAGCCCAAACAACGCCTCAGGCCGTCGCATGCTGCGAATCGCTGCCGCAGCCCTTGGCTTCGTGCTCGCCACGGCCGCCGTCTTGTGGTTGTGGCCCGCCCGCGAGGCCAAGCTCAGCGACGAGCAGGTGCTGGCCAAGGCGGCGGCCTTCTATGAGACGCGCCCCTATTACGAGCAGCCCCACGCCTATACGGCCGTGCCCGCCGGCCTGCCCGATCTGCGCGCCGAGACCTGCGGCGCCTGCCACACCGAGATTTACGAGGAGTGGAAGCTCTCCACCCATCGGCGCGCCTGGCTCGATGACGCCCAGTTTCAAGAGGAGCTCGCCAAGTCGCGCGGCGATCACGCCCCCGGGGGCGAACAGAACGACGTGAGCTGGATGTGCGTCAATTGCCACACGCCGCTGGTCAACCAGCTCGAAAAACTCGTGATCGGCCTCACCGATGGCGACATCTCCAAGCCTATCTACGCCGACAACCCAAGCTTTGATCCGGTGCTGCAGCTCGACGCGATCACCTGTGCGACCTGCCACGTCAAAGACGGGATCGTCTATGGGCCCTTTGGCGACACCGACGCGCCCCATCCGGTGGCCAAGGGCGACTTTCTGCTCAGCGAGGAGAACTGCGTGCGCTGCCATCAGGCCGAGGCGATCTTTCCCGACCAGAACCTCGGCTGCTTCTTTACCACCGGCGAGGAGTGGAAGGCCGGCCCCTATCCGGCCGAGGGCCAGACCTGCCAGTCCTGTCACATGCCCGAGGTCACCCGAAGGCTCGCCCCGGCCTTCGAGCGCCCCGAGCGCGTGACCCGACGCCACTGGTTTGGCGGCTCGCTTATCCCCAAGCATCCCGATTGGGAGGAGGAGATCGCGCCGCTTCGCGCGATCTTTGGCAGCGGCGCCGAGATCGAGCTCTTGGCGGGCTCCGACGACGAGGACGACACCAAGATCAAGCTGCACGTGCGCATCCGAAACGCCAACGCCGGCCATCTCTTTCCCACCGGAGATCCCGAGCGCCACGTGGACGTCGAGGCCACCGCTCGAAACGCCGACGGCGATACGATTGGCCAGGTCAGCGAGCGCTTTGGCTCGGTGTACGCATGGTGGCCGAAGATCGTGCTCGAGCGCGACAATCGAATCGCTCCCAGAGAGCACGTCGATCTCGAGCTGTCCGTGCCCGCAGACGGCGAGCCCTTCAGCGTCGAAATCGTCGCCCACAAGTACCGCATGCACCTCGAGGCCTTTGAGCATCACGCGCTCGAGGGGCGCTACGTGCGCGGTCGGGTGTTCCACCGCTCCCGTTGGACGGTCGGATCGGACGGCAAGCCTTTGCTCGAGCGCGTCGACGACGACCACGGCGTGCGCCGCACTCAGCACCCCTGAATCTCGAAATGCCTTTGCGTCTTTTGGGGCGCGTCGTAGGCCACTCGCCAGTTGGAGTGGCTCAATCAGCCCTCGTGCAAGCAGGCCAGCCCGACAAAGGGCACGTGGGTGCAGCTTGCGGCCGTCGCCGGGCAGTCGTCGTTGGTCTCGCAAAGCTGCGAGCAACGCAGGCCGGCGTTGTTGGCGTCGCTGCCTTCGTTCCACGCGCACCGGGAACGCAGCACGGAACCTCGAGATCACTGCCGACGTTCTGGCAGCGCTCGCCGCCTCTGCTCAATGGCGCGCAGCCTACTTTAGTTTTGGACGAGTTCCAAAAAGTACTTCCATGGAATTTGACTTAAGTGGCATGGAGCCTACTGATCTGGGCACAACAAGGCCAGGGTCTCAGAGCGAATTTGCCTTTTGTCAGGTCGCAACATACGATGAGGCTGCCTTGTCTCTTGAGAAACCCTCAAGGCTGCCAAACACTCAAGAAAAAGATGTGTGGGCTTAATTGGTGCCATCAATTGCTTCAAAAGGATTTCACGTGCGCAACCGCTCTCTGAGACCGACGCTCAACGTCTTGCTCCTGACTTGTCTTGTCGCCAGTCTGGTCGCCCTGGGATGCGGCGATGATCCCAAGCCCAAGCCGGGCGACCCTGTGGTCATCGTGCCCGATACCAACGTCGTCGACACCGATGTGGTCGTCCAACCTGACGGCCACATCGGCACCGACGTCGACATTGACTTCGACGCGCTCAACGACATTGGAGCCGATGTGATCGAGGAGATCAGTCTTTGCCCCGAGGGCGAGAACCTGGGCCTCTTGAAGCCGGGCGATACGCGCAAGATTTCGGCTTCCTTTCCGGCCCTGCGAACGGCCGACCCGGACTCGATCACGGGCTGTTTTGAGGGCGCTCGGGCCACGGGCCGAAAGCTCTACAGCTTTCGCGTCTCCAAGCCCTCGATCATCGACCTCTCGGTGAACACCGGTCCGACCACGACCACCTACATGGAGCTCAACCGCGGTGACTGCACCGCTGACGACGCGCTGGAGTGCACCCTATCGAACAATCGGCGTATCATCGTCGAGCCCAACAGAATCTACACCGTGTTGATCGACGCGCGCACCGTCGCCCCCGGTCTGCCCCAGTACGAGCTCGTCTACAAGATCGAGGAGCTCGCATGCTATCCAGGCGTGCCGGTTTGCCGTGACGGCCACATGCAGGAGTGCATTCGTGGCACCTCCGTCGAGGCCTTTGCCTGCGCTGGAAGTGTTTGTGGCACGCCGACCTCTTGCGCCGGCGATATTTGCAGCCAGGCCATCGACGTGGAGCTCAGCGCTGCAAGCCAGGTGAGCTTTGATGGTCACCGCCGCGGCTACAACAATGTTTGGGATGCTGAGGACCGCACCGGATGCAGCTTCTACGAAGATCCCGTCGGCCCGCCCACGCCCGGCGGCGAGACCTTCTTTCGCCTCAAAGGCCTGCCCGCCGGCAAGACTCTCACCATCGACGCCACGTCCCTTGGCGGAGCCTATGGCTTCTTGATCCTCGCTGACTGCGCGTCCGAGCAATGCCTTGATGGCGGCTCCTACAACGATAACTTCGATGTGCTCATGGATTGGACGGTGCCGGCCACGGCCGACTATATCGTGGTCTTCGAGGCGCTCGGCGACTCTTCACGTCCCTGGGAAGTGATCTTTTCACTCAATTAAACCCGCACGATTGCCTGTTTTGCAAAGCGCGCTCGCGTTCCCAAACGGAAAAAACGCTGCAGCGGCGCTCAAGGACGCCTGGTTTAAGCGGCCTTTTAAGCGTCCGAAGAGTCTTTCTCCAACCACCTCCAAGCAGACCAGCGGCGTCAAAAAAATGACGCCATCACTGGCGATGGGCAAGAATGGGTCGTTTGCCAATTCTTGCACATGGCGCTGCCTTGTGTTAAGGTGCTTGAAGTTGACCCCTCTACAAACTGGCCAATATCGTGAACCAATTCTGGGCTAGTGGGATTTTAATTGAGAGAAGAAAATGAATCGCTTATTTCGCCAAACTGCGCTTCCAGCCCTCTTGGCCTCAAGCCTGCTTTTTTCGGCAAGTGCCGCAGCCCAGACCTACTCGACCTCCAATCCGGACAACGTCCCCAACGTCACCGTGATCATGGGAGGAACGGTGGCGTCAAACAACAATGGGCTCAAGCAGGGTGCCGCGGGTTTCACCAATTCCTGGACTCCTGGAGCTTGTCCGGTTGGAACCTCCTATCAATATTGTGATGACCTGCGGTTTGGCCTCTCGCTCTTTCCCAAACGAGGAGCGAGCGATACGGATTGTCTGCCTTCCTCACATCAATTCTTCGCTGCAAAAGAGGATGGTGGCGCTGACGTCGTGGCTTTCTTCGATAGCCCCACGGCTGCGACTTACACGCAACATTATTGCCATGTGGCTTCCTCCCACCCGTATCGTCCGCTGGACAGCGCGCTGACCAACCAAAATGCGCTCAGCTTTCCAGGTGGCGCGGGGGCCACCCTCGAGACAAAGACCAAGTGGTTCAAACGTCCTAACCTCGCTCTCGTGATCCTCGATGCGCTTCCACAGACCAGCAACACCATCCTTGACCGCGTCAAGACCTCCTTGAAGGCCGCTTGCGACAATCGCACCGGCATTGCCGGCCATGTGCCTCCCATGCCGACCTGGGTCATCCTTGCGCGTGACAACACCAGCAGCGTCAAGCCCTTTACCGGGTTGCTCTCGGCTGCCGGTGGGACGGGCGAGTGCTGTGACAAAAATGGCGCTGGCGGTACGAATTGCGTCCCGACCACGCCGGCGCATCGTCTCGACGTCTGCGCCCACATCGAGACGCGCACCGAGGCAGAACTTCGCAGCGATATGGCCGCCGCGCGCTACCGGTGCAACGGTGGCGATGCCCTCTTTTCAACCGGCGCGATGGATTATGGTGACGCGACCAACGCCAGCAACGGCGCCGCGCTCGGATTGTCCTGCCATCTGGGCGCTGTCAACCCCGGAAATCAAGAGAACAATTCGTGCACCAACAACGGGCGTACCCCGACCGACGTGCTCGGAATCTTCGCCTGCATCCGCCAGGCCCCCCTGGGCACCGATCCGACAAACATGACTGTTGCCTTTTGCGACAACGATGGCCTCAACTGCATCGAGCTCACCGACGGCAATGGCATTGACTTCATCGATCCGCCTAACAACACCATGTTCATGATCTCCGAGCCCTATTGCGGAAAAATTCGCAAGGGCGATGGCGAAGCGATCGTCACGCTCTGCAAGAACGCCGGTAAGGCTTGCAACAACGTGCTTGGCGGCCGTGGCCGCTGCGCCCAGGGCGTGATCGCCTGTCATCTCAACGGTGACGAGTACTGCAAGCAGACACTCTTCCCGATGCCCGAGATCTGCAACGGCCTCGACAACGATTGCGAAGGCCAGGTCGACAACCTCAGCTCGACGACGGTAACTGGGCTTCCTGCGATTCCGGCCAGCAAGAAGCATCTCAACTGCCGCAATCGTGATGCTTGCGTGTGTCCTGATGGTCCGGAGGATGAACATGCCGACGCCGACAATCTGACCTCCTATCTTGCTGCCCACACCGGCAAGTGCCATTGCGAGACCGCGCTCTTTGACGATGAATTCGCCCTGGGCAGCGATGGCAACCACGGCGACGAGAATCAGGCGGCCTGTGCTGCGAGCTCCACGTCGAATAATGCCTCCGGGCTGGGGCTCTTCGCCCTGGGCCTGTTGTTGCTCGGCGCCGGACGCCGCGCGCGTCGGCGTTGAGAGCTTCGCCTTGCAAACACGTACCTACCCTCGGGTCACTCTGACCCAACCGCTCGAGTCGGTGCTTCGGCTCGGGCATCCCTGGATCTTCTCCGACGCGCTGCGACATGAGCGTGACTTGCAAGCCGGCGCGGTGGTCGATGTGCACAACCGCGACGGCGAGTTCGTCGCGCGCGGTGTGCTCGAGCCCGACTCTCATGTGCGCCTGCGCATCTGGACGCTTCGCGCCGACATCGTCGTCGACGATCGCCTGCTCGAGGAGCGCATCCGCGCGGCCTTCAAGCGTCGCCCCTTTCCCACGGCCCAAACCAACGGTTTTCGTCTGCTCAATGGCGAAGGTGATCGGATTCCGGGCCTGGTCTGCGACATATACGACCGCATCGCGGTCTTGCGCCCCGACGGTCTGGCCGCCGAGCGTTGGCTGGAGCCGGCGCGCCGTGTGATCGAGAAACTGCTGCCGATCGAGCACTGGGCCGTTCGCCGCTCCGAGATCTATCGCCAGCAAAACCCTGCGGCCATGTGGTGGGGCGATGCCCCCACCACCGACGAGCTCACCTTCCTCGAGCATGGCGCGACCTTCGTCGTCGATCCGATCGAGGGCCAGAAGACCGGCTTCTTCCTCGATCAGCGCGCCAACCGCCAGCGCGTCGCCGAGCTTGCTGCCGGCCGTCGCCTGCTCAACCTCTTTGGCTACACCGGCGGCTTCTCGCTTGCCGCAGCCCTGGCCGGCGCCGCGCGCACCACGACGGTGGACATCGCGCGCCCGGCGATCGAGGCCGCAAGCCGCCACTTCGAGCTCAACGGCCTGCCCCCCGAAGCTCACGAGTTCATCGCCAGCGATGTCTTCGAGTATCTGGCGACGCTTGCGCCCCAGCGCGCCCCCTTTGAGATCGCCATCTGCGACCCACCAAGCTTTGCCCACCGTCGCCAGGATTTCAAAAAGGCGCGCCAGGCCTATGTGCGCCTCTTCAGCGCGCTGCTCGCGGTCATGCCCACATCGAGCACCGTCGCGCTGGCCTCGTGCAGCAGCCACGTCAGCCGCGAGGCCTTCATGGCGATCGTCGCCGAGTCCGCACAGCAGGCCGGCTGCAGTCTGGTTGTCACAGGCGTCTGGAGCGCTGATGTCGACCACTGCTTTTTGCCCGCGTTTCCCGAAGGCGACTACCTGCAGTTCGCGATGGCAACCGTCGTGCGGGACTGATCGCGTCGAGCGTGCGAACACGGCGAAATGCGCTTGCAACTTGGGGCGTTTGAACCTAATCATAACGGGTTTGTTGACTGGCCAGTCATGAGGTGGAACGCAACCCCGGCGTGTTTGAGCGCGAGTGTGGACGTGTCACAAGAAGATCAAAATTTCGACGAACCAAACGAGCCGTCGCAGGCGCCGACGCTCTTTGGGGCAGCCGTCACGGCCGCGATCGAGCAGTTGAGCGCGCTTGCCGCCGGGCGCCCGGCTGTGAGCTCCTGGTTTGCACGCTGGCTGCCTGCGCTTGCGGCGCTTCGACGCGTCGGTGCAAGCAGCATGCATTTGGCCGGCCACGTGCGCGAGCACTTCGAAGACGAGCTGGCCGACCCACTTCCGCCCGAGATGATCATCGAGCTGGGCGAGGGCTTTCGAGAGCTCGCCCAGGCTTTTCCCGACGTGACCGCGCTGTTGTTCGACATCGATCAGCTCGACGCCTTCATCGCCGACGTGTTGCACGACCCCGACAAACATTTGGTCGGCTCGACGATCATGAACGCGGTCAACGAGCGCGCCTCGCGCGCGATCGCCAAGATCGTCGAGTTGGCTTTTTTGCCTTCCAAGATGGCCACGCTCTCGCCGCAGGCGACGTTGGAGTTTCTCGAGCATGCCGAGCGCCTGCTCGACCGCGCGATCCGGCGCTGGATCTTGCCCCATGTCGACCCGTCCCAGGAGAATCCATGAGCACGAGCGCCCTGAGCACTTTGCCCGAGACCAGCGCGGCGCTGGTTCGCGACCTGGCTGGAATCGTTGGCCCCCAGTGGGTTCGAAGCGGGCTCACCGATCGCCTGGCCTACAACAACGACTGCTGGCCGCGCGGCATCATCTTGACGCGCGGGCGGCGCATCCACCAGCATCTGCCCGCGGCGATCGCTCAGCCCCGAAACGAACATGAGGTCGCCGCGCTGGTCGCCTGGGCCAGGCGCACCGGCACCCCGATCATCCCCTACGGCGCCGGCAGCGGCGTTTGCGGCGGCACGCTGGCCGACGAGACGGCCGTGATCGTCGATCTCAAACGTCTCAAGCGCATCCTCGAGACGCGCGAAGAGGACATGGTGCTTCGCGCCGAGACGGGCATCATCGGCATGGTGCTCGAAAAAGAGCTCGAGCGGCGCGGGCTCACCCTGGGCCATTTTCCCTCCTCGCTTTATTGTTCGAGCCTGGGCGGCTATCTGGCCGCGCGCAGCGCCGGCCAGTATTCGAGTCGCTACGGCAAGATCGAGGACATGGTGCTCTCGATGCGCGTCGTCGCCGGCAGCGGCGAGGTGATCGAGACGGGCGCCGACCCGCTGCAGGCGCGCCCGCGCCACGGCGTTCCCGCGCTCGGCCCGGACTTGACGCAGCTCTTTGTGGGCAGCGAGGGCACGCTCGGGCTGATCACCGAGGCGACGCTTCGCATCGAGCCGGTGGCGACCCATCGCTTCTATCGCGGCTTTCAGTTTGGTGATGTCAACCTGGCCTTAAACGCCATGCGCGAGATGATGCAGGCCGGACTTCGCCCGGCCGTGGTGCGCCTCTACGACGCCTTTGACAGCCTGATCGGCTCCAAGCGCAGCTCGACCAAGAAGAACGTCAACGAGGCGCCCTGGCTCTTCGATCGGCTCAAACGCCACGCCAGCGACGTTGTGCCCGAGCAGCTATTTGGCCAGCTCAAGCGCCGCGTGGACGTGGCGACCAAGGGCCTGCTCGGGCGCATCGTCGGCCAGCCGCTGATCCTCAACGCGCTGATCGACGTCTTGCCCGCCGACTGCATGCTGGTCATCGGTTTTGAGGGCACCGCCCTGGTCGAGGACGAGGCCAACTATGCCTTCGAGCTCTTGAGCCGCTACGGCCTCGATCTGGGCGTCGAGCCGGGCATGCACTGGCTGCAAAACCGCTTCAATGTCTCCTACAAGCAGTCGCCGATGTTCGACACCGGCTCCTTTGTCGACACCATGGAGGTCTCCACGACCTGGGCCAATCTCTCCAATCTCTACGAGAGCGTTCGTCGCGCGGTCAGCCCCTATGTCTTCGTTATGGCCCATTTTAGCCATGTTTATCCCGAGGGCAGCTCGATCTACTTTACCTTCGCTGGCTTTGGCGGCGATCTCGACGACACGCTCAAGCGCTATGAAGCGACCTGGAAGGCCGGCCTCGATGCCGTGGCCCAGTCCGGTGCGAGCATCGCCCACCACCACGGCGTCGGCCTCTCCAAGGCGGCCTGGACCCACCACGATCACCCGGGAGGCCAGGCGCTCTTTGGCGCCTTGAAGTCGGCCTTCGATCCCGACGCGATCATGAACCCCGGAAAGGTGTACGCATGAAGAAGACGCGCGTTGCCCGCAGCTTCTACACCAAGCGCTCGCTGCCTCAGCCGGTGATCGAGCATTGGCCCGCCGACGCCCGCGAGCTGCGCGCCTTGATCACCGCGCCGCTGGCCAAGGGGGAGCTGCCCCGCGTGATCGTCGGCGACGGCCAGCATCTGCGTCCCGGGCTTATCGGCGAGCGCAAATTCGACGTGATCCGCACCGAGAAGTGCCAGCGCATCGTCTCGCTCGATCGCTTGAGCGGGATCGTGCGCGTCGAGTCCGGCGTGCGCTGGCGTGATCTGCAAGAGGTGGTCGCCGAGCGCGGCTTTTCGCTGCACCGCTACAATCTCTATCCCTCGACGGCCACCATCGGCGGCCTGCTCGCGCGCCGCCAGGCGCTGCCCAAACACCTCTTCTACGGCGATCTGCGCGATGGCTGCATGGCGCTCTCGGCCGTCTCGCCGGCCACGGACCGCTACCGCTACATCCCGGCACCGCGAAAGGCCAGCGGTCCCGATCTGCGCCACCTCTACATCGGCGGCGAGGGCTTGCTCGGCGCCATCCTCGACGCCACGCTCGTCGTACTCAAGCCGATGCCAGGGCGTCTCTACAGCTTTGCCGTCGAGGACGTCGCCCACGCTACAAAGCTCGCGCGCCAAATCTTTGCCCAGGGCGTTCGCCCGTCCTGGAGCCATTTTGAGGGCGCGACCAGCACCTTGTCGATGGCCGTGCACGCGCCGGCGAGCCTGCTTTATTCGCTCGACAAGCACCTTCGCACCTACATCGGCGCCGACTTCACGCTTGCCCATCAAGACGAGCTTGCCGCCCGGCGCCAGGTGCTCGAAGACAACCACCCCGATCGCCGCTTGGCGTCCAGCGCTTCGCGTACGCTCGCGGTCGCCTTCGATTTGACCCGTCTTGCAGCAGGCATCAAGGCTCTTGGCGCGTTGCCCGCCGGCCTGGAGATCCACAACTGGAGCGCGCATGCAGCGCTTGCTTATCTGACCTACGAGAGTGACGCTCAGATGCAGGCCGCGATCAAAACGGCGGTGCCCGGCGCGCTCGATGCTCGCCCGCTGATCGACGGCGGGGCGGTTTCCTGGCCCCAGTGGGCCCAGAGCTTGAAGACCCAACTCGACGCCGGGCGTTTGCTCGCGACGGGTCCCTGAACCAAAAAAGAGGAATCATGGCCAAGAAAGTATTCGGCGAGCCGATCGATCGCATGACCGCCTACTGCACGTATTGCCCGAAGATGTGCCGTTTTTCGTGCCCGACGGCCCAGGCCGAAAACCGCGAGACGGTCACGCCCTGGGCCTTGATGCGCCTCTTCGAGCTGGTCAAGGACGACGCCGTGCAGCCCTCCGAAGAGGTCGCCGAGGCTTTCCATCACTGCACGGGCTGCCTGCGCTGCCAGAATTGGTGCCGCCACGACAACGACGTGCCCCAGTCGATGTGGGAGGCGCGCGCCTGGATGGCCGAGCTTGGCCACGTCCCCAAAGCGCTCGAGGGCCTGGTCGAACAATTCAAGGCCGACGGCTCAGCGCTTGGCAGCTTCCCCGAGCTTGGTTCGCTCGAGGACGTCTTTGACCCCCGGTCCAGCGTGGCGTTTATGCCCGACTGCGAGACCCGGCGCCATTATCCCGAGCTCGTGCTTCGCGCCGGCCGCTTGCTGGCTCTCTTCAACGGCGCGCCCGTGCGCCTGATCACGCGCCTTGGCGATGGGGCCAGCGGCTGTTGCGGCTCTCCGCTGCTTTCGGCGGGCTTCAAGGACGCCTACCGCGCCCACCGCGAAAAACTCGAGGCTGAGCTTGGCGACGTCGATCTCGTGATCACCGACTGCGCCTCGATGGCCTCGTTGCATCGCACCGATACGAGCTGGGGATGGAAGAGCAGGCTCGAGGTGGTCCACCTGATCGAGTTTTTGGCCAAGAACATCGACTACGCCGCGCCCGTGCACGAGGTCGACACGAGCGGGCTGATGATCCACGACTCGTGCTACATCGGCCGCCAGCTCGAGCTCTACGAGCCCTACCGCGTGCTTGCTCGTGCGCTCGGCGCCGAGGACCCCGGTGAGTTCCAGTTCAACCGGGCCGAGGCCTCTTGTTGCGGGGCCGGCGGCAACTACCACCAGGTCGTCCCGGCGGCCAGCGAGCAGTGCGCCAAAGACATCCTCGAACAGATGGAGCTCGAGGGCGGCAAGGGACTGATTTGCGGCTCCCCGAACTGCAAAAGAGCTTTTCAGCGCGTCGGCGCCGAAGCGATCGACATCCTCGAGCTCGCCTGCAAGGCCTACGATCTTTGATTTTTATTTGTTGATGCTGACCACAATATTGCTGGAGTTTGTCTCGCCATGTCCGTCAATCTGCGCACATTCGTCATCGCCAATCCCAGGGCTGGGGCAGGAACCGTCAAAGAGGAGTGGACGCTGATCGAGCGCCTGCTACGCACGAAGATCCCGGAGCTCGACTACGCCTTCACCGAAGGGCCCGCCCACGCCACCTTGCTCGCGCGCGAGGCGCTTCGCGCCGGTTGGGAGATGGTCGTCAGCGTCGGCGGCGACGGCACCTTGAACGAGGTCGTCAACGGCTTCTTCGAGAAACCCGACGCCAACGCCTCCTACGAGCTCGATGCCGACGGCTGGATTGCCCGCAAGAATGCCGAGCCTCGCCCGATCCACGACAAGGCCGTGCTCGGCCACGTGCCCCTTGGCACCGGTGGCGACTTTCGGCGCACGATCGGCCTGATGGGCGGCCTCAGCGAGACGATCGAGCACTTGAGCGGGCGTCACACCCGCCCGATCGACGTCGGCCAACTGGCCTACCTCGACCACAAGGACAACCTGGCGACGCGCTATTTTATCAACATCGCCAGCGCCGGCTTCGCCGGCCAGGTCGATCACTTCACCAACGGCAGCTGGAAGGGTTTGGGCGGCACCGCAAGCTTCATGGCCGCCTCGGTGCGCACCTACGCGATGTGGAAGAACGTCGATCTCGAGGTGCGCCTCGACGAGACCGAAGAGATCCGCGACAAGATGATGAACCTCGTCGTCGCCAACGGCGAGTACTTTGGCGGCGGCATGTGGGTCGCCCCCGGCGCCGAGATCGACGACGGCGAGTTCCAGGTCGTCGTCATGGGCGACATCTCCAAGCTCGAGAGCTTCGAGGCGATCGCCGGCATCTACCGCGGCCGCCACCTCAGCATGCGCAAGGTCTACCGCCGCCGCGCCCGCCAGGTTGCAGCCCGCGCCGTCGACACCAAGCAACCCGTGCTCCTCGACCTCGACGGCGAGCAGCCCGGCCGTCTGCCGGCGATGTGGAACATCCATGCGGGCGCGATCCAGCTCAAGATCTAGGCCAGCCAGCCCCCGTAGCCCGGGCAGGCATCCCTGCCCGGGTTACGGGGGCTGGCCGATGCGCAGCCACTCGAGCACGTTGGCGCGCCCGTCGTGGCGCCAGCCGGCCGGCGGCGCCTGTAGCTCACCGGGGCGGCAGACGCGCGTTGCGCCAAGGCGCAAAAGCGCCTCGCTCGCCAGCGCGTAGCGCTCGTCTGTTGCGGCAATCGCCAGCGCTGCGCCCTGCAACTGGTGGGGTGGCACGTCGACGGCCTGCTCAAGCTCGGCGAGCGACTCGATGCGGTGCAGGCTGACCACGTGGGCCGAGATCTGGCGGCCCTGAAAGGGCGTCGTCTGGGGCTGAACCCAGCCCAGGCCGCGCCCGCATACCGGACTTGTAAAGCGTGCCATGCCAAGGGCCTGGGCGCGTTGGCCCAGCGTGGCGTCGTCGAGATGGGTGGCGTCGAGGCGCTGCTCGGCAAGCTCGATGGCGTTGCCGAGCGCGCCGGCGAATTCGCGGCTGCGGTGCTCGCTGCCACAAAAGACCACGGCGCGAAGCGAGAAGCAGCCCTGCTGGTGCCACATCACGCAGTCGGTGGCTAGATCGGCGGCAATGGCGTCGAGATCGAGCGCGGCGCTGTCGACGACCAGGCCGAAGCTGACGCGGTGGCCGTAGCCGACGAGCGTTGCGCCGGGGCGAAGTTGTTGGCGCACGGCTTTGAGGGTGTCGTCGCTGCCGCTGACGACGACGACGTCGGCCGTTTGCCAACGGTTGGTCTCGTTGTCGAGCTCGATGCCGCTGAGCTTGCTGACGAGCGCGGCGAAGTTTTGGCCGCGGTGCGAGGGGCGAATCGTTTGATTGACGCCGAGCAGCAGGCCAAAGAGCACGGGGGTCAGGCCGGCGCCGGGCAGGGCCGGCCAGATGTGGGCGACGTGGTTGGGCAGGATGATGCGCGATGGGTCGAGGGCCTCGAGCTCGGTGTGGAGGGCGGCGGCCAGGGCATCGGGGTTCCAGGTGCGGTGGTGCAGGGCGAAGCCCTCGCGGACCATGGCGCGGGGCCAGCCGTCGGCGATGACGGTGGCTTGGAGGTCGGAGGCAAAGAGGGCGTCGATTAACGTTTTCGTTTTCGTTTTCGTTTTCGTTTTCGTTTTCGTTTTCGTTTTCGTTTTCGTTTT
>JACCWM010000088.1 GCA_013697635.1 Lujinxingiaceae bacterium | reverse complement strand
ATCTCGGGCTTGACGCTCGTATCGGCGCTGAAGGGAAGGGTCTGGTTCATCTCTGTCTCCTCTCGGCGGGGCACGCCCCTGTCTTGAACAGCTTTGAAATCGCGCATAGCCATTGCCCGGAAGCGGTGCCAATATGCGGTTGTACAAATCAACGTAATTGCATATATGCGAACCTATGAATAAACACAAGATGGACGTCACACAAATGAATCGCGTTGCGGGAGAGGCTTCCGAGCTCCTCCTGGCGATGGCCAATACCAATCGCCTGATGATCCTGTGTCATCTGCTGGACGGGGAATGCACGGTCGGCTCGCTGGCCGAGCGGCTGGGCATGAACCAGACGGCGGTCTCCCAGCAACTGGCGAGGCTCAGGGCCATGAAGCTCGTCACCACGCGGCGCGAGGCGCAGCAGATCTTCTATTCACTGGCCTCAAGCGAGGTGGAGCGCATTCTCGAGACGCTCTACGGCATCTATTGCGACCCCGAGGCGCCCCGACAGATCGCTTGATCGGCGCAACCTTTGCGTCCGCGCATGTCTGGACGCGAAGTCGTGCTGCGACTATGTTCGCGGCCGACGCGCCGGGCGGATCGGCGCCAGCCAGCCCTTACAAGGAGCCTAACCGTGGAACTCCTCATCGTCCTGCTCGTCATCGTCGCTTTGGTCGTCTTTGTCGTCGTCCTCTACAACAATCTCGTCCGATACCGGAACGCCTACATCAACGCCTTCGCGCAGATCGACGTGCAGCTGAAGCGGCGTCACGACCTCATTCCGCAGCTCGTGGAAACGGTGAAGGGCTACATGAAGCACGAGCGCGAGACGCTCGAGGCGGTCATCAAGGCGCGCAACCAGGCCGAACAGGTCCGCGAGGCCGTGGGCAATGCCGTCGGCGATCCGAAGGCCATGGCCCAGCTCGGCCAGGCCGAAGGCGTGCTCGGCAGCATGCTCGGCCGCCTCTTTGCCCTGTCGGAGGCCTATCCCGACCTCAAGGCCAGCGCCAACTTCATGCAGTTCCAGGAAGAGCTGACCTCGACGGAAAACCGCGTCGCCTATGCAAGGCAGGCGTACAACGACGCCGGCATGACCTACAACAACGCCGTCCAGAGCGTGCCCTCCAACTTCGTCGCCAGTTCCTTTGGCTTCCGCGAGGTCGGCATGCTTGAATTCGAGGACCGCGAGGTCATCCAGCAGGCGCCAAAGGTGTCGTTCAGCTGACGATTACGGGCTGACCCGCCATGGCGAGCTTCGATTTCAGGGCCCAGCAGGACCGATCCCGACGCATGAGCGTCGTGCTCGTCGCGCTGTTCGTCGTCATGGTGGCGGTCATCGCCGGCATACTCGGCACGCTGGCTTCCATCTTCCTCGTCGAGGACCAGACCGCTCACGTCGACGATCTGCGCGTGGTGCCCGAGCTGGCTCTGGGCGTCAGCCTAGTGGTCATGGCGGTGATC
This sequence comes from Lujinxingiaceae bacterium, assembly GCA_013697635.1. Taxonomy (GTDB): domain Bacteria; phylum Myxococcota_A; class Bradymonadia; order Bradymonadales; family Bradymonadaceae; genus JACCWM01. Next base: position 603 of record JACCWM010000088.1, on the reverse strand, counting down.
TTCGCCATCGCCTTCTTCAAGATCGCCAGCCTTGGCTCCGATGGCGCACGCGTCGCGCAGTCGCTCGGCGCCGAGGAGGTCACCGAGGACACGCAGAACGTCTTCAAGAAGCGCTATCTCAATGTGATCGACGAGATGTCGATCGCCGCCGGGCTGCCGCGCCCGCGCGCCTTCGTCGTCAAGCATGAGCAGGGCATCAACGCCTTTGCCGCAGGAGGTTCGCCCGAAAAGGCCGCCATCGGCGTCACCCATGGCGCGCTGGTAAAACTCAATCGAGAGGAACTGGCCGGCGTCGTCGCCCACGAGATGGCGCATATCGCCAATCTCGACACCCGGCTCAATGTGCGGCTCATGGGCATGGTCTTCGGCCTTGTGGCGCTCTACACGATCGGCCGCGTCGTTTTGCGCGGCGCGGCCCTGTCGCGCGGCGGCGGCGGCCGCGACAACAGGGGCGCGGCACCGATGCTGGCCATCGGGATCGCCATGCTGGTGCTCGGCTCGCTGGGCGTGCTTGGGGGGCGCATCCTGCAAAGTGCAGTGTCCCGCAAACGCGAATATCTGGCCGATGCGACCGGCGTGCAGTTCACGCGCAATCCCCAGGGA
>JACCWM010000085.1 GCA_013697635.1 Lujinxingiaceae bacterium | reverse complement strand
GACGTACCGGGCCGCTCTGGCCCGGCACGTCCGTGGGCTGTTTTTGAACACTTACGGTTGCGCCGCCGCGTTGTTGCTCACCAGGGCGCTCTCAAGCTAAGTTCAGGGGGAATTCCACCGGTTGATTCCAACATCCATTAAGGATGACTGGCAGCGACAGTCCTACAAACTACGTGCGCGCTACGAAGAAAAGGTTGAATCATGTCGATTTCAGGGCTTATCAAAGGAAGCGGAGCGAGCGGCTTTGGGTGGTCATCCACGGCGGCCGGGGTCACAGAAGGACTCGATCTTACGGGGCGAAATATCCTGATCACGGGATGCAATTCGGGCCTGGGGCTGGAGACGATGCGGGTGCTCGTCGAGCGCGGCGCCACGGTCTTTGCGGCAGCGAGGAGTCGTGAGAAGGCCGAGGCGGCCGGTGCCGAGGTCGGCGGCGAGACCATCGCCGTGGTCTGCGAGCTGTCCGACCCGACGTCGGTTCGCGCCTGCGTCGATGAGGTGCGCGGCCATGGTCGTCGCCTTGATGCGATCATCTGCAATGCAGGCATCATGGCGCTGCCCGAGCGCGAGCTGCTCTTTGGCTACGAGAAGCAGTTCTTCACCAATCACGTGGGCCACTTTATCCTGGTCACCGGCCTGCTCGATCAGTTGACCGACGACGGCCGCGTTGTCGTGCTGAGCAGCGACGCTCACCGCACCGCGCCCAGAGCAGGCATCGAATTTGGAAACCTCACCGCCGAGAAGAGCTACGGCGGCTGGAAGGCCTACAGCCACTCCAAGCTTGCCAACCTGCTGTTTGCCCGCGAGCTGGGCCGGCGCTTTGCCGAGGCAGGCAGCAAGCGCACGGCCACGGCCGTGCATCCGGGCCCGATCGACACTAACCTCACACGCCATATGAACGCCGTCGCGCGCTTTACATGGACGACGCTTGGCCCGCTGTTCTTAAAATCGGTTCCCGAGGGCGCCGCCACCCAGGTCTGGGCCGCGGTGCACCCCGATGTCGCCCGTCACAACGGCGAGTATCTGGCCGATTGCAATGTCGGCAAGTCGACGAAAAATGGCGCCGATGCCGAGATGGCCAGGCGTCTTTGGGAGGAGACCGAGCGTATCGTCGAGCAGCTGGCGTAGCGCACTTCATCGCCGGGCGTGGCCGCGAATCAGGCGCACGCGGCTGTGCTCGTTCTCGACAAAGCTGCTGTTGACCACGCCGAGTACGCCGGCCCTGTTGACAGCCAGCTTGCGCATCAGCAGTCCTTGCAGGCTTCCGTTGAAGCCCGGCGCGGAGTCGCTGCCCGCGATGAGCGCGGGCGTGCTGAAGTTTTGACCCTGGTCGCCGGACCAGGCGATCGCCAGCGCGCGCGGGCGCTCGCGGTGGTCGGGATAGTGCTCCCAGACGACGAAGATGTTGTGCGCCTCGTCCACGCCAATCGAAGGATAGTGCGCGCCGGTGTCGCTGTCCTCCCAGGGATCGGAGATCACCTTGGAGGGCTCGAACAGCCCGCTCTGGTGGCTGAACCGGCTATAGCGCACGTGATACTGGCCAAAGTGGCCGCCCGGGCTCTCGCCAAAGACCAGGTGAAGGCCGCCTCGGGCATCGGCCAAAAGCTTGGGGGCATCGGCGTGGCCGTCGGTCTCGTAGGCGATCTCGGGCGTGTCAAACGACAGGCCCCGGTCCGAGGAGCGCGCGAGCAGGACGTCGGCCCCCGCCTGCTCGCCGATGGTCCAGGCCAGGTAGATCGTGCCTTCGGGGCCGACGGCCAGAGACGGCCCGCGCGCGGGTTGGGTCGGGCTGCCGTCGATGCGCAGCGGATCGGAGAAGTGTTGGCCCTCATTGGTCGAGCGGCTAAAGCGCAGCGCGCCTTCGTACTCGGTCCACGCCGCATACAGCTCGCCGCCCGGGCCGCGCACGAGATCGAGGCTGCCATTATCCCAGCGCTCCTCGCTGAGCCGGCCTTTGCCGGCACCGGCCGTGGTGTTCGAGAGGTTGAGCGGCTCGCTGAAACTTGCGCCGGAGTCGCTCGAGCGCGCAAAGAAGATCTCGCCGCCGTGCGAGCCGCCGGAGAAGACGATTTCCTCCCACAAGACGAACACCTCGCGGCTGTTGGTCGCGTTGATCACCATGCGCGGAAGCCAGGAAAAGATCCGTGGGCTGTTCGAGACGTTGACGGGCTCGTCGAGCAGGGCATCGCCGGCCTCATCGTACATCTGAAAGAAGATGTCCTGGCGACGGTTGTCGACCCAGGCCACGCCCACGCGTCCATCGTCGCTCATCGCGATTGTTGGATCGTCGACATAGTGAAATTGCGACTCGTTCATGCGCCAGGGCCCGCGTTGCGCATCGCCTGTTGCAACCTCGATCGGCTGCTGCCAACTCAGCGCTTCGCGGGTGGGCTCATGGTCGCCGGCGAGGTCGTCGTCGGTGCCTGCTTCGGCCTCGCTGCCCTGCAAGCCGGCAGGCTCGCTGGCCTGCAACGCCGTACTGCCCGCCGACTGACAAGAGGCCAGCGCGACGGCCAACCCGGCGGCGAGCACGATGAACCCAACAAAACATTGATTGCAGGTGCGCATCTTTGTTCTCCGGTGCTAATGATTAGCTTTGTGACTTCAGCAAAATAGACGCCCCAAACTCAATGCCAATAGGGGAGTGCCTGACAGATTTGCCGCTCACACAAACGAGCCCTGGAGAAAGCGATGCGTATTTGGTTTCTGACGTGTTTGATGGTGTTGCTTGCGGCCTCGAGCGCGCATGCGACCGAGCCCCGCCTGGTTCCCCTACCGGAGGACCATGAGCCCGAGGCGCCCTGGTTTCGCCTGCGCACGGTGGTCGAACTCGGCTTTACCGCGCCGCTGTCACACCGCATCCAGTTTGGCCGCGATGGCACCTACTTTGACTATGTCGACGACGGTGGCCAGGACAACCTGTTTGGCTTTGCGCGCGCCAGCGCCGAGGCCAAGTTCATCAACCGTCACGTGGTGATCTTCCTGATCCAGCCGCTCGATTTGCAATCGCGCGTGCTGCTTCGAGAAGATCTCGTCGTCGACGAGCTGACCTTCCCGGCGGGCACTGCCGTCGACCTGCGCTACGGCTTTCCCTTCTACCGCGTCAGCTACATGTACGACTTTGTGCGAAGCCCGCGCACCGAACTCGCCGCCGGGGCCTCGCTACAGCTTCGAAACGCCACGATCACCTTTGCCTCGGCCGACGGCGAGCTTTTTCGCGCGCGCCGCGACGTCGGCCCGGTGCCGATCCTGAAGTTTCGCTTCCACCATCTGCGCGAGACCGGCTGGTGGTTTGGCTTCGAAGCCGACGGCTTCTACGCGCCCGGCGCCATCTTAAATCTTCGCGACGTCGACGTACTCGGCGCGATCTTGGACGCCAGCCTTCGCGTCGGTGTGCGCGCCAGCGAGCGCTTCGACACCTTCTTGAACCTGCGCTACATCGGCGGCGGCGCCGACGGCGCCTCCGAGCAACCCGACGACATCGGCGACGGCTACACCCGCAACTGGCTGCACCTGATGACGGTCTCGCTGGGCGTAACCTACGAGCTGTTTTGAGCCAATGCCCGGGGGTAGACAGCCCGATTAGCCAGCCCTGGTAAGGATTTCCCGAGTTGGAAGCCCGGCTTCAAACGCCCAAAGGAAGATCGCCGCCCACAGAATATTGGACTCCTCGCGATCCCCTGACTCCACGATCCCTCCAGTCAGCGTGCGCGTGAGCCCCATCGTGGGCGCGATCACTCCTGCGCCAAGCTCTCTCCAGACACGCTCCGATCCGCTCGTCGACGGGTCGAGAAGCTCCGAGCCCAATCGAAAGAGCGTCTCTCCGAAGGCTGCGCCGCTAAAGGTCGTGGTGATGAGATCGTTGTAAGAGGGGAGCTCGTTCTCCATGAACATCTCCCACTGGAGGCTGCCAAGGAAGGTGTACAGCGCGGCGACCCAGAAGTCGTGTCCAGTGGCTCGGGCTGCGGTGTGATAGAGCGAGCCCTGGTAGGGGTGCCCGATCTGGTTGATGGGAAAGCCGTCAGCGTCCCACTCGAAGCCCACCGTGAAGTTGCGCTGAATGCTGCTCGTCCCAATTCGAGAATACTCCGCGTCCAACACGGTGCGCGCAAATCCCCAGAACACGGCGCTCGAGAAGAGCACCATGCCGGCGGGCAGCAGATAGTCGACCGCATCGAGGCTGTCGTCCTCACTGTGAAGGGGGGCGGGGTCCGCCAATGCTGTCATGGGTGCGAGAGCGACGGCTACGGTCAGCAGAAGAATTTTGAGGGACCTGAGCTGCATTGCCAGTTCCTCCTTCACGAGAGGTCACAGGTAGTTCATGGTGATCGCGACGGTCATTTGCCGCTGGTTCAGGTCGAACTTACAGTCCTTGAATTTCGGGGGCGGAAATCGCGACGTGACCGGCTTGTAGACTCCCACCCCTTCGGTGGGCTTGCCGATCCAGTTGCGGTTGAGGGATCCGTTGGCGTCCTCGTCGTGATAGACGACGACCGAATACGTTCCATACGGCAAGTCCGGAAAGGTCAGCCTGGCACCGGACTCTCGGATCGGAGCCTCGATGAGATTCTCGAGAGAGTCGACGCCCAGGGGGAAGCTCTTGTTGGAGGTGAAGAGGCCGGCGCGAACCATGCCCGTGTCGCTTCGCAAGCCCGAAACGTTGACGACCAGCGTACCCCGCGGATCGCCGGTCGACTCGCCGCTTGCTGTCGTAGGGGGCCAGAATATCAGCAGCGCGCAGAAGAGCCCAAGTGGCAAGAAGCGAGGGTGAAGCGACATGTTAGTCTCCTTGATTGTGTGACGTAGCGAGCTTGAGTCGGAGGCGATGCGGCAAAGACGCCGTGCTCCTCCGAGCCCTTGCCACGGTATCGGAGTGAACACTCGCTTGCAAGGGATGCATAAAAAAGAGCGACCATGGCCCATCATCACGAAGTCATCATTTGGCGCCCCGTCAAGTTGGCCGAGACGGTGGGAATCGGAACCGGGCCTTTACATGTCCCATCACAGACCGTACCATGCAAGTGGACACTCGCTTGTCGGAATGATGAGGTGAAACCATGGCACAACGACAATCCACCGAAGAGAGGCGGCGCCAGATCGCCGAGGCCGCCCTGCAGATCATCGCCGAGCATGGCATCGGTAAGTTCACGACTGCGGCCATCGCCGAGGAAGTCGGGCTGGCCGAAGGGACGATCTTTCGCCACTTCTCCACCAAGCAAGACATCGTTTTGGCGGCCATCGGGCTGATGAAAGACCGGTTTAGTGAGGGGTTTCCTCCCGAACACCAGGACCCCCTGGAGCGCCTCGGGATCTTCATCCGCGGCCGCCTGGAGCTCGTGGTCGCTCATCCCGGTGTGTTTCGGGCCTTCTTCTCCGACGAGCTTGCCCACGCCGCCGGCAAGGAAGGGGAGGCGATCGTGATGCAGATCAAGCAGGAGTCGATGGCGTTCATCCAGGGCTGCTTGAACGAGGCCATCGCCTCGGGCCAACTTCGCACCGGCCTCAAGGCCGAGTTCCTGGTTCGGATCATCCAGGGCACGATCCACGCCTTTGTTTTTGGTCCCCTGCCCGTGGAGAAGACCTGGCAGCTCCCGTCCGAGCTCGCGCAGCATGCCTGGCAAACCATTCTCACTTTGATACGGAGATAAATCCATGTTGGGAAACGCAGGGCCGATGGCTTCGTACGGTCAATTTCTAGGGATAAAGCAAGTGAATACTCGCTTGCTCTTTGTGGCGTTCGCCTCGTTGCTGACGCTTGGGGGCCCGGGGTGCACCGGTGACAAAGGAGAGCTCGAGGCTGCCGGTGCCGCGGTGGCGCCGGCCCCCGCTCCCAGGGCGGTGCGCGTTTCGGCCGTGGCGAGGGGGGCGCTCGTGGACAGCCTCGGCTACGTGGGCACGGTCCACGCCGAGCGTGAGGTGCAGATCATGTCTCGGGTCCCGGCCACGGTGGTCGAAGTTCGGGTCGAGCAAGGCGATGCGGTGTCCTCCGGGGATTTGCTCGTCCGCATGGAGGCCCCCGATCTCGAGGCCCGAATCGAGCGCCTCGAGGCCGAGGCCGCCCGCGTTCGCACGGAGCGAGACTTCCAGTGCGCGACCTTTGAGACCGATCGCGAGCTGGCCAGGGAGGGTGTGCTCACCCAGGCGTTGGCGGACGCGAGCCAGTCCCGTTGCCTGGCCGCCGAGCAGGGCCACCGGGCGGCTCAGGCCGCGCGCGCCGAAGCCATGGAGGGTCGGCGCCGGCTGCGCGAGGCGTCCCCGGTAGACGGGGTCGTGTTGAGGCGCCTCGTCGAGGCCGGGGAGTACGCCGCCCCGGGGCGCCCGCTGATCGTCATCGGCAGCGGTGAGTTGGAGCTTCGCGTCGCGGTCACGGAGAGTGACCTGCGCGCCGGACTCAAGCCGGGCAAGCCCGCGATCATTCGCACCGGCGATCGCGAGGCCCGGGCGACGGTAAACCGCATCGCCCCCGTGGCGCGGGGGCCGGGGCGCACCGTCGAAGTGCGCCTCGGGTTACCCCCCGAGCTTGTCGAAGGCCTCAAGCCGGGCATGAGCGCCGACGTCGCCTTTATCATGGCCGAGAGCCTCGACGCCCTCACCGTCATGGAAGAGGCCGTCCTCGATGATGGCGAGCAGTCGTTCGTGTTCGTCGTCGAGGGGGAGCGCCTGCGCCGCGTTGCGGTCGTCACCGGAGTCCGCGCCGGGGGTCGAGTGGAGGTCTCGGCCGAGGGGCTCACTTCGAGAACCCGGGTCGTCCTCGGGGGCCTGGAAGGACTTAAAGACGGCGAGCTCGTCTATCCCGTCGACCTTCAACAGGGAGCGCGACGATGAGCACCACGGCGTACATCGTAAAAAACCGGCACACGGTCTGGGCCATCTTGATCGCCACGATCTTCTTCGGGACCGTCTCCTACCTCACCCTGCCCATGCAGCTCTTCCCCGACACCTCGCCCCCCCTGGTCAACGTGATCACGGGATACCCCGGGGCGTCCGCCGAAGACGTCGCCCGCGACCTGACCCAGGTCCTGGAGGAGGAGTTTGCGGCCCTGGAGGGGATCGTGAAGGTGAAGTCGAGCTCGGAGGACAACCTCTCCATCATCTCCCTGGAGTTTGACTTCAGTCGACCGGCCGATCAGGCCGCCATCGACGTCCAAAACGCCCTCGCTCGCCAGGGCGGGCGGCTGCCCTCGGGCATCGAGGATCCGCGGGTGCTCAAGTTCGACACCAGCGACCGCCCGGTGATCACGCTCGGGGCCATCACCGACGACTTGCTCGATGCCCGCAGGGTCTCCGAGGACGTCATCGGGCCCCGCCTCCAACGCCTCGATGGCGTCGCGGCGGTCGACGTCTTCGGCGGGTTTGAAGAGGCGATCCTCGTGGAGGTCGACATGGCCAAGCTCACCGCCTACGGGGTGCCGATTTTTCGGATCGTCGACGCCATCACCAGACAATATACGGCCCTGCCCGCAGGGCGGATTCGCACCGAACGCGAGGAGACGATGTTCCGCATCGAGACCCGCGGCCATCGCCTGGAGTCGTTGGAGGGGCTCACCATCTCCACTCCCGATGGCACCCAGCATCGCCTCTCCGATCTGGCCACGATCCGCTCCGGGCACCTCGACGATGACGCCGAGTTTGCGATTAATGGGCGGCGCGCCATCGGGATGCAGGTCTTCAAGACCACCGAAGCCAACACCGTCGAGGTCGTGCGCGCAGTGGAGGCCGCGGCCACGGGGCTTGGCGCCGAGCTCGACGGGGTCGAGATCGTAATCGGCGAGGAGTCGGCGTCGTTTACGGAGACCTCCATCTCCAATCTGTTGTCCAATGTCTGGCAGGCGATCCTGCTCGCGGCGATCATCATCTTCCTCTTTCTGGGGCGCCTGCGCGCTTCCCTGGTCGCGGGCGTGTCCATGCCCCTGTCCTACGGGCTGACCTTCATCGGCATGACGCTCTTCGGAGTGGAGTTCAACATGGTCACCCTGACGGCGGTGATTCTGGCCGTGGGGATGGTCGTGGACGCCTCCGTCGTGGTCCTGGAGAATATCGTGCGCATGCGCGACCTGGGGCGAGGGGCCGAAGACGCGGCCATCGAAGGGACCGACGGGGTGATCGTGGCCGTGGTCGCCGGAGCGGCCACCACGGTGGCCGTGCTCGTACCACTGCTCCTGGTGCCCGGCTTTGTCGGCAAGACCTTCGGCCCCCTGGCCCTCACCTTGTTGCTCGCGTTCTTGAGCTCCGTTGTCGTGGCCCTCTTTATCGTCCCCGTACTCTCCCTCTTCATCGGCGACGGCAAGGGCCGACTCGATCGGCTTGGGGAACGGCTGACCTTGCCCTTTCGAGCGCTGATGGATGGACTGCGGGCGGTGTACGTCAAGGTGCTCTCTCTGGCTTTGAATCAACGCACTCTGACGGTCGTGCTCGCCGTCGCGAGCCTCGTGGCGGGGATGGCAGGCATCAAGGCCCGGGGCATGGAGGTGCTCCCCAAGATGGATACGGGCAGCTTCTACGTCTCCTTCGAGACGCCCTCGGGCAGCTCCCTGGAGGAGACGAGTCGGGCGGCGCGGGCGATCGAGGCGATCCTGCGCGCCGAGCCCGAGGTCTTGTTGGCCCAGCGCCAGACGGGCTTTGAGCGCGGGATGCGCTCCTTCTCGGCGACCGGCGCCCAGGGCGCGACCCAGGGCTTCATCACCGTCACGCTGACGCCCCGCACGGAGCGCACCGAGAGCCTCTGGGAGATCCAGGATCGCGTCTCGGACGCGGTCCGACGGGTCCCGAATCTCGAGGCCTTTGTCGTGCGCGAGCTCGGCAACACCGCGAAGTCGACCACCTCGGCCCCCGTCGCCGTGGTCGTCTCCGGCGAGGACAGGCACGTCCTGGACAAGCTGGCCGAGGAGGTGCTCGTGCGCCTCGAAGGGGTGGAAGGGGTCGTCAACCCCGTGCGCACCTGGCGCCTCGATCGGCGCCGCACGCGGGTGGAGATCGACCCCTTGCGCACCGGCCCTCTGGGCCTGTCGCCGGCGGACGTGGCCATGCAGATGCAGGGTGGCTCCCAGGGCATGTACGCCGGAGATTTCTATGGCCCCCGCGACACGGCCGTGCCGATTCGGGTGCGCTACGAGGCGCGCCAGCGGCCCTCCGATCTGCTCGCCTACCCCGTCATCGTGCCCGCGACCGGAGAGTCCGTGCCCCTGCGGGCCATCGCCAATCATGTGCCGGAGGTGGGCACGGCGCTCGTGACCCGCGAGAACCTCATCGAGACTCTGGAAGTCACGGCCTACAACCGCGGCCGGGCGCTGAGCTTCGTCACGGCGGACGTCGGCGCCGCCCTTGAGGGCATGGTCGTCCCCAGAGGCTACGAGGTCAAGGTCGGCGGGGAGAGCGGCGATCTCGACGAGGCCAAGGGGGGCCTGGGCAAGGCCATGGCCATGGCCATCATCGCCGTCTACCTCCTGCTCCTCGTCCAGCTCCGCTCTTTTGCCCGACCCCTCGTGATCATGGTCAGCGTGCCCTTGAGCCTCGTGGGCGTCTCCACGGCCCTGGGCATCGTGGGAAGCCCCGTCTCCATGCCCGTGATGGTCGGTTTGATCCTGCTCGTGGGCATCGTCGTCAACAACGCGATCATCCTCATCGACTTCGTCGCCCAGGCCCGCGACGCGGGCATGAAGCGGCGCGAGGCCCTGGTAAGCGCGGTGCAGGTTCGATTTCGGCCGATCATGATGACCTCGATCTCGACCATCGTTGGCATGATCCCCCTGGCTGCGGCCTGGGCACTGGGCGCGGAGCGCTTCGCCCCCCTGGCCGTGGCCGTGATTGGCGGGATGATCGCCTCCACGATCTTGACCTTGATCGTGATCCCCGTGTTCTACGACATCGTGGAATCCACCGGCGAGCGGTTGGGGCGGCTCCTGAAGCCGCGCCCGGCGGCCCAGACCACGGTCGCCTTGTTGGGGCTGGTGGCCGCGCTGGGCGTGGTCATGGTCCCGGCCTCGGCAACGGCCCAGGACGGGCGGCCCATCACCCTTGAAGAGAGCATCGAGCTTGCCCTCGACCACAGCCCCAACCTTCGCGAGCGGGCCCACGGCACGCAGAAGGCCCGCCAACAGCGGGAAGAAGCCGGGGCCAGGCGCCTGCCCAGGGTCGAGGTGCTGGGGCGTTATAGCCGCCTGAGCTACGTCGAGCCGGGCACGATCACCCTGGAGCTGCCAGGGGCGCCCGAGCCCAGGGAGACGCAGCTCTCCGAGTCGATCGAGAACGTCTACTCGCTGCGGGTTCAGGTCGACCAGCCGCTCTTCGCCGGTGGGGCGTTGCGCTACGGCGTCGAGGCCGCCGACCTGGGCATCGAAGTCTCCAACGCCGTCCAGAGGCTCCACGGCGACGACGTCATACTCGCCGTCGAGGAGAGCTACTTTACGCTCATGCAAGTGCAGAAGAGCGTGGCGACCGTGGAGCAGTCCGCCCGGGCCCTGGAGGCGCACCGCGCGCGGCTGGTCGTCCTGGTCGACGCCGGACGCGCCACGGCCCTGGAGCTGCAGGTCCTCGATGTCCGTCAGGCTGAGGCCGACGTTCGCCTCTCCAGGGCCCGGGCCGGCGTGGAGCACGCTCGCCGCCGCCTCAACCATCTGATGGGGCTCGACCTCGAGACGGCCCTGGTCCTGATCGACGCCGACGCAAAGCTCGGCCGCGTCGACGCGCCCCACGAAGCGGCCATGAGGCAGCGGCCGGAGCTGGAGGTCGCGAGGCTTCAGACGACCCTCGAAGAGACGAAAGCCCGCATCGCCGACGGGGCGAAGCTGCCTCAACTCTACCTGAGCGCCGGATACACCCTGGCCAACCCACACGAGCGATACTTCCCTGCGCGAGACGAGTTCAATCACAGCTGGGATGTGTCGCTTCTCGTGCGCTGGACGGCCTGGGACTGGGGCGTTACGCGGGCGCGGCGGGCGCAGGCCGAGTACGACGTCCTCATCGCAAGGGAGCGTACCCGGGCTCTGGAAGAGGCCACCCGCTTCGAGGTGATCGGCCGCGCTCGCGACGTCGAGCTTGCCGCCGAGGAGGTCCACGTCACAGACCGCGCCGTCGCCGCCGCTGCCACGGCCTTGGCCACGGCCGAGCGCCTCTTCGCCGCCGGCAAGGTCCTGAGCACCGAGGTGCTCGATCGCGAGGGCGACCTCTTTCGCGCGCGCCAGGCGCACGTGGAGGCCGTCACCGCCCACCGCCTCGCGAACGCCCGGCTCGCCAGGGTCACCGGGAGCCGTTCTTTGCGCTGACTAGCCCTCATCGTCTGTCTTCACTGGGCATAACCGCGCGCAAAAAAAACTGACAGGGAGATGGACGCGCGCCGAGATGCGAATGGGGTAGTTTCGCTGGCGCTACGTGCGTTGATTACATGGCTCGCCCTCTGGATGGACGGCTATTCCCAGCATGGCGACGGTCCCACGATCGTATGGAACTTCTGGCCCGAAGAGGGCGGATCCTCGGCTCACAGACTTTGCCGGGATGGATGATACATGGATTCATGTGGGCTCTAATCATCGCCGAGACCGGCGGCTTCACCGCCCTCTTCATAGGAGCGATGTATACGGTGTTCATATGACGACTTTGGTTGTAACGAGAATACCGGTGAACAGGTGCCCTTTACCTCGTGAATCAGCGCCTCACGCGGGCGGTCCTGGGAGGGGCTTTCTTCTTCGTGGGACTTCTGATGCTTCTCATCTGGGCCCGAAACGTCGATGTCACCTTCGACGCCTCTTCTTCTTTGCCGGCGGGTTCAGGTTCCCACCAGCATCCCCGCCAGCTCGAAGCCGTGTTGGTAGAAGACGTACCCAGCGGCCAAGGTCTGCGCCGCGGCCATCATCCAGATCTGCGCGGGCAGTTTTCGGCGCCTCGGCGAGCGCCCATGTGGCCTTGCATTCGCCCTGGCCAAGCCAGCCGGCGAGCAGGCGGCGAAGCCTTACCATAGCAGGCTCTCGCGAGCCCGTGGCCTGCTCCATCTCGATGCCTGCTGGCAAACGGCAAACGGACCGAGAGACGATCATCAGCTTGATTCTATGCGCCTGATCGAACACACCCCTTGCAGACCGGGCTCCTGCCACGACCACACAGGAAGGGACGCAATATCTCTTCCTTTTCTTTTCATAGCGACATCCCAATCGCCGGGCGATACGCGACGGCGTAAATCAGCTCACGAGCGCATGAATAGATGACTTTGCGCATCTCTCGGGCGGTTTTCCCGCGGGCGGTTTTCCCGCGGGCGGTGTCACAGACCGGGGTAATGGATCCATATCAGTTCGGCCAAGCGGATCCGTTTCGGTTCGGCCAAACGGATCGTAATTAGTTCGGCAGAACGGATCCTTCATAGTTCTGCGGTATCGTTTCTTCGAGGGCAACTATCCCAAGGAGAGAAGCGATGAGTGGACGAAGGATTGATATGCATCGATTACAAGACCTGGTGCGGTTGCACCGAATGGGCGTGCCTACGCGAAAGATTGCCAAGCTGCTGACGATGGGACCCAATACCGAGCGCCGCTACCGCGAAGCGCTCAAGAGTGCCGAGCTATTGGACGGTGCGCTCGATGAGCTCCCATCACTCGAGCTGCTCATCGGAGCTGTTGAGGAGCACTTGCCCGAGAAGATACCGCCTCAGCAGAGCTCGTCGGTGGAGCCATGGCGCCAGACGATCGAGACGATGTTCAAGCGAGGGGCCGGGCCGCAGGCGATCTACGATGCGCTGCGCCTTGAACACGTGGACTTTGGGGCCAGCCTCTCGGCGATCAAGCGCTTTTGCCTCCAGCTCAAGGAGCAGAAGGGGCCGGCGCCCGAGGATGTCGTCATCCGGGTCGAGACGGTCGCCGGCGATGTGGCGCAGATCGATTTTGGCAGCGTCGGCAAGCTCTATGACCCCGAGAGCAAGTTGATGCGCGAGGCCCATCTCTTCTCCATGGTGCTTGGCCACAGCCGCTTGATGTACGTCGACATCGTCTTTGACTAAAAGATCGCCACCTGGATCGCACTACATGCCCGAGCGTTCGCCTACTTTGGGGGCGTGCCGCGCACGCTCGTACCAGACAATCTCAAGTCGGCCGTCATCAAGGCCGCCTTCAACTTGAGCGACGACATCGCGCTCAACCGCAGCTACCGCGAGATGGCCCGCCACTACGGCTGCGTGATCGATCCGACCCCGGCCTACTCACCGCAAAAGAAGGGCAAAGTCGAGGCAATGATTCGCTATGTTAAGGGTAACTTCTTTGCGCCGCGCGTCTTTCGAGACATTGACCAAGCCCGAGAAGAGCTTGTCGTTTGGAACGAAGAGATCGCCTCGCAGCGAAAACACGCCACGACCTACCGCCGCCCAAGAGAGCTTTTTGAGGAAGTCGAGCGGGCGACACTGCTGGCCCTGCCCGCATCGCGTCGGGGGGGCAGGGCACCCGACAACTCCTGACAACGTGCGTCGAACAGCATACAATCGTGCAAATGCTCGCTGGTCTGCGCGCGCTCATGGAGCTACCCGATGCGAATCGTTGCCGTCGCCGATACTCACACCTTTGAAGAAGACCTGCAGGTGCCCAACGGCGATGTCTTCATCCACGCCGGCGACCTGCTGCGCGCCGGCACGCTCGAGGAACTCATATTGCCCGCGCGCTGGCTGCAGAGCCTGCCGCACCGCCACAAGATTGTCGTTGCCGGCAATCACGACCGCTGCTTCGAGCGCAATGCTGAGCGTGCGCAGGCGATGCTCGGCGATGGGATCCACTATCTCCAGGACAGCGGCGTGGTCATCGAGGGGCTGCGTATCTGGGGGAGCCCCTGGCAGCCCGAGTTCAACGACTGGGCCTTCAACCTGCCTCGCGGCGAGGCGTTGGCACGCAAATGGGCGCTGATCCCCGACGACACCGATGTCCTCGTCACGCACGGACCGCCGGCGGGCTTTGGTGACCGGGCTTATGACGACCGCGGTCTGGGCTGTCAGGATTTGCTCGACGCCGTGCGGCGCGTTCGCCCGCTGCTCCACGTCTATGGGCACGTCCATCCTGGCGGCGGATGCTGGCGCGATGGGGATAGCTGGCTCTCCAACGTGACCGTTTGGGAGTGCGACCGGCCGGCTTCGATCTTCGACTACGATCCGGCGACCCGCGTGGTGACGCCCGTGTTCATCCCGCCTGCCGAATACGACGCTACTCGGTAACGAAACCGTGGCGTCCGCGGTGCCAGGTCGCCAATAACGCACTAGATAAGATGTTGGTTTTTTGCAGGTCTGCCCGGTTGTAGATCGCGACCGTGATCGCCTCCGTGACCGCCCTGAGACCGCCATAGGCGAGCCATTCTTGCGCACTGTAAAGTTCTCTGGGCTCGACAACGACCTGCGCGGTCGGTAGGCATCGAGCGACAACGTGCACCGACCCGAGACGAAAAGGCGATGATGAAAGCAAAAATCTTGGTTGTACTGGCCGCGCTCGCGGGTGCACTCTTCATCTTCGGATGCGACGCAGATACGCTGGTCCTGGCCTCAGAGTTTCGACTGGACTGCGGCTTCGATCGAGAATGCTCGCCGGTCACCGAAGGCGACAGCTGCGCGTGCCTCGTATGCCCGAACGCCGCCGTTCACCAGGACGACCTTGAGGCCTTCCACAAGGCCCGCCAAGATCGCAGCTGTTCAAAAGACATCGCATGCCCGGCCATCGGCTGCGGCGACGAATTCCGCGGCGTCTGCTCACCCGAAAACCTTTGCACGCTGCGCACGGCCACCTTCTGGCACGAGGGCGACTACGACCGAAGCTGCACACAAGACGACGACTGCCAGGCGGTATTCTTCGGTGAGGTCTGCGATCCCTGCCTTTGCCCCAACGCCGCCATCAGCAAGAGCGCACTGTCCTCCTACGAGGCCAACCGCGGCGACGCCGTCTGCCGCAACGACGCCGCCTGCCGCTGCGCTCTGATCGAAACCCGCTGCGACAACGGAATGTGCACCACACACAACTGAGTAACCTCGGTCAAGTTGGACGGGGGTTCCGTACGATGGGCATCTTGCCCATTGCGTACCAGGGGCCTCCTCCTACTACCAGAGGGTGTTCAGGCGCTCGGCCGCGGCGAGGTTGAGCGGAAAGCGCGCGGCAAGCGCGTGGTCTTCGATCCCGGCGTAAGTGCGCAGGGCCTGGTGCAGGTGCTCGGGGCGGATGTGAATGCCGCCGGCTCCGGCGTCGAGCGCGAGGGTGTCGGGATTAACCTTGAGCAGCTTTTGGCCGTCGTCGGTGGCGCCGAGCACGCGGTTGCCGCGAATGCCCGGGCCCATGAACATCACCGAGCCGATTGACCAGTGATCCTTGCCCCCATTTTCGTTGTACCAGGGTGTGCGGCCCATCTCGGATTGGATGACGATCACGACCTTGTCGCGGATGCCCAGCGCCTCGGCGCGCTCGACGGCATAGTCGATGCCAGCGAGCAGCTCGGGGATCACCTGCATCTGAATGGAATCGTTGTCGTCGTGACTGTCAAAGCGCGAGATGTTCAAGTTGGCCGAGACGCACACGCCGGCTTTGAATCCGGCCAGGGCAATGTTTGCCTGCCTGGACAAGGCCTCTTCGGGCTGCTCGTCGCCGATGTAGGGCAGCAAGCGCGAGAGCGTGGTGGCGTTGAGCTGGGCGGCATAGAGCATGCTTTGGCTGCGCTCGACGCGGGGCAGCTGCGCGCGCGCGCCCTGAGCCTCGTGCTCCTCCTTGAGCGCCTGCTGGATGCGTCGCTGGACAAAATCTTCCTCGTGGTAGGGGTTGGAGACGTTGCCGCGGTGGTGATCCGGCAGACCAAGCAGGGAGAGCTGGCCGATGTTGCTGATGCGCGACAAGGGTAAGAGGTTGCCCGTGGCCGAATAGTTGCCAAAGCTGACGAAGGCCAGGGGCACGTCACTGCCTTTGCTGGCCGCGACGAGCGCGGCAAAGGTCGGATAAACCAGGCTGTCGAGCTTGCCCGTGGCCATGTAGCGCTTGCCCGGGTCGTGGTTGTTCGTCGAATAGTCCAGACCGTTGAGCGTGAGCAAGTCACGGCCGTACTTGGCAAAGAAGGCCTCGTTGCTCATGCCGCGTTCAAAGCGCCCGGCCGTGGGCGCAAAACGGTGCGGCCCCTCGGTGCGTATGTCCCCCTCGCGGTAGAGGCGGTTGATGTCGTTGACCCCTTTGGGGTCCATCAAAGAGCTCGTGTCCCAGCCGCCGTCGGCATTGAAAACCAGATAATAGGGCCCCTCGGTGATGCCACCCTCGCCATAGGCGTTTCGCGTCAGCCCGATCGGTGCGGCGATGCCTAGCCCCGCCAGGGCACAGAGTTTCAAAAAGTCTCGGCGTTCCATGGGGAGCTTCCTCATTGGTAGAGAAAATCATGCTGACGAATCATATAGGTCATCACCGCGCGCCAGCCGCGGATTGTGAAGTGCGGATCGGCCGGGTTGCGATACGGCTGTTGACCGCCGCACATGTAGGAGACGCGATCGTGGGCCTCACCGGCGGCGATCAACCGCTGTCCTTCGGTGACGACATCGTCAAAGAGTGCGTAGGTGCGCTCGACCTCCGGGTCATCGAGGCTCAAGTTGCGACCGAGCAGACGCTGCTGCAGATCGACGATCGTCTGTCGAATCAGCGCCCGATCGGCGGCACTGCCGTCGGGGCGCACGCTGGGCTCGATCTTCGCAAAGAGCAGCCGCAGCTCGACGGGCTTGTTGAACTCTTCCTGGGCGAGATCGCAGACGATGTCATTGGCGATCACGCGCTGAATCGCGCCCATTGAGCCGCTGGGCTCGGAGAGGCGCGCGGTGATCTGGCTGCTGTTGATGCCGCCATAGAGGATGGTGAAATCCATGAGCAGCGGGCGAAAGGTGCGCCCGAAGATCGCCTTGAGCTGGCGGTCGAGCTGCTCGGGAGTGAGCAATTTTGAGCCGCCCAGATCGTCGAGCTCGGCGCGGCGTCGTGGATCGACAATGGGGCCCTCGATCGCCCCGGCGCGGTAGAACGGCGAGACGGCCAGCGCCTTGAAGACGTCCTTGAGGTTGTAGTTCGCGGTGACGAAGCGCGCCGCCACCTGCTCGATCATCGCGCGCTGTACCAGATAGGCGCGCCGCTGAGCGTCAAAGAGCGCGCTGTTCACGTCCTGGGGGGCCACGAGCACCTTGCGGCCAAAGAGGATTTGATAGACGTGCTCGACCATCGTAATCGGGAAGCGAGGATCGCCAGCGATCCGCTCGCCCAGCCACTGCAGCGCGCGCCACTTCTCATCGGTCGGCAGGTCCTCGCCGTCAAAGCCCGGCACGAACATGTCGGTGTACCAGCCATCGCGCGGCACCCGGAAATCGCCGACATTGTTGTAGTCCTGGTAGAGCCCGGCCAGCGGGTCGAGGCGCTTGTGACAGACCACGCAATCCGGCGCTTGCATCGTCGGATTGTCGAACTGGGTGCTCGTGGCGGCCGCATCGCTGACCGCCGGGATCGCATCCAAGAGGTTGGTGCCCAAAAATATCTGAAAGACCGTGTTGCTGCGCAGCCGGTTACGGTTGGTATCGGTGTTCGGATAGCGATGGGTAAAGTGAAAGGTCGTCAACAGGCCGGCATGGGGATAAAAACCGGTTGGCGACTCCTGGAGCACCTCGCCGGTGATCGAATCGGTGAGCGAGGGCAGGCGAAAGGGGATGAACTCGTAGGGGTCTTGCGGGTCGTCAAAGCTGTCCTTGACCTGGTCAAAGACGTTGTAGCCGCGCGCCGTGTACGGCGAGACGACGATGTAGTCGGCCGTGGCAAACTCGGTAAAGGGGCGCTCCTCGCGAACGATATGGGCGATAAGCTCCAGGGGTTCGCTTCGGATGACGTCGCGATAGGTCGCAAACACCTCATAGGGCATGCCCGCTGGCCAGCCTCGCGTCGCGCGAAAGTGCTCCCAGGACAGCACCAACTCGCTGGGGCCATCGTAGCCCTCGGTCAGGATGATGTCGTTGAATCCCTCTTTGAGGCGCGTAAAGAAGGCCTGCTCCTTCATCAGACCATCGAGCACCGTTTCAATGGCACCGAGTCCGCCCAGCTCGACCTGGGCTATTTCCTCAGCGCTGGGAAGGCGCGCGCCCAGCGAAAGCGTCAAGCGGCGAAGCAGGCGCTGGTCGCTGATCATCGTCACCGCATCAAAGAACTCCGGTTGCTCGTAGGGCGGCTCCGTTGTGGGGTCACAGTGTTCTGGATCGGCGACGCGCGCGACAAAGCTCTCGAGGATTTCATAGGCCCGCGTGCCCGGCGCCACGACGGCGCCGCCGCCATGCTCGAGCCCTCCGCTCACCTTGACGAGCAGGCGCGAGAGGCCGCCGTGGCCTTCAGAGGGCTGGGCCGCCAGGGCCTCGAACGCCGCCTGGTTGTGCGCTAAATAGTCTGGGTCGAGCACCCGCGTGCGCAGCACGAGCGCGGTGTTGGCGGCCGGGCCGGCGGCGATATGGCAGTTGACGCAGGTGGGCTCGGCGACCTTTGCCCAAACTTCGTTTTCGAAGAAGCGCTCCAGGGGCGGGCAATCGTCGATCGGCCCCAAGGCGTCGGGGCTCGTGGCCCCATCCGCACCCGCGTCGGCATTCGTAGCCGCATCGCCACCGCCGGCTGTATCACGACTTGAAGGCGCGTCGGAGTCGTCCAACGCGCCGAGCGTCCCCTCGGTGCAGGCACCAATCAACGCGACCAGGAGGAACGTCCGTAGGATTCCATTTCGAGCAAACGCATCCATCAAACCATCTCCCTGCAAGTGCTTGCAGTAACCACTGCAGCGGGCTCGATCTGCTCTTCAAAAGACCAGGCAAAATTAGCACCTGCTTGGAGGTCGCGCAAACGTTGGTTCGATACAAGTCGGCTGGAGCTTGTAGGAAGGGTGGCCACTGTTTGCTGGCAGATCGTCGCGACCCAATCGTGCGCGGCTAGATATCGCCGTGAAGACGATGGATGGCGTAGACGAATTCGCTGAAGACCACGGCTGGAAGCTCGCGCAACGCGTAAGGCTTTCCATTTTGGGAGAACGCCACGGCGTCGACGCGTAGGTCGTGCGGATCAAGCTTGGAGGCGTCGAGGGGGGCGTAGATGCCCGGGATGCACCATCCGCTTTGCCTGGGATTGTCGGTATAACCCAGGCCGAAGCACTCGCAGTTGAGCGTGCGCTTAAAGCCTTGAGCAAAGTGAGCGCGAAGGCGCGCGATGTCCGACGGCCAGCTCGCCGGGGTGAAGCTGCGTCGGCTCAATTGCTCAATGGGCTGGAAGCGGCGTTGGGCGTCAAACCATTGCTTCCAGGCCGCGCACTCGTCGCCAAGCTCGACGGGGTGAACGAGGCCTACGCGTGAGACGGCGTCGTCGAAGGCGACCGACGTGGCGTCGATGGCGACGGGCTGGCCGGCGGCGTCGAGCGCAAAGGCGCGGGTGAGGGTGTCGGATTCGGCGTCGTAGAGTCCCCACAGGAGGCCAAAAGCATAGCGGCCCATCAGCGGGTGTGTGGCATAGCGGCTGGCCCAGGTCGAAGGCACCCAGCGGCCCGTGCCTTGCCACAAAAGGTGGCGAAGGCGGACTGGCTGAGTGCGTGCAATCCGCTTGAGCTCCGCGCTGAGCTCGACGACTGTTGCGCGGGCAAGCTCGGCGACGTCCGCGGCTTCGCCCTTGCGTGCTTTGGGCATCAAGCGCACGACGGCGCCCGTAGCATCGCGCAGCTCGAGCGCCTCGAAGTCGAGGATCTGAGCCGTGAACATCCGGGCGCCGTAGTTAAAGGTGCGTCGGCCCGTGCTGTCGAAGCCGTAGCTTTCGAGCGTCACCTCCAGCAATGCGTTGAGCCCAAGGCCGCGTGCTTGGGCAATTTCTTCGAGCAGGGCAGTGATCTCGTAGTGGTCCTGGTGACGGTAAGCGTCGAGCAGACGCACGCTCAGGTTGGCCTGCGGCGCCGGGCCGACCGCAGCACAGCGCGCGAGCATCGCCGTGGCGTGACCTGCCCAACCATGCACCTTCGAGCGGCCAAACTCTGGCATGCGCTTGCCGATTGTGGCCAGCTGCGCCATCGATGCGATGTGGGCCTGCATGTAGAGCGGCCAATCACGGTCATCGACGCCGGCGATGCCAATGAGCGCGTCGCAGAGTGCGTGACAATCCCCATCGACGAGCCTCGCTCGCCAGGGTGGAAGCGCGTCGTCGGTGTGTCGAAGTCCTTCGCGCATCAGCGCACCGACAAAATGGTGTGAGGCCGCGTCGCTCATCGGCGCGTTGCTCGATCGCCATCGCACGACCGGTAGCCCGGACAGACTCACCCTTGCGTCAGGCCATGGTGCTTGCTGCAAGCGCGCGAGGCGCCCCTCGAGCACTCTGTCTGAGTCAACACCTTCGAAGAGGTCGCTGACGACGACGAGCTCGGTGTGAAGCAGTCTCGTCAGAGTGAGGTAGGGATCTCTAGATGTCTCGGGCAAAGCATCCTCTGCGAGCGAAGGTCGTTGCGAAGAGTACGAGGCGCACAGCCCCGACGGGCGTTCAACGACGCCCATGATCAGTACCAGCGGTAAAACGCGTAATCGATCACGGCTCGACGATGATGATGTGGCCCCGCAGCGAACTATAAACCACCCGCTCACTATGAAGCTCGATGCTCACGTGGCTGAGCAGGAGCTGCGCGACCTGTTTGCCGCTCGAGTCGACGACCACCAGGCTTCTGAGTTCCCTGGGTAGGCGTCGCTGATCGAGGCGCTTCTCGGCGAAGTGGCGCAGCGACGTGAGATCGCTGTGCCAGGGCTGCCCGCGGTATGTGATTTCGACACGATCGCCGCTGGTGCTGACGTCCATCTTGCCGCCACTCTTCGGGTCGTCGTCGTCGTCGTCGCCGACGTAGTACGAGGTGGGATAAGCGCTGACATTGAACTCGTACATCTCTCCTTTCACCTGGACCGCGAGCCCGCCTTTTTCCGTGTACCCGTTGAAAAAATAGGTTTCCCCGGCATCGTCGGTGGCAAGCGCCGCCGCCCACTGCTTGAAGCTCAGCGCTTCGGGGGTCTCGAAGCGCTCCAGGGTTCGCTCACCAAAATGTTTGCGGTTGTATTCGTAGGCTCGCATGATTTCGCTGGCCTGCACCGAATCGAGTTGGGCCGCCCGACCGGCGATCAGCCGCCCATTGGCATCGAGCGCCTCGGCCTCCTTCAAGAGCCGGGTCAGGTGCGAGAGCTGACTGCTGCGCGACATGTTCACCAGGCTCCACGGCCCGCCCGCGCCGGCCACCGACAGCACGACGACCAGCGCCGGCACGATGAACAGCCGGAAGGGGCGCTTTCGCAACAAGGTCGCCGCTCCGTAGAGCGAAACGAGCGCAAGGCAGACGATGATCACCAGCCGGAAGTGGCGAAACTCCGTCCAACCGTACTGGTTGACGCGCTCGAAGATCGCCCAGAACGACAGCGGCAGGATCGGCAAAAATGCGATCGGGAAGCCCTGAAAAAAGCGCGCGACGCCGCGATAATCGTCGCGGTAGCGCAGCGGCTCGAGCAAGAACAGCCCGACATAGCCGAGCAAGCCCGCGCCCACGACCAGCGGCGAGATGACGTTGCTCGGCGCCCAATCCCCAAAGACGATCTTGACGATGTGGCCGTACATGATCAGCAAATACAGAATCAGCAGCGGCAACAGCAGAAACGAGCCAAAGCGCGCCGTAAAGCGGATCGGACGCTCCGAGACGGGCTGCTCGATGTCGGCGATCTCGTCAAAGCCCGCCATCATCATCCACGGCAGCCCCGCGCCAAACAGCCAGAACGCCAAAAACCCGTACCAGTTGTTGAGCTTGGTATCGAGCAGCGCGTCGACCGCGACGAGCCCCAGCGCCAGGCCTATGTACATCAACCCCGCATAGACCAGACACGTCAGCCCCCGCGCCAGAATCCGCGCGTTGAAACGCCAAAAACGCTCGTCGGTCGAGACTCCGCTATGCGACGCCGCCACCGGCGTCAGCACCCAACCCGCACCGAAGGCGATCACCAGCAGCAGCCACCGCCACCACTCACTCGAAGCCTCACTGGTCGCCAGGAAATAGCCATAGCCCCCGCTCACCGTCAGCATCGTCGCCGTCAACGCCCACCGCGAGCGCCCCCCGATGACACCCAGCACCGCAAGGCTCGACAACGCCACCGCCGCGAGCCAGGCCAAAACGACCGCCGCCCCCACCGCCGCGACCACATCCTCCGCCGGCGACCACCAGCGCGCAACTCGCCCCGACAGAAACACCGCCATCGCGATCGCCAACGCAATCTCGACCGGATACTTCCTCGCCGCCCCTACCGCATCCTGCGCAAATTCAAAGGCCCGGTCCCCAAAGCCCACGCTCCCGCCACCGATCTCGTCGCTCATCGCTCATTCCACTCAAAAAGTAGGCCCCTCGAGCCCGTAATTATCGCCAGCAAGTGATGCAACCTCAACTCCAGGCCCTGAAATTTCGGTTGGTCTTTGAGAAATCCCCAAACAGCTATTGCGCCGTGGGCGTTGGCCTTTTAATACGTACTCAAGCGACAGACCCCGGCGCCCTCGCGACGCCGGTGAATCAGACTGGGAAGCTAGTGAAGGCTCAAAATGACAACCAACACCCCTTTATCGAGCACCCAGCGCTACCTCTTTTGGCTGCAAAACTGCACGCCCGCCCGCGTGCGTCAATGGCTCGGCGAGCGCGCCCACGCCCAGGCGCTGGAGCAGGACTTCTTTCGAACGATGAGGTTTCGAACCGACCCCGAGAGCATCCTGCGCTACGCCACGCTATGCCCGCTGCCCGGCGTGCCCACGGCGGCCTATTCGCTTCGCGAGTGCCACCTGCCCGGCGCCGCCACGGTCCTGGCTGGCATCCACTTCTATGCTATGGACCTGACCCGGCCCTTTGTTGGCGTCTTGGCCCAATCGCGCGACTTGAGCCTCGATGAGACGCTCCTGGCGAGCGAGATTTTGGCCGACCAGTTCGCCGTCTTCTCCCCGGGCGCCGTGCAATGGTGGTGCGCCTGCGCCCAGGAGGATCTGCGCACCCTGCCCGGCGCGACCGGCGACCAGCGCCTGCTGATCGGACACATCGAAGAGATCCGTCAAAGCACGCCGCCCCCCTCGCCGCTGGCCCTGACCCTGAGCCCCGACCCCGACGCCTCGTCCTATGCCCGCTACACCGAACTCTACGACGCCTTTCTCGCAGCCCACCCCACCTGGCGCGACCGCCTCGAGAAGAGCGACCTCGACGACTACCTCACCTGCGCCCAGGCGGGCGGCCTCTTCACCCTCGAAATCGACGGCCATACGGCCGGCATCATCGCCGCTCGCCCCGGCACCCTTCGCGGCCTACCGGGCTGGGAGATGGTCGACGAGATCCTTGACCAAAGCTACCGCGGCCAGGGCCTCGCAGCCCCCATGCAACACGCCTTTTTCCAACAGCTCGACACCCAAACCCACCCCCTCGTCCTGGGCACCATCGACGACGCCAACACCCCATCGCTTCGCACCGCCCTGCGCGTCGGCCGCCACGACGCCGGCGGCTGGGTGTTCGTCAAAACCCCCACGTAGCAACCTTGCAACGTTGAGGCGGGCAACGCTATAAGGCAGCTCGTCATCAACCACACCCCCCAAAAAGGAGCACCTCATGATCAAGGGAATGCACGCCATGTACTACACGCCTAAAGCCGACGAGGCCCGCGCTTTTGTGCGCGACAAGCTGGGCTTTCCCTGCTCCGACGTAGGCGACGGCTGGCTTATCTTCGATGTCCCCGAGGCCGATCTGGGCTTTCATCCCTCCGAGGGAGAGACGACCCACGACATCTCGTTTTACTGCGAGGACATTCACGCCACGGTCGCCGAGCTCAAAGAAAAGGGCGTGGAGTTTCTGGCCGAGGTCGAGGACCAGGGCTTCGGACAGGTGACCTACTTCGCGATGCCCGGCGGCCTGAAGGTCATGCTCTACGAGCCCAGGTACACCAAGGGCGGCGGCGCCTGAGCGAGGTCCTGCCCGGCGCCGCCACGGTCACTGGCCGGCCGGTTTCTCCCCACCCGAAGGGCCTACGGCACCGCGGCGTCGAGGGCAAAGGTTGTAACCTGGGCGCCCAAAGGATCCAGGATTATGACTTCGTCCTCGTCGGCCAACCAGATGGCGAGGTGGTCGGCCGCCGGTGAGAATGCGGCGGCAGCGAAGTCGAAGGTGAGTCGGAACCAGACCTCGTCGTTTTCGCCGGCAGTGCCAGCCGCCGTCAGGTAACGCCAGCGGTTGTCGGGCGTAAGGGCGATGGCGGGCGAGCCGTCGACATCGAGCTCATCTTCCAGGGCGTCGATATCGGAGGCGACGAGGCGGCGGCCGTCACGCAGCAGGCATGCGCCAAGGCGTCGGTCGGGGTTGAGGCGATGGAGATTGACCAGAGGCAGGGCGGTCGAGAACTCGATGATCAGGCCGCCATCCTCGTCGTCGACGGCAAGGGCGTAGAGCCCGTCGCGCGAATAGGCGCCCAGCGCCGGGCGGTCGCTCGAGAGCATGAGCTGGCAGTCTCGTTGGTGGCGCCAATCGACGATGAAGAGGTCCTCGGGCTGGTCGTTCTCAAGGGCATAGAGGCCGACGCCCGGGGGAACGGCGTCGAGAAACTGCCAGCTCTGCGTATCGAGGATCTGAACGCCGCTCACCCAGGGCTGGTCGCCGTCGGCATCACCGTAGATTTGGTCGCACAATACAAGGTGGCCGCTGCCATTAATCGAGCAAATGCGCCATGGTTCGATCTCGATCTCGCGCTCCAGCACGCCGCTCATGTCGACGACTTGCAATCGGCGGCCGCGGGCAAGCGCCAGGCGTTGGTCGTCGATCCAGATCATCGAATAGGACTCGCCATAGTATTCAACCATGTCATCATAAGCCCCGGACGTCTCCGGGTCGGGCGCCACGATCGACACCGGCGTGTCGTCCCCGAGCTGATCCCAGCCTCCGAGTTTATTGCCATCTCGTACGGCCTCAACGAGCCTCTCGACCAGCCTTTGCACGGCGCTGAGCTCGTTGTCCAAGATGATCGGCGGAGCATCGAGCTCGATGAGGCGTCGGTGGCGTTGTGCCCGCAACACGAGGTTCGAGTAGGCGACGTTCACGCTGCCATCGATGGGATGGAGCATGCGCGGGTTGCGCTCGTCGAGCAGGGGCAGGCGGTCGCCGGGCGGGAGCACGGGCACGAGATCGACGAAGAAGGCATCGACCTCGGCATGGCCCGCGAGGGCCTTGTAAACGGCCGCCACGCTGCCATCGTCGTCGGCGACGAATTCGCCGGGGAACACCTCGCCCTCACCTAACGCGGCGTCGAGGCGCAGCACCATGCGAAGCTCGTCGACTGAGATACCCAGGTGCTCGGCGGCCATCGAATAGGCCGCCGGATGAAGGACGGGCAAGGCCAGCTCGATGTGAGCGTAGCGCGTGTTTCGAAGCGCTGCCGGCTCGACGCGCACACCGCATCGCTCACAGCACGTTCCCTCGAGCGCACAACCCTCGTATTTGCCGCACGCGCAGCGAAAGTCCGTTACCGGCCCGAAGAGTTTTTGGCAGAAGAGGCCATCGCGCTCCGGCAACGACGTGCGGCTGTCAAAGGTCTCTGGCCGTCTTACAACCCCAACTGAGCTCTCGCGCACCAGGCGAACAGCCTTGACGATCGTGCGAAGGAGGGTGTCGGCCGGCGGGTTAAAAATAGTCGTGGAGTTCAGCCATTGTGGGGATCATCGGTTTGCTCGGCATTTTAGGCTGCGACTGCCCACACGCAACGCCAATCGCCGCCACAGCCTCATCCCAAACTCCGTCAGCCGCCCCATCTCCACAGCTCGCGCAAACTCCATCTCCCCGAGCTCCGGCAGCAGCTCCTCAATCGCCAAGGCCTGAGCCTCATAGACCGCCTCATGAAGGGCGCCGAGCCCCTCAAAAACACGGCTTACCTCCGCCCTGCGCTGAAGCGCGAGCCCGAATCCATGGATCCAACCCGACCCCCGCTCTGCCAACAACTCCTGAAGCCTCCCCATATCCACCTCCTGAACCCCACGCCAGGCCCCGCGCCGCAGCTCCTCCAGCATGAGAAAGCGCTCTCGCAGGCCCTCGAAGCGCTCCTCGAAGAGCTCCCCGACCCGCCACAGCTCCAAGAGCAGCCGCCCGGGCAGCTCCTCATCCAGCAACCGCTCGAGCCCGCCTGCCCCCGCGTCTCGCTCGAGCTCAAACCTGGCCTCGACATAAAGCCCCTCATGCGCAGACACAATCGAGACTTCTACGCAAAACGGCAGCATCTGCGTGACGACCCCCTCGACACAAATGCCGTCCACTTCGATGACGATGGGACGAATAAAAGATGAATGGCCAATGAACTCAGACATGAGCTTTCTCCATGGATCGGACGTCTCCGCAGGATGTACCACCACACCGCTGAGCGGCAGGTTGGTCGGGTATCAAAGGGCCAGTCCCTCCACCCGTCTGCATGGTTGAACCAACACTAGGCGCCCCGCTCCCCAAGGTCAAATCCTCCCAGACCGAGAAATCATTGCAATACGATCACACACAAGCGGTTTTCCGCACCAAACCACCGGCCGCGGGGCCTCGCGCCCCGACGGCCTCCTGCGCCGCGAGGCGCACTTGGCCAGCCGCGGGGCTTGCCTCCGTCGGTCGCCGCACGGCACCGGCCAACCGATCATCTCCCCCGGCCCAAATCACGCACAGGTCGTTCGTTGTCCAAAACGATTTCGTTGCACAACACGGACAACACCCGTACTCTAGACAACAAATCGCATCGTTGTCCAGATGCGCCCCGTTGTCTAAGGAGTGCAACATGGTAATTTCAGACAACACAACATTCGAGAGCACGGTCCGCCAGCTGGAGAGCCGCCTGCCCCCCGGCTGGCGGATCGAGCCGCGACACGGACGTGGGTCCGCCAACGCTGAGCTTCGATTCACCTCCAGTGAGGGACGCTCTCGGACTGTTCCGGTCGAAATCAAGCGTCGGCTCGACCCTCGAGCAGCGCGGCCTGCGAGGGCAGCGCGAGGGCCAAACAAACCACGCCCACAGCCATCGATGCTTTGCCCAAATTGGTCTTCATTGTTTACCATCCCTGACAATAAATTCATTGAGTCGTGCGATAGGGTGAGAATGACGATTTCTCGATCGTAAAGCAAGGATATGGGGCTGCGCTGCTCAAATGGCTCAAATGGTGCTCGTGACGTAAATCTTTTTTGTCGAAGGTGTTGACAGTTGCGGAGTGAGTGCTCATTAATGAGTGGTCTGATGCAACGGAGTACACCATGGCTCGACCCTCTACGATTACCGACGAACAAATCCTCGACGCGGCGCGTGAGGTCTTCTTCAGGGAAGGTATTCAGGCGACGACCGCGGAGATTGCGCAGGTCGCGGGCGTCTCGGAGGGCACGATCTTTCGGCGCTTTCCGACCAAGCACGAGCTGTTTTTGGCGGCGATGGGGCTGGAGTCGGGGCCGGGTTGGATCGCCACGGTGGAGCGCCTGGTGGCGAGCGAGGAGCGCGGCGATTTGAGGGAGAATCTCACGTTGATCGCCGAGGAGATGCTCGATTTTTTCAACCAGCTGATCCCGAAGATGAACATGCTCATGTCGTGTGGCAAGGGGGCGGGGCCGGCGGCGATGTTCGATTCCGATGTGCAGCCACCGCCGATTCTTGGGCTCAAGGCTTTGATGAAATACCTGATGGCCGAGCAGGGTGCAGGGCGCATCGAGGTCAGCGATCCGGAGATCCTGGCGCGCATGTTCATGGGCTCGTTGCACCACTATGCCTTCTGGGAGTTTTGTGGGCTCAACCGCATGTTGCCCATGCCCCGGCCTACCTTTGTGCGCTGTGTGGTCGATACCCTGGTGCGCTCGGTGACGCCTGCTTTATCCTGATTCAAACGCGAGAGATGTGGTGATGATGATTGGAAGAGATGGGTGCTCCTTGCGCTCAAAATCAGGCAGGTTAATGAGTGAGCAATCACTAACAAGGCGGCGGCGCGGTCTCCGGGCGGTGCTGCTCATGGGCCTTGTGCTCTTCGCAGCGAGCTGCAGCGCGACGCGTTGGTCCGAGCAGGCCGACGCGATCGTGGAGCTGCCTGAGGCCTGGAGCGAGGCGCCGCTCGAAGGCGCGCAGATCGCCGGCTGGTGCAGCGATTTTGAGAGCCCGGCGCTCGACGCGCTCTATGCCAGCGTGTTGCGCGACAACTTGAGTCTGCGGGCGGCGTGGGCGCGCCAGGCGCAGGCCGAGGCCGTCGCGCGAAGCGTGGGCGCGACGCGCTGGCCCACGCTCGAGGCCCAGGCC
>JACCWM010000073.1 GCA_013697635.1 Lujinxingiaceae bacterium | reverse complement strand
CCGCATAGAGAAGAGGCCCGACGCCGGCAACAACCGTCGGCCCGCCGGGAATCGTGGCATGCGCTTTGAGAAGGATCGTCGCCGCTGCGAGCCCGATGACCCCCGGTAATGTCGCGCCCGGGACTGGAATGATCCGCTCCGAGGTTCCCGCCGCGATTACGAACGCCTTCGCGTCCATCCAATGCGGTCCATTGTCCGAAGTCGTCGCGACCTTCAAGCCCGGGGCGGCGAACCACAGGCGGTGTCCGAACAGCAGGTGAGCGCCGGTTGCGGCCAGGTCCGCCCGCATGCGCTCTCCTCGCGCGAGATCGGGGTTCCGCTTGACGTCCTGCCCATGAAGGCTGAAATTCGGAGCGCGATAGACCTGCCCGCCTGCCTTGTGGCCCTCGTCGATCACCGCCACAGACAAACCCTGCGCCCGAGCCGCGATCGCCGCATGGGCTCCAGCGGGGCCAGCGCCGAGGATGGCAACATCGATGCTCTCGGGAAGTCCCCTCATCGCGGCCCCACTTCGCGAATTGCCGTCCGCAGCACGTCGGTCTCGACGCTCATGCCCGCCTGGACCGGCAGCATGCAGGCGGCCGTCATCGCACCATCGACCATCACCGCGCATTCCTGGCAGACGCCCATCAGGCAAAACATGCCGCGCGCCGTATCCGCAGAGGGAGAATGCCGGAGAAGGAGTTGCCCCGCTGCCGCGAGAGCGACGCCGAGCATTTCCCCCTCGAAGGCCTCGACCCTTCGCCCGTCAACAATGATCGTCAACTGCCTGCCGCGTCCGATCCCCGCAATGCGAACAAACCGCCCGCTGCCGCTCCCGTCGGATACTGCAGTCAATGATGGTAATGATGAGGAGATAGCTGCCAATTTATGATTCCTAGTCGACTGTATACCGAAAAATGGCATAAAGCTGGATGCCGGTCAAGCCGCCGCACCACGTCGAGCAGGGCAATCGGGTGAGTTATCGCGTGACAAGACGCTGAGTTGCTGAATCTGTGCTCCAATCTGATTTGGTTGGGAGAGCAGATGATGGCGGCGGGTGACGAGGCGATCTTCGATTCTACTGTTTTTCTGGACTATTTTGCGGATTTGCCGGATCCTCGGCAGTTGATCAAGGTGATCTACCCGCTCGATGAGGTGCTGCTTTTAGCGCTCTTGGCGGTGCTGGCGGGGGCCGAGACCTTCACCGACATCGCGCGGTTCGGCGACAACAAGCTTGATCTTCTGCGCCGGTTCCGGCCGTTTCTGAGTGGAACGCCGCCCCATGACCGGCTGGGAGAGATATTCGCCGCCCTCGATGCCGAGCGGTTCCAGCAGTGCTTTGTGGCTTGGGTGGCGGCTCAGACCGGCATCTCGGCGGAGGTCATTGCGATCGACGGCAAGACCAGTCGACGCTCGTTCGCCAAAAAAGGAGAACCGCCGATCCACATCGTCTCGGCCTTTGCCGCCCGGCAAAGGCTGGTGCTCGGCCAGATCAAGGTGGCGGAGAAATCCAATGAGATCATTGCCATCCCCAAGCTTCTGGACATGCTGGTCATTGAAGGCGCAATCATCACCATCGACGCCATGGGCTGCCAGCGCAAGATCGCCCGCAAGGTGATCGACAGACGCGCCGATTACGTCCTCGCCCTGAAGGCCAATCAGGGCGCGCTGCGCGACGATGTCGCACTCTTCGTGAACGAACAAAAAGCCAATGATTTCAAAGACACCACCATCAGCCAACACAAATGCGTCGACGGCGATCACGGGCGTATCGAGACCCGCAAAACCACCGTCATCCATGACCTGGGCTGGCTCCGCAAGCGCCACGACTGGCCGGGGCTGAACGGCATCGTCATGGTCGAAAGCACACGCGAAATCGGGGCCAAAGCCGAGACCGAAACCCGCTTCTATATCACATCCTCAACCGACCCCGCCGAGAGACTTGGCCCCGTCATTCGCCAGCATTGGGCGATCGAGAACAGCCTGCACTGGGTCATGGATATGGTCTTCCGCGATGACGAATGCCGCATCAGCACCGGCCAGGCACCCGCAAACTTCACCACCGTCAAACATGTCGCATACAACCTTATGCGACGATCACCCGCCAAAGACTCCATGCGCCTCAAACGCAAAGTCGCAGCCTGGAACGACGACTTCCTCGTCAGCCTCATCGCGCAATGAAAAACTCACCCGATTCCCCTG
>JACCWM010000051.1 GCA_013697635.1 Lujinxingiaceae bacterium | reverse complement strand
CCGCCGCCGCCATCGACCGGCTCGTCCACCACGCAACGATTGTGGAGCTCACCGGCGAGAGCTACCGCAATGAGATGGCCCAGCAACGCCAGAGCCAGCAGGCTTTGCAAACGGAGCCCGCTGATGATTTCTAAATGCCGTTTTAGAGCCCAACCGCACGCCCACGAAAGTGGGGAATTCTAATTGTCGCCGGTGGGGATTTCTAATTGACGTTACACAGGACGGCGCACGCCTGGGTTTTCGCTTCTTATTCTAGCAGCGGGCCACCAAAACAGGTGGCCATCTCAGCGTCTGAACCTTTTCTCTTGACCCTTATGCGACGTAAGTACGCCGAGGGAATGCCTTCTTTGCGGCTGCGATCGAGGCGAACGCCGCGCGGCATAAGGTTCTAGAATTCGGCGACGCGTTGCGGGCTGGTATACCAAGAGTCACCTGTACCAGTCTCGCCGCTTCGGGAGTAGCCCCAACACCACAGGCTCTGGTCTGCGCGCAGCGCGCACGTGTTCGAGCTCGTCGCGTGGACGTGGGTCCAATCTGTGGCGGAGCCGACCTGGTTCGGTGTTAGGACGATGATCTCGGTGTCCGGGCCAAGGCCAAGCTGCCCGTAGTTGTTCAAGCCCCAGCACCAGAGTGTTCCGTCCTGGCGGATCGCACAGCCGTGAGTCTCACCGAGCGAGAGCGAGGCCCAGCTACTCTGGTCGACGCGGGCAGGCTCGGCGACAAAGCCAGAGATGGCCGCGCTGCCGAAGCGGCCGTGGAAATTGTGCCCCCAGCACCAAAGACTGTGGTCGGCCTGTATGCCGCAGGCTGCGTCGTAGCGACTATCGAGCGCGAGCCATGTCTTGTCGCCGTAGCGCTGCGGTGTCGGAACGCTCACCCTTTGCTGCGGGTCAAGGGGATCGCTGAAGCTGCCCCAGCGCCAGAGCGTGCCGTCGACCTTCAAGCCGTAGCCCTGCTCGTGATCGAATAAGCCGCCGAGGGTGGCAGCGAGGCGAATCGTGGCCCAGTCGGTGTCCTCTCCGACGCGTGCGGGCTCAAAGCGCGCTTGCGTGTCGCCCAGACCGAGCTGGTAACCGGCGTTGGTGCCCCAGCACCAAAGCTCGCCGCCGCGTACCGCGCAGGTGAAGTTTTGACCCGCGGCGACCGAGGACCAGTTCGTCGCCGCGCCCACCACCATCGGACGGTTGGCGAGCTGAGTGGAGCTGCCCAGGCCGAGCTGGCCGAAGGCGCCGACGCCCATGCACCAGAGGGTGCCGTCGGCGCCCACCCCGCAGGTGTGCCGCGCGCTCGTGCCGACGCTGATTGCGCTGGTGTCCTCGACGCGCGCCGGAACCTGCGCCTGGCGCTCGGAGATCCCGGCCTGGTTGACGGTGTTGCTGCCCCAGCACCACAGGTTCTTGTCGGCGTCGGCCGCACAGGTGTGGTTCGTGCCAACCGAGAGGGTCGACCATCGGGCCGGCGCGCGCACCTGAGCAGGATCATAGACGATGCCGGCGGCGCCGTTTCCGAGCTGGCCAAAATAGCCGTGACCCCAGCACCAGGCCCTGTCGAGCATGTCCAGGGCGCACGTGTGGGTGAGGCCGACTTCGACCTCTCTCCACTGGCCTG
Organism: Lujinxingiaceae bacterium; assembly: GCA_013697635.1. Classification (GTDB taxonomy): domain Bacteria; phylum Myxococcota_A; class Bradymonadia; order Bradymonadales; family Bradymonadaceae; genus JACCWM01. The sequence goes on along the minus strand of JACCWM010000051.1, from coordinate 4,184 downwards.
CGAGCGGGGCCGGCGAGCGTGAGATATCAAACGATGGGTCACCGCGCTCACCCCAGTGATTTGTGCCCCAACACCACAGAGAGTTGTCGGTCTTGATCGCGCAGGTCGTCGAAGCCCCACCCACGCTTTGCCAGTCTGTGTCGGTGTCGACCTGGCCCAGCGCACCGCGCGCCGCGCGAACGCCCCCCCAGCACCACAGCGTGCCGTCCTCGCGCACGCCGCATCCGCTCTGATGCTGGCCTGCCACGTCGACCCAGTCGGCCGCCGGGTCCATGCGATGGGGCGCAAAATGCTCGCCGCCGTCCAGACCGTGTTTGCCCCAACACCAGAGGCTGCCCTCATTTTTGATCGCGCAGGCATGTTCGGAGCCGACGTGTACCGAGCGCCACGGCCCCGGCTCCACGATGCGCACGGGCTCGGTGCTGTTCTCAGCGGTGCCCACGCCGAGCATGCCGGTGCGGTTGTCGCCGAAGCACCACACGCTGTCATCGGTCTTGAGCCCGCAATGGGTTCGCAGGGCGCTCAACAGGGTGCCGCTTTGCAGCGTCTTCCAATCGCTGCCGGGTAGCGCGGTCCACGCGCCCGCTCGCCAGCAGTGGGCGCTGCCGTCTTCGCGCACGCCGCACAGCTCGAAGCCGCTGGACACGTCGACCCACGACTCGCCGGAGGGCTCAAGCATGGGCCGTGTGACAAAGGCACGCGCGCCGTTAACAGCGCCAAGCCCGGGAACACTCTGGCCCCAGCAAGCCATCTTCCCGCTGGCGCGCAGTCCACACGTTCGCTCGAAACCTGCCGAGAGCATCGTGAATCCGCTCTCCTCACAGCGCGCGCCGTCGCCACTGAACCCTCGCCCGCAGACACAGGCTGTGCCTGCTGCGGTTTGCTTGCACGTCGCTCGCTCGTGGCACAGCTCCGGTGCACTCTGGCAGTCGACGAGCTCGACGCAGTGGCCTTCGATCTCGACCTTGCCCTCGTCGCACTCGAGCGCGGCGACGTCGTCCTCGCCAACATCGTCAATCGAGGTGTCCTCGCTGCCGCCTCCAGGCCGCTTGCTCGTGTCCTCTCCACAACCAATGAGCGCGGCCACGAGCAACAATGCCATGGCCGATGATACAAACGATGAACATTTCATGCGTCACGGCCGCGAGGGTTGGGAGATGTGGACGCGCTTCCGAAGAGTGCGGCGCCCATTGAAGCAGAGTCCGCTGCGGACAGCAAGTTCGCGGCTGTGAGAGCAGCAGTGGGTCAGGCCGGAACTTTGGAAAGTTCGCTCGAGGTGGAGGAAGCTGTGGCGTCGTGCTGTCGAGATCGGGGGCGCCCCGGCAGCCGAAGGCCCCGGCAGCCGGGCCCCGGCAGCCGGGCTTCAATGCCGGGAAATCCTCACAAATACTGGAAGGCCCCGGCAGCCGGGCTTCAATGCCGGGAAATCCTCACAAATACTGGACGAAACACACACTCACCCCCGGCGGCGCTGCCCGGACCATGGTGGGCTGCGGGCCTTGCCGGTGGACATCGCACCAAAGAGACGGCAGCATGCCTCGGCTTGTCTATGTTCTTTACAAACTCGAGGAGTTTTGGATGCGAAGGCTATTGGGTCGTCTCAGATGTGCGCACGTTTTGATGGTGGCGCTGCTTGCCGTGGGCTGTGGGGAGGACGAGCTCGAGCTCGCGGCGCTGCTGGCCGACGAATCCGTTGTTTTGAAGACGGGCGTTCTGGCGGATTCTGGACCGGTGGGCATGGTCGTGCGTGTGCAAAACATAGGCGCCGATGCAGCCAACATTTACAGCGTCGAGTTCGACGACGAAGAGCAGCCCGCCGGTATTTTTCGCCTCGACGTCAACTTCTCCAGTAGTGCCAAGGTGGCCGCCGGCGCTGAACTGAACATCCCGGTGATCTTTGAGCGCGCAACCAATGCTCCTGGCCGCTGTGATTTCATGGCGATATCCACCCTGCGCATCAACTACCTGGCCGGGCAGGGGCAGCAGCGCGAGCTGCGGATTCGCCTGGTCGTGACCGACGATTGCCCCGGCGAGATGCGATGCGCGCCGGCCAATCCGCAACTGCCTGATACCGTGCGTGGGCAAACCTCACGCCTTAAGATGGGCTGCGCAAACTTTGCTCAAACACCGGTGTTGATCGAGGCCATCGAGCTCGTCAGCACCACCGGTCCGATCAAGCTCGAGTTTGCCTCCGCCTCGCCGCCGCGTGAGTTGGTGCAGGGCGACGTATTCGACTTTGAACTGATCTTCTCGCCAGAGGCGCTCGGCGAGGTGACCAACACCTTGCGGGTTCGCCGACAGGGCGGTGCTAACATCGACTTGAACGTGCGCGCCGAGGGCATACGTCCTCGCCCACTGTGCTCACAGCCGGCTCCTCAGGCCCCCGCGATGCCCGCAGACATCGACGGTTACACCTTCGACCTCGAGTCCGATGCGCCCGTGAATTACCACGGCGTCGTCGCCGATTTGGCCAGTATCAGCGAGAGCTACGCGCCCATGCTGCATCGCGCGGTCTTGATCGCCACGGGCGCCTATTTGAGCGACTACTGCACCGTCTCCAATACGGGCGCATCTTTTCGTTGGGAAGGTTTGCCCTGCACCGAGGGTGATGGCACTTTGTATAATGTTTTGGGCATCGGCCTCAGTGAGGCGATCACCGCCCAAATCTTGAGCGCCGCCGTCGGCGACAACGTGCGCTTCGAGGGCTACGACATCGAGCGCATCAAGCGAGCAGGCTACTGGCAGGACGGTGGAATGAGCAATGGCGTGGGCAACCGGGCGATGTTCATCAGCCGGGTCTGCGATCTCGAATAACGAAGCGTCGGTCAAACGCTGCAGGCAAGCTTGAGCGAAAAGAGGACAGCCCCCAAACCATTGCGGTCCGGGGGCTGTCCTCTTTTTTGTATTAAGACATCCGTCAGCACCGTGCCGCTAGAATACGGCCGTGGTAAGAAACGAGCTACCACAAGGAAGATGCGAGGTTTGGCAGCAGGCGGACTGGCAGTGGGGGGCAGTGCGTGGCAGGACTTTAGGGATGGCAACGGCGGCGCGCCGGCCGACCCGCAGCCTCAGCGAATTTTCTTAACCTCTTCACGGATCCTGCGGATAATATCGGGCATCGACGACTCTTGAGCACGTCGGCGCATCCAAGCTGGAACGGCGGTGTTCGGCACGGCATGCACAGTATAGACGGCGAAGCTTCGGTTCGGATCGCCATCAAAGGCGCTGATCTCCCAACTCCCGTTATTGATCTCGTAGTCGCCCTCAATCAAGGTCCAACGCCTCGACCACACGGTTGGCCCCTCCACGTGCTTGGCCGTGGTCGTCGCTCGAAGATCCGACATGGGAAAGGGCAGACCTACCGTGACTTCGCAGATCACCGTATCGCCCTTCTTCTCAATCTGTTTGGACGCCTTGATGCGCGGCATGCGTTTCGAATAATTGTCACAATCCGAGACGATTCTCCAAACCTTGGCTGGTGGAGCGTCGATCACACCTTTGACGATCACCTTGGGCACCTCGCTGCCCTTGCAGTCAACGAGTTCTACGCCGATCTCGCCCTTACTGAGCGCGTCATTGGACTGCGCAGACACATTGGCGGCGAGCAGACAAACCATGATCGCGAAGAGAGCGGGAAGGTGGGGCTTGTTCATAGGAGCGCCTTGGAGTGCTGAGCTTCCAGCCGTCGGATTCTGAGTACTGACGGCGAGTATATACAAATAATTCACAGCAAATCCAGCCGTGCCTGTGGTGCAGGATGAATGGCAGTACAACGACGACAGTTCCCCTGGCCAAAATGACCAGGGGAACTGTCGGACGGCTGGGCTGCCAGTGCGGCACAGGGACGGCCGGGCAGCCGACGACCGAGCCGGGCCGGGCAGCCGGGCTGCCAGTGCGGCACAGGGACGGCCGGGCAGCCGACGACCGAGCCGGGCCGGGCAGCCGCGGGCCGGGCAGCCGGGCCGGGCAGCCGGGCTGCCAGTGCGGCAATGCCACACAGAATATAACCCATCGCACTCTCAAGCCCCGAACACCACCACCAACCCCTGCTCGCCAGTGCACGACTCCTAACCTTCAACGTCCGCCACTATCCCATGGTCACCGATATCCTCGTCCCCTGGGAGCGAGGTTGACCCAGTGCGACCAGTTTGCAGCCGATAACGAATGCGCGGACCTTGGTGAAG
>JACCWM010000025.1 GCA_013697635.1 Lujinxingiaceae bacterium | reverse complement strand
GTCCGTGGGAAAGCTCACTCTCAGGGAGCGGCAACGAACGCGGTCGTCAGGTTGTAGGGACCGGATGAGTAGTCCCAGTTTTGCACGCGCAAATAGTAGGTACCTGGTGTGAGTGCCAGAACGATTTCTTCGACATTCACAAACTCCTGGAGACTGGAAGCGATCGCCGCACCGTCCGAGTTGAGCAACACGAGGTCGAGATCACCGCCACCTCCTAAACCATCGAGGAAGGTCAGTGTCGCCGTAAGCGTGCCGGCCGTGGGGACATCGAGACGATAGAAATCACGTCGGGCCGGCTCGTACGCACACATCACGGCATCAAACGAGCCGTTGAGCTCAATGATCGGGGCGAGTGCCGTGGTGTTGTTCGGAAAGAACTCATCCTCGGCCCAGCACGTCAGGAACTCGGTCGGCGCCTGGCAGGTGATCACGGCATACAGGCGGTAGTTGTTCGTGGCGTTCTCAAAGCCGGTCACGCTCAACGAATACAGGCCGCCCTTGGTGAGCACCGGCGTCGTGACGTACTCAGTGTCGTCCGTGCTATTGCTCAGGTCGACCGAATTGCCGTCGATGTCGAGCAACTCCAGATTGAGATCGCTGGTGGCGTAGTCGAATTCAAGATAGCCCTCGAGCTCACAGCCCTCTTGAACGAAGATCGAATACACGTCGGGAGCTGCACCACAGATCACACCATCGAGCACCGCGATCGGACCTTCGAGCGGATAGGCTTCGGCCTGCGAGCCGTTGGGCTCGAAGATATCGTCGTCCACGCACGTGGGTTGATCGATGCAAGTCAGCGCATTGACATAGAGTTCGTACGTCGCGCTGGGTGTCTGCCAGGGTGCCACGACCACGTAGTACTGGCTCGTATTGGTCAGCCCCGTAACGTACTCCGAGGCTCCGCTACCCTCTTCACTAAAATCGACAAAACGCGTCGCCGTGTACAAATAGAGGTCGAGATCAGCGGTGGCCTGCTGTTGCAAGTCGAGGTAAGCCTCAACGCTGCAACCAATGGGCGCGACGACCGAGAAGATGTCCACGTCGGGTGTGCAAATCGAAGCCTCGATATAGGCCTCAGCGTCGAGCGGGTAGGCCGAGTCAAACGAGTTATTCAACTCGTAAAAGTCGGGGTCCGGACACGCGGGAATCGGGACACACCCGAAGCTATCGGTATCCAATGTGTAGGTATTGTTCGCTCCGTCGCGGCCCGAGATCACCACATAGTAGCGCGAAGTGTCAAAGAGTGCGTCAAGCGTCGACACGATCTTGGTACCCGACTCGCTGTCATCGAGGTCGACCAAATCGCCGTAGAAGTTGAAGAGCGCGAGATCGAGCATGCCGTCGGCCGGATCGAACTCGATGGCAAGATCGATTGCGCAGCTTTGGGGAATGAGGAAGGTGAAGACATCGATCTCGTCCTCATCACCACAGATCGCATCTTCGACCGGTGTGCCGTCGAAAGCTGTTGCCTCACCAGCAGTGTTGTTGGGCTCCTGACCATCAAATTCGGCACATGCGAGCGGGGGATCGGTCACGCAGGCCGAGGTGACAAACGCACAGCCATTGCAGCTCAGCGTACCGGAGTCAAATCCCAGCGTCTGGCAGGTCGCCGTGCCAAGGTTGGCGCCATCGCACTGCTCGCCGGCGTCGATGTTGCCGTCGCCACAGGTGGGAACGGAAATCGGCACGCAGGCCGAGGTGACGAACGCACATTCAAGGCAGCTCAGCTCGCCGGAGGCAAAGCCCTGGGTTGCACAGGTCGCGCCGCCAAGGTTGTTGCCATCGCACTGCTCGCCGGCGTCGATGTTGCCATCGCCACAGGTGGGAACGGAAATCGGCACGCAGGCCGAGGTGACGAACGCACAATCAAGGCAGCTCAGCTCGCCGGAGGCAAAGCCCTGGGTTGCACAGGTCGCGCCGCCAAGGTTGGTGCCGTCGCACTGCTCGCCGGCGTCGATGTTGCCGTCGCCACAGGTGGGAAGTGGGACGCAGGCCGAGGTGACGATCTCACAGCTAAGACAGCTCAACTCGCCGGAGGCGAAGCCCAGCGTCCCACAGGTCGCCGTGCCAAGGTTGTTGCCATCGCACTGCTCGCCGGCGTCGATGTTGCCGTCGCCACAAAACGGAATGGGCGTGGTATCGGTCTCCTCCGAAGTATCGGTCTCCTCCGAAGTGTCGGTCTCCTCCGAAGTGTCCGGCTGAGTCGTGACGTCCGCCAGGGTTGTGGTGTCATCGCCAGAACCCACATCGTTTTGCGCGACATCGGGCTGGGTGTTGTTCGACGGCTTGCGGGTTTCCTCGTCATCGGAACAAGCGGTCATGATGAAGCAGGCCAACACGACCAAACATAAACGGTACACAGCAATACTCTTCATCTCGTTACTTCTCCGTGATTTTCCATCAAAAGTCCGGCCTAAAAGATGGCCGGAACATCAATTCCGAACCTTACAATAAGCCAACAAAACCAACACCTTAAAGGCAAAACAACACCACCAACTGAGGGGCAAGCCGAAACATTTTCAGTTTGGGCACACCTTTCCTGTCATCGTAAGGCGGACCTTGCCACCACGAGGCGCATTTGTCCATACTCACTTTTCTGTGAGTGCGCGCATCGGTAAGTGTTGGAAATTCATTGCAAATCATTAACTTGAACACCCGCGCAGCTCTGCTACACTCTTCTACATCGACCATCTGTGCATCCATCAGCAAGAGCAGTCACCCATGCCCCAGCCAAATTTCAAGCACCTCGTCATGTCCACCCTGGCCATCGCCACGGCCCTGGCCTTTGTGTCCCCCAACCCGGCCCAAGCCTGCAGCTACGCCGAGAGCTATGCCCCGTTCGAGTTCGCGCCCGACGACGAGAAAGCTCCCGACGTGGCGAATTTTCCCGTTCTTGAACTCGCGCTCGAGCGCATCTCGCGAGGCAAAGGGGTAGACCGCAGCGGCGGCACGACCAGCTGTGACGGCGACGGCCTGATCGATTTCACGATTTCAGGCTGGCAAGAGGGCTATGGCATCCACCTCGACTTTGAAGGCACGCTGCCCGACAACTTTTTGCCCCCGACCCACCCGATCGAGCCACTCGAGGGCCGACCGCTTTATTTTCTCTGGCACGACGGCTCCACCGACGACCAAGAACCCTTCTCCTTCACCCTCACGGCCACCCCCGTTGACCAATGGGGCCGCAAAGGCCAGCCCTCCGCTCCACTGCTCATCGCCCACCCAGGCAGCACGTCCGACTCGGGCGGCTGCAACGTCACCACGGCCCCTCCGGCCTCCCCACTTTCGGCCGCGCTGATCGCGCTGGCCATGGGCTTTGCGCTGATTCGCCGCGCTCGCCACTGAGACCACTTTGGGTCCCATACCTCGCCCCCTCTCCCCCGCCGAACCGGTTCTCCTGCTGACCATCTCGGGGCCGCAGGCCCTATGGTGCAATGACGTCTGGTCCCTACTATTTTTAGAGTAACGCCGTCGAGGCCTTCATCTGACATGCGTTGCGCTGCTCCAAGCCGTTCAAATCCCACGAAGACAGATCAATAAAACGCTGTATTATCAGCAGGTTAATCGCACCGTCGGTTGCAATTGGCATAATTTTATTGTTCCGACTTCACATTTGAGCGCTGAAAGCGGGAGCTATGCAGGACGACGAAAAAAGCCGAAAGCTGGGGCGACGAGAGTTCTTAGGGACAACGGCGGCGTTGGTCGTCGGCCTGGGTGTAGGCGGCTTCGCCACCGGTTTTGCGAGACGGCCCAAGCTCGACGCGCTGGCAGACGTTCCGCCCGCGCCGGCGTTGCCCGGCGAGCTCTTCAAGCTGGGCGTGGCCTCGGGCGATCCGCTGCACGATCGGGTGATCATCTGGACTCGCCTGGCGCCCGAGCCGCTGGGTGACGGCGGAATGCCGACAGCCGACGTGCCGGTCGTCTGGGAGGTCTTTGCCGACAAAGACGCCACGCGGCTCGTGCGCAGCGGCTGGGTCTGGGCCGTTGCAGCGCTCGCCCACTCGGTGCACGTGGACGTCGACGGCCTCGAGCCGGCCCGCTTCTACTGGTACCGCTTCCGGGTGGCCGACCAGATCAGCGCCACCGGACGCATGCGCACCTTCCCGGCCCCTGACTCCAGCCCTGAGCGCATGCGCATCGCCCTGGCCTGCTGCCAAAAATACCGCGACGGATACTTCACGGCGCATGCGCACCTGGCCCAGATGGAGCTCGACGCCGTGATCTTTGTAGGCGACTACATCTACGAATCCGGAGGCAAATCGACGGTGCCCGGCAGGCTGCCCATCGACAGCGAGCGCGTCACCGATCTGGCCGGCTTTCGTGCCCGCTACGGCGGCTACCGCATGGACCCACAGCTTCAAGCAAGCCACGCCGCCCATCCCTGGATCGCGATCTGGGACGACCACGAGGTCTCCAACAACTACGCCAGCCTCGTGCTCTCCGAGCCTCGCCAGGGCGACGGCGACGCGCTCGCCATGCGCGCCGCAGGCTACCAGGCCTGGTACGAACACATGCCCGTGCGCCTTGGCCCGCTCGCTGACCCGGCGCATCTGCAGATCTACCGCAAATTTATCTTCGGCGATCTGGCCACGCTCTGCGTGCTCGACACACGCCAGTACCGCGACCCACAGCCTGCCCTCCAAGGCTTGCTGCTCCCTGCGAAGCGCTCTTGGCCGGCGGGCGTACCATCCTCGGCGAAGCCCAGCGCCAGTGGCTCGTCGACGCCCTGCTCGCCACCACCAGCCGCTGGAACATCATCGCCCAGCAGATCTTCTTCTCGCCCGTGTTGTTCGAGCTTGGCCTTGCCAACGCCGATCAGTGGGATGGCTACATCGACGATCGCAAGGCTGTACTCGACCTGATCTCCGAGCCCCGCTTTACCAACCCGATGATCCTCTCAGGCGATGTGCACGCGGCCTGTTTCGCTGAGCTCTACGCCGATCAGTTCGATCCCCACTCAAAGCACGTAGCCTACGAGGTGATGGCCACCTCGCTGACCTCGGGCGGTGATCGCGCCGATTCCATGGCCCGCATGGCAAGCGCCGGCGAAGCGTTGAGCGAGGGCCTACACTACGTCGACGCCGTCAAACGAGGCTTCACCGTCTGCGACTACACGCGCGATAGCTGCGAGGTCACCTTCTTTGCCGTCACCACCGTCTTGGCCCCTCAAGCCGAGCTGTACACAGCCGCGCGCTTCACGATCACGGCCGACACTTTGGACTTCGAGTTGGTCGAGCGAGGCAGTTGAGCGCCGCATCAATGCCTGCCTTGTAAGCGCGCCCAGAGTCGACTATTTCAATCAGGGTATGTTCGACACCCCCGTGGCTTGACCAACCTGGCGTTGATGGCGGCTCTATGACAAACGAACAAAATCAGACTTTGACGATCGTCGGCGCCGGGCCGATAGGCTGCGTGCTGGCCACCTTGCTGGCCCGGCGAGGCTTTGTGGTCGAGATCTACGAGAAACGCGCGGACATGCGCCAGGTCGCGCTCGGTGCCGGCCGCTCGATCAACCTGGTGTTGACGCGCCGCGGCTTGCGCGCGCTCGAGCGCATTGGCGTGCGCGAGGCCGTGCTCGAGCTGACCGTGCCCGTCTTGGGCCGCATGATGCACGGCCTCGACGCGAGCCTGGCCTACCAGGCCTATGGAAAAGACCCATCGGAGTGCAATTACTCGGTGTCGCGAAGCCGGCTCAACGAGTTTCTGCTCGACGCCGCTGAGGCAGCCGGTGTGCGCATCCACTTTGGTCACGCGCTGATCGACGCCGACTTCGATGCCCAGACGCTTCACTTCGAGAGCGACGGCCAGCACAAAACGGTCGAGGCGGCCGTCGTGATCGGCTGTGACGGGGCGCCCTCGGGCGTGCGTCGCGCGCTGGTCGAGCACGAAGGTTTTGCGGAGAACATCGCGATGATGGGCTCGGGCTACAAAGAGCTTTTTTTTCCCCCGGCGCCCGATGGCACCTATGCGATGGCCGGCCACGCCCTGCACATCTGGCCCCGGGGCCACCACTTTTTGATGGGCCTTGCAAACCTCGATGGCAGCTTTACCGGCACGCTGTATCTGCCCGTCGAGGGGCCGAACAGCTTTGAGTCGCTGCAGACACCCGAGCACGTCAAAACATTCTTCGAGCGCCATTATCCCGACGCCATCGCGCTTCTGGACAACTTCACCGACGAGTTCTTGGAGCACCCCATGGGCCAGCTCGGCACCGTGCGCGTTGTGCCCTGGCATCTGGGCGGCCGCGTGCTCCTGGTCGGTGACGCCGCCCACGGCATCGTGCCCTTTTTTGGCCAGGGTTTGAACGCGGGCTTCGAGGATTGCGTGGTGCTCGACGAGCTCTTTGCCACCGGCAACGCACTGGAGACGATCTTTGAGACCTTCTCCACCCAGCGAAAGCCCCACACCGACGCGATCGCCGACCTGGCGCTGGAAAACTTCGTCGAGATGAGCGAGAAGGTAGGCGACCCGGGCTTTCTGATGCGAAAGAAGGTGGAAGCGATCCTCGAGCGCGAGCTCGGCGACGTCTATCGCTCGCGCTATGCCATGGTCATGTACAGCTACATCCCTTACGGCGTAGCCTTCGAGATTGGCCAGGCCCAACAAGAGATTCTGGCCACGCTGACCGTCGGGCTCAGCGCGCCCGAGCACGTTGACCTCGTCGCCGCGCGCCGGCTCATCGCGCAACGCTTGGAGCCGCTGTACGCACGCTACGAGGTCGACCTGGGGTTCTAAAAAGGACGTCGGGAATTCGCCTACCTACGCGTATAGGTCTTTGGAATACGAAAAATTTGGAGTGCTATGATTTTCTCTGGTGTTGGGGCGTTAGGTGATGCTGCTCGAGCGATGCGGCAGGTCTCACAGGATTTGGACCATCGTGTTTCACTGTCGTTGCGGCGCAGTCGTGCCAAGAGTCGTGCTGCCCAAGCCCGGGCCATGGGGCTGCCTGACGAGACGGCACTCGAGGGAGATCGGGCAGCGATTCCCTGTGTCCATCTCTGCGGCAGCTGTGACTATTTTCTCTCGGCCGAAGAATTTGGGAACGACCCAGCCAGTGTTGTCCTGGCTGTGGCGAGACCGCGTGGCTGGACCTCGCCAATGAATTCTTGGTTAATCGCCTTCGAACCATGGAGGGCGAGGAGCGGATGAAGGCACCGAGGCCCGTTCGATGGACGGTGGCCGCAGTTTGGCTGGGGCTCGTCGCGCTAATCTTTGGCACTGCAGTCTACTTTGGTCCAATGAGAGATCCTTATCCCTGGTCGCGCGATGATGTCGAATTGGCCGGTATTTGCACCCTGGTCACAGCCTTGATGATGCTGCCCGTGCCCCTTCTCTTATTTTCCAGATCCGCCTCGGTGTTCTTGCTGGGCTTTCAGAAACCCCGCCCCAATCGCTGGCACGTACCTCTGCCCCTGCCCAGCCCGGACTGTGTTCCGACGCGTAAGATGACTGGTCTCAAGGCCCACGCTGTCGAGGGCATGCTCAAAGCTCCCATCAGCGGCCGCGAATGCATCGCCTATCAAGTCTGTGTTCTCTTTGACACGCCCGGCGATGCTCGCCCGGCGCAGTGGGCCCTCCAGGAGCAGCGAAACCTGAGCGTTCGCCTGGGCGATACGATCGAGGTGTCGCAAAATAGCTTCTATCTGGAGTCTCCCGTTGAGGAAGTGCAACAGCGCGACGAGTCCATCGAGAGCTGCGAGGCGACCAAAGAATTCTTGAGGCAGCGCGGGCTCTTCAACACCGACGGCGAGTTTCATTTCTTCGAGGCGATCCTCGAGCTCGGCGATGAGGTGAACGTCGACGAATACGAGGATAAAGTTTACGTCGTCAGGCATACGGCGTCGGCGAATTGCGGCAAACTTCCGAGGCTGCCGCCTCCGATCTGGAGAGCCCGCGCAGCGCCTGGCTCCCTCACGTGAGTGATTGGCTTTGGCTTATGTCGGTCTGGTCGAAGTGGGAGGGTGTCACGAAGCGGGACAGAGTCGAAATGGCAGCGGGCTGTCGCAACGTCGATCGGCTCGGGGACGCTGGCGCGGCGACCCGCACCAAGCAGAGTTAGGAGCGCATGGACAGACCACCCTTGCCACGCCAAGCCTTGCGAGCGGCCCACCCGCCGACGAGGGCGAGGACGACGAGAACGGGCAGAGGGGGCACAGTCCCGGGAGCGGACTGACACCCGAAACAGCCCTCGCAGGGATACTGGTCGAGGGCAAGGTAGTGGGCGGCGACGCCGATGGTCCCCATGGACTCGCCCATCGACCAGCCGAACTGCCCGTTGAGCGTCCCTTTCTGCTGCGGATTCCGAACGCCGACCTCGCCACTGGCGTTGGCTTCGACGACGACCGGCTCCAGGCAATCCTCGCCGCACTCGAGCTCCACGAGCTCGACGGCCTCCGCACAACGATTGATCACCATGAAGTACCATCGACAGGTGGGCCCCCCCTCTTGGTCGCGCTCCAGAGTCCAATCCTCGCCGCGCTCTATAGTGAGGCAAGCTGGAGTGTCCTCGGAGACCACATTGACCCGGCAGTTCGGCGAGGGGTCACAGGCAAACGCCGAGCTCGCCCCGAGAAGACTTGGCATGATCACCGCCAGGACGGCGATCACACATCCCTTCAACTTGTTCATCGTCATCTTCTCGCTTCATCCTGAGCCCACTGTCAAACTCTGAATTGGTTGTTGTCCAATACAAAGGCGGAGATCGATGGTAGCGCCTGCCGGACTGGAAAGCGAAGCTTAACGTATGCCAGCGTTGAGGGCGCCAGGTTTGCTCAATGAAACTTTTACGGGGTTGTTACTCCCTAATGAGATGGTCTCACTTGAAAGCACAGGCGCTTGGGGCGACTAAACAGGATGTCTGCGCTATGATCGCTTAGTCGTACGCCGACGCGAACCCAAGAGACGAGGAGTCCGATGTTTCAAAGCCGCTGGTTGCGATGGTTGAAGAGGGGAATCGTGGCCCTGCTCGTGGTTGGCACCCTGGCCCTGATCGTGCTGATCCCCTCGACGAGCTGGCTCGCTGCGTTTGGTGGCACGCCCAGTGGCGAGCGCCTCGAGCGGATGCGCGGCTCGGATCAGTGGGACAGCGCCGAGGCGTTTTTCGTCAACACCGACCCAACCACGGTGATGATTCCCAACACGACCTGGTCGACGACGCGCGACTGGTTGACCAAGCCGTCCGACGCCTTTCCCGAGCGCGCGATCGCCACCGTGCGGCCGTCGCTCGCCACGGCGCCAGCGAGCGGCCTGCGCCTGAGCTGGTTTGGGCACTCGACGGTGCTCATCGAGATCGACGCCATGAACATCCTCGTTGATCCGGTCTTCGCCGAGCGCGCCTCGCCGTCGACCCTGGTCGGGCCGCGCCGCTTTCATGCCTTCCCAATCGACCCGGCCGAGCTGCCGACGCTCGATGCCATCGTGATCTCCCACGACCACTACGACCACCTCGACATGCAGGCCGTGCGCGAATTGTTGGCCCTGAGCACCGCGCCTTTTCTCGTGCCCCTGGGCGTGGGCGCCCACCTCGAGCGCTGGGGCGTGCCAGCAAGTCGCATCCAGGAGATGGACTGGTGGGACGAGACGAAGATCGGCGCATTGACGATCGCCGCGACCCCCTCGCGCCACTTCTCCGGGCGCGGCCTGCTCGACCGCTTCGCCACGCTCTGGGCCTCATGGACCTTCGTCGGCCCGCAGCACCGCGTCTTCTTCAGCGGCGACACCGGCCTCTTCGACGGTTTTGCCGATATCTCCAAGACCTACGGCCCCTTTGACATCGCCATGTTCGAGATCGGCGCCTACCACCCCAACTGGGGCCAAATCCACCTGGGCCCCGAAGACGCGCTCACTGCTTTTGAGATGATGGACGCCAAGCTCGTCGTCCCGATCCACTGGGGCACCTTCGATTTGGGCGTGCACGCGTGGCGAGAGCCCATCCAGGTGTTCACCAAGCTGGCCGATGAGCGCGGGCACCGCTGGGCAGCACCGGCGCCAGGCGGCTCGATCGAACCAGGCCTAAACGAGCCGCGTGAGCGCTGGTGGGACTGAGAGAGAACCGCCCGGAGAAAAAACCGATTGATTGATTTGAACGCACCCGTTGGAGATTCTACCCGATGAAATACATGCTCTCGATCCTCTGCGCCTGTTTCCTGCTGGCGACGACTGCCCCGGCCTTCGCGCAGAACACGCAGCTGCAAATCAACCCGGTGCAGATGGGCAAGTTCGTGACCGAGGTCAAGTCGGCCATGAAAATGCCTTCGGTGGCGGTGGGCATCGTCGGCAAAGAGAAGAGTCTGTACTTCGAGACCTATGGCGCCACCAACAGCGACGAGCCGTTCGTGATCGCCGCGCTCTCACAATCGGTGACGGCAACCGCCGTGTTGCTGCTCGCCAGCGAGGGCAAGCTCGCCGTCGACGACGCCGCGGTCAAGTGGATTCCGGGCGTGCCCGAGGCCGTCACGATCGCCGATCTGCTCGGCCACCGCAGCGGCTTGACGCCCTCCGATACGCCCCGGGAGGGCACGGCAAACGACGCTACAATCGTCGAGCGTGTCCAACGCGCGAGCTGGGCCGGGGCGCGCGGCGAGTTTGTGGAATCGGCGCTGAACTACCAGATATTGGGCGAGCTCGTCGCGCTCGTCTCCGAGCAAAGCTATGGCGACTTCGTCCACGAGCACATCTTCGCTGCGGCCGGTCTGAGCAGCGCCCACGCCGGAGCCGAGCCACCTTCTGCGCGCGCCGGCGGCCACCAGTACATCTTCGGATTTGCCCGCGCCCAGGGTGACGACGCAGGCTATGGCAGCGCCGCCGTGGCCAGCGATTTTATCTGGATGAGCGCCCGCGACATGGAGCGCTGGCTTCGCCTCTTCATCACCGCCGGCAAGCTCGACAACAAGCGCGTGCTGCCCGAACAGGTCATCACCGGCGTGCTCGAGACAGCCGGCGCCTGGACCATGAGCGATGAGGAAGGCCTCGCGATCGCTCGCCGCACGGGCTTTACGCGCGGCTACTCCGCCTCGATGGCGCTCGTCCCCGAGCGCGAGATCGGCGTCTTCGTGCTCACCAACGTCGGCAGCTGGGAAGGTTACGCGCCAGAGCGCATCGGCGCGGGCATGCTCGGCGCCGTCTTACAGCGCGGCAACCGCGCCTTAACCAACGTCGAGTTTGTCGTGCGCGTCGCCCTCGGCACCTTCTTGCTGCTCCTGATTTTCACGATCATGTTCGAGCTCTACCGCTGGTTCGCCGCCAAGATGCCCCGCCAACTCGACTCCCGCGCACGCTCACGCGTGGCGATCACCACCGCGCTCGCCATCGCCACCCCGGCAATATTGCTCGTCTACCTGGGCATCAGCCCGATGTTCATCCTCACCATGGCCCCTGATGTCGGCTTCGGAATCCTCGCCATGATGCTGCTCGTACCCCTGCACGCCACGCTCAAAGGCTTTAGCCAGACCGTCCTGCGGCGCCTCGAAGCGATGCTGGAAAAGTTTATGTAAGAACGCTGGTCCCGCGCAGAACAGCAGGCCCGTGCGCATCTCTTGGGCGGCTGCGAGAGATGCGCACGAGCCTTGTGTTCGGTGAGTCCCTTAATTCCCGGTGACAACCCATTTCAGCCTGGGCGGTCCGCCTGCGGGCATCACCCACAGACAATCCGTGGCGGGGCAGAAGATCCAGCTCTCGTCAAAGCTCGACTCGTCGGCGAACTGGGCGTTGGTCAACCCCTCGCCGCCCTTACTCGACGCGACACCGCTCGCCTCCATATTCCAGTACGAGTGGAACGTTTCCCCTTCCATCGTGTCGCCGCCGACCAGGCCGCCCGCGTTGCTGGCAAAATCACCGCTCACGGATACCGTCGCGTAGGACTGAGTAATCGTCTTGCTATTAAAGCCCACCAGCCCTCCCGAATACCCCTCTCCCCCAGCGACGCTGCCCGAGGCATAAGAGGAGAGCACTTGGCCGGAATTTCTGCCGACGAGACCGCCGACGGCCCCCTCAGTGGCGAACGTGGTGGCCGATGCGTAAGACGTGGAGAGTACGCCGTTACTTCCATTATCCCCCACGAGGCCGCCAACGGCGAAGACACCGGAGACCGAGCCCAGGGCGAAGGAATCTGTAATCGTTCCTTCATTGGATCCAACCAGGCCGCCGACATTGGAGTCACCTGAGACCGAGCCCGTTGCCGACGAGTCGACGACGACTCCACTATTCTGACCGACAAGCCCACCAATCTCGCTCTGCTCGCTCGTCATATCCGCTGTGCTGCGGCTTGCGCGGACCGTTCCCAGGTTGTGACCGGCCAGGCCGCCGGCCCGGCCATAATTCGTACTGAAGACCTTTCCAGAGACCGTCACGTTGTCGAGGGTGCCGTAGGTGATACCTACCAACCCGCCAGTGATCTCCCGTCCAATGATATTAACGTCGACGAGGGTGAGATCCTTAACGCTGCCCTTTGCTCCGATATAGCCAAAGAGGGCTACGTAATCCGTCGTGGGCTCATCGATCTTGAGGTGACGGATCTCTTTCCCGTTTCCATCAAATGTTCCAATGAACTCGCGGCCAAATCCTCCGATGATGACGAATGCCACCTCCCGGAGGTTTCTAAGGTCGACATCTTGAGCCAGAACAAAGGCACCGTTCATATACTGGGCCTTGGTGCCCACTTCATTGAGCTGAGCCGCGGTGCATATCAACCACGGGTCGCCCGCTGTACCAGTGCCGCCTCCAAAGGGAGCGCCCTTTATATCGCAGGCCTCGCACAGCACATCCGCGCACTCATCCACGGCTGTGTCTGCGCCACTGGCGACGTCCTGGTCGGTAGAGACATCCACCTCGTCGACCACCCGAACCGGCGGCGAATCCGCATTGTCCGGGCACGCTCCAAGGACCGGAGCGAGGGCGATCAACGTGACAATGAGAGCGCTTCGCAAATTGAGATACTGCATAATTCGATTCACATCATGGCCTATGTCCAAATTCAAATACTTCACCACCGCAATAGCTTTGAGCTATCACGCGAGGGCGCATTTTCGCAACTCCTCCGCAGAAGAGAAGCCGCGAGAAACCGTCCGAGGGCCCTCATTCTCTCGATTCACTCGACGGCCGCCGGGCCTTGCTCGATCGCGCGCCGCATCGCGGCGAAGACGCGCGGTGCCAGGCGAGTGGTCGGGAAGAGCTGACGCAGCATTTCGACGTCTTTGGCCGAGGCGCGATCGCTGATCAGCGCCACCTTGAAGGCATGCAGGATCTCGGCATCGACGTCGTGGACGCCAGCACCGTACTTCTGAGCATGGGTGGCGCCATTGGGGACGCCTTCGAGATGCC
The DNA here is from genome assembly GCA_013697635.1 of Lujinxingiaceae bacterium. Lineage (GTDB taxonomy): Bacteria > Myxococcota_A > Bradymonadia > Bradymonadales > Bradymonadaceae > JACCWM01. The sequence goes on along the minus strand of JACCWM010000025.1, from coordinate 9,524 downwards.
AACGCCGGTCGAAGGCGTTCTTGTCGCGATTGAAGGCGTAGAGATACTGCCCGGCGTGGCAGTAGCGCAGCAGGTAGGACTCCTCGATGATCGCCCTGCCGTTGGCGTCGTCGAGGGTGAGCTCGCCGTCGAAGAGACAGTAACCCGAAGCCTCGCGCCCGATGAAGTAGCGTGTCAACGGCAGTTCACCAAGGCGGCGGCTGGCCTTAAGGTCGGTTGCCGCCGCGCGATCGAGGGACGCCGCCAGGGCGCGTGTGGTGAGCTCCTGGGCAACGGAGAAGGCAACATCGTCAATCGCGCCAAAGACGGCCTCGAGCTGCGCACGATAGGGTATCCGGGTCGAGCTCTGCTCGCCGACGAGGATCGATCGAAGCGACTGGTTGAAATCCTTGGGCTCAAAAGCAAGTGGCGCCGACTCGATGCGCAGCTCGCGCAGCCTTGGCGGCGGTGGACCGAGCGCAGCGAGCATCTCGGGCGACTCAGTCCAGCGGCGTTTGAGCTCGGCAATCTCCGCCTGTGGGCGACTCATCGGCGAGCCGAGGGCCGTCGTGTCGACGACAAGCGCTACGCCGGACTCATCGCCGAGTCGCAAATGATCAGCGAGCGCCCAGTGCCCGATATAGACAAACTCATTCAAGGACCCAAGCACGAGAGAAGCGATCGGCATACTCAACATGACCGCCAACAACGCCACCACGCTCGCTGCAAAGGGGAAAAACTCTGCCTCGTCTTGCGCCTTGCGCTTGAGCAGAAAGTGCGCGCATGGACCCAAAAAAATGGCGATGAGCAAGACACCAACTTCTTCGATTATGACCGAGGCGATCGAACATCGGCCGACCGTGCATTGGTCGTCGCTGTCGCCAAAGCAGAGAGCGTCGAAGCCACCGAGCAGCCATGCCAGGCTATAGAGCCCGAGCACCGAGATCGCCGTCCAAAGGCCTACAAGCGCGCGCTCGCGAGCGCGCGCTTTTGGCGAATCGTGCGCAGAGGACGGGGCGATGGCCGCCTCGTGACCTGTGTCATTATTACTCATTGTGCCTCGGCTTTTACGAAGTTCAGATTACTCGAGAAGTGCGAAGAGTACTTCGTCGATCTCTTCACCTCGCAGAATAGCAGGCCCGTGCGCATCTCTCGGGCGGTTTCCCGCGGTGCCGGGCGAAATAACCCCTCGCACCGCTTCGTTTTCCAAGCATGAAGACCGTCCGGCTTGACCTTTGGGCTTATTCCAGGAATGCTCATGTCCTCCACACGAAAAGTGTTTCGAACGCCCCAGTATGGTCTACAGAGAGACGGGTTGCCAATGGACGGTCCTCACGTCGAGTCATCATCTGTGGCCAGCGAGCATGAACGCGATGAGTCGGAGGCGCGCTACCGGGCGCTCTTTGATTCGATCGACCAGGTCATGTGTATCTTCGAGATGCTCTTTGACGAAGAAGAGCAGCCGATCGATTACCGTTTTCTCGAGGTCAATCCCGCCTTTGAGAAGGAGACGGGGCTGATCGACCCGGTGGGTAAGACGGCGCGCGAGCTGGTGCCGGAGCTCGACGACTCCTGGTTCGAGATCTACGGCCGCGTGGCCTTGACCGGCATGCCCACGCGCTTTGAGAACTTTGCGCCGGCGATGGATCGCTGGTTTGATGTGTACGCCTTTCGCTCCGGTGCCCCCGAGCAGCACCGGGTCGCGCTCTTGTTCAACAACATCACCGAGCGCAAGTATCGTGAGTTCAACGCCGAACTGCTCGAGGAGATCAGCGTTGATCTTGCAAGCCTTGGCCCCGAGGATGAGATCTTGCACGTGGTGGGCCAAAAGATAGTCGACTATCTGCAGCTCTACCGATTGGCCTTCTGTGAGGTAAATGAGGGGCTCGATGATGTTCAGATCTTTTTCGAGATCAGCGAGCAGGGGCACAGGTTTGGCTCTGAGCGCTTTGACCTCTCAAACTACTTGAGTCAGGCCGCGCTGGATGCGCTGTTGTCAGGCGAGCCCGTCGCCGTTGCCGATATCCCAAACGATCCGCGCACGGCGGCCTTTACGCCGGCCCATGAGATCTTTGGAGTCGGCGCCCATATCCACGTGACCTACCTCGACGATCGTCGCGTGAAGTTCTTGCTCGCTGCCCACCATTCCGAACGCTACGCATGGCGCGAGGACGAGGCTGACGTGCTGCAGAAGTTTTGCGCGCGGCTCTTTCAGCGCCTTGACCAGGTGCGCTCGGCGCGCGCTTTGGCCAAGCTCACCGTCGAGTCTGAGCGCCAAAAGCGCCTCTACGAGGCGATCATGTCGAGCACGGTGGACATGCAATACATCTTCGATCTCGAGCATCGCTTTTTGTATGCCAACGAGGCGATGCTCACGATTTGGGGGCACAGCCTCGAGGAGTTGATCGGCAAGAATCTAAGCGAGATCGGCTACGATCCGAAGGTCGCCCAGTCGCGCGAGCGCGAGCTCGACAGCGTCATCTCCAGCAAGGCTCCGTTGCGTGGCATCGAGCCCTTGCAGCTCGGCGAGCAGGGCTTACGCATCTATGATTACATCTTCGTGCCGGTGCTTGGCGATCAGGGCGAGGTCGAGGCGGTCGCCGGAACGACGCGTGATATTACCGAGCTCAAGCAGCACGAGCAGGCCCTGCTCGAGGCCGACCGGCGCAAAAATCACTTCATGGCCCTGCTCTCCCATGAGCTTCGCAATCCGTTGGCGCCGATCAAGAATAGCCTCTACATCCTTGCCCAAGCGGAGATCAGTGAGGCGCAAGCCCGCCATGCGCGCGAAGTGCTCGAGCGCCAGGTCGACCAACTGACGCGTCTGGTCGGCGATTTGCTCGACGCGACGCGCGTCGAGCAAAACAAGATCCAACTTCAGCTCAAAGATTTCGAGCTCAACGAGCTCGTGCGTCATACTGTCAAGGATTACCGCGTCTTGTTCAAGAGACGTGACATAGCGCTTGAGTTCGAGATCTGCGAGCAGCCCATCTACATCTGTGGCGACTGGAATCGCCTGGCCCAGGTCGTGGGCAATCTGCTGCAAAACGCCGCAAAGTTTACCGAGCGCGGTGGCCGCACAGCGTGGAGGGCGATCCCGAGAGCAAAAAAGCCTACATCCGCGTGAATGATACCGGCTTGGGCATGTCCCCGGAGACGGTCGCCACTCTCTTCCAACCGTTCATGCAGGCCGACGTTTCGCTGGACCACTCGGCCGGCGGTCTCGGGCTGGGACTGGCGCTCGTCAAAGATTTCGTCGAGCTGCACGGCGGTGGTGTCAGCGCGAAGAGCGCCGGCATTGGCCAGGGCGCCCAGTTTGAGATCCAACTGCCGCTCAAGGAAAACATCGCGCCCGCAGCAGCCAGCGCGCCCGGCAAAGCCGTCTTGGCACCACGCAAAGTTTTGATCATTGAGGATAACCTCGACGTCGCCAGCATGCTGCAGATGGTCCTCGAGCTCAAAGGTCACGAGGTCGCGGTGGCGCACGACGGTCCCTCGGGCATCGCGATGGCGCGCGGCTTCAAGCCGCACATCGTGCTCTGCGACATCGGGCTGCCCGGCATGGATGGCTACGAGGTCGCGCAGAGCTTGCGCAGCGATCCCGAGCTCAAAGCCCTCTTCCTCGTCGCTTTAAGCGGCTATGCGATGCCCGCCGACCTCGAAAAATCTCTGAATGCGGGCTTTGAACGCCATATAGCCAAGCCGATCAAGCTTGAGCTGCTCGAAGAGCTGATCGAACAAGCGCCTTTAAAACATCGGTCTGGATTGTAATCGCGCTCGGGCGACGGCAGCCATTCCCTGACCCCATGGGATGTAGGCTGCTGCCAGCCTGCGAGCGGCACGACCGCCGCACACAACTTCCCTTACATTTCGCGAACGTACCAGCAGGCCGGAGCCGAGCTCTTAGGGCCGTTCTCCTCACCAGCGAAGAGCTCGACGATCTGACAGACGTAGCCCTCCCGGCAGTCGGCCGGCAGCTGGCAGCGACGCATGCAGACCCCGGAGATCGCATGCCAGGGCTTGGGCGAGCACAGGGTGCCAGGCGGACACTGCGCGTCTTCGGTGCAGCTAGAGACAGTGCGGGGGCTGTAGAGGCAGTAGCCTCCCGGGGCCTGCGTGTCGCAGGTGTAATCGTCGCCGCAGTCGGCGCCCTCCGTGCCACGCCTCCCGTCAATGGATTTGCCTTTGGCACCCGTAACCTATCGGCTCATCCCGATGACTTTACGCAAATCGATCGGGTGGGCATGCCCGCCGTATCGACGGTGCTCATTGAGAGTAAGACCGCGTATAATCGGGCCACCCCAGCCGACGATGCGGCAGGCCTCTTCGCCGCAGAGATCGTGGCATCCGTGGCGGGCTTACACTCGGACGCGATTGAAATCGACAGCGATCTCCGAGCCCTTGGCCTCGTCCCCTGCACGATGGACGATCCTCCAAGCGCCGACGGCCAGTGCGTGTCCCAGGACATCCTCGCCAACCTCGGTGGGGGCGGACCCTCGCCAGCGGCCCTCGTCATACCCGATACGATCAAGATCAACAGAACGGCCGACTCCGGATTTCCCAACGGCCGACGCCTGGCCGACCCTGTGATCGACGTGACCCTCGCGATCCTTTTGCTCGATATGGGCGCAGTAACCGAAGGTGGGGATCCCCAGACGCCCTTTATCTTCACCCCCGGTGGGGCCGTGGGACCGCTCAATCCACCCGCTAACGACGTGGGCGACGGAAGCTTCCCCGATGAATTTCCCTTCCTTCATCCGCCCCACGAGTAGCGAGCCCGTTCTCTGGCGCGCACCTTGGCCGGGCCGCGCCAGCAGCTGAGGCAGTACAAGGAAATTTCAAGACCATTGGAGGAGTAAGTGTTAAATAGATTTTTCTGGGTGTTTGTCTTCTTTACGATTTCCGCCTGCGCTGCCCCCCCGCCGGACAATCCACATACGCCCACCCCCGGCGAGGAGAGCCCGACGCCCTCGATCGACGAGCCCGGCCTGACCGTTGAATTCCAGATCGAGCCCAAAGATCACTACGGCCAGGCCCGGCAATGGCTCGATCATCTCGATGCCAGCATCAAGTTTTTGGAACAAAGGGTCGAGGATCAGACCAGCACCTGGCTCGACCACGCCGACATCGCCCGCGCCTATCTGACGCGAGCAAGGTTGACCGCCGACTGGCAAGATTACCGCAAGTCCCAGCGCGCGCTAGAGCGCTCGTTCGAGTTGACCTCACCACCGGCAGGCCCTCTCCTCACCAGGCTTCGATTTCATGGCGCGGTCCACCTCTTCGATCGCATGACTGAAGACCTTCAAGCCCTGGAGCAACGTCCCATAACGGGCCAGAATCCCCTGGCCATGGAGTCGGCTCGAGCCGAGCTCGATCTGCAACGGGGACGAACAGAGGAGGCCATGCGGCGTCTCAGCGAGCTCGTCGAGAAGCAGCCCTCTGCGACGCTGGCTTCCCGCCTCGCCAATCTAGAATTCAAGACCGGCAACCACGCCGCCGCCTCAGAGCTCTATGAGCGCTCCCGTACGCTGGCCCTCACCGAGAATGATTTGACCCGGGCCTGGGTCGAGCTGCAAGAAGGCATCTTCGACCTGGAGCGCGGCCGCCTCGACGACGCCCTAAAAAAGTTCCAACGAGCCGATGCCATCTTCTCGGGATGGTATCTCATCGAAGAGCATATCGCCGAAGTCTACGCTCGTCAGGGCCACTTCGATCGCGCCATCGATCTTTACCGTGACATTCTCTCCCGCGTCCCCGCCGGGGAATTCTACGACGCCCTCGCCGACACTCTGGAAGATGCCGGTCGAGACGACGAGGTCGAAGCCGTGCGCAAGCTCGCTCTGGCCGCATTCGAAAACGATTTGAACGCCTTCCCGGAGGCGGCTTATGCGCACGCTTTGGAACATTTTCTAATTCACGGCTCCACGCACTTCGCTCTGGAACTCGCCCAAAAGAACCTGGAGAATCGCCCGACCCCCGATGCACATCTCAAATGGGTCCAGGCCCTCGTGATCAATGGTCGCCTCGAAGACGCTCATCGGGAAATCGTCGCCACCCTCCAGAGCACATGGGACAGCGCCGAATTACACGTCACCGCCACTGTCGTCTTCGAGCTCACCGACAACGACGCCCTCGCCGCCACCCATCGAGCCCGCGCCGAGGCGCTCTGGCCCGACTTCATCGATGAGTTTGACTGGCTCGCGCCCCGATAACTCGCGCCCCGATCTCCTCGAGCCCTGGCAGCCCCCCAAGCGCCCGGCTCCTTCACGGGCCGCAGTGCTTCCTGGGATCGTAGAATTGGGCGATCGTGGTCAGCAGCGGGGCGAAGTCTTCACAGATCAGCCCGGCCACTGGTCCGCTGGGGCCAACCGCCTCGGGGAAGTGGTGGGGAAACTGGCGGATAAAGGCGTCGTAGCGGTGGCCGGAGTAGGCAACGCCTCGCGTACTCGCACAAGAGACGGGGATGTTCCAGCCGGCATCGCATTCGGCCGGGCGAGCCTCGGTGTAGCGCTGGTCGGGGCCGTGGATCGAGGCGACGATCACATCGTCCGGCGAGACGCGGGGCAGGCCTTTGGATGCAGCGAGATTATCCAGCAGGTCGCTCTTGAGCTTGGCGACGGGGATCAGTGGGCTGTTCGGGTCGTTCTCGCGAAAGGTGCACTCAGCCACGCCACAGGAAGTGCGCTCATTGACGCCGCCATCATGGGTGCAGTCGTTCTCGTCGCTGATCATGATGATGCTCGTGCGGGCGTCGGCGCGAATAAAGCCGGCGTTGGGATGGATTGCAGGATCCCCGCTGGGGCCGCCCGTCATGTCCGGGTGCACGGCGCGAACCACGGCGCCAAGGCCCTTCTCGATGCCGTAGCCAAGCGTGCCGACCAGGCTGATGCAGGCAAAATCGGCCTGGAGCCTGGCGAGGTCGATGTTGCCGCTGCCATCGCCATAATCCACGGCGCGCAGCACCTTGGGGATCTCGCGGTAATCGGCGGGCTTGGGAAAGAAGTCGGCGCGTGGCAAGGCCTGGTCCTGACTACAGCCCCAGCGCGCCCAGTCGAGCGCACAGCGCAAAGCGGCGATATCCGGGTTGAGCAGGTCCTGGTGACTCGCCGGATTCGTCGTGCACGCCACCGCCGTGCGAATCGCGTCGAGCACGGGCTCGAGGCTGCTCGTGTCGAGCGAGCCGTCTGGATTGACCCCATAATAGCAGGAATAATCGTAACCAGGGATGGGCTGTGGCGTGGATTGAAGATGGCCCGGCTGAGCCACCGGCTCGAACGAATACTCCTCGCGACTGAGCATGTGCGTGGTCGTAACACCGATGTGAAAGTCGACCTCTGCCTCGTTCAACGTCGAGGCGAAGAGGGCGAAGTTGTCGCGCAGCATTTTCTGCTCCTGGCACATCGAGCCGGAGTTGTCGATCATCCACAAGACGTCGATATCGATCCGGATATCGATACCGATTCATTGGTCTGCAAGACCAACAAGATGGGGGTCAATGTCGGGATCGGTGATGCTCCAGGGCTGGACGCCAAGGCTTGCGGCCAGCTCGTCGACGAGCGCCTGGGTGATCCCAGGCTCGCTCGTACAGAGCACGAACTCCGGGCCGGCCTGCATGTGGGGAAACGCCGAAGGGCACGAGAAGCCGGTCTCAATGACGATCGCACCGCGGTAGACACACACCTCGCCAGCGGAGCTTTGCATGAGCTCACCACCGGGGCAGGTCTGTGGGCTCGAGTCCCGAACACGCTCATTCTCCGAACATCCCCACTGCACGAGCACCACCAACATCAAACAAGCTGTCCATTTCATCTTCATTTCTCCGGTGGGGGTGGCGTGCATTGATCCGTCAATTCGTAGGGAGCCCAGAATATCGATAAGCCCATGGCGACCTCGTCCGAGGCGTCCTGGCAGGCGGCGTCGAGCTCGGTGACCAGCGTGAAGAGCTGGTTTTCATAGAAGTCTTGGAGGCGGTGAAGGTCCTCTTTTCGCACGCGAAAGCTCAGCGTGCGGGCGAAGGCGTGGGCCTCTTTGGCAAAAAAGCGCCCGTAGACGGCATCGGAGACCGTGCCCAGAGCGTTTTGAAGGCCGTCGATGCGCGCAAGCCAGGTGTCCCAGACGCGTCGAGACTGGTCGATGTTGAGGCTGTAAACGCTGCCGCGAGCCTCGCTCGTCTCGTTGATGCGGCCAAGCTCTGTAAGCCGTGCCAGCGCCTCTTTGACCTGCTGCATCGAAGCATCGGTGAGGACCTGGTGGATCTTGGCCAGGCTCAAGGGCTCGACCCACAGCATGAATTCGATGCGCCGCTCCAGGCTCGATTCGGAGTTGACGAAGTTCTCCTTGAGCTGGCGAGCGAGCAGCGCGATCTTGCTCATGCTCACGCCCATCAGCGAGGCGGCCTCCTTCATCTTCAGATCTTTGCCTTTGACCTCCTGGTAATAGGCCATGTCCAGCAAGTCGCGCACCTGGTGCAGCGGGACGCCAAACACACGCGCCAGGCGCCCGGCAGGCTTAAGCAGCGCATAGATCACGCGGCCTTGCAGCTCCTCTTCACCGATCTCGTCAGGGGGAATCATCACTCGCCACACTCCACAGGAAACAAACAGGGCCAACTCCCCTTACGATAGGTAGCGGAGGCGAAGTACGCAAGAGTTATTTGTAAAAAATGACAAATAACAACGCGCCCGTGCTCAAGAAAACCGGCAGAAAACCAGAAAACCGTCCGAGAGACGCGCAAAGTCATTTATTCATGCGGTCGTGAGGTGCCCTACTCCGTTACGTGCGGCCGCCAATCAATCGTCGTCTTCCTCGTCGGAAATCGTCTGCCCCTGGGTGATCTCATACACGTCCCAGACCCGCCGATTCGCATGCCGCTCCTTCTGGAGACGGATGTACTCGGCGACGCGCGGCACGTCGCTCTTGCGCACACTGACCACGCCGTAGCCGCGCTGCCACTTCAGCAAGCGACCGGCGCCGCTGTCGCGGGCGAGGGCGTTCCACTCCACCGTGACGCGAGATTTGAACTCGCGCACAGCGTCGGCGATCGCGACGTGGGTGTTCCACTCGACAAGGACGTGGATGTGGTCCCAGGCCGAGTTGATCGCGAGCACATCGAGATCAAGCTCGTCCGCGATCTCGCGGATGCGCCGATGGACGAAGTCCTCGAGATCGTCGATGAGCAAACGTTGGCGTTTGCGCGTGGACCAGACGAGGTGGAGGAAAACCTGGTGGAATGTCTGGGACATGAAACCCTCCGTTTGGTTGAGTGCTTGAACTGAAGGGATGTTAGCGTGGGGTGGAGCGCGGCGCAACGAGCGCCGTCCGCCTGGGGGACAAGTCCGCCTGGGGGAACAAGCCCCCAGGCTCCGTTTCAGATACAACGCCCCCAGGGCAGGCAAGCCTGCCGGGCGCAATCTGGAGATCGACGTCGAACCCATGTGCACCGGCGCGCCTTGGCGCGAGATCCGCCTGGGGGAACAAGCCCCCAGGCTCCGTTTCAGATACAGCGCCCCCAGGGCAGGCAAGCCTGCCGGGCGCAATCTGGACCT
>JACCWM010000017.1 GCA_013697635.1 Lujinxingiaceae bacterium | reverse complement strand
CGTGGGCGATCGAGCCAGTCAGTATAAACACTTGTTCAGCAGGTCAAGTCGCGCGACGAAAAAAAGTGAAAACGTCGAGCTCGGCCAGCGTGGGTCTGGGTTGTCGGGGGGTCAGGGCAGCCGACTACTCGGCATCCGGTCGTTCGGTCTGTGGCCGGTCGGCTTCGGGCTGGTCAATGTCGGGTGGCACCTCGGCGGCTGTCTCGGGTGCCGCCACGGGCGGCAAAACGGGCGGCGGAGCTGCAGGCAGGCCCATCAACGCCGGTGGCCGCGGGATAAAGGGCGTGGCCAATTGCATGAGGTTCGCCACCTCGCGGTGAGTGTACTGGCCTTTGACTGTGACATAGTCGCCGTCGTGTTGGCAGCCGAGGCGCTCGACGAGGGTGGCGATTCCAAGGGCGCGGGCAAAGGGGATGGCGGCGATCACCTGGCGCGTCATGGCCGGACAGGCGTTGAAGAAGTTGCGCGCTTCGGCCTCGGTTGCAAAGCGCAAGTCAATGCTCAAGCGGGGGTTGTCCGGCGTGTCCACCGAGAGGCGCACGGCCTCAAACTTGGGCAGGCGGCCGACGCCAGGCAACATGAAGTACAGGCCCTGAGCGCTGACCAGCACAAAGGTCTCCTCGCGCTCGGCGACGCGCTCGATCTGCTCGAGTCCGTCGAGCAGCGAGAAGACCGGCGCCGGCGCGTCGGCGCGTTGCATATCTTTGGCGAGCGCCGAATCCGGGGCCACGTTGCCCGTCAAGCCCTCCAGCCACTCCGGGCGCGTCACGATCGCGAGACCAGGGCGCGCGAGCAAAATCTGGCGTGGATCCTGGTAGCGCCCGCTCTCGGGTACCAGCGCGCGCACGTCGTATTCGCCGTATTTCTGCCAGCCGAGCGGGTCAACAAAGCGACGCCCCAAAAAGCCTTTGATCGTGGCGTCGTCCATCGAGTGGCGCACCGCCAAGAAGGTCTCGTGCAGATAGCGCGGATCTGCCGATGCCATGAAAATCGTATCCAGCTCACGCACCGGATCGAGCCCGGTCGATTCGAGCAAAATGCGGTAGTCGGGCACGGCCTCGAGCAGGCGCCGAAGCCCCTCGGCGTAGGCCGTCTCGCGAACCCGATCGATGCGCACAAGCGCAGTCATGCGCGCGTTACCCGGGGCGTAGTTTCGCAAGTCCGGCAAGTCACTTGGCCCGCCCTGACTCAGGCCCGGCAACCTCTCGGCGCGGCTGAGCGGGTTGGACCTCTCTTCAGGCTCGGGCGGCCGAGCTGGAATGAGCTCGGTGGCGCGCTCTTTGGGCTTTTTCTCACGGACCACGGCAACGTCGCGCGGCACAGGCGTGGGCTCCTCCGGTTTGGCTTCTACCTCAGACTCGGGGCCTTGCTCCGGCTCCGGCTCCGGCTCAGGCTCCGGCGCAGGTTCGGGTTCAGGCCCAGGCTCAGGCTCAGGCGCCGCCTCCGGCTCAAGCTCGGCCTGGGCCTGGGCCTGGGCCTCCTCGACCACGGCCTCAACCGCTGCCCACTGCCCGCGCTCCATACCGTGACCAATGCCTGCCAAGGTCTCAAAGTCACCGTACCACTCCAGATCGAGCTCGACGCTCTTATCGGAGACGGCAAAGAGCACCACCGGAATCACAAAGGCCAGATGCACCAACGCGCTCAGCCCGATCGTCCACAGGAGCGTCGGAACTCCTCGCTGAGCTGCATCCACTTGCTCGTCGGCCTCGTCGGTCGAGCCTGTCGCCTCATCGGCGGGTGGTTCGCTGGCAGGTGAGTTCGGCATTAAAAGGTCATCACAGAAGAGTCAAAACGAGCGCTCGCAGGCCGTCTGGAGGATATGCACCACTTTGACGGCCCCTGTACAGGAAGATTCAGGCCCACTGCTTCAGCCGATAAAAGGCATTGCACCCCCGTTTTTGTTCCCCCGTCGACGGCCTCGCTGCTCGACGACTGCTGTCCGCTTAGGTCTGACTGCTGGCACTTGGGTGCCAAAAGGTCAGTGGGTGCCTGGCATGTCGGGTCGCTTGCCCCCCGACGGCGCGCCAGCTTCTGGAGCCCGGCCTAAAAGATGTCGCCGAGAATCTCGGCCATCGCCCCCAATACACTGGCCGTCGCCTCGGCCGCCGATCCCAACACTTCGGCGACCACCTCCGCCGAGGCAGCGACGCCCGCCGGCAGCTCGCTCAATACCTCGCTGACGACCGCTACCATGCTCTGGCTCCCATCACTCGCCACCTGCGTACCTTGCGGCAGCAAGAACAGTGCGTGAAACAAGGCATCGACGGCCTCAGCGCCCAGATCCACGGCTCCCCAGTTGCTGTCCTTGTGCTGATTTCTTTGCAACGATTTGTCGAATGAGCGCGACCAGATCGTCTGCAGCTCGCCGTGATCGAACCAGACGCCCTGGCACGAGCGGCAACAGTCCAGCACCATGCCGACATGCTCTTCGACGACCATCGGCTGATCACAGCCGTGGCATTGCATCGCTAAACCACGCGGGCACTCAGGAACCAGGGAGCGAAGTTCCTCGTTGGTCAGCCCACGAAGGCGCTGCACCTGCCTGTAATCGAGCCACACTCCCTCGCAACGCCCGCAGTGTTCGAGCGTCACCACGCCGTCCCAGCGCAACCGCCGTCTTGTTCAAGGGGCTTTCAATGCACACCGGGCAGTTGAGCAGATTTATCGCCATCGAAGACCTCGCAAAGTTCAGAATTCGTCGAGTGCACGTCGGGTCGCTTACCCCCCGACGTCACACTTTTTTGCGCACTATTTTGAATCACTCGCCCTGGTAGGGCGGATCTCCGGGCGCGCGGTAGCGATCGAGCGGGCTTCGCTGGGCGTCGCTGCCAAAGTACCAGCCGCTGCCGCTGAGCTCGCCGAGCAACAGATGCAGGGTGGCTTTGGTGCCTTCTTCGGGCGACTTCATGCCCATCGCTTTGGGGTCCATGCCGCGTGATTCGGCGAAGGGACGCGTGAGATCGGTCTCGATGAATCCGGGGGTGCAGGCGTTGATCGTGAGATTGGGGTGCTGCCTGGCGAGCGCGATCGTGTAGGCGTTGAGGCAGGCCTTGGAGAAGCCGTAGGCTGAGCCGTCGCCGAGGCCGGCGGACGCAAAATCACCACGGGCGGCCTCGAGCGCCAGAGCCTCGTGCATCAGCGCCTCAATCTGCTGCCAGGTCACGTCCGGGCTGGTGAGCATGCGCTGGCGCTCTTCGCTGCAGGCGGCCACGAACATCGTGCCCGAGGCCGACGAGACGTTCACGATGCGACCTTGGCCTGGATCGAGCAGCCCGATGAAGGCCTCGCAGACGCGCCGTGGGCCGTGGGTGTTGACGTTGAGCACGGTCTGCATCTCGGCGCTTCCAAGGCCGATTCCGGCGTTGTTGACCAGGCCAAAGAGCGGGTGGGCCTCGCCCTCGAACCATGCGGCGACCGTCTGCGCGGCTTCGGACACGGACAAATCATCTGAGACGTCGATGCCAAGCACTCGGATGCGCGATGCCCAGCCGGGGTTCTGGGCGACGAGCTCGGCGCGCGCCGCCTCGCCGCGCTCGAGCGAGCGCGAGCCGAGCAGAACATGGGGCTCGTCGCTTGCAGCGAGCACGGCGCCGGACGTGGCGCAACCGATGCCCTTGTTGGCACCGGTAATCAGGATCCGTTTTTGGGTTGCGGACATGGAGTCTCCTTGGTGTAGTTCGCGCGCACTGGTGCGCCAAAGATTCGTTCGATGGGAGCGTCGCGCTGGCTGACGTCAATTAGAATTCCCCACCGGCGACAATTATAATTCCCCATCGCGATAGGGGTCTGGTTGGGCCCTTTTAAGATTATTGCGGCTCATCGGCGACCTCTGTTTGCGCCGCTGCCGACTG
>JACCWM010000010.1 GCA_013697635.1 Lujinxingiaceae bacterium | reverse complement strand
ACGAAGCCCCACTGGCGGGCGAGTCAGCCCGCGCTCGCTTCGAGGTTTACCTGGCGACGCTGCACAAGGCGGCCGGCTCTAAGCTCGATGTGGAGGCCTTCCAGGAGGCCCGGGGCATCCAGGAGGTCGTGATGCGTGCCACGGGCTCGGTCTCGGGCGAGGATCGTACTCGCCGGTTCACGGGTTTCAACACGCCCTTCTTGCCGGAGGTCCTGATCGCGACCAGCGTGGGGCAGGAGGGCATCGATTTGCACCACGAGTGCCGCCACGTCATCCACCACGACCTGTCCTGGAACCCGGCGACGCTGGAGCAGCGCACCGGTCGAATGTATCCGTCCGGCAGACCCCGTACTTGCAATCGATCAGTCCCCCATTTTTTGCAGTGAAATTGGCTTAGTTACTCAGCCCGATGGTCTCCACACGTCGGGAAGGAGCTCATCGATGGCCGAGCGGGGATGATCCTGGATCCGCATGATGACGTCGGCCAGATACTCTTGGGGGTTGATTTCGTTGGCAATGCAGCTTGAAACCAAGGATTGAAGGATCGCCAGATTGCGTCCGCCCTCGTCGTGGCCGACGAAGAGAAAGTTCTTGCGGCCGAGCGCGATCAGACGCAGATTTCGCTCGCTCAAGTTGTTGTCCAGACTCACTTTCGCCTCGTCGAGAAAGACGCTCAGCGTAAGACGTTGGTTGAGCGCATAGCCGATGGCGCGGCCAAGCGGGCCTTTGGGCAAGTGCGCGCCTTTTTGTGCTTCGAGCCAGCGAAAAAGCGCCTCGACCAGCGGCCCGGTCTTGCTGCGGCGCAAGATGCGGTGGGCCTCGGTGCCCAAAATGTTCTTGTCCACGGCCTCGTACTCGACAAGGTACATCGCCAGGATCTGATCGAGCACATAGGTGGCCTCGTCGGGCGAGGTCTTGAGCGCCTCGAAGAATTTGCGGCGCACATGCGACCAGCAGCCTGAGCGGGTACGTCCTTCGGGGCAGGTCACGGCGTTGTAGCCCGTGTACGCGTCAACCTGCAGGGTGCCCGTCGATTGGCCGAGCACATCCAAAGGCGTCTGGCCGCTTCGCGAGGCGCTAAACACGTAAGTGACCAGATTTGAGCCGATAAAGGTCCACATCCAGGCCGTGCGGCACTTGCCTTTTTGCTGCACAGAGAGCGTGGTTTCGTCGGCCGAGACGTGCTCGCTTTGCGCGACACGCACGAGCATGCGCTCGTAGAGCGGGCTGGTGAGATCGGCCACACGGTGAAAAAGCTCGTTTAAGGTGCTGCGGCTGATCGCGCTGTTGGCGCGCCCAAAGCTCTTGGAGAGGCGCTCGATGGGGATGCTGTCCGCGCACTTGGCGACCACGACGTGGGCATGCAGCCCGGGCCCATAGATTACCGCGTCGGCGACGCGCGCCACCGGCTCACCGTAGAGAAACGTGTTGCAGGCGCAGACCCGCCGCTTGCGATGATGCTCGCGGCGCACCAGCGAGGCGGGCACGAATTCGAATTCTTCGCTGACTTCGTCGGCGAGTTGCGCGGCGTCGGTGACCGGGGCCTGGCAGCTCGGGCAGCAGGTCGCGGCGATCGGATGGTCGATGATTTCGCTGGGCAGCGTGTCGCGGCGGCGCTGGGCATTGTCTTCGCGCTTTTTTTGCGCCGCCGCTTTGCGCTGTGCCCGTTCTTCGGCCCCTTCCTGCTCCTTTTGGTGCTTGGTCACTAGGCGTTGCATGGGCGGCAGCCGCTCGGAGCTTGGCCCAAAGAGTGCGCGCTGCAGCTGCTCGCGCTGGTGGCGCTCTGCTGCCAGACTCTCACGCAACTCCTCGATCAGCCCACGAAGCATCGAGACAACCATCACCAGCTGCATCAACAGCGCGCGCGCGCTCTTGTCGTCGAGTTTCTCGAGCCCCTCCAAGTTGGGTATGTCGTGCTCTTGCTTCATAAAGAGCGATCAGATCACAACCGTGATCGGGTGTCGATCAACTTTGAGCAAAATCTCTTGCGCAGGGTTGCCACAACTCGGGGCGCTCGAGCTGGCTAAAGTCGATCCCGTCGAGCAAGAGATGGAGCTCGGCGGCGTCGATCGCCATGGTCTTGTGGCCAGCTTTGGGCCACGGCATCTTAAAGCGCCCCTTCTCCAGACGCTTATAAAAGATGATGAATCCGCCGGTATCCCAGGCCAAAATCTTGAGCCGGTCGCGCCGCTTGGAGACGAAGACGAAGAGATGACCCGCGAAGGGGTCTTGGCCGTATTGTTTGACCAGGGCTCCAAGCCCATCGATCCCATTTCGCAGATCGACGGGCTCGGCGGCCAAAAAGATCCGCACGCTGCGTGCCACGCTCAACACCGCTCACCTCCTCGCGTGCGTACGATGAACTCGGCCAACCAGGCCGGCTCAGGAAGCCCCTCGAGATGAAGGCTCAGACCGCCACCGCATTCGATCGTGGCACGCAGGGTCGATGTCATGGGCGTCGTTGTACGAGACTGGATTTCCACAAACTGCATCGGCCGCTCGGCGGCCTGCTCTTTGCGCAGCTTATAGAGCCAATTGCAAAAGGATCGCTCGTTGACACCCTTGCCCTGGCAAAACGCCGCCCGATCTAAACCTCCCACCGCCTCATATTCGGCGACCAATTCACCCCAAAATGTCTGATCTCTTCGCTCCGCTCTCGCCATGCACAACCTCCTCGTTAATGACACGACGACCATGCCCGACAAGATAGGTATGGCTCAAGAACGAGGTCTGCCGGACGGGTACCTCGATTACGTCCACCGAGCGGCTTTGAAAGTCGATGTTCACCCACTCGGGATGATGGTGCCCTCCGCACCCGAGATTGAGGTATTGTTTGGAGTTCGATGGCATCTTGT
>JACCWM010000209.1 GCA_013697635.1 Lujinxingiaceae bacterium | reverse complement strand
AGCCAGCGCAAAGCAGACCTACGAACAGCCATTTACTCAATACCAATGCTTTTTGATGCTTCATTGATCAACTCTCAAGGTGGGGGCACAATTGTGCCCAAATGTTCGATTCCATTGTGGTTCAGGCACTTCTAACATAAAACATGCCGCGACTTTTACCCCTGGTGGTTTAGGTCGTTTATGTGGAATAGAGCGATTGTATTTTTAAGTCAAGCGTTTGTGAGCTTTTGAAAACAATCGAAGATTTGGTGAGGTAGTTATGAAGGGTGTTGTTCAGGTGAGTTGGGTGGGGTTTTTGGCGCTGGCGTTGGCGCTGGGCTGTGGTGATAAGGCGGTCGACGACGTCGATAGGCGTGACGTCGGCCATGATGTTGGCAACGACCTCAGCGACGACGTCGACGTGGAGCCGGCCATTGCGCTGGCGAGTGTCTACGACTTGACCGGCTCGCAGCTGTTCCCGGAGAGCGGGGCCTTTGATTCGCAAACGCGCACGTTTTACGTGGGCAGCCTGGGGTTTGGTACGCTCACGAGTATTGACGGCGAAGATGGCAGCGAGCGGCTGTTTTTTGCGGGCACCGGCGAGGCCAACCGTCTGACGCTGGGCGTGCAGGCTGACGTGGCTCGCCGGCGCCTGTGGGTGTGCTCGATCACGAGTGAAGAGGGCGAACCGGGTCTGGTCTGGGCTTTCGACCTCGACAGCGGGGAGCGCACCCACGAGTTCGTGCTGGCTGATACTGTCGAGGGCGCGTCATGTAATGATGTCGACGTCGATGGGCAAGGCCGAGCCTATGTGACTGACCGAAAGAATCCGCGCATCTACCGCGTCGATGCCAGCGCCAACTCTGGGGCTGGGACGGTCGAGATCTGGGCCCAAGACCCCTTGCTCGAGCCGCAGGTCATCGGTTTAAACGGCATCGCAATCAGCCCCGATGGCGCCTCCTTGCTCGTGGGCAAATACCTGCCGGCGCGTCTTCTTCGCATCGCGATGCATGACCCAAGCGACGTCGCCCTGGTCGAGCTCGCGGGCGACACCTTTGCCGGCACAGGCGTGAGCGGCGCCGACGGCATCGCCTTTTTGGGCGAGGCGCTCTACGTCGCCTTTCCAGAAAAGGTTGTGCGCGTCGTGGCCCACGACGATCAATGGCGAAAGGCGCAGGTCGATGCCCAGACGGGTTTTGCCCAACTGGCTGCGCTCATTGTCGCTGAAGACGCGCTCTATGCGGTCAAGGGAGCGGCCGTGGAGTTCGTGCTCAAGCGCGCGCCCGCGCTGCCGTTTCAATTGATCCGCGTTGATCTCGAAGGGTTTTGAGAATGGATGCTGTCTGCGAGAGCGCGCCGCCGCTTGCGGTGCTCGTCGGCTCGGGCGGCGACGTGCTCTTCGCGATCGCCTGCGCCCTGACAAAAGAAGCTCTGTCACAAGCAAGGCTTTGCACCAGAGCTGTCGCTTGTTGCTGGCGCAGATGGCGCCGAGCAAGTAGATCGGGAGTCGGCGGCGATCGTGAGTCGGTGAGAGATTTGGTGACAAAGAGAGGTCCAGGATGAAAGCACCTATCGCGTGGTTATTGCTTGAAGGCCGTCACACCGTTCCCATCTCGGATTTACGAGCGGAGGGGCTGAAGACGGCGTTCAAAAATGCCGAGTTGTACGCGGGTAAAACGCTCAGTCACCTGGCAGGGCTGCGGGCAATCATCAGCCGCTTGGGCTTTGAGGGCGACTTTGGGGATTACAAACACAAGGGCTGGCGCAAGATGCAGGGCACGCTGCGCGATGCGGGCGCCGAGCAGCTCAAGGACTTGTTTGCAGGCCGGGGCACCCACGGCCCACAGCGCCGGCACACGGCGGAGCGCCTCTTTGAGAGCGGGCGCGCGTTGCCTCAACGTCTGTTTTTGGTCAATCAATACCAGGCGAACAGCTGGTCGACGGTCAATGACGACGAGAGCGGTTGGTTCGACGTCGTGGCGATTACCCCAAATCTGGTCGCGATCGTCGGTAAAGACGGCAGCTACGATCTGCTCTGGCGCTATCTGCGCGAGCAGCCCTTCTCAAAGTGCGCGTCCCAGGGCGAGCAATACTTTGCCGAAGCCGGACTCGACGCCTAAAGCAGGGGCTCGACGAGGCGAAAGGCCTTGGCCGTGATCAGCTCGCTCATGGCGATGTCTTTGCCAACGACCGTGGTCGCGTTGGCGATGTCGGCCTCCATTGAGCGGCGCAGCTGGCCGACGGCGTCACCGTCGCGGATCAGCAGCAGCATCTCGCTGTTGTCGATCGCGCTTCTTGGATCGAGGTTAAAGGAGCCCACCACAGCGAGTTCATCGTCGATGAGCATGACCTTGGAGTGCATCGTCTCGGTGCCGCTGTACTCGTGGATGTTGATGCCGGCGTCGAGCATCTCGATGTAGAAGTTCAGCGAGGCGTAGTACATCCACCAGGCATCCGTGCTGTTCTTGGAGTTGGTCAGTACGTTGACCGTAACACCGCGTGCGGCGGCGGCGCGCAAGTGTTTGCGCAGCCGATGGGGTGGCACAAAATAGGCGTTGGCGATCGTGATCGTGTGGCGCGCGCCGCGGATCAAGGCCAGGGTGGTGAAGTAGCCGTGTGCCGTGGCTTGATGAAAGGGATCGCTGTAGATCGCGCGGGTGCGCGCGTTGTCGCTCGAGCGCTGCAGTGGGGGATAGAAGGCCGGGTTGTCGACGAGCGTTTCGCCCGTGGGTGGGCAGTAAAAGCCGTGGGTCAGCTGGCTGGCGCAGCCGGATTCGCGCTCCCAGGCGACATTTTTATCCCAGATGCTCAAAAACATGTACTGGATCTGGGCGACGCCTGGGCCCTGGAGGTGGATGTCGATGTCGCGCCAGCGGTCCTCACCGAGGTAGTTGTCGCCGATGTTTCGTCCGCCGACGATCGCATCCTTGCCGTCGACGACGAGCAGTTTTTCGTGCAGGCGCATGTTCGCCGTCAGCCCGGAGGTGCCCAGCCTGACGCCCGCCCATTCGCTGATTGGATTGTGGGCGATGAGCTGAACGCCGGCTTGTGCCATCTGCTCGAGCAGGGCGTAGTTGGCAAACGCGTACTGGGTGGTGGCGTCGATGACCACGCGCACCGCGACGCCGCGCTCGACGGCGGCCGAAAAGAGCGCAACCAGTTCGGCGCCGCTCTCGTCGTCGGCGACGAGCAGCGTGGTAAAGTGAACCCAGTAGCGGGCATTCTCGATGAGCTCACGACGAAGCCGCGCCGTCTCGAGGTTATCCACGAGCAGTTTGGTCTGGCCGCCGGCGACCTCGCCGGTCTGGGTGAAGATGTCGAGCACACGCGCAAAGTCCTCGGAGAGCACGCCGCCAAAGCAGCGATGCTCCACGCAAAAGCTCTCGGCCGAGCATTCTTCGTCCACCACGCAGGCCGCGCCAGTAAAGATTTGCTCGTCGAGCGAGCAGCCCGTGCCAAACCAATCACAATAGGCGCCATCGGCGCCTCCAGTGGCGAAGAACTCGGCGTTGAAGTCCTCGCACGCCGTGGCCAAAATCTTCTCGGCCGCTTCCAAGGCTGCCGGCGAGTTGCACAGCGGCGGAGTGATGTAGCGACCCTGACAGTCCGCGCTGTGGCGAGCGGCGCGATCGCAGATGTCCTGGGACGCCTCGTCAACCGTGGCCGTGGGAGCGTTGTGCGCGCAGGCCGAGAGCAGGCAGGTTGCAAGGGTAAGGGCGAGTAAGACAAGGCATTGCTTGGAGTTGTTCATCAAGGTGGGAGGCTACACGGGCGCAGGTTTAGTAGCAAGGTTTACTGGATTGGCAAAGACCAGTCGGGCAGCGAGCTTACGCGCCGTAGACGGCCGCCGCCAGGTCACCGCGCGAATTGATCCCCATCTTCTTGAAGGCCGAGTGCAGCTGATTGGCGACGGTCTGCAAGGCCGTACCCCGAAGCTCGGCGATCTCGGCGTTGCTCGCCCCGGAGAGCACGAGCAAGACAACGGCGCGCTCGGCGCTCGAGAGCTCATCGGGCAGCGCCGGTTCCAGGCTAAGGCTCAAGACGTACACCGGCGCCCCGTTGATCTCGATGCATTCCACCCGTGGTCCACTGTCGAACTGGTCACTCATCTTCCAGATCCTCCTATGCCTGTCGCAGCCACAGCTCAGCTCAGCCGCTCGCCCTTTTTGCGAACCTGTTGAACCAGCTGCACCACCGCGCCGCGGTCGTGGATGCTGAGCTTGGTGTAAATGTTATTGAGATGTGATGCGACGGCCGGCGTCGAGATGCCGAGCTCGGCGGCGATCACTTTGTTGGCCAGTCCGTCTCCGAGCTGGTCGAGCACCTCGCGCTCTCGCTCGGAGAGCCCTCGCAGCGTCGTGCCGTACTGGGCGATGGGCAGCGCAATGACGTAGCGACGCCCGTCGGTGTCGAAGCGATCGAGGATCGCCCAGTGGCCGGAGAGCACGTTGGCCCAGTAGGTCTCCAGATCGATGCGCTTGGCGCCGGTGTTGCCGCTACGCACTTTCTCGCGCATTTGCACGGCATCGCGCAGCTGAGCGCGAAGCGTGTCCGAGCCGGACGGGCCGGACTCGACGCAGTCTCCCCCGGTGTTGAACCACACCGCGTCGGTCTCCTCGAAGCTGTTGCCACGCAGGCGGTAGCGCAAATCGTAGACGGCTGCGATATGATTTTGCAGCTCCACCCAGCGCGAGCGGGCGCGCTCGGGTACGGCGGAGAGCTCTCTTTGGCGCGAGGTGATGAAGATAAACGAGCGTGACGCCGGGTGAGGCACGATCAGTCCGGCGGCATCGAGCATGCCGTCGGCCTGAAACTCCTGGCGAAAGACCTGGTAGGCCTGGGCCGAGGCCCGATTCACCGAGAGCGTGCCCATGCCCGAGGCGGCAAAGAGCTTGCCAAAGCGCGCGCCGTCCGGGGACTTGCCGCCCGAGGCTTGCTCGGTGGCGCGCAAATATTGGATGAAGGCCGGCACCTCGTCGTCGCCTCGGATCGCCTTCAAGACCGGCATCTCGATCTGGCGGCCCATGCGAAAGATGCAGCCCAGCGTGCCGTTGCCCCCGTCGATGAATGGGCTGATGGCGCGCGTCAGCTGGGTGATCCACTCTTGCTCGCTCAGCTCCAGATTATAGACCGAGGCCAATACGGCGCCGGGCTGGCTGAAGACAAACTTTTTCATGCACGTTCTCTGGCAAGTTCGGGTCTCAATGATCGCAGATTTGCTGAGACCATGGCTCAATTTGAACCAACATACTACAGACGGTCCTCGTGCGCATCCCTAGTGTCACATATGTTGACACAACGCCTGTGCACCTGGCTGCGGGCGATCAAATGCGATTTTGTTGAGATATCTGGCGCATGTAGGTCAGCATCTCAACGAATAAAATGCGGAGAAAGGATAATGAAACGCTTTATTGGGAAACGAAGCCTTCTGGTGATGCTCGCCATGGTCACGGCCATGGCCGTTGGATGCGGCGGCGACGGCGATGGATTTCGCAAGGTCGATTCCAACAATACGAACAACACCGGCAACAACACCGGCAACAACACCGGCAACAACACCGGC
>JACCWM010000188.1 GCA_013697635.1 Lujinxingiaceae bacterium | reverse complement strand
ATCTACAGCGGGGGAGGCAACGTACGGAACGAATAATCGATCGGCGACCGAGCGGTACACGCGCATGGGGCGTCCGGCGCGGGGTTGCTCTCGCACGATGCGCAGCAGGCCAAGTTTCGCCATTCTCCGCACTCGGTACCGCATGCCGTTCGGAGGCACGCCGAGTTCTCGCGCGGCTTCTGTGACCGTGCGTTCCCGGCCGAGGAATGGCTCGAAGTACCTCCGTTCGTCCGGGTCGACCAGCAGTGCCGCCGCGCGCCTGTCAGTAATGATTAAGGACTCGTCAGTCGGCCGTTGCACCGGTAGCGACCTGCGCAGTCGTGAATCGCGCGCCGAGCTGTTGCAGCGCGAGCTTCGTGCCCGCCCCGGCTTCGTTGCCGGCGGTATTGGTGACGACCACGAATGCGTGATCCTCGTCGGGTAGGAGTAGCAGTAGGGCCATGAAGGTTTCGGCGCTGCCTGAGTGCATGCTGGCTCGGTTGCCGCGGTAGGTGCTCACACCCCATCCTAGTCCGGTCTTGCTGCCGGGCCCTACTGGCGTGTGCATGCGCCCGTATGCGCTTGGTGTGAGCAGCGCGACGCGGCCTTTCAGGCCCCGCAGGTGGTCGCGTGCAAATGCCGCGAAGTCGAGGATGCTCATGTGCACATCCCCGGCTGGCCCGAGTTCGACAGCAGCTAGTCACAAGTAGGCCACGTTTCTACCGTCCCTGAGGGCATTCTCTCGCTCGGGGGTCGGTTGTGGTGGTGTAACTAGGTTTTTTTGGGTCTGGGGAGTTCGAGGTAGCGCTTTGGCGGCTTGACGTTGAGCGCGTCCAGCACGCGTTTCATGTCGCTCTTGGGGGTGCTCGACTGGCTGATGGGGCCGTGCTGCGTGCGGTGCTGAGCGACCATCAATGGCCACGTGATGTTCTTGAGGTTGTGCCAAGTCTCGCTGGTCTCGTTCTCGATCACGCGAATGAGCAGCAGCGCGAGCCAGCACAGCAGCACGTGTGCCTTGATGCGGTCCTTGCGGCGGTGGTAGACGGGGCGCACGTCGACGGTGTGCTTCAGGTCGCGGTTCACGCGCTCGATCTCGTGCAGTTGCTTGTAGCCCATGGTGACGTCCTCGGCGCTGAGGTGATCGTCGCTGGTGCTGATGAGGTACTTGCCGTCGAGCTTCGCTTCACGCGCGATCTTGGCCTTGTCGAGCGTCAGCGTGCCCGTCTTGCTCTGACGCAGGTAGCGACCGAAGGTGCCGTGGGCACGGAGTTCGCAGGTCGCCTTGTGGTGCGCCTTTTTGTCGAGCTGCTGGAGGTTTGCCAGGCGGCGCTCGGTCTCGCGCACGATGTCGTCACGCTTCTCCCGGTCTCTCGTGGCTTGGTCGGGGTTGTGCACGATCACGAAGCGGCGCGCGGTGACGCTGCCCTTGTTCACGATCACTTCCTTGATGCGCAAGCCGTTCGCGAGGGTCTTGTAGCGGCCGGGGCGCTTCAGCGCCTCCGGTGGGCTGCCGTCCTTACCCAGCCGCATCTTCTCGCCGATGATGAACGCGTCCCCCGCGCCCTGCAGGATCTTCCGGTTCGCGGCGCTGTTGAAGCCGGTGTCCATCACCGCCACGATGCGGCCGAGCTTCCACGCGTTCAGGTCGCGCTTGACCTCACTAATGACGGTGGCGTCCACGGTGTTGCCGGGCCAGACCCAGCACCGCACGGGGATGCCGTCGCGGGTGACGGCGAAGCCGATCACCGCTTGTGCGAGATCCGGGCGCGAGTCCTTGCTGTGCCGCGAGCGCTTGCGCAAGCCGCGCCGTTCACGCTCCGCCACGGCGTCGTGCTCGGCGACATCCGCAGGCACACCGTCATCGTCGTCGCTGTCGCTATCGGCGCCGTCGCTGGCGTCGCTTTCCTCGTCGTCGTCGGCGTCCTCGCCATCGATCTCGAAGTAGGTGCTGGTGGTGTCGATGAAGAGCACGTCGACCTCCAGGTTGAAGAGGTTCCGCACGCTCCAGAACACATCCCGCTGAATCTCGTCATGCGCCTCGAGCAAGTAGTCCATCGCCCGGTAGAGCTGCTGCACCTCGACACTCGGCAAACCCGGGATGAAGGCGCGCTCCTTCACCCACGCCTCGGCGGCGAGCTTGCTGCCGGGATCGAGCGCGCGGTGCGCGACCAACGCGA
>JACCWM010000177.1 GCA_013697635.1 Lujinxingiaceae bacterium | reverse complement strand
GTCTCTGCCCGAACCCACGTGCACCGGCGCGCCTTGGCGCGAGAGCCGGTGCTGTATCTGCTCGACGAGCCTGGGGGCTTGTTCCCCCAGGCGGCGCACCGAGCCAATGTTAGCGCGGCCGGCCGCTGGCGTCGTGGGGTCAGGGGAGCCGACGGACCGCGCCCGCCTGGGGGGACAAGCCCCCAGGCTCCGTTACAGATACAGCGCCCCCGTGGCAGGCAAGCCTGCCGGGCGCAATCAGGATAATAACGTCTCTGCCCGAACCCACGTGCACCGGCGCGCCTTGGCGCGAGAGCCGGTGCTGTATCTGCTCGACGAGCCTGGGGGCTTGTTCCCCCAGGCGGCGCCGCAAGAAACTGCGTGGCGGTTCAAGGCAGCGTTGCCTGTTGCGCGAGCTCGACGCATACTCCGGCCCGAACTGACGTTCTACATGGGACTGCGCGGAGAGACACAATGCGACGACTTGCATTTGCTTTAGTTGGCCTGGTGGCCGGTGCCCTTCTTCTGAAAGGATGCTCGACCTTTGCTTCGCCAATCTATGAGGCGCCACCCTCGGAGCACTTCGACGGACGTCAATTCATCAACCCCGATCCGATCGACGACAAAGGCTTCTTCGACTTCTTGCGCTGGGTATCGACGCGAAAGCCCGGGTACTGGAGTGATTGGACCGACGCGCAGCCTGGGCCCAAACCGCCCGAACGTGTTGGCATGGGGGAGCTGCGGGTGACCTTTGTCAACCATGCAACGACGCTCGTGCAGGTCGACGGTCTCAACATCTTGACCGATCCGGTTTGGTCGATGCGCGTGGGCCCGCGGCCGTATCTGGGAATCAAGCGCCGGCGGCCGCCGGGCATTCGCTTCGAAGATCTGCCGCCGATCGACGCCGTGTTGATCAGCCACAACCACTACGATCACCTCGACATCCCTACCCTCGAGCGCCTGGCTCAGGCACACAATCCGAAGATTTTCGTCGGCCTTGGCACCAACGCCTTGCTGGAGTGCCATGGGTTGACCAATGGCCAAGATCTGGCGTGGGGGCAGGCCGAGCAGCTTGGCCCCGAGACGACGATCGTGCGGGTGCCAGCCCAACATTTCACCAACCTCGGGCTAACCGATCGCAACAACAGCCAGTGGGGCGGCTTCGTGATTACGTCGCCGGCTGGCTCGGTGTATTTCGCCGGCGATACGGGCTGGGGCAGCCATTTCGAGGAGATTGGCGAGCAATACGCGCCCATTCGCCTGGCGATCTTGCCCATTGGCGCCTTTCGCCCGCAGTGGTTCATGGCTCCCGTGCACATCTCGCCGGACGAAGCCGTCGACGCACACGAGGCCCTGGGCGCGCAGACGATCGTCGCGATGCATTTTGGCACCTTTGCGCTGGCCGACGACGGCCAGTTCGAGCCGCCGATACGCCTCGATCTGTCGGCAGCGAAGCGCTATCCGGTATTGCCGCGCTTTTGGGTGCTGGATTTTGGAGAAGGTCGGGATGTGCCGGGGATTGGGGAGTAGATTTTCAGCCTCGCTCGCGAACCCAGCGCAAGATGTCGACGTAACTCAAGATTCCGACCACGCGCTCGGTGGGGCCTTCGGTGACGACGAGCGCGGAGACCGGCTTGTTGATCAGGATATCGACGGCCACCATCACGTCGTCGCCGGCATCAACGGTGAAGACATCTCCCTCGAGCTTCATGTTCATCTCGTCGAGACGGCTGAGCGGCATGTCGATGATCGAGTCGATGAAGGACGTATCCAAATCGGAGAACAAATCGAGGGCGCCGGCCAAAAAAGTCATGTCACGCTGGCTGAGCATGCCGATCACCATGGCGTCTTCGACAATGGGTACGTGGCGAATATTGTGCTCGATCATGCTGTCGAGCACGGTGCGAATCGCGGTCTCGCGGGTGGCGACGATCGGGGCGGGGGTCATCAAATCACGGATCTGCATCAAATTCTCCTGCGTGGTGGGCAAAGGCGCGCGAGCGAGGCCGGGTGAACTCAGCCGATATGATAAGCATCGCGTTTGCTCAGAACAGCAATCACCTGGGTTTTTCAGCTGAGTTGGGCGATGTGCAAGATCGCATCGCCCTGGTGAACCAAGGGGTGGGTGACGTGGGAGAGGATGATGCCATCGAAGGGCGCGGAGATCTTGATGACCTCACGCTCGAAGACGTCGCCGATCGTGCCAAGTAGCTGTTTCTTTTTGACGAAGTCGCCGCTCTCGAAGGCCAGACGCAAGATGCCTGCGCGCTTGGCGCGAAGCCAGGTGCTGGTCTTGGATTCGAGCAGGTCGTGGCTGACGGGGGCGGGCGTGTGGCGGTACATGCCGAGCTCGTCCATCACGCGCTGGATGCCGGCGAGGCCGACGGCCACCGGATAGCTGTCGAAGCGTTGGGCCTCGCCGCCCTCGAATAACAGGATCGGGATGCCGCGGTTGGCGGCTGTGTGGCGAAGCGAGCCGACGGGGGCGGGGGCCGACATCATCACGGGAGCGCCAAAGGCTGCGGCGATGCGGCGCGTCTCGGGATCGTTGAGGTTGCCGCGGATGTGAGGGTGGTTGTAGCGGCCGACGGCGCCGGTGTGCAGATCGATGCCGTGGGTGCTCTGGGTGACGATCTCCTCGAGAAAAAGGCGAGCCAGGCGTGCGGCGAGCGAGCCCTTCTTGCTGCCGGGGAAGCTGCGGTTGAGATCGCGGCGATCGGGCAGATAGCGTGAGCCATTGATGAAACCAAAGACGTTGACCGTGGGCACGGCAATCACCGCGCCGCAGAGCGTGTCGGGCTCGATTCTTGCGAGCAGCTCACGCACAATCTCGACGCCGTTGACCTCGTCGCCATGCAGGGCGGCACTTAACCACAGCCGGGGTCCGGCGAATTTGCCGTTAACCACCTCGACGGGGATCGACATCGGCGTCTGGGTGGGTAGCCGGCCAACCGGGATCTCGATGTGGCGGCGCGTGCCGGGGATTATCGCCGTCTTTGCGATGGTGATGACGACCGGCTCCTCAGAAGGAAATGTGATCACGGCTCGCTCCGCTGGAGGCGTTGGCTTCGATGAAGGTGATGATCTTGTCGGCGACGTCGATTCCGCTGGCCTTCTCGATGCCCTCGAGCCCTGGCGAGGAGTTGACCTCGATCACCAGCGGTCCGCGGTTGGAGCGCAACAAGTCGACGCCGGCGATGTTCAGGCCGACGGTCTGGGCAGCGAGCAGGGCGACCTCGCGCTCGTCGTCGGTGAGCTCGACGCCTGAGCCGGTGCCGCCGCGGTGCAGGTTCGAGCGAAATTCGCCGGGCTCGGCCTGGCGCTTCATTGCGGCGACGACCTCGTCGCCGACGACGAAGGCGCGGATGTCGGCGCCGCCGGACTCGCGGATGAACTCCTGGAGCAAGATGTTCGCGTCGAGGCCACGAAAGGCCTCGATCACCGATTGCGCGGCTTTTCGGGTCTCCGCGAGCACGACGCCGATGCCCTGGGTGCCCTCGAGCAGCTTGATCACCAGCGGCGCGCCGCCGACGATGTCGATCACGCCGTCGACATCTTTGGTCGAGTGGGCGTAGCCGGTGATCGGCAAGCCGACGCCGGCGCGCGAGAGCAGCTGCATGGCGCGAAGCTTATCGCGCGAGCGCGAGATGCCCTGGCTCTCATTGGCCGAGAAGACGCCCATCATCTCGAATTGGCGCACGACGGCCAAGCCGTAGAATGTGTAGGTCGCGCCGACGCGAGGAATCACAGCGTCGACGCCGTCGACCTGCTGGCCGCCGTAGAGCACCAGCGGACGGCGCGAGGTGATGTTCATATAACAACGCAGATAGTCGATGACGGGCATCTCGTGGCCACGAGCTTCGCCAGCCTCGACCAACCTGCGAGTGGAATACAGCGAGGCTTTGCGCGATAGAGTGACAATCTTCATAAAACTTTTCACGTCTCGAGGGGGGACACCGGGGTTGTGGGCAGGGCGGTCGTTAGATGGTGCGGTGGTGCGGCTGCTTCAAGGGCGATCCCAGGGCTCGGGGAGTTGACCGGCCAGAAAGGAGCGCCCGACGTCGATCAAGAAACGCCCGCGCAGGGCTTCGCGGCCAAGCAGCATGCGAAAGCCCATCACGTCGCGGTTGGTCAGGGTCAGATCGATCGGCCAGGAGTCTTCGCCCATCTCCACGCGTGTTCGGATCACCAGGCGCAGCTGCACCTGGCCGTTGGAGCTTCGCACCTCGCGCTCGTCCTGGACGACGGCCTCGGCCATCGAGGTCTCGCTGGTGTTGCGCTGCAAGGGATGAACGCGAAAGCGCACCATCTGGACGCCGTCACGCTCGAAGCGCTTGATGTCGAGCGCGTGCAGCACGGAGGTGCGCGCTCCGGTGTCGATCTTGGCCTTGATCCGGTCGATGTGCAGATCGGGCATGCACAGCCATTCACGCCAGCCGATGACCTTCTTTTGCTTCGCTGTTTGCCTGGAAGGGGACATCACTGCTCGAGGGGAGGAGGCGTTGATTCCATGCGCAGCAATATTGCATCACGCCGACAAAAGCAACTTCGCGCATGAAGGCTCACCCATTGACGGGGCGCAATTACGTGCTAAATCTGAACCTGCTCGAAAACCTTCGACCCACATTTCTCGCCCACGGTGACCGGCCATGCGAAATTTTCCCACGCATTTTTGGAAGCGCTTTCAAGATCACAAAGAGCGCACGGCTTTTATCACGGCATCGTCGGGCAAGCAGCCTGGCGAGGAGACCTATTGGGAGTGGACCCGGCGCGTGCAGCGTCTGGCGTTGGGGTTGATGGCTACAGGCTTTGAGCCGGGTACGCGTGTGGGCATGGTTGCTCCGAACAGCCAGGCCTGGCTCGATTTTGCGTTTGCCACCTGGCTTATCGGCGGCTGCGTGGTGCCGCTGGTCGCCGATCGCGAGCGCCGCGAGACGCTTCGCTGCCTGGCTCGAAGCGGCTGCGACTGGATTGTGACGCGTGACCAACGCGCGCGCCTCGATCTGCGCGGCCAGGCGTCGAGCTTGCCCGACCATCTGCAGTGGGTCGTGCTCGAGGGCGACGACGAGGGCGTCAGCGGCGCCTCGAACGTGCACACCTTCAAGAGTCTGGAGGAGGCCGGCCGCGATCGCCTGCGCCGCGGCGGGCTCAATGCGCTGGCCGAGCGCACCTACGGGCTCGACGCGAAGCTTGCGGCCTTGATCCTCTTTGAGCCCGAGCCGGGTCCCGACCCACACGCCGCCTACTTCAGCGGCGGTCGCCTGGCGATCATGCTCGAATACTTGAGCCGCGACCTGGCCCTCGAGGACGACAGCTGTTTGGCCGTGCTGCTCAGCTACGGCTGGTTGAGCGCGCCGCTCTTTACGCTTGCGGCTCTGCTCAACGGCCACACGGTAGCGATGGCCGCGACGCTCTCCGAGCTCAACGCGAGCCTCTCCAGCTTGCGCCCCACCCATCTGGTGTGCGGGCCGGCCTTTCTCGAAGGCCAGTCGTCGCGCTGGCGACAGCGCATCGAGGCCGCGCCGGAGTTTCTCAGGCGCCTGGCTGACCCGGACGCCGAGGGCACCTTCGACACGCTGTCGCGGGCGATGGGACTGGTCGGCGAGCGCGCCGCCCAGAAGCTGATCTACGAGCCGATGAAGAGCGAGTTCGGTGGCAAGCTGCGCTCGATCTATGTCTGGGGCGGCAGCGTGCCCGACGACGTCTACGACATCCTCGATCACGCCAAGATCGAGGTTCTGGGCCACTTTGGCTTTGCCGAGTGCGGCGTCAGCCACATGGAGCACCCCGGCGCGCGCCGGCGCCACTCGGTGGGACGCCCCGTGCATGGCTATGCCTGCAAGATCGCCGGCGCCAAAGCTGAGGGGACTGGCGAGGTCATGATCCGCGCAGACGTGCTCTTCGACGGCTACTGGGCCGGCGCCGAGGGACCGCGCGAGGTCGACGAGCACGGCTGGCTCAAAACCGGCGCCGTCGGGCATATCCACAGCGGCTATTTGTTTTTGGGCGACGCCCCGTCGAGCACGTGAATGGCCGCTCATTGGGCTGGCGACGACAGCGTCGAAATGATAGTAAACCAGCCAATTTCGTGACCGACCACCTTTGCAGTAGGTGACTTTGCATGAGCACTCCCCCGCCACCGTTTCGCTTCGATCACGTCGACATGGACACTTTTTTGAGCGAAATCGAGCAGTTACGCGTCGAGATCGATGCGTCTCTGGGCCAGGAGGACATCGATCACCTGCAGATGATCGAGCGTTTGGGCAAGCTCTTTACGGCGATAGGCCTTGCGACGTGCTGGATCGCGCCCAATCCGGTCAGCGCGCTGGGCCTGGGTCTTGGCCGCTCGACGCGCTGGCTGCTGATGCACCACATCGGCCATCGCGGCTACGATAAAGTGCCCGGAGTGCCGGCCAAATACACGAGCAAGGTCTTTGCGCGCGGCAAGCGCCGCTTTTTGGACTGGGCCGACTGGATGATCCCGGAGGCCTGGGTCTACGAGCACAACGTCTTGCACCACTCCTACACCGGCGAGGAAGACGACCCCGATTTGATCGAGCGCAACACCGAGGTTTTGCACAATCCGAGCCTGCCCTATCCGCTGCGCTACACGATCTTGGGCTTGCTCGCTGTGACCTGGCGCTCGACCTACTACGCGCCGAACACGATGCGCACCTGGCTGGATCGCCCCGCTGAGCGCAAGCGTCGCGCCAAGGAGTTGGGAAAGACGGTCGACCAGAGCGAGCTCGCCGACAGCGAACTGCAGTGGCAGCTCTGGAAGCGTTGTTACGCGCCTTATGCGGCCTTGAACTTCGCTCTTTTGCCGGCGGCCTACCTGCCGCTCGGGCCCTGGAGCGCGTTTAGCGCGCTTTGCAACTCGCTGATGGCCGAGGCCGTGACCAACCTGCACACCTTTTGCGTGGTCGGGCCCAACCACACCGGCGACGATCTCTACCGCTTCGCGGACCGGCCGGCCTCGCGCGCCGAATACTACGTGCGCCAGGTGATTGGCTCGGTCAACTTCGACACCGGCAGCGATCCGATTGACTACTTGCATCTGTGGCTCAACTACCAGATCGAGCACCACATTTGGCCAGACATCCCGATGCTCAAGTACCGCCAGTTCCAGCCGCGCGTCAAAGCGCTGTGCGAGAAATACGAGATCCCCTACGTCCAAGAAGGTGTGTTTCGCCGCGTCAAGAAGATGGCCGACATCGCCGTGGGCAAGACCAGCATGCTGCGCATGCCGGCCGCCGCTTGAAGTCCAAAGACGCGCGCGCCGCAGACCGCGTCAAGCCGAAGTTTCGCGGCTCCCAGCACTATGCCGGCTTTTTTGCAGCCCTTGGCGCCGGCGCCATGCTCGTCGCGGTTGCACCGACGCTCTACGCGATGCTCGCGGCCCTGATCTACACGTTTAGTCTGGCCAACCTGCTCGGCACCAGCGCGCTCTACCACCGCCCGATGTGGTCGCCCACAAAGCGCGCCCTGCTTCGCAAGATCGACCACGCCGCGATCTACATCCTGATCGCCGGCACGATCACCCCGGTCTGCCTGCTCGCCATGGAGGGCACCACGGCCACGGCCCTGCTGCTAACAGCCTGGATCGGCGCCGCGCTGGGCATCGCCAAAGAGTTTATCTGGCCCAAGGCCCCCAAATTCGTCACCGCGATCATCTTCGTCGCGCTGGGCTGGGTGGGCGCCACGGCCATGCCCGCGCTCTACGCCACGACCGGACTAAGCGGCGCCTTGCTGTTTGGCGCAGGAGGCGTCGCCTACACGATCGGCGCCGTCGTCTACGCCTTTCGCCGCCCCGACCCCTGGCCGGCAAGCTTTGGCTACCACGAGATCTTCCACCTGCTCGTCATTATCGCCGGCATGCTCCACTTTTTGGCCGTCGCGAAGCTCGTGCTGCCGTAAGCCCTGCGTACCAAGGACGTGGATCGGGCCGCGGGAGAAGTAGTTGTGCTCGACAGAAGTCATAACGCTTATTCTTAGCAACCGTTCAGTGGGAGCCGGGTCTTCCGTAATTCCGGGCCAGGGATGGCCCGGCTCTCGACCGGGACCGTGATCGTGATCGTGATCGTGATCGTGATCGTGATCGTGATCGTGATCGTGATCGGGATCGTGATCGTGATCGTGATCGGGAGCGTGATCGTGATCGTGATCGGGAGCGTGGCCGGCAGTTGATCTTCAATCTGATGTCCTCAGCCCCTCTTTTACCGTTTTTCAAAACTAGGTAGCAACGGCAAGAGCGAACAGCCGTTCACGTGCGCGGCCACGATCACGCTCACGATCACGATCACGGACTCGATCACGATCACGATCACGATCACGATCACGGACTCGGCTCTCGCTCACGGTCACGCTGCACGGTCGGGAACCGGGCTAGGGACCCCACGGCAAGAGCCACCACCGGCGCTGGCGCGCCACGTCGTCTTCCCTTCGGGTGGTGAGGGTCAAAGACCCTTTGCGGCGGCCTCTTCGACAAAGCTCGCAGTCCACCTGGGCCGCGCCGGCAGCTGCTTGCCCGTGATGCGCTCGTCCCACTGCTCGTCGGTGAGCCGGTCGCTCATCGGTTGCACAAACTCGTAAAACGAAAACATGCCACCCTGGGTCATGGTCTGGCCGATGCCGTCGGGCACGGCGACGTAGAGATTGAGCAGGCGGCCGATGCCAAGCTGGAGCACCTGGGCGCGTTGCAGGTTGGTGTGTACGTCGGTGACAAGCGCCACGCCGCGCTGGGCGCGCGCCTCGCTGCCCATGACGAGCAGCGTATCGTCTGTCTGCAGCCCCAGAGTCAACGCCTCGAGGCGACCGCCGGTGATTTCGATCCAGGCGAGCTGCTTGGGGTTAAGGGGCTTGCCGCTGAGCTCGTGGCGGGCGAGTTCGGCCAGATCGCGCGCGAAGTTGCGGGCGTTGAGCACGGGGTCGTTCTCTTCGCCGCTCCACCAGGGGACATGCGGGCCTTCGGGCTGGTCGTGGAGTTGTTTGTAGACCCTGTCCGCGAGCGCTGCCAGGGCGTCGAAGAAGCTTGGCAAGGGGTCGACGAAGCCGTGGGGGATGGGCAAGATCGGCTGCTCGATCATCACATAAAAGGAGTCGTCGCTGTCACACTCCACGCCCATGTCTTGCATGTTGTAGAGCACGGCCGAGTGCTTGAGCTGGGTGTAGCTGCCGAGCGCCGAGGCGATGCGCCGATCTTGCCAGGCTTTGGAGTGGGTAAAGCTCATCAGCGAATCGCTGGCAACGTCACTGGCGCCGGCCAGCACCACCAGCGTTGCAAGCCAGCTATGGTAGACGTCGGTGTTCCAATAGCCTCCACCGCTGGTCATGGCCGGTGTCTCGGCGATCAGCTTGTCGAGCGCCTCGCGGTAGTTGGCCGCCGAGATCTGGCCATCTTCCAAGTCGAGCTGCTCGAGCGCCAATTCGCGCGCGTGCTCTCCAGCGAGCACGCCCATCACATCGAGCGCCGAAGGCATGCCACGCATCTCGACGTTGGGGTGGGTCAGGCCTCGAAAGAACGTCGAATCCAGGCCGACGCGCTTGGGAAAGAGCGTGATCTTGAGCGCGAGCTCGCCGCTGCCGCTTTCGGCGGCCTCCGCGTCGCGAAGCATGATCGGACCGCGCAGCGCTTCCAGCCGGCTGGCCATGGCCTTGGCGTCAAAAGGGCGAAGCAGCGCGGGCTCATCGATGCTCAACTGCACGAGCTGGCCGATCGTCGCGTCGACGGGCTTGCCCATGAAAGTGCTGACCACCGCGTCGATGCGCGTCCACGTCTCCAAAGCGCTGCCCGCTCCAACGCGCGCGTGGCGCATGGCAACCACGACGTCGTGCAGCGATGCGTCGAATGGAAGTGGCGCCTGTGCATACCAGACCATGGCCAGAAAGTAGCCGCCCAGGGTGTTCTCGGCATAGTTGCCGCGCACCTTGAACTGCGTCCAATCGATGCGCGCCGGCTTGGCGCGCGAAGGCACTATTAGATCCCCGACGGCGGCGTGGGCGAACATCGAATCGAGGCGTGCGCCGACCTCGGCGCGAAAGCCCTCGGGAATCTCGGCCGCGAGCACACGGCGCGCCTCGGCCGGCAGGCGCTCAATCGGCGGGCCTCGAAGGCGATTGAACTGGGCAAGCTCCTCGTCGTCTTCGTCGTCTTCGTCGTCGTTGAAGCGCGAATATGAATAGGTGAGGTAGTCGTCGGCGCTGAGCATCTTCATCGTCGCGGCGGCCTCCAGGGGCACCCAGGCCGTGGCGAAGTACAAGGCCAGGTAGCGGTGTTGGGGCGCGCCGCTCTCGGCATACTGGATGGCGAAATACTCGAACAATGCCTTGCTCAAGGTGCGCAGATCTTCGGCCGCGCGCTCCTCGGCCGATTGCAAGATCTCGACGAACTCGTCGCGAAACGCCTGCAAGGCCGCATCGGCCGTGATAAATTGCGCTCGCCTCTGGTAGCGAAGCTTCTCGTAGAGGGCATAAAACTCCTTCTCCTGGCCGGGGCGTGCGACAAAGCGATTGGCGTGCAGTTTGGCCGATTGCCCGGCACCGTGGAGCTCGGCAAATGTGTGCAGGTTGCGCACCTCTTGCAAATAGAAGTCGACCTCGGCCACCACGATCTCGCGGCCCTGCTCGCCGTCGGCATCAAAGGCAACGCGCTTGCCATCGGGCGACCAGACGACGTTTCGCGCGTCGTCGGCCGCGATGTCGAAGGCTATCCATTCGGCCCGATCGGCCATGCGCTCGCGGTGGACGAGCTTGCCGTCGACGTCACCGACGAGCACGATCTGGTTGGCCGACGCCCCTGCACGCTCGACCCCATCGGTCGCGCTCGAGCGCGCTGGACCTGCATACGCGCTGTAGCGGCGCGCAAGCTTGGCGATGCAGGGATCCGTCATGAACGATTCACCCTCCCAGTCATCCAACGAGCACGCGCTGCCCAGCTGACCCACAGCGGCAAGTGCGCCCTCGAAGCTCTGCTCCCAGCTCGCCAGGTTGTCGTTGATCGTCATCTTGCCCGGCTCGCAGCTCCACAGCAGGCTCAGCCCGTCGCCGGAGAACGCGGGCTCGCGACAGCTCGCATCGGGGGGCGATAGACGCCCATTGTGTACGTTGTGCTGGGAAAGCTGGTCGAGCTCGCGCCAGCTGGCCTTGACCGAGGCCACATTGAGCGGCGTCATCGATGCAAACCAGACCTCCTCGCGCACAGGTGAGTCGTGGCGCCGGGTGAAGACGACCTTTTCGTAGCCGTCGACCTGGACGCCGTCGGCGCCCGAGCGGCTGCAGCCGTCGCTTCGCACGGCATAAAACGCGTAGCGCACCGAGCTCACCGTCGGTTCGAGCTCGTCGCCCTCGAAGTTTGTGATCTGCTCGAGCTCACCGCCCACCAGATTGACCGCGTACAGGTCGTAGTCGCCGCCGCGATTGGACGCAAACACGATGCGCGCGCCATCGGGCCCCCAGGTCGGATCGCGGTTGTCGCCGGCAAGGCTCGTCAGCGCGCGCGCCTCGCTGCCATCGACGTTCATCACATGAATCTGGCGCTGCCCGGCCTTGCCCGCGTGGTAGGCGATCATGCGCCCATCGGGGCTAAAGCGCGGCCGCTCGGCGCCGTGGGTCGGCCCGCGCGTTGTGCCTTGACCACTTGAGCTCGCGCTGCGCGGCTTGGGATCCGGACTCTCGGAGGGGCCTGATTGGCAGGCAACAAGCGGCAAAAGGGCGACCAAGATCAAGGCGATATACTTCATCGAAATCCACAACAAAAGGCGTCAGGTGCCAGGTTAAGATCAGGTGAGCAACAAGGCTTTGAGCCGGTCGAGCGCCTCGCCCCAATAGATCTTGATCGCCGCGGCCGAGTCGGCATCAGGCAGCTTCTCGTGTTCGAGCGCGATCTGGCTCTTGTCGGCGCCCTTGGCATAAAAGTTCACGTTGACGCTCGATGCTCCATCCGACCAGGTGATGCGCATCGACTTGTTGGGCGTCGCCTTTCGCACCACGATCGCCTCGTCGAGCCAGCCGGCGCGCAGCTGCTCGCTGGCCACGGCCTCGAAGAGCTTCTCGACGCCGACCGCTATCGTGCGACTTGCGCTGACCGCATAGTCGTCGCTCTTCTGGTTCTCGTCGCGCATGCCGCGCGCCTTCTCGAAGGCCACGGTGATCGACTGCGCCCACCAGGCGCCGATCTCGGCGTGGTGTTCGTTGAGCCAACTTGCGATCGCTTTGTGGCTCATCTTCGTGGCGTCAATGCCATCGAGGATCACAAACCACTGCTCCCAGCTAAGACCGGTCTTGGCCAAAACGGCCTCGTTGCTGACGCCACTGGCTTTATCGCTCATAAACTCTGCTCTGTGATTTCGGGTGATCTGAGAGTGGCCAGTATGTGGCCAAAGCCACGCGTTTTCAAGGCTGGCGCTCTCGAATCTCGCCACTCGTGACCGAGTTTTTGGCCTGCCGGCTTGACTGCGCCGCCGGGTTTTGGCATATCCTACAAGCGCTTACATCCAACTGATTGCGGAAAATAATGATGATTACAATGCGCTGGACCCGGGCTAAAACCGCAGCAGGCGCAACTTTGCTCATGGCGAGCATGCTGAGCTGTTATGGCGACGGCGAGGGTCGCCTGAGCGTCACCACGCTGCTTCACGACGATATGGTCGTGCCCCCGGCCGACGCCGTGCTCGCAGAGCGCCAATCGGAGCTCAAGGCCACCCAGATCGTGTACGTGAACTTCGGCGGCGTAACGGTCAATGACTGCCCGGACTTGAGCTACTGCGCCGACGCGCCGAACAACCGCTCGAGCATCACCCGCACCTTCTTTGACAGGGCATCGATCACCTGGGCGGCCTACAACAATCAGGCCGGCCGAAAGGTGGTCATGGACGAGCTTGGCCGCGCCTTCGAGCCCTACAACGTGCAACTGACGACGAGCCGACCCGCTCAGGCCCCCTACACGATGCTCGTCGTCTCGGCGACGGTCTTCGATGGCGGCGCGATCGGGGTTGCGCCGCTCGACTGTGGCAATCGCTTCGTCAACGACATCGCCTACGTCTACAAAGCCGACCAGTTCGACCCCAAGGTCGTCGCCGCGGCCGCCGTTCACGAGCTCGGCCACGCCTTTGGCCTGACCCATGTCAAGGGCGGCTCCGATTACATGTACTACTCGGTCGACGCCAGCGCGCGCCGCTTTACGAGCTCGGGCTTTGACTCCGAGCACTCCAGCCACAAGTGCATGGACAACAACACCCAGGATGCACCGAAGATGCTCACCGAAGCGCTCGGGCCGCGCCCGTTCAAGGGGGCCTTCTCCGACGACGACGGCAACACCCACGAGAAGGCGATCGACGCGATCGCGGCGGCCGGCATCGCCTCGGGCTGTGAAGGCGGCGACCGCCCGCGCTTTTGCCCCGACGCTTCGGTCACGCGCGGCCAGATGGCCGTCTTCTTGACGCGCGCCCTCGATCTGCCGGCCTCACCGCGTGATTATTTCAGCGATGACAACGGCGCCTGGTACGAGGACCAAGCCAACCGCATCGCCCACGCCGGCATCACCTCGGGCTGCGCCACGGGCAAATACTGTGGCAACGATCCGATCACGCGCGGCCAGATGGCCGTCTTCTTGGCTCGGGCCTTCAATTTGCCCGCCACCAACGTCGACTTCTTCGATGACGACAACGGGGCCTTCTTTGAGGCCTCGGCCAACCGCGTGGCGGCCTCCAAGATCACCACCGGTTGCGCGCCGCGCCGCTACTGCGGCGCCCAAAACGTCACCCGCGCGCAGATGGCCACCTTCTTGGCCCGCGCGCTTGGCTTGATCTGAGCCATCACCTCAGAAGTCGTCGATCTGGTTGACCAGCTGCGGAAAATCGACGAAGGGGTTGCGCGAGCTCTGCACGGCCGCGATCGCGTTGTTGCGCGCACGCTCACGGGCGTCGACGGGGTCCTCGGCGTGCCAGGCGCGCAGCACGGCTTCCTCGTGGGCCGGAATCGGCTGGGCATAGACCACGGAAAAATAGAACAACGCGCGGGCGATATTGCCGCGCCCCTCGGCGCGCACCTCGAAGCGCACCTCTCCGCTGGCGTCGGGGCCGCGCTTGGAGCCAGCCTCGGACCAGGTGGCCGTGACGACCTCGCCAAAATAGTAAGATGCGCGCGCGTCGTTGGCCGGCGTGCGCGTGGGAAAAAGATGGTGCAAATTCGAGCGCTGGGGCAGCTGGCTTGCGCCGCGGCTCTGGGGCCAGCCGTGCTCGGTGTTCATGTAGCCGCCGTCTGGAATGCCTACGGTGGCGTGACGCACGCCGGTGTAGATGCACTCGACCTCGCCATCGATGTTGTCGATAGTGCCAAACATGTGGCCGCGCGCGGTGGCGTAGTCGAGGGTGAGGTGCCCGCTCTGATCGAGTTGAATCTCCTCGCGCAGCGTCTCTCCGCTCGAGCCGAGCAGCGCAGGATTGGGCGCTGGCCCGCTGTTGCCCGGCGCGCACGGTCCATCGCAGGCCACGTCGGCGACGTCGGCGACGTCTGGCGCCTCGCTTGTGGTATCAGCCGCCGCGTCCGAATCTGGCGTGACATCGGGTATTGGGGCGATATCGTCTATGGGCGCGACATCGTCCTCAGAGGCGATGTCGTCGGGTGTTGCGACGTCGAGCCAGGTGTCGCCTGGCGCGTCAACGCTTACATCAGCGAGCGAACCGGTGTCCTTGGAGACAGGATCAGCGTCGGGCGATGCGCAGGCGGCCCAAAGCAGGGCCAGGGCGAGCACGAAGAAGACCAAACGCCAGCGACGAGACCATCGAATCATGAAAAAAAGCTCCTGGCGCGATGATTAAAAATCGGCGATCTGACCGACTATCTGCGGAAAATCGATGAAGGGGTTGCGCGAATTTTGCACGGCGGCAATGGCGTCGTTGCGCGCACGCTCGCGCTCGTCGACCGGGTCTTGGGCGTGCCAGGCGCGAAGCGTGGCCTCCTCGTCGGCCGGAATCGGCTGGGCGTAGACCACCGAAAAGTAGAACATCGCCCGGGCAATATTGCCGCGCGAGGCCGCGCGCACCTCAAAGCGCACCTGGCCGGCCGCGTTGTTGCCTCGCCGCGAGCCACCCTCGGACCAGGTGATGGCGCTGGTCACGTCGCCAAAGTAGTAGGCGGCGCGCGCGTCGTTGGCCGGGGTCCGCGTGGGAAAAAGGTGGTGGATGTTGGATTTTTGCGGCTCGTTGCTTGCGCCGCGGCTCTGCGGCCAGCTGTGCTCGATGTTCATGTAGTTGGGATCGGGCACGTCCTCGGTGGTGAGGCGCGTGCCGGTGTAGGCGCACTCGACCTGGCCATCGTGGTTGTCGACCGTGCGAAAGACGTGGCGGCGCGCATTGGCGTAATCGATCGTAACGTGGCGGCTGTGGTCCGCGCGGATCGCCTGGCGCAGCGCCGCATCGCTCAGACCGGGAAGCGCCGGATTGGGCTGCGGTGCCTCGAACGAGCATGGGCCGCTCTTGCACTCCAGGGTAAATTCGAACCACCCGGCACCGGTGCTGCGGTTCTCGAGCGCGAGCGTGTAGGCGCCGCCGTACCAAAACTCAAAGCCGGTGGCGAGGTCCTCGACGCGATGAGGAATGTGCGCGTCGACGTTGGCACGCGGATTGGCAAACGCGACCGGCGTGCTCTGGCCGGCGCGCTCGAGCGCCATGTAGGGCGCCCATGCCGTCTCGCGGATGCGCCGCAGCCAGAGCACGACCTTGTCGCCCTGCACGGCGCTCAGCGCCAGGCTGACACGCTGCGAAGGCAGCAAGTAGCCGGTAAAGCGCGCCCCATGGGTGGTGATCTGGGTCGGAAGGGCGTCGGGACCGGGATCGGAGCCGTCGGCCTCGATCAGCGCGTCGTCGAGCGCGGCGTCCAAGGCGACATCGACCTCGACCTCGACATCGAGACCAGGATTGACGCGCGTGTCCTGGCCGGCATCCTCACCGGGCTGGTTGTTGTGCGTGGCCGGCTTCTGGCGCGGCGACTGCCCACATGCCCCGATCAACACGGTGAGCACGAGCAGAGATACAACCGGGCGCCGAGGCGCGTACAATCGAGTCATGATGGCAGAGAGCTCGTCCGAGAATCGTCAGGGGGTAGACCTTCGCCCGAGTCTACCCAAGCCATCGCCGCGATTCCAGAACAAACTGGCATGCTCGCCATTGAGCGGGCCTAGTCTTGGGTTGCCTTGATTCAATCTTTCTGCTAGTTACCAGCTGCTATTGCCGTCAGGCGATGAGCTTTGTGTAAAAAGACCGAGAACAAGATTTTGACTTCGAAAAGCGCCGATTTTCGGACTGTTTTTTTCTGCCGCGACTGGCTTTGTTGCTGGTGCTTGATGGTTGGCCTGTGCCTGCTCGCTGGGTGCGCCTCGGTTGACCAGAAAGACGACCAGAGCGATGCCGGACCTACGCCAATTGAAGCGCAACGAGCTCGCGCCGGAGATCTTTCCCCGGACGGCCTCATTGTCGAAACCGTTGATCTCAACGGTGATGGAAAACCCGATCAATGGAGCTATGCCACATCAAAAGGCATGGTGCGCATTGAACGGGATCTCAACTTCGATGGGCAGATCGATCTGTGGCAGTACCTCGACGAGGCAGGCAATATCGTCGAAGAAGAAATGGACCTCGATCTCGATGGTAAGGTTGATCTCGTGACCTTCTTTCAAGATGGAGAGATCAAGCGAAAGATGCTGGCACTGGGCTTTGATGGCGTCTTCACCATCGTGAAATTCTACGATAACGACGCCAAGCTGCTGCGCATCGAACGCGACGAAACCGGCGACGGACTCACCAACAGTTGGGAATATTACGAAAACGGAAAGCGCGTGCGCCTTGGGTGGGATACCACAGGCGACGGCATTCCTGACACGTTCGACCAATTGTAAGTCAAGCCCTCGCGCTCACGCACCAACACTAAAGCCTTCGCCCTCAGTCAATCTGTCGTACCCTCGCATCGCGATGCGAGGCCATTGAGCGTATCGCGCTCAATGGGGCCTGAGGGAAGTCATGTATAAAGTTGAACAGGTTCTCGTACCGGTCGATTTCTCGAACTCCAGCCGTTGTGCGCTGGAGTTTGCGCGCGGCCTGGGCTCCGAGAGCCCTCTGGTGCAGCTCGTGCACATCGTCGAGCCGCTGGCACCCTATACGCGCAATATCTTGTTTCCCTACGCCGGACTCGGTGAGGACGAAGTCGAGTTCGAGCACGAGATCTTGAGCGAAGCCTACGAGCAGCTCTGCCGCCACTTTCGCATCGATAAAAAAGCCAGCAAGGGCTTCATCGGCGAGCCGATCGTGCGCATCGGCGCGCTCAAGACGCTGCTCTCCGAGCTGGTGCGAACGATCGACTCGCATATGATCGTCATGGGCGCCTTTGGCGAAGGCGGCATGCACCCCGACGCACTGGGCTCGACCGCCGAGCGCCTGCTTCGAAGCGTGGCCCAGCCCGTCGTGCTCGTGCGCGATTTCGAGCGCTCACCGCGCATCAATCACATCGTTGTCGCCGTCGACTTGACCGCCTCGAGCGTCCAGGTCTTCGCCAAGGCGATTGGACTGGCCATTCAAACCGGAGCCAGCGTCGAGACGCTCTTCGTTTTGCCCTCGCCATTTACCGGTGACAGCAACAAACTGCTCAGCAGCAACATCAAATTCAACGCCGCCCAGGTGCTCAGCCGCTCGGAGGACAAGATTGATGCTCTCTTCGAGCGCCTGCGCCAGCAGATCCACATCCCCTTCCCCTTAAAAGAGGCCGCCGCCCGCGCCATGGAGCGTCGTCAGGTGCTTGTCGGTGATCCGGCCACCGAGATCGTGCGCCACGCCTACGAAAACAACGCCGATCTGGTCGTGCTCGGTGCCCACGACCCTCACACCCGTTCCACGCGCACCCTGGGCCGCACGGCCTGGACCGTCGCCCGCACGAGCCCCACCCACGTCATGATTGTGCCCCCCGAGGTCGAAACGACCTTGCTGAGCGACGATCAGTAATCTGGGCTCTACAAAAACCGCACTTCGCCAGCGCTCACCTCGATCAGCGCGCCGCCCTCGAGCTCGACCAGAAGTTGGCCGTCGGCGCCGATGCCTCGCGCCGTACCGGCCAGCGTCTTGCCCTCTTGGACAAGGCTCACGGCCCGGCCGTCGCTGCGGTCGAACTCGCCCAGCGCCTGGGCAATCGCCGGGTAGCCCGCCTCACAAAAAGCATCGCAGCGCTCGACGATCGCCGCTCGCAGCGCGGCGAGCATCGCCAGGCGGTCGAAGCGCTCTTTGGCCTCGATCGCGAGCGTCGTCATGATTGCACGCAGCTCATCGGGCACGTCCTCAGCGCCAAGATTGACGTTGATGCCCAGGCCCACAACCACAGCGCTGAGCTGTGCGCCGCTTGTCGCCGCCTCGGTGAGCAGGCCGCCGAGCTTGCGGTTGCCCACGAACAGATCGTTGGGCCACTTGAGCCAGATGTCGACGCCGGTCATCTCGCGAAGCACCTGGCAGACGCCGACTCCGCTGGCAAGCGTCAGCCCGGCCGCGCGTGAGACATCGATGCTCGGGCGCAGCAGCACCGACATGTAGATGTTCTGGCCGCCCGGCGAGTGCCAGGCGCGCCGTTGGCCGCCGAGCTCGCGTCTGCCGCGCCCGGCCAGTTGCCGATCGGCTACCCAACAGGCCCCGTGGCCGGCATCACCGCCCACCGCAGCAAGCGCCAGATCGTTGGTCGATTCGACGCTGTCGTACAGCGCGATCGCCGGCAGCGCGCTCATGGCAGCACCACGCGCATCGAGATGTCGACGGCGCTCGCCGAGTGCGTCAGCGCGCCCACTGAGATGAAATCCAGGCCGATGTCGCGAAGCTCGGGCAGCCGCTCGCGCGTCATGTTGCCGCTGGCCTCGATCAATACACGTTGACCATGGCGATGCGCGCGCACTTGTTGAACCGCGGCGCTCATCGTCTCGGTGTTCATGTTGTCGAGCATCACGATCTCGGCCCCTGTCTCCAAGGCCGCGCTGAGCTCCTCGAGGTTACTCACCTCGATCTCGACGCGCAGCGCGTGCGGCGCCTGCTCGCGCACCCGCTCAAAAGCTTGCTGGATGCCGCCGGCTGCCGCGATGTGGTTGTCCTTGATCATCACGCCGCCGGCCAGGTTGAAGCGGTGGTTGGTGCCGCCACCGCATCGAACGGCGTACTTGTCGAGCTCGCGCCAGCCCGGAAGCGTCTTTCGGGTATCGACGATGCGTGTGGTCGAGCTGCCCATCTGAGCCACAAACGAGGCCGTCAGGCTGGCCACGCCGCTCATGCGCTGCAAGAAATTGAGCGCCGTTCGCTCCGCGCGCAGCAGTGAGACCGCGTCGCCCTCGAGCCAGCCAAGCGTCATGCCCGACTCGATCGCCTGACCATCTTCGACCGCGAATTCACAGCGCACGCCCGGATCGACGCGCGCAAAGACGGCGCGCACCACGTCGAGGCCCGCCACCACTAACGCCTGCTTGGCGATCAGCTGGGCGCGCGCGCGCTCGCCCTCGAAAAACACCTGCGAGGTCACGTCAAAGCCAAGCTCGTCCTCCTCGATCGCCAGATCGATGAGGCGGATGATGCGGGGACTGATGAACACATGCATGGCTCAGGCTCCTGGATGTTTGTGACGACTCAGACGTTGGTGAAAAGCTGCTGCGGCGAGACGCCGAGGAGCAATAATTTCTCGGCAACCGCGCGCAACATCACGCTGGCGCCGCTCAAGAAGACGAAGGCGTCCTCGAGCAGGGGACGGTCCGCCTCAAAGGCTTGTTGAACATAGCGGTAGCCCGTCGTTGGATCTTCGCACTGGCCCTGGGCTAAAAAGACGCGAACGCCCCAGGCGCGCCAGCGCTCCAGATCTTCGCAAAAGGCAAAATCGGCTCCCGAGGCTTCGCCATAGTAGAGCGCGGCGGCGGATGGGCGAAGCTGCGGGTTTCGTTCCCAATAGTCCAGACAGGCCCGCATGGTCGCCACGCCACTGCCGGTCGTAAACAGCAGCACCGGGCGGGCGACGGCCTGCTCGACCGGAAAGCCGCGACCCTCGGGCATGCTCACGGCGATGGGCGTCTTGTCAGCGAGCGCGTCGAAGAGCAGGCCGGCCTCGGACTCGGCGTCGACGAGAAACTCCCAGCCCGTGCCCGCGCCTGGCGCGCTCGCGATCGCAAAAAAGCGCGCGGCCTGCTCGCCGACTTGCAACGTGGTGTACTGGCCTGGGCGCTGATAGGCGGCGGCGTAGACATCGTCGACGCGGATACGCAGCCCCACATAGCGCGCACCCTCTCTCCAGGTGCGCTCGAGCGCGAAGGGCTGGCGTGCGCGCTCGGTCGACGCGCCGTGAAACGGCGCTGCCGCGCCAATGCGCTCGACCTGCTCGCCAATCTCTTCGTTCGTGAGGGCCATGGGGTTGTCTAAGCGTTGTGATCGTGGACGAAGCCGGCACATCTGTACCCCAACAACGGGCAGACAGGCAACACTTCCCGACGAATCTAGACGCCCGCATCCGCGCTTGCCGCTGCCATTTGCTTGGGCTATGCTCCGGCCGCGCCAAGCCGCCTTTTTGAGCCGTTCGTCTCGAGGTTTTTCACATGTCAGCTACCTACTATCATCTATTGGGCCGCGTAGTTCTGGCCGTTCATGCCGGCCATGGCCAGCTCGATGTGCGCGAGGCGCTCAGCAAGGCGGGTCTCACCAAAGATGTGGTCGAGCGCGGTCGCAAGCTCGCTGAAGAGGGCGAGGCCCTGATCACGCGCCGACTCGAGGAGCAGGGCGAAGATCGCACCGTCGAGCATGGTCTGCACGCCGCCGTCGACGAGCTCGAGATGTGGGCACAGACCGCGCGCTTTCGCCTCAAAGCGGCCGTCACCGATACGGCGCTGCTCGAGCAGGTCTTTGACAAACATCTGCACGCCCACGAGCACACGCTTACGGCGATCGCCCGCGCG
The DNA here is from genome assembly GCA_013697635.1 of Lujinxingiaceae bacterium. Lineage (GTDB taxonomy): Bacteria > Myxococcota_A > Bradymonadia > Bradymonadales > Bradymonadaceae > JACCWM01. The sequence goes on along the minus strand of JACCWM010000177.1, from coordinate 30,034 downwards.
CTTCGTATCCTGTCGATGATCCGCGCCAGCAAAGAGATTCAAGAGGCTTTGGGCGATGTGCGCGCCACCCACGACTTGCTCGTGCGCGGTTGGACCTTGCTCAAGAAAGTCTTGAAGTACACCGACATGCGCCTGGGGCCCGCGCCGGCCTCGGACAAAGACGGCGCCGTTTTCAAAGATCTCGCCCGTCACAGCCTGTCGATGGAGAGCTGGTTGGAGGGTGTGGCCACCAGCGCTAAAAAATTGAGCGACAAACCCATTTTACTCGGTCTGGTCGGTTATATACCCGAGGGCGTCGGCTTGCCCCTTGGCGGCGGCTCGTTTGCGGTCGTCTTGCACGAGCAGGCCCGGCGCACTCCGCCCGACCCCACCGATGCACGCGCGACCTCGGGCTGGTCCATTGGCCGCCAGGGGCGAAACCGTGAAAATCTGGGCAAGGGCTTTGTCGAGCCTACATTTGAGTGACGTAGAGCCTCAATCTTTTAGGCCCCAAATGACGCGGGCGGCGATGCAGCGCTCGTGCGGGCCACAAAGCCTTCGGCCCGCGCGGCAGTGTCGACCATGAACACAGAACTCTATGAGATACTGGGCGTCGCCCGAGACGCCAACCAGGACACGATCAAAAGTGCCTACCGCAAACTTGCGCGCAAGTACCATCCCGACGTGAACCCGGACAACGAGGAGTCCGAGGACAACTTCAAGAAAGTTTCGGCGGCCTTCGAGGTGCTCGGTAACCCCGAAAAGCGCAAGCGTTACGACGAGTTCGGCCTCGACGGCCTGCGTGAGGGTTTCGATCCCGAGTCCGCGCGCCAGTACCAGCGTTGGCAAACCCAGCAGGGTGGCTTTGGCGGCGGCCAGCGTCATCGCCAGCGCACGGCCTCAGCCGCGAGCTTTCAGGACATCTTTGGCGACATCTTCGGCGGGCGCAGCCCCTTTGACACCAGTGAGTTCTCCAACTTCGGCGGCTTTCATACCCCGCCTCGCGGCAGCGACTGGACGGCCGCCGTCGAACTCGAGTTCATGACGGCGGTGCGCGGCGGCCAGGTCGAGTTCAACGTCGACGGCCGCCACCTCAAGGTGCGCATCCCCGCCGGCGTCAGTGATGGCGAGCGCCTGCGCCTCAAAGCTCAGGGCGGCCCGGCCCCCGAAACCCAGCATGGCCGTGGCCCGGCGGGCGATCTGATCCTCGATTTGCGCGTCGCCCCCCACGGCCTGCTTCGCCGCGACGGCCTCAACCTCTCGCTCGATCTGCCCGTAACCATGGCCGAAGCCCTGCTCGGCGCCCGTGTCAAGGTTCCTACGCCCTGGGGCGAGTTCACCGTCACCATCCCCGAAGGCGTACACTCCGGGGCGCGCCTTCGCCTCAAGAGCCAGGGCGTCGAGCGCGACGGCACCAAGGGCGACTTCTACGTGATCGTCCAGATCCAGGCCCCCGAGCACATCGACGACGAAATCCGTGCAGCCGCCGAGGTTATCGCAACCGGCTACCACGCCGAAGTGCGCCGCGACATCAAACTCTAGGGCCTGGGCCACGGCGCGCATTGCCCATTGCTCAATTGTGCTCGCTACCGTATGGAAAGATATCTGCGATGACTTAGGTTATAGCTTCTGGCGTCTCACCGTAGATCTTGAATTCACCCACCACGTCCACCCTCCTGCTCAGGTCAATGCGCATGTCTTTCATCCCCTCCGTTGTCGAACAGACCCACCGTGGTGAACGAGGCTGGGATATCTTCAGCCGCCTGCTCAAAGACCGGATTGTGTTCTTGGGCACGCCCGTGACCGACGATGTGGCCAACGCGATCATCGCGCAGTTTCTCTACCTCGAGAGCGAAGACCCCGAAAAAGACATCAGCCTCTATGTCAATTCCCCGGGCGGCAGCGTCACCGCCGGCCTGGCGATTTACGATACCATGCAATACGTGCGCCCCTCGGTGACCACGATCTGCATGGGCCAGGCCGCCTCCATGGGTGCTCTGATGCTCACGGCCGGCGCCACCGGCAAGCGCTTCGCGCTGCCTCACGCCCGCATCCTGATTCACCAGCCGCTGATGCGCGGCGGCCTCGGCGGCCAGGCCACCGACATCGAGATTCAAGCCCGCGAGATCTTGCGCCTGCGCGAAAAGCTCAATGAAATCCTCGCCCACCACACCGGCCAAAGCCTCGAGCGCATCGAAAAAGACACCGACCGCGACTACTACATGAGCGCAGCCGAGGCCAAGGAGTACGGGCTCATCGACACCGTGATCGAATCACGCGCAGCCCTGGCACCGCTCAAAGAAGCCGCCCGCGGCAAATAGCCTCGCTCAATTCTTCGTCGAGTACCCACATCGTGCTCTCCTACCTTCGTCTGCTCGCTTTTTGCGCCGCCGTCCTGTCCCTGATCGTCGGATGCGAGCAGCAAGCCACGGCTCCGCCGCTGATCGAGCAAAGCGTCGGCCAGCTCAAAATCGCCATCGCCGATGATCTGCGTGAGCACTCCATCTTCTCGGCAACCTGCGAGCCGGCCAGCTACCATGGCGAGCCGGTCTTGCTCGTACGCGCCTTCGCATCGGTGATCGTGAACCACGCCGAAGGCCAGGCTCGACCTCACGTGCTCTCTGCGCGCCTGCCCGCCGATCTCGGCTCCGAGGCGATCGAGTTTTCGTCCCTCTCCGCCGGCGCCCGCTACCAGGCAACAGCCTCGAGCTTCAACGCGCTCTACAAAGGCACGCGCTACGAGTTGCTGCAGCTTGTTGCCGAGAATATCCCAGGCGCGACCGACTTCGGCTGCACCGCCTCACTGGACGGCACCCAACTCAGCCTCACCTGCAACGGCGCCCGCGTGATCCCCTGGTTTGCACCGGGGGCACGCCCGAGCGGTTCATTCACTGCAACCTTGAGCTGTCCGTAGCCGCAGTGGGAATGCGCGTATTCACAGTGTGGTTTTTTGGGCCGAACGACGAAACCACCCTGACATTCGCCCGGAGGTGTATGCCCTGATGTCGTCCCAACGCCTCAGAGCGTCTTGGTCAGCCGGCCAATCACGGAGCCCATGCCATCGACGACGCGCGCGAAGCGGTCGTAGTCGAGCTTATCCGGGGTGTCCTCGAGCGTGTGGTAGTGGGGATAGCGAAAGGGGGCGGTGTCGGTGACCATCAGGGCCGGATAATCCTCCTGCCAAAACGCCCAGTGATCCGACCAGCCAACCCCCGTAACAACGCCCGGCAGTGCCACACCCTGCGATGGAAACGCGGCCAACTCGCGAAAAGCACCGATCGCCTCATGGACGAGCTTTCGTGATTTGAGGTTGCCGACAAAGGCGATGAAGTCGCCCACGCTCGGAAAGAAGCGGTCGAGGCCGGGCACGGGATAATGCTGGCTTGCCGGGCTATCATCGAAATAGCCGATCGTCTCGAGGCTGAGCATCGCGACGATGTTTTCGTCGCGCTCGCGGCAGCGCTTGGCATAGACCCAGCTGCCCATATAGCGCGTCTGAAAATGCGGCGGCTCCTCGTTGACGAAGAGCACAAAGCGCAGCGTGCGTGCCGGCGCCGTGTGCACCAGCCGACGCGCAAGCGCCAGCACGCCGGCCACACCACTGGCGTTGTCGTTGGCCGCCGGGCACTTTTCCACCGAGTCGTAGTGCGCACCGATGAGCACAATCTCGTCGCAGCGGGTGGTGCCTGGCACCTCGACCTCAAGGTTGACGCACTCCAGGCCGGCGGCCTGAAAGCCCTGGCGCGCCGGGGCAAAACCGGCCGCCTCGAGCTCGCCCTCGAGATAGGCCACGGCCTTGGCCAGGCCCTTTGGGTGCGCGACATTTCGCGGTCCAATCTCGCCAGCCAGCATGTAGACGTCGGCGCGCAACTCTTCGCGAAGCGCGATTTGTTCGGCCGTCAGCTCTGGCAATGGGCCCGCAAAACTCTCTCCTGGCATCGACATCGTGGCTCCTGACGTTCTTCGATTAACGTTGATCGGGCCGTGTTTGCGGGAATTTCGCGCTCTTCCAATTTGCTTGTTTGGTGCGTATAGCTACTCGGTGCAGACGATAATAGGGACGATCACGGGTCAAGTCCGATCAAGGCCTTGGACAGGGCATCGACTTACAGGTTTTTCACATGAACCACACCGAATTGGCATCAAAAACGGCCGAACCAGCCTCGATCATCCTCTTTGACGGTGTCTGCAACCTCTGCAACGGGACCGTGCAGTTCATCATCAAGCGTGACCCGTCGATGCACTTTGGATTTGCCTCCTTGCAGTCCGAAGCAGGCCGCGCTCTGGTTGTGCACCATGGCCTCGATCCCGATGAGCTCGACAGCGTCGTCCTGATCGAAGATGGCCGCGCCTACACCCGGAGCACGGCCGCGCTGCGCATTGTGCGCAGGCTGCCGGGCGCCTGGCCCCTGTTGTACGTCTTGGTGCTCGTGCCAAGGCCGCTGCGAAACATGATCTACAATCTCATTGCCAAAAATCGTTACAATTGGTTTGGCCGACAACTGAGTTGTATGCTGCCCACCGCCGAGAATCGCCGTCGTTTTCTGGCCTGAGTCTTTGGAGCACGCGCATGGAACGAAAGGCCCATTGGGAAGGCGTCTACACCGAGAAGTCGCCGTCGGATGTCAGTTGGTTTCAGCCTCGCCCCGCGCTCTCGCTTGAACTCATCGAGGCCTGCAGCCTGGGCCGCGCCGAGGCGATCATCGACATTGGCGGCGGCGCCTCGCTGCTGGTCGATCACCTCCTCGATCGTGGCCACGGCCAGGTGAGCGTCTTGGACATCTCCGCTGCAGGCCTGGCTGCGAGCCGCCAACGCCTCGGTGAGCGCGCGCCCAGCGTCTGCTGGCTCGAGGCCGACATCACCGATGTCGCGCTCGCGCCCCAGCGGCTGTGGCATGATCGCGCGGTTTTTCATTTCCTCACCGATCCAGTCGATCGCCAAAAATATGTGCAGACCTTGCTCGCGACGCTCGAGTCGGGTGGCCACGCCGTGATCGCCACCTTCGCCGAAGATGGTCCCGAGCGCTGCAGCGGCCTGCCGATCGTTCGCTACAGTCCGGAGAGTCTCGCGCAAACCCTTGGCAAAGAGCTCGAACTCGTAAAGGTGCGCCGCGAAGCGCATCAAACGCCGGCCGGGCGCGCTCAAAGCTTCGTTTATTGTTTGTTTCGCCGGTCATGACGCCCAGGCAGCGCTTAGCGCTCGGCCAAATAGACGGTGAGCAGCATGCGCCCGGGCATCAGTGCGTCGACGCGGTGCTCGATACCGGGCTCGAGCACGAGCACCATGTTGGGCTCGAGTATGTGCCTGGCCGCAGCGGTAGTGACGGCAAACTCCCCATCGATCGCGTAAATGGTGACGAGCCCATCGGCGCTATGATCGGGCATGCAGCCACCCTCGTCGAAGACGAAGTAGACCTGGGTGAGCGGGCCTTTTTTGAGGATCGCAATCTGGCGGTGTCCAGCAAGGCCCGGGTGCGGCTCACTCATCAGTTGCTCGTGGATCTCCTCGATGTCGAGCACTTGTTCGGCGGCCGCGAAGCGCTCGGCTGGATGGGTGCGAAGCCGTCCCTCTTCTTGCTGCTGGCTGGTCATGATCGCTATTACCTCGTGGAGAAAAACACCGCGCTCGAAAAAAACTGACGCCTTGATGCTAATCACCACGATCGGCTATCCAAGCATGAGCACAGCTCACTCCAGCGGTTTGGCCCGAAACCCCGGCCATCGTGTGGCGACCCACAAGTTGCGATAGTCATAATTCTCCAACAGGTACTCGCTGCTCTCCAAGAAGCTGACCTCCTCGAAGGGCACGCCGCGCTCGCGCATGAGCACCCACTCGACGTGTGAGAATTCGCCACGCTCGACCAGGTCGAGCCACTCCTCAACGTCCTCGAGCGTGCGCGAGCGTCCCGGCCACGAGCGCTCCAGCATGGCAAATTCCGCGCCCAGATCCTCGAGCACGTCGGCCACGACATCGAAGAATCGTTCGGCCTGAAATGTGCCCTTTCGCTTGGAGTGCATCGCGATGCCCGGCACGCGCAGCATCACCGTGGTAAAACCGGCAATGTCGTTGAGCAGCATCAGCCCGCTGATCGTCAACTCGTAGGAGATGATCACCTGCAGGCCGTCCCAGTCGGCGGTCTGCGCCAAAATCTCGTCGAGCTCGGTGCCCTTGATAGCCTCGCCGCTATACGCCACCCCCTCGGGCGAATAGCTGAGCCGCAGCACCTCTCCCTCAGGCCAGGCCTCGATGCGGCGCAGCAAGCGCTCCAAGGCGTCGAGCAACTCCTCGCGCGAAACTTCGATCGGTCCAAAGCTCAAACTGTATTCGACATCCATCGCTTCGCCTTTGGATTGCGCTAAAATCGGTACTGTACGCCTACCTCTGCGGTGAGCGGAAAATTCAAAATCCGATCCGTCATCGGATAGAAATAGTAGCTGACACTGACGCTTGCAACCGCCTCGAGCGCGCGCGTCACCCGATAGGAGAGCCGGGGGCGAGTGTTGACGCCCATGAGCAAGGCGAGCTGGTCGAAGACCACAGTGCCATAGTTGTTGTCGCAGAGCAGATCGGGCGCCGGGATGCAGTTCTTGTCGCCGATCGCGCGGATCGGTCCGACGTGGGTGAGCTCGAGGGCGGTCTGAATCGAGAGGTTGAAGTCGTAGAACTCCACGCCGAGCTGGCCGCCGAGAAATCCCCGGATCGTGGTGAAGTCCTCGCGCAGAATGCCGTTGTAATCGCGCATCGAGTTGAGCACCTGCAGCGCGCCGGCCACGCCGAACTCGCGGGTCAAAGAGAAGTTCGCTCCGACGCTGACGCCGTAATTGCCAAAGGAGCGCTCAATCGGGCTTGGGAACTTCAAGAAGGTCGCGTAGGCAAACTGCAGCTCGATGGCCAGCGCGCTCTGGCCCTGGGATGCCTCGACCGGGCGAGGAGGCTCGGCTCGCTCTTCGAACAGGTAGGCGCTGTAGCGACTCATCAAGCGGCTGCCGGCTTCGTGCACCTCATCGCGCTCGAGGGTTCCAAGACCCAGCGCCTCGAGCGGCAAAAAAGCATCGGCCGCCACCGTATACGTATAAAGCAAAACACGGGCACCGAGCTGAGCGTCGGGCACCACGTAGCCGTAGAGCACGGCGTCGGCGCCAGCGGTGGCTGCGATCTCGCGGGCGTGGCCAATCGACGGCCCCAGGCGTTGGAGCTCGTCGCGCAAGGCCTCGCCGGCGCTGCGATAAAATTGCACGATATAGTCGGGGTAGTATCCGGCACGGATCGTGCGCTGTGGATCGAGCACGATCATCATCTTGATCAGCTCGAGCGGGCGCACGACATCGCCGCCATCCTCGAGATAGGCCAGGGTCAAATAGAGCAGCACCTCGGCGATCTCTTCGGGCTCAATCGCTTCAAAGCGTATCTTGGTGAAGTTTTGAAGCGCCTTCTCCAAATGCTCGATCGCTTCGCGCGTCTGCAGGCGCTTGTACTCTTCGATGCCCATCTCGGCCCATTGGCGCGCCAGCGAGAGCGTGCCTCCAAAGAGTTGATTTCGCTCCAGACGCCCGACGAATTCCTTTTGGGTGACCAGCGTAAACTGCTCCGGATAACTCACCAGATAGGCGGTGACACCGTCCTGAAGGCTCTGGCCCAGGGTCTTCGTGGACGCATCCTCGTCCTCGTGGAGGAGCAACACCTGAAAGGGTGGGGCGACGACGATTCGAAGGGGCGTCTCGGGCACGACTTGGGCCGTCGATGGCGCGCCGTACAATGTGGCCCAAAGCGCCACGAGCACGAGCACGCACAGGCCCCACTTGCCTCCATGAGCTTGTTGAGAAAACACTTCGTTGCCGACGTTGACCACAGATGATGTGCGCTCCGATGCGCGGCCCGGCGGCCCCCAATTCATCGCGAACGCTTAATAATTGTACGGAAAGAGACGTGGCAGCAGGACTTCTCGTCTGTCCAGGTAGGTCTCCGTCAACTGAATGGGCACTCGCCGCTGCACGGTCTTGTTGGGCTGCGGCCGCTGGGGCAGTCGCACGAGCGCCACCTCGTCGTTATAGAAGAATACATCGACGATGTAAAAGTGAGCGTTGTCATCGCTCTGCTCCAGGCCGTCGAGTCGAAGCTGCAAGTTGTCATCGAGCTCGCTGAGCTTGCCCTCGACGAACAAAACGGCCTTTCCCCAACCGTTGCTCTCGATGTCTTCGGGCACGTCCTCGCGGCGACCGCGCTGCAGCGCCGTGGCGACGATCGGCTCCTCGTTGATATCCCAGGAGAAGCGTCCCTCGGCCTCGCGATCGTCGATGACGACAAAGTGTGCCAGCGCGTAGCGTGTATTGCCGCTTCGCACCAAGATGCGATCACTCGGCTGGGGAATGAGCAGCGCAAGGCTGCCCTGCAAGCCGTTGATCTCGCTTGAGAAATTTCGTCCGGCATCGAGGCGCACGGTCGGCTCGGGCCGGTTGAAGGCGACAAAAAGCACGGCCCCGTCGCGCTGAACCGGTTCGACGCCCACCCACATGATCGCCAGCACGGGGTATCGCAGCTCGTAGCGTGCGATCGCCAGTGTATTGCTCTCCTGCTCGTCGAAGACCGCGCGCACGAAGAAGTCCTCAATGGCAACGCAATTGGCGTTTGGGCGCGTGCTCACCAGGGCCAATTTAAGCTCGCGTGGCACCTCTTGCTGGCCGTCTTCGACGACGCGAGCAATCATCACTGCGTCCTTGTCGAAGGCTCCGATGACGTTGGCCTGTGGACGCCTGGCCGAGGGCGGAATGGGCAGACTGAAGCGCAGGGCGTCCTCGTCGAACTGATCGGCCTTGGTCCAGGCGCAGCGCGTCTGGTTTTGGGCCAAAAACGGCGAATCGATCGCGCTCGAGGCCGTGCGCCGGTAGTAGCGTACGATGGCGCGCGCATCGGTGCCGAAGCGAAAAAAGTCGACGGCGATCACCTCGTCCTGGTTGGGCGCAAAATCCACCTCACGATAGGTGCCGGAATAGCCATCCTCGAAGCTTGGGCATCCGGTGGCCAGCAGCAAGCAGCCCAGAAACAGGGCGCCAAGCAGCACACAGCGCTTGGCCGTGTCTGCCGAATACCCCCGACCTGGTTGGTCTGCTGCACACATTTTTTGATTCACCTGCGCCATTGTCATGACCCTTCGTGCGCCCTACTATATCGGAAGGCCGGGCAAAGCGACAACTCTCCATCCGAAATCGGAGTAGAGCTACACCAGCGATCAAAAACTTGCTTCGATGCGCTGGCGCGCCCAATCTCCAGGCCCGGCCACGGTGCGCCGGACAGGGCCGTCACTTCAAAATGCGTCGGCAAGGCTTTTGCAGTGACCAGAGCCTGTGCACCGTGTGCAGTGCTCGGTGCGCGCTTGGAATACGCAGGATTGCGGTCAAAGAGACAATGGAAAAACCTTCAATTCACAGCCTCAGATTACCCGCGATCACATTTGTGATCGCCACGGTCGTGGCGCTTGTGCTGGTAAGCTGCGCGGACGACTCGTTCGATCGTGATGCCCCCTACGGCCCCGACGCGGTATCGAGCAACGCGGTCGATGCCGAGTCGGCGCTGACCAATCACAACGTGGCGCGCGCGCAGCAAATCTATGCGTCATGGCACGCCGATGAGCCGACAAACGGCACGGCGGCGGCCGGAAAGGCGATCACGGATTTGCTGTTGTTGCCGGGCGCGGCGCGTTTCTCGACCCTGATCATCGACAGCCTGGGCGCAAGCCGCGCGATCAACGCCAGTTCCACGATCTATGGCAACGACGGATTGTTGTATTGGCTGGGGCGCGGTGCGCGCTGGGACGACGAAGGCCAGTATCTGGGCGTACGCGGCCTGCTCGCTGATCAGCTCCCCTGGACGCGCGATCAACTGCGCACGCTCAGTGGTTTTGTCGAGGGCCTGGTCAACCCGGTCAACCGTTTGATGCTCAACCTGGTCGGTGTGGCCAATCATCTCGAGCAGATCGAGCAGACCCTTCAGATCGCTTTGGACGATGGGCAATTCACGCGGATCTTCGTGCCCGGCGAAACCTTTCACGACCCGAACCTGAGCCTGGTGCTTGGCCGCTCCGAGCTTGCTCTCTTGCAGTCGACGGTCGCCGCCGTGCGTGCGCTGATTTATTTTGTGGCGGCCTACGAGCATGGTTGGACGCTGCAAGACGCCTTTGGCCCCTGGCGCCTTGCTCCCACGGAGCACGATCCGCTGTTTTTGCCGGCCTTTGGCCCGGCGGACTACACGGTGCGCTATCTCGATGGCCAACTGTTTCGCGGTGTCACGCACCCGCAGCGCCTGGAAGCCTCACGCACGGCGCTGGTCAAGAGCCTGAGCTATGCGCGCGCCTCGATCGAGTACGGTTTGAAGACGGAGTTCAACAACACGATGCACTGGAGGCGCGTTGATCCCGATCACGCGCGCGATCTTCAGCTGCTGCTCAAGGCGGCCGAGGCTGCGCTCTTCGCCGCGACGCCCATCCCCTTTAGCCAGCCTCCTACGCGCGCCGACTTCTCGTCCTTCTTTGAGGGCCGCGTGCTCGAGACCGATCTCGCTTGGATGCTTCGCGTCGATAACGCCGGGCAGTTGTTGCCCGACGAGAGTACGGCCGAGGGCCGCTGGGAGCTCAACAGCGAGGCCGTCGAGCACTTCTTTACCGACGGCGTCTTCTCGCCGCCGCTCGACCAAGACCAGAGCTTCGTGCGCATCGAACTCAGCGTGAGCAACCGCGACTTTGTCGACGGATTGGTTGGTGAGTACGTCGAGGGCGTCGAGGACGCCTACTTCACCGCACGCTGAGCACTGCCGAGCGGGTCGCGAAATTTTTTTCACACCTGCGCTTGACACAGCCCGCCCACGACCTATGTTCGTGGGGCTTGGACAGTCCTATTTTTTTTATTTGGCACCATCAATTCTTTTCTGGAGGCATTTCATGGCTGGAACTCATACCCTTCCCGAACTTCCCTACGCCTATGACGCACTTGAGCCCTACATCGATGAGCAGACCATGCGTCTGCACCACGACAAGCATCACCTGGGCTACGTTAACGGGCTGAACAAGGCCGAGCAGGGCATGGCCGAGGCGCGCAAGTCCGGAAACTTCGATCAGATCCAGCACCTCGAGCGCCTTGCGGCCTTCCATGGTTCCGGTCACTTCAATCATGTGATGTTCTGGAACAACATGTGCTCGCCGAACAACTACAGCGATCCGTCGGGCGATCTGCTCAACCAGATCAAGAAGGATTTCGACAGCTTCGACAGCTTCAAGGCGCAATTTGCCGCGGCCGCCAAGGCCGTCGAGGGCAGCGGCTGGGCGTTTTTGTGTTGGCAGCCGGGCGGCAATCAACTCGTCACGCTGGCCGCCGAGAACCACCAGAAGCAAACCCAGTTCACCGCAATTCCCGTGCTCGCCCTCGATGTCTGGGAGCACGCCTACTACCTGAAATACCAGAACAACCGCGGCCAGTACGTGGATAACTTTTGGAACATCGTTAACTGGAAGGACGTTGCTCGCAACTTTGAGAGCGCCCAGCAATACAAGTTTCCTGTGAAGTAACACGCTGAGCCGTTGCCGACGGGAGCCGGAGGAACGATTCCCCCCTGTTGCTTCATCCCGCCAGCCGTTGTAAGAAAACCCTGCGACCATCCTCATGGCCGCGGGGTTTTTTTGTTCCTGGCCTGGCGTGGAATAGTGAATTTCCTTGTCAAGACCAGCGTCCATCTCTCGATTCAGTATCGATCCAGAGCGAGTTTTTGTTAACGCATCGTCATTGTGAGCTTAACATGCGCCATAAAATCCAATCCTTGATCGTCTCCTCTGTGCTCGGAGTCAGCCTGGCAGCCCTGCCGTCGGCCTTCGCAGACGGCCCCGAAACCACAGCCGAGCAGGCCACGACGCTCAAGAAGGCCGACAAGAAAGTTGAGCAGGCTGAGAAGAAGGTAGAGCAGGCCGAGAAGAAGGTAGAGCAGGCCGAGAAGAAGGTAGCGAAGGCCGAGAAGAAGGTAGAGAGGGCCGAGAAAAAAGCCGAGATGGCTGGCGACGCCGATGTGATCGATCACGCACCGTTCGAGGCACTGCTCAACAAGTACGTCGACCGACGCGGCATGGTCGCCTACGGGCGCTGGCATGGCGACAGCGCCGATCGCGCCGCGCTGGCGAGCTACGTCAAGCAGGTGGGCGAGGCCAAGCTTGACGCCAAGAGCAAGAGTGCGCGCCTGGCCTTCTACATCAACGCTTACAACGCGCTGGTGCTCGATGCGATTATCTCCAAGTGGCCCGTCGAGAGCGTGATGAAGCTCGATGGCTTCTTCAACAAGGACGTGCACACCGTGGCCGGCCAGAAGATGACCCTCGACGACCTCGAGCACAACAAGGTGATCCGCGTTCAATTCGACGAGCCGCGCATTCACTTCGTGCTGGTCTGTGCCGCCAAGAGCTGTCCGCGACTTCGCACGTCGGCGATGACCCACGCCAACCTCGAGCAAAACCTCGAGGCGGCCACGCGCGAGTTCGTGCCGCAGGCCACGCGCGTCGAAGGCAACACGGTCTACACCACTCAGCTCTTCAACTGGTTTCGTCAGGACTTCGAGAAACACAGCGGCTCAATTGAGGCCTACATCGCGCGCTATGTCAGCGCCGAGCAGGCCAAGGTGTTGCAATTGGGCTCGGCTACGGTCGAGTTCACCGAGTACGACTGGGCTATCAACAAGCAATGACTTTAGCTCTTAGAAGTCCAGCCAAGAGCCTACAACAAGAAGCGCACGACCAGTCCCAGGTTCCAGTACAGGCCGTCGATGTCGAGCTCGCCGAAGTTTGAGCCGGCGCGCTGCCAGGGATCGGAGTCGGCGTAGGCATCGTCGTCGGCGCGCAGATCATTGAAGTTGGCCGTCGTCTGGGCCATGTAACCGAAGTGGCCGCCGAGCCCGAAGGTTATCGTGTTGAACAGCGGAGGCCCTGCCGGATCGTTGGTGTAGGGTACGTAGAGCTCAAAGCCTAGCGCAGCCGTCGCCGCCAGGTCGTGGGTGCGGTCGTGGACGCTCGGATTGGCCGAGGCAAGTGTCAGCGACTGCGTAGCCCAGCCCGCTCCAACGCGCACCGATGGGCGAAAGAAGCCCCACAAATCGGGGCCATAATCGGCAGCGGCCATCAACACCTGGCGTGACCAATCCATGCTCAAGGCGCCGTTGAAGCGCTCGCGGCTCAGGCCCGTGCTGTCGAGCAAGACGTAGGCGCGAAAGCCGGGCAAGACGTAGGCGCCCAGATCGTAGCCCACGCCCAACCAGGTGCCGACGACGTGGTTTTCATTCGAGAGCGCGTCAAAGCTGGTGTCGGTGATGAAGGTCGTATTGATGCGGCCTTCGACGATCAACTCGCCCGCATGGGCCACTGCCGGGGCTTGCGCCGCGCCGAGCACGCTCGCTGCGACGAGCAGGCTAGCGAATCGTTGGCGATTGGATGGCTTCATGGCAGCACCTGCTGAAAAAGACCGTTGAAGAAGACGTTCTCGAAGTGGCGAGCCTTTGCTGGCACAGGCTCGTTGGCGTCGAGCACGGTGAAGCTGCCCGAGGCATCGGCGTGCTGCACGAGCAAGGTTGTGTCATGGGCAAAGATACGACGCCCCGGCGCCGGTAGATCAAAGACCGTCGGGTGGCCCGTCTCGAGATCGAAGCGCACGAAGTGTGGCGAATCGCGAAAGACGCCGTAGCCGACGGAGCCGTCAAAAACAAGATCCGAGAGCCCGTAACCCTGAATCGGGATCGCTCGGTTGGTGCGAAGGTTAAACACTGTGAAGCCGTCCTGGGTGCCGGCGTGAAAAGCGATGGCGCGGTCCTGATCGAACTCACCGTCCATGATGATGCGCTGGGGCGCCTCTTTGGCGCGGATGGCTTGAATAGTCTGGCCGGCCGTGGGCGTATCCCCGGAGACGGCGATGCTCTCGGGGCGAATGATCGCCACCAGCGGCGAGCGCGTCGAGTAGACGAGCACGCGCGTTTCGACGCGATCGCCGCCGGGAGGCAAGGTCTTGAAGACCAGCATGTCGCTCGCCGCTGCAGTGATCGGCAGATCGAAGGTGGCGCTCTCGCCACTGGTGACGTCGACCAGGGTAAAGCGTGGGCGGCTGCCGTCGAGGGCGAGCAGACGCGTGCCCACGCCGGGCAAATCGAGCACAGCCATCTTGACGGGCGCCTGGCCGGCGGCCAACTGGTTGACGCTGATATCGAACTTGCGAAGCGCGTCCTCGCGCACGCTGGGCTGGATGACGATCTGGGTGATGTCTTCACCGCGGTCGGTCAATACATAGAGGCTGATCGTGTCGGGCGCGGCCTCGTTTGGCGTGGTGTCGAAGACGACCTGCACGGGGTTTCGCACCTGGTCGGCCTGGCTTATCGTCAGCGGTACGCTGCGCAGCCGGTCGAACTCGTTGGTGGCCTCGAGATCGATCAGCGTGATCTCGCTTGGCGAGAGTGCGGCTGCCATGCGCTGCGGGCGCCCGCCCAGGGTAAAGGGCGGCGCGAAGACGATATCCTGGGCGCGGCTAAAGAGCGTGACGAACTCGGCGCGCTCAGGCAGGCCGGCGCGCAGATCGACGATGCCAAGCTCGTTGAGGTTTCGTGCGATGATCTTTTTTGAGGAGTTGCCGCTAAAGCTGAGCAGCACAAACTGGCCCTCGGGATCGACGCTGATGCGGTCGTAGGCGCTTCCAAGCGCGACCTTTTGCACGCCAGGCTCGTCGTCTCCTCGCATGTCGAAGACGCTCAGCGTGCGCTCGCCTTCATTGACGACAAAAAGCGTGTTTTCGTCTCTCGAGCGCGCGATTTGCCCCGGCTCGCTGCCCGTATTGAGGCGAAGCGAATCGACAAAGAGCGCGTTGTCGCGAATGCCTGAGCGCACGACGTGCACCTGCTCGAAGCTGCGGTTTAGAAAGGCCAGATCTCCGTTGAGCTCGAGCGGCGTGCCGATCTGCAGGTTCTGCTTCCAGGCACTCGAGGTGTCCGGCCCACACGCTGCTGTCAGCGCTGCGACGGCTGCGGCACCCAACAATAATTTCTTCGTTTGTATCAACATTACATCGCTCGCTTGGGTTGAAAGGCGTTTCTTTTCATGGGCTTATTCGATTCCCGCGTTGAGCTGGTAGCCGGTGACGGTCTGGCGCTCGAGGGTGTCGACATTGACAAAGCTCATGCGTCCCTGCGGATGGGTCTGGCTGATGTAGACCTTGCGTGCCGAGGCGATGACTCCCAGCCCCTCGGGCAGGCTGGGCAGGCGAAAGGCGTCGGTGCGAAAGCTACGCAAATTGATCACCACCGCGTCGCGGTGTGAGTCCTGGATCTGGCTGACCAGCGAGGGCTGCTTGAAGACCATGAAGACACGCGCATCGCCGGTCTCGGGGGCCCAGAGCGTGGTCGGTCCAGGCTCTTGTTGGGTGAGCACGAGCCGCGTGGCGGCCGTGGCGACATCGAGCATCGAGACGCCCCAGCTTCTGGCGATGTACTCCGGGTCGGTGGGCGTGGCCGTGGTCGGAAGCGGGCCGTCCTTCTTGGAGTGAAAGACCAAGAAGGTGTTGCCGCGCTCGTCGGAGAGCGCGCCGCGAATGCCCTTCTCAAAGATCAGCGCGCGTTGGGAGTTGTCCTCGAGGCCAAGCAGCACGCTGCGGCGCTCCTCGCCAAGCGTGGTAAAGAGCAGGGCGCTCGCCCCGTCGGCCGAGATGCTCGCAGCACCCAGGCCAGCCACGATCATGTCGAGGTAGCTGAAGCCGTCGAGGTCTGGCCAGTGGCCGGGCTCGCTGGTGGCATCGTCATCGACGGCTGCGTCGCTGGCATCGCCTTCGCTGGCATCGTCCAAGACGCCAACATCAGGCTCGATGCTCGTATCTACTTCAACGCCTGTGTCGTCGCTCGCACCTGCGTCGTCGCTCGCGCCTGTGTCGAGTTGCCCGACGTCGTCGCCAGCGTCGCCAGCGTCGCCAGCATCGCTCAAACCGACGTCGCCCTCGCCATGGCTCGAGCCGACGACCTGGGTGTGGAGAGCGTTGTCGGCCGACCATAGGGCGGCGTTGATCAGGCCCTGGGGCACGCTGGCGCGCACGATTTGTGAGCGATTTCGCAGCACGGCCAAAATCTCCAGGCCGTCGCGCTCGACGAATTCGATGTCGGTCGGCGTCTCGGGGAGCGCGATCAGGTGCTGTTCGCGGGCCTCGATGTCGAGCAACACCAGCCCCTTCCAGGCCGTGGTGCGCGTGACGGCATATTTGGCGTCGCGGCTGATCACCACCTCGAGATCGACGGGCTTGATCTGGCGAAGATTGGGCGAGACGATCGCAATGGGCGCCGCGAAGCTGTCGGCGACGAGCGATGCCAGCTCAATGCGGCTGATGCCGTCGTCGGTGAGCACGAGCAAGAGCTCGCCTGTACGGTCGAAGTGCACGCGGCGCACGTGAAAGCCAACGGCGACGCTCACCGAGCGCTCGCCCATGATGATGCTCACCGAGGAGAGATCTCCGGCGCGTTGGCCGCTCTGGGCGCGCGCGTCGTCGTACCAGGCCACGCCGTAGCGGCCCGACGGGTCGATGGCCAGCGCGTTGGCATGGGGGAGCACGGCGACCGTGCGCGTGGCGAACGTTGCCGGATCGATGATCGTCACCGAGTTGCTGCCCTCGTTGAGCGCCATCACGCGCGCTGCGCTACTTGTGGCGAAGGCCGGCTCCGGGCCGACCACGGCCGTTGGCCGAAAGCCGGCGAGCACGGTCGTGACCGAGAGGTTGCGACTGTCGATGACCGCCACGGAATTGAGCGTCTCGTTGGCCACGAAAATCGTCTCGGCCACAATCGCCGGCTTGGAGAAGCTGAACTCGACCTTATCCTCGGGGATAAACGGAGCGTTGTTGCTGTTGTTCGAGCCATCGCTATTATTACCATTATTACTGCTGCCGCTTGGTGAGTCGTAGCTGCGATCGCCCATGTCAGCGCAGGCCGGCAAAAGCGCCAGGGCACAAATCAGCGTCGCGCGTTTGAGTCTGAGTTTGTAGGTCTTCATCAGTCGATTCCGGCGTTGAGTTCGTAGCCGCTGACGGTGCGCTGCGACTGCGTTTCGATATCAAAGAAGGTGATGCGCCCGGTCGGCGAGTCCTGGTTGACGAAAACCTTTCCGGCGACGGTGCCAAGCTGGATGGGTTTTCGAGCCAGGCGCACGAAGTCGCTTCGAAAGCTCGTCAGGTCGACGCGCATGATGCCCTGGCTGCTCGGGTCCGAGGAGACGAGCATGCTGTAGACGATCGGGCGGCCGTCGGGCGTGCGCGTCATGACGATGTCGGTCGGCTCGCCTTGCAGCACGAGCGGGCGGCTGTAGCCTGTGGCGATGTCGAAGATCGTCATGCCGTAGCTGCGCTGAAAGACCTCCAGCGGATCGGTGCCCGCGCCGATCGTGCCGGCCTGCTTGTGATGCACGATCACTGCCGACTTGCTGTCCTCGGAGATCGCGAGGCTGCGGATCTGGTTTCGGAGCATGTGGGTTCGCACCGCGCCGCTCTCGAGGTCGAGCACGCCCATCAGCGGCGTGGCCACCAGGCCCGAATAGATGAGCACCTGGTCGGCGTCGGGGGTCAGACGCGCCAGGCCGGCTTGCGCGCCGTTGACGTCGATCAGCGTGAGCGCGTCCTCGGCCTCGGCGCCGCCAAAGAGCGCGTCTATGTCGATCAATGCGACCTGCTCACGCGAGCGCAGCGTCGCCATGATCGTGCGCGTCGCTGCGCCGCTCGAGTCCGTGCGCTCGATCAGGTCAACGTCGGTCGGGATGGCCGAAAGCTCGACGACCTGCACGCTGCCTGGCGTCTGCGCGCCGGGAAGGCGGAAGAGGGCGATGCCGGCGAACTGGCTGGTGCGAACCACCATGAAGCTGCCGTCGGCGCTGACGACGACCTCCTGATCGTCGGGCGGGAAAATACTATCGGAGAGGTTGAGCCCGATCGGCGCGACAAACGCGTCGTCCATGATCTCCGAGAGCGCGATGCGGTTGACGCCCTCACGCCCGACGACAAAGGCTTCGCGACTGTCGCTCGTAAACTGGATGCTCGAGATCAGGCGCGTCACCGAGAGCTCGAAGACGCGATCTTCGCTCGGCTGATTGCCCAGGCGAATCAAGGCCAGGGTCTGCAACGAGGCGACGCTCGCACCGGAGTTGAGGGGCAGGCGCGGGTCGATGTAGGCCAGAGCGTGGCGCCCGTCGGGCGCCATCGTCAAGGCGTTGACCTCGCGAGGCACCGACAACAGGTTGACGTGGCCACGATCGAGGCCGCTGCTCATGTCGGCGCGCACCAGCGCGATCACCGAGGAGCCTTCGCAAAGCACATAGGCCACCGAGCCGATACCCTCGATCTGGGCGGCGCGCACCTGCGTGGGCTGGCGACCAACGCGAAGGGGCAGCACGCTGAAGTCGCGCCCGTCGATCAAGGCCACTGTGTTGCTGTCCGGATCGCTGTTGGGAACGAAGACGTGGTTGTCGGTCGCCGCAACCTCGCGCACCAAGAACTCCTCCTGCTCAGGGATGAAGGGGTCGGGGTTGTTGGAGTTGTTGGAGTTGTTGGCCTCGCCGGCGTTGTTGTCGTTGTTGCTGTTCGTGTTGTTGGAGCTGTTGTTGGTGGCGTTGTTGCGATCCGGCTCGTAATCGCTGCCCGCATCGCTTCCGCAGCCGGATGAGCCGACCAGCAAAGAGGCAGCCAGTGCCATGGAGAGGAGCAGTGAGGAAGGGCGCTTGAGGTTTTGCGTCATGAGCGGTCCTGCTTGTGTGCGAAGAGAGCGGGCGGCAACTGGGCAGAACAAATTGCAAGCACCATACCAGCGAGCGCTTCTGGGACAGCTTTGCGTGCAATCGACCTGCGGGCGCGGCCGGATTGTCTCATGGATTCAGGCGCTTGCAAGAAATAGCACCTGGGATTTGAAGGGTGGGTATCGGTGTCAGCCTTGACCGGGGGGCGCATCGGTGCAAGGCGGTGACTGTGCTTTATCCGCGATCGGACATTGGTGTCGCGAGTGCGGCACCAGCCAGCCAGGCTCGGACAAACGTCATCCCAAGTGCATGATGAAGGCCAAAATGATGCTCAAAATCGCCAGGCCGACGATGATGCCCACGAATATCTCGCCCATCCCGGAGTTGCTCGCTGGCGCGCTCGAGGCGGGAATGGCCAGATTGCCCATGATAAAGCTGTCCTCGGGCCGTGCATTGGAGTCCGACGGGCTCGATAGGCGCTCAGGAGGCCTGTCAAAGGTGGGCTCGTCCTCGGCCATGCTGTGCATCGGGCGAGACTGCATGGGCAGATCGTGGTCGTGGATTGGCGGATAGCCGATGGGATCTTCGGGATCGAGGCCCAGGGCGCGGTCGACCTCCTCGATCGAGGGCATGCCCGTGGAGCGCGGGCGAGTGCGCGCATTCATGTCGGCGTTGCCATACTCGCTGGGCGCGCCGTTTGAGAGCGGGCCGACGCCGGGGATGTCGAGGCGCTTGAGGTCCTCGATGATCTCGGTGGCCGATTTGTAGCGCTCGGCCAGATCCTTTGCGACCGAGCGGTTGATGATCTGGGCAAAGAGGCTGTTTGCCACCGGGGCAGGCATCTTGATGTTCTTGGGCGAGGCTTGAAAGAGAATGGTCTCGTAGACGCTCTCAATCTTGATCAGTTTCTCGCCCATGATCATCTCGGCCATGATCAAGCCCATCGCGTACAAGTCCGCCGGTGGCCCGACGTTTTTCTTGTGCACGAGCTCGGGCGACATGTAGGCCGGCGTTCCGACCAGCGTGCCGGCGTTGGTGATCTCACCCTGGCTCTCACCATCGAGCGCCTTGGCAAACCCAAAATCGAGCACCTTGACGTGGCCCTTGCCGCCATCGTTGACCAGGTAGATGTTCGCCGGCTTAAGATCGCGGTGCACGATGCCAATCTCGTGGGCGGTCTCGAGCGCCGAGAGCACCTCGAGGCTGATGCGTCGGATCAGGGCAGGGTTGAGCGGGCCATTGTGGTGGATCAGACTGCGCAGATCCGTGCCGTTGAGGTACTCCATGGCCATGTAGGGCAGCCCGGACGCCGTCTCGCCGTAGTAGTAGACCTCGACGACGTGGGGGTGCTGCAGGCTGTAGACCAGGCGCGCTTCGCGCTCGAAGCGTTGACGAAGCTCGGCCTCATCGTGCGGTCCGGGCTTGAGCACCTTGAGCGCGATGGTGCGATCTTCGAGGATGTCGTGGACCTTGTAGACGGCGCCGAAGTTTCCGGCATCGAGTTTGGACTCGATGCGAAAAACGTCATCGACGAGCTCGCCTACTTCGGGCATTCGGGTCATTGGCCAACAGCTCCCTGACGCAAGGCACCTGCGTAGCATCGGGTCAATCCGATCGTGGCAGATTACCCCAACAGCCACTCTTTGCAACCTATTTTCCCCTGGGGTAGGCTTGAGGCCAGGCGCGGGAATGTGGGTGCCTGCCGACGGTGTTGAAGTGGAGGCTAGCGTAACCATCTTCTTGGTTACTGTCCTGCTGATGGTACAATGACCTCAGGTCGGGTGTTTGACCTGGTTGTTTGAGCATACAAAAGCCCTTGCAAGGGTTGAAGCATACATACCGAGATTTTGCATGCACAGCTTTAGACGAAACGGTCGCTTCCTCGTTGCCCTGCTCTCGCTGACGATCGCTTTTGTATTGAGTGTTCAATTCAGTGATCGGGGCGTTCAATTCGATCTTCGCCACTCGCAGGTCGCCGCCGCCGAGGGCGCCGACGAGGCCTACGACCTCTCCTCGCTCAAGGTCTTGAACCGTGTGCTCTTGCAGCTCAAGGACAACTACGTCGAGCCCGAGCGCATCCAGCCCGCCAAGATGTTGGTGGCCTCTTTGGAGGCGATTCAGAACAACATCGCCGAGGTCGTGATCGCCTATGACCAAAAGGGCGATGCGACGCCGGCCTTTATCGACGTCAGCGTCGGTGACAAGACCAAGCGCTTCGATGTGCGCAACATCGAGAGCCTCTGGGAGATGAGCTTTCGTCTCAAAGAGATCTTCTTGTTTATGGAGCAGCACCTGGAGAAGGACGCCGACCGCAAGGTCCAGGAGGTCGAGTACGCCGCGATCAACGGCCTGCTCTCCACGCTCGATCCGCACAGCAACCTGTTGCCCCCGGCACAGTACGAGGAGATGCAGACCCAGACCGGCGGCAAGTTCGGCGGCCTGGGTATCGTGATCTCGATTCGCGACGGCGCGCTCACCGTGATCAGCCCGATCGACGGCACGCCGGCCTCTCAAAAAGGGATCAAGGCCCAGGACATGATCGTGCGCATCGGCGAGGAGTCCACGGTCAACATGAACCTCAACGAGGCCGTCAACATGTTGCGCGGCGATCCGGGCACCGACATCGATCTGTGGGTGCTTCGCAAGGGTTGGACCGACGCGCGCCAGTTCACCCTGACGCGCGCGATCATCAAGATCGATTCGGTCGACAGCCAGGCTTTAGCCAACAAGGTGGGCTACATCCGCATCAAGAACTTCCAGGCCAACACGACCACCGATCTGGTCGCCCATCTCAAAAAGCTCAAGGAGCGCATGGGCGGGCTGCAAGGCGTCGTGCTCGATATGCGCGACAATCCCGGCGGTCTGCTCGATCAGTCGATCCGCGTCAGCGATCTCTTCCTCAACGAGGGCACGATCGTGAGCACCGTGGGCGTGGGCAACAAGCTGCGCGAGACCAAGACGGCCTCCAAGGCCGGCAGCGAGCCCGACTATCCGATCATCGTGCTGCTCAACGGCGGTAGCGCCTCGGCCTCCGAGATCGTCGCCGGCGCGCTGCAAAACAACAACCGCGCGATCGTCTTGGGCGACACCTCCTTTGGCAAGGGCACCGTGCAGATCCTCTACGAGTTCCCGGATTCTTCGGCGCTCAAGCTCACCGTGGCCCAGTATCTGACGCCCGGCGGCGTCTCGATCCAGAGCCGGGGCATCATCCCCGATCTGCACACCGTGCCGGTGAACATCCTCAAGAACAATGTCCAGATGTTCCTCTCTCAGAACAACCTGCGCGAGCAGGACCTGAGCTCGCACCTGGTCAACCGCACCGAGCGCGCCGGCGAGGGCCAGATAAGCTACATTCGCTACCTCAACCCGGACGCCCAAAAAGAGCTGGCCGAAGGCGAGGAAGAGGAATTCGTCGATCCCAACGTCTTCAAAGAGGACTTCGAGATTCGCCTGGCCCAGCAGCTGGTGGTCGCCTCGGGCAAAGAGTGGCGCCGCTCGGCCCAGCTCAACAACCTGCAAGGCGAGCTCAAAAAGATCTACGACCGCGAGCTGGCCACGATCACCGCCGAGCTCAAAAAACTCGGCGTCGATTGGTCCGACGGCACCTCGGCTCAAAAGCCCAACGTCGATCTGAAGGTTTCGACCAGCCGTGACAACGACACGGTGGCCGCCGGCGAAAAATTCACGATCAACGCCGAGCTCACCAACCGGGGCAGCGAGCCGCTCTACCGCGTCAAGGGCTCCACGCGAAGTGACAACCCGATGCTGCGCGACCGGGAGTTTCTCTTTGGCAAGCTCATGCCCGGCCAGACCAAGAAATGGGCCGTTGAGGTGAGCACGCCCAAGGACTCGGCCAGCCGCCACGATCACATCGACATCGTGCTCAGCGACGCCAATCGCGAGTTCGAGGGCCAGTACGGCCTCGATCTCAAGACCAATGGCCAGCCGCGCCCGCACTTTGGCTTCTCCTACGAGGTGATCGACGCCAACGGCGACGGACTGCTCCAAAAGGGCGAGGACGTCACCTTCCGCATTTTTGTGGAGAACATGGGAGGCGCCCAAAGCGAGGACACCACCGTCTTCTTGAAGAACCTCTCGGGCGGCTCGGTCTACTTGCACCGCGGCCGTGAGAAGCTTGGCAAGATCAAGGTCGATGAGCGAAAGAGCGTCGACTTCTCCTTTACCGTCAAGACTCCCCCGAAGGCCTCCGAGATCGAGCTGCAGGTGGACATCTACGACATGACCTACCGCGAGTTCGTTCAAAAGAAGTTCACGATCCCCTTTGTCTCCACGTCCAAGAAGGTCAACGCCGCCAACGGCACGGCCACAGTGAGCAGTGGGCCGGCCAAGATCTTTGGCGGTGCCTCGGCACAGACCGACACCATCGCCATGGCTCAAGCCGGTGCGACGATGCCTGTCGTCGGCCGCCTCGACGGCTGGCTCAAGCTCGACCTGGGTCACCGAAAAGCCTGGATCGAGCAGGAGCGCGTCGACTTCAAGGACGGTCAAAAGGCCGAACTCAAGGGTGTCGACCAGATGATCGTCTTTCAAAAGCCGCGCGTCGAGCTCAAGCCCGAGGTCATGATGACCAGCGCCAAGAGTGTCGGCATCAAGGGCGCAATCACGGACAGCTCGGCCATCAAGGACTACTACGTCATCGTCCACCAGCAAGAGGACCTGGCCAAGTTCAACACGCTCAAGCTCAACTATCTGCGCGTTGGCGGCCAACAGGCCGATATCACGGCCAATGTGCCGCTGTTCAAGGGGATGAACCGCATCTCCGTGGTCACTCGAAACGACGTCGGTATGTCTACGACCGAGAGTGTCTTCGTGTTTCGAAAGCAGTAAGTCAGCGGCCCGCCAATATGATTAGTTCGCCATCAACTCCGTGTGATGGCGAACTTTCTTTTTTGTAGTGGACATAAAAACATGGCTGTAAATCCCAAGCTCAGCGTGGGCGACCTCGCCCCCGACTTCTCACTTCCCACCGATGATCAGGGCACCGTCTCGCTCGCGGATTTTCGCGGCCAAAAGCTGGTGATCTATTTCTATCCCAAGGATATGACGCCGGGCTGCACCGCGCAGGCCTGCGACTTTCGCGACCGCTACGCCGCGCTGCAGGCCGCCGGCTGGACGGTGCTCGGCGTCTCGCCCGATTCCGTGCAGAGCCACGCGAAGTTTCGCGCCAAGCACGAGCTCAACTTCCCGCTCGTCGCCGATGTCGACCATGCGATGGCCGATGCTTACGGCGTCTGGCGCGAGAAGACCAATTACGGAAAAGTTTATGTGGGGATCGTGCGCTCAACGTTTCTGATCGACGCCGGGGGCAAAATCTCAGCGATTCAGGACAACGTCAAAGCCACCGGCCACGTCGAGCGTCTGGCTCGCGAGCTGGTCTAATCGGATTTGCCCACGGCGTAGATTTCACCCTGGCTTGCCAGGGTGAGGCCGTCGATCTCGGCGCCGATCATCTCGTCAGGATAATGCACGACGAGCATCTTCTCTCGAAGCGGCTCGGGCAGCTCGAGCAGCTTGTACAACGGTGTGTGGGCCACGCCGAAGGTCGACTCGTGCAGGACGAGTTCGCTGTCTTGGAGCCAGTCGATAAGCTCGGGATCGAAGACCGTATCACAGGAGTAGCCAAGCGTTGCCTGACCATCGCTGATGCGCATCGCCATGGCGGGGATGTGATGAAGCGTGCGCCG
This sequence comes from Lujinxingiaceae bacterium, assembly GCA_013697635.1. Classification (GTDB taxonomy): domain Bacteria; phylum Myxococcota_A; class Bradymonadia; order Bradymonadales; family Bradymonadaceae; genus JACCWM01. The sequence continues at coordinate 5,589 of JACCWM010000177.1, read as the reverse complement.
TATCGCAATGGTGAAGGGCCCGATCGAGATCTCCTCGTCCCAGGCCATGACGTGCATCTCGAGAAAGTCCTCAAGCTGCATGGTCTCAAACGTTTCGCCGTTGTACAACGTGCCCAGACTCACGGCCAGGCGTCGATCCCACAGCACCTCGGCCACCTCTGGCGAGGTGTAGAGCTTCAAGCGCCCGCCCTTGGCAAATCGGCGGTAGGCAGCCACCATCTCGAGGCCGTTGACGTGATCACCGTGCAAATGGGTGATGATCATGGCGTCGATGTGTTCGACCGCCAGCGCGCCGTCGCCGTGCTTGAAGTCGTTGGCATTGAGGGCGTTTCGATAGCTGTCTGGACAATCGACAGCGAGCACGAAGTCTTGCTTTCGGGCCAGAAAGTTTGTCCCGAAGTGATCGGTGGAGAAGGCGTCACCGACGCCGTTCATCAAAATCTCAAAGCTCATGTCATTTCCGTGAATCACGACCCCAAAGCGATGCTTTGTGGTCAAGGGTAGCGTTGCCTGCTATCTTCCCCACCCGATGAAACGTAGGCCACAGTTGCCTGCTCTTTTGGAATGTAGAAGATGTCAATTCAGCTGGTATTTCTTGGGACCGGAAGCGGGAAGCCTACACCGCAACGCAACGTCTCGTCTATGGCTCTTTTCCGCGATGGCGAGCTTTTTCTCTTTGATTGCGGCGAGTCGACCCAGATCCAGATGGCCAAATCTGTGCTTCGACCCGGCGCGCTCAAAGCGATCTTTTTGACTCACTTTCACGGCGATCATGTCAACGGCTTGCCCGGTCTTGTCGGCTCCCAGACGCTCAATCAACGCCACGAAGCGCTCGATATCGTTGGTCCACGCGGCCTCAAACGATGGCTCAAGTGTCTGCGTGAGTTGAATATTTTGTGGCCGGGCTTTCAGGTGCGAAGCCACGAGGTCACCGAGCCCGGCATCGTCTTTGAGCACCCCGAATTTCACATCGAGAGCGTCGCGCTAAAGCACCGCATCGAGACCTGGGGCTATGCCCTGGTCGAGCGCGATCGGCCGGGGCGCTTCGACCTCGAGGGTGCCCGCGCGCTTGGCGTGCCCCACGGCCCGATGTATGGCCGCTTGCAGCGCGGCGAGGCGGTGACACTCGAGGACGGTCGCACGGTCCTACCCCAAGACGTGCTCGGTCCGCCGCGCGCGGGCTTGAAGATCGTCTATTGCACCGACACATCACCCTGCGCGGGCGCCATCGAGCTTGCCCGCAACGCCGATGTGCTCGTGCATGAGGCGACCTATCCGGGTGGAGACGAGCGTCTGGCCCATGAGCGCGGCCATTCCACGGCCGCCGATGCCGCGCGCTGCGCCCTGGAAGCCGGTGCCAAGAAGTTGGTCTTGACCCACATATCCCAGAAGTATGTGCGCCCCGACATCTTCCTCGAGCACGCCCGCGCGATCTTTCCCAACACGGTGATCGCTCAGGATTTCTTTGAGCTCGAAGTCAAACGCCGCGACGACTGACATGGGCATCCTGCCCATTCCGTACCCTGGGCATCCTGCCCATTCCGTCCCATGGGCATCCTGCCGATTCCGTACCCTGGGCATCCTGCCGATTCCGTACCCTGGGCATCCTGCCCATTCCGCGCAGTCGGGTCCCCTGAGACCACGACATTTGGCGTTGTTACTTGATGAGACGTCAGTCTTTGGCGTCGTTGCTTGATGAGATGACCGTCAGAGGGCAGGATGCCGCTGGTACCGCACGGGCAGGGTGCCCATGGTACGGAACCCATCTTGATTCGTCCGTCGTGCAGCCCGGCGATCTGGGTGCGGCTTGCCCGAGGGCGCGCATAGAGGTGCAGGATGCATCCGTCGTCGGTGGACTCGACGGGGTCTTCGGGCTCGTGCATGAGGGCATGCTCCGGGGCGAAACAGGCTCAGATCATTGTGGGCGAGCCTGGATAATCAATGCCTTGATCGTCGCCCAGATCGTCGCCCAGATCGTCGCCCAGCGAGTCCATCGCGTCAATACCCGGCTCATCATTCGCTGGCGATCCCAGGTTTTGCGTCTCGACGAATCGATTGTCCTGACCAATCGCGATGTCGACCTGCTCACCCTTGCTGGCGATTTTGTCGGCGCCTCGATCGAGCAAGTCGAGCGTTTGGTCGGTGACCAGACCCATGACCAGGTGGCTGGCCAGGCCGCGCAGATGGGTTTGAACAGGATAGGCGCGCGGGCCGGACGAGATCTTCAGCAGTGGCGCCAGGCCCTCGTCGAGCAGCGCAAAGGCGGCCAGGCCGTAGATCAGGCCCTTGCCTTTGCCGATAAATCCCACGCGCTTTCGAAGCAGTCCGTAGCCGATGGCAGGCAACACGTTGACGGTATAGTGCGTCGCGAAACCCGCCGATCTTTTGGGCATCATCTCGACGCCAAAGGCGCCGTTGAGGCGATTGGAGATGCCACCGAGGGTGGCGGGCTTTCGCATGATCCGTGCGCTCTGCTCGCGCAAGAGCGTGCGCGGCCCATGGCGGCGAAAGATCAAGCTGTTGACGGCGTCCATGGCCAGCGTGCCCAGCAGGCCGGCGAGCGCGCCCTTGACTACATCGGCGATGATTCCCTGACCGATGCTGGACTTCGAATTGTTTTGTGAAACGTGTGTACTGCGCATGACACCTCCGACTAATGACTACCTTCGACGTGAAATCACATGGCTTTAACGGCCTAAGCCGACCCTTTCAAGGTAGACGTGCCGATTGTTTGGGCAATGAATTTCTCTTTATATTCAGACACTTGTGGAAGCTGCTCCTTGCGCTGTCGCCATGTTGATTACCTTCATTGCTATGGGCCTTATCCATGTGTTGCCCATTCTCAGGTATATCGACGTGTTAAATTGAGCGCGAGCGAACGGGGTGTATGGCGTGCTCGTGAGCAAATGACAGTTATTGTAAAGGAGTCTTGCCATGCATAAGAGATGGTTTTGGATCGTAGCTTGTTGGGGTCTGTTTCTGGTCGCCCCCGGATGCAACGGCGACCCAGATGATCCCCGACCCGACGTGATCGTCGATGATGTCGATGTCGCCGATGATGTCGATGTCGCCGATGGTGTCGACATTGCCGATGTCGTCGACGACGTGGATCTCCCCGATGTCATCGACCCGGCAGATGTGGCCGACGCGGACGACATCGATCCTGGCGATGCGGCCGACGTTTTGCCCGATACCACCACGCCCGACGTCGAGGGCGACGCGGTCACGGCCCCCGATGTCCCCGATCCCGATGGCTTCATCGTTGACCCCGATGTGATAGCCGGTATCGGTAGCTGTCCGCTTGGTCCGGGATTTTGGGCCAACCACAACCGCTATTCGCCGCGCCCCAATCAGCGCATTGGCTGGCCGATCGATGAGGAGACACCGCTTTGCGGCCAGGGCTGGCTGAGCGTGTTGCAAACGCCACGCGTGGGTGGCGATGCCTGGGTCGTGCTCGCACGCCAGTACATCACGGCGCGCCTCAATCTCGCCGCGGGAACCTTGGCCTCCCCGGATATTGAGCTGGCCATCGACGATGCCGGCGCGTTGCTTCGCAACTGTGAGAGCCTGATCGTGCCGACCGAGCCTCGGCGCGCACGCGCGCTCGAGCTGTCCCAGATTTTGGCGGCCTACAACGACGGCCGCACGCAGGTCGATGGCTGCGTAGAATTCTGAGCGTCTTGGCGCCCTCACAAGCATGTGTTGCGAGGGCGCCGCTTTTGTTCGGCTCAGCCGCCGTTGACCTCGATGCGGCCCCAGAACTCATAGCTTCCATAGCGCTCGGTGTTGCCAAAGAAGGTGACCTGATAGGTTCCCGGCGCCTTGAACGCGCAGCGCACCGTGGGCGTTGGGCCCTGCACGACCTCACAGTCTTCGCGCTGGCTCTGACCCTTGAGGCTCGCGCTGGCCATCAAGAAGCGCGCGCGCGGATTCTCAAAGCTCAGAGTCGCCTCCTTGCCCACCGTGATCTGGGAGCGCGACGGGTCGAGCAGGCGCATGCCGTTGGCAAAAAAGGTCGCCCCCAAGATCGGCTGGCGCATGAACTCTCCGCGTGAGAGCGGCTCGCCCAGTAATTGCCAGCCCTCGTCGTCTGGAAAGTGCGTATTGAGCAGCACATTGGGCGGCGTGAACAAATAGGCCGGGTTGTAGGCCTTCTTGAAGGCGTTGTCGGTGATGTGACCCGAGCCCCAGGTCGGATCGAGCAAATACCACTTGTCGTCGACGCGCGCCGCGTTCCAGGCATGCCCACCACCGCCGACCTCGCCCTCGAGATTGCGTGAGACGCCCACCACGTAGATGATCTCGTCGCCGGTATGCTCGCCAAGTGCCCGCAGAAGCTGGGCATAGCCCGCGCACACGCCCATGCGGGTGCGAAACACCGTCTCGGCATCTTGCGAGGGCCGATGACCCGTCAAGGCCGCCACATCGTAGACGATGCGGTCGGCCACGTAGTCGTAGAGCGCCTTGACGCGCCACAGCCCCTCGGGCTCGTTCTCCAGAATGTACTTGGCCACCGACTCGATGCTCTGCTCGGCCTCGGGCGGCATGTTGACCACCAGCGGATGCAGCCCCGTCGGCGGTGGCCAGGTCATCGCCTGGCGAGCGGGCGCCTGCTTGGGCTCGACGTCCTTGTCCTCGGTTTTTTTGTCTTTTGGCTGCTCGTCTTTGGGCTCGACAACGTCGGGAATGACCGTCTTGAGTTCACCGCCTTCATCGCTCGTGGGTGCTTTGGTCTCGCTGTCGGCAAACTCGCTGTAAGGGTTGTCCAGGCTAAGCTTGTAGAGCCACTCGAGGCCGCCGGCCGCCGCAAAGAGCACCTTGCGTGTGGGCTCGACCCAGCCACCTTCGGCCTCGGTGAGCATCCAATCGCCGCGCGTCGAGAGCGCCATGAAGCCGCGCTCGGGAAAGGCCAGCGCCAGCGTCGTCAGCAATGCCAGATTGATCACCAGGGTGCGCACAACGAGGCGATCCCAGAACATCAGGATGCGCTCGGGTGGCTTACGCTGGGGCGGGCAATTGGCCACCTTGCGGTGAAAACGCTGTGTCGCCCACAAGTCCCAAAGCAGCGGCAACACAGGGAAGAACAACAGCCCGCAGGCCACCGTCAGCCAGATCGGCCCGTTAAAAAAGGCCGCCAGCGACGACGCAAACCAGACGCCCATCACCGGCACGCTCAACGCCGCCAGACTCACCAGCACCTTGAGCGAGACGAGCAGAACAACTCCCGAAAACCGCATTACTTTTGCCATGGCATTTTCTCAGCGCGCTTTGTTTCTTGGCCGTGGACAGCTCGAGCGAGGCTCGCTAAACTGCCGCCATCAACGCATCACTCAACGGAGAATGTATATGAAAATCGGCGTATTCGGTACAGGGATGGTGGGTCAAGCGATCGCCAAGCGTCTGGTAAGCCTGGGTCATGACGTGCTCATGGGCTCGCGCACGGCCGACAACGAAGCGGCCGTGGGAATGCAACCTATTTTGTGTAACTTTGAAAAAAGTGTTTTCAGGTGCTCAGATGTTCAGATAGCGCGAACCCCAATCTTCTGGAATTCGGCCTTCGAAGTGTAAATGGAGCGCACTGAGAATCGA
>JACCWM010000176.1 GCA_013697635.1 Lujinxingiaceae bacterium | reverse complement strand
GTCGACAACGCCACCTTCAGCGTCGTCCACGACCACTCGGCGAGCATCACAAGCGCGCTCGATTATGACTTCGTCTACGACCCTTACGGCCGCCTCGTCGCCGCCTTCGACGCCCTGGGCCAGCCCCTCGAGGCCTTCGCCTACGCCGCCGACGGCCGACTCGCCGCCCGCTTTGGCCCCGCCGGCCTCGAAGAGAGCTATGCCTGGGACGGCGAGCAGATGATCAGCGCCTTTGGCGCCGGGGGCCAACCGCTCTGGGAGGCCGTCTGGGGCGCCACCATCGACCAGCTGCTCGCCTGGCACGACCACACCACAGGCGCAGCCCACATCCCGATCGTCGACCACCGCAACTCCGTGGTCACGACCTGGAACATGGCCCAAGCCGCCGTCGGTGAGCGCGCCGAATACAACCCCCACGGCCGCCTCACCCTACAGTACGCTGCCGACCCGCCCTGCACCGAAGAGGGCAACGCCGGCAAAGTCTGCCCCAACCCCGGGGCCATGCCCTTCGGCTTCGTCAGCGCCTACCGCTCGCCCGCCACCGGCCTCGTCTTCATGCGAAACCGCTGGTACTCGCCAGCGCTCGGCCAATTTCTCTCGACCGATCCGCTGGGATTCGTGGATTCTTACAACCCCTACGCCTACGCCGCCTTCGACCCGATCAACGGCTGGGATCCGTGGGGGCTGAGTTGCAGCCAATTCTCTCCAAATGCTGGCGCGTGTAGGCGCGTTAATCTACCCTCAAACACACCTTCTCTCAGCGCCCCGCGCCCTGGAGCACCACAAGACCGCATAATCCCGACCGACGACCCCATCCGTCGACAACAGGTGCGAAATCAGCGTGCAGCCGACGATGTGGAAGCGCTTGAGGATTTAGCACGCGGCATAGCAAAAGGGATTGCCAGCCTGCCTTATCAGACCCCATGGGGCCTTTCCGCGCTTATGGCGGAGGAGCACATGGATCCTGGTGCGTACATGCGCCGGATGGAGGCGAACGAGCCCAAGAATTCGGCGGAGGCTTTGGGTTCGGCGCTTGGCTCGGGTCTGCGAATTCGCTCGACAACTCCATCGCCTGCGCTTAAAGGTACGCTATATCACCCGAACGAAGTAGAGAGTCGGATAGCCTCAAATCGTACATCTGGGCGAGCCGAAAGTTGGAGAACCCTTGGCGTAAACGAAAAGGCAGCGGAACTTGGGTTTAACAAAATCAATGCTCGTGCTCATGGTGGCGCACCTATTTATAAAAAGGGAGATGTCTATATCTCTCCGGATCTTGATGGGCATTCAGGAGGATTTTGGAAGATGGCCGACTCTCCAAGGAACTTGAATTCAAAGGAGACTCGGATGGGAACCTACGACTTTGACCTCATACGTATTGGGGACTGACTCATGGAATGGAAAGTCACTAAATATCATCCAACTTTTGAGTTGGCGGTGAATGTTCCCGATGAATGGACATCGATGTCGGACATAGGGAAGACTTTTTCTAGCCACCGCCTGGATGCAATCGAGTATCTTACGGTCGAAGCTTCCTACCTGGATGCAATTTCCGATTTTCTCGATGATGCAGGCATTAACTTCCTTGTCGTACGAGAGATGGATAAACACCGAAACCGTGGTAAAGAGGCAGCCAGAATGGAGAAGTACGGCCTCCGTTTCTGTGCGTCATCATGGGATCGTGTGTCCGAAGGAATGCTCCTCAATAGGGCACAGATATTGGAAGTCAGCCTGCTGGTCTTACGCGAGTCGTTGTGGTGCCGTTTGGAAAGTGATCAGGGCTTCTTTGTGCATTTCGGATATGATTTTTACATGTATATTGGAAGTCCAAATCCCAGCCCCAGTGCGGTTGCGCGTGCTCGAAAGCTGGGATTGAACGTCGAAGAGTTCAGTTCGCCATATCGATTGCCATGGGACGAGAATAGAGAGCCGGCCCATGAACGAAAGAATAGACGCGAAATCCCAGGCCACTCTGAGCCTGGGTTCTTCGAGCGCAGACACGAGGGCGCACTAGGTTTTGATCGCGCAGTGGCGGCTGCACGATATAATGCAGGCAACTTGGGCGACGATTCGAAGCAGCTAATTGACCATCAGACCGGCACGCTGTGTGGTGAGTATAGCGCAGATAATGAACGTGGTTGGTTGTTGAAAGACAAGTTTGTGTTCTGGTGGAATTGGGCCGCCGGTTCCAAGGATGCCAGCGGTCGGTATGGCCATGAATACTTTGAATGATTCGCTCTATTTTTTATTTCGAGGGCGGCTACCAGACGACGGTAAGCGGGGTGTGGATCAGCTGCTGAGCTGATGGATGGTGGGCGGGAGCAGGGTTGACAGTGGACGTCGATTGCGCCCGCCTTCGACGAACAGCCCGGGATCGAACCGGTGGCTTTCGATTGCGCGCTACGAATGGACATCCGGTGGACGTTCTGGGGGGGGCGGCGTCCACCCGGGGCGACAAGGCCCCGGGCTCGTGCAAGGGCTTGGTCCGCTTTTCAGGGCAAGCCCTGGCGGACCACCTGAAAGCGCAATCACGTGCTAGCTTCCCAGGCTCTGACTGCAGCGGCCAAGCATTGAGGGAGATGTGAGGAAGGCCGGCGATCTCGTCCGCGAGCGCTGGGACCAGGCGCCAAAGAGGGTGCCGCACGAGGTGCTCGTCGAGCGGCGCTACGATGCCCTGGGCCGCCAGGCCGCCACCACCGATTACAATCTTGGCCTGCTCGCCGAGAGAAGATCGCCCATCTCCAGCGCCCAGGCCCGCATCGAGCGCGAGTTTGACTACGACGCCGTCGGTCGTGTCACCCGCGAGGCCATCGGCTTTGGCGGCGGCGCCCTGCACGAAACCTTCTCCCACATCGAGACGAGCGCGGCCGGAACGCTCTCGCGCACGCTCGCCTATCCGCAAGCGCCGGGATGGGCGGCAGCCGGCACGATCGCCACGCGTCACCATGACCGCGCCGGGCGCCTGGCGCGCATCAGCGGCCAGATGGACGTCCATCCCCTCGAGGCCGATCTCTTCTGCACGAAAAAACCGCCCGAGAGATGAACATCAGCTATATTCTATGCCTATGATCGGCCATTTGCCGTGCAAGCCGAGTCCCCGGCGTGACCACGCAGGGAAAAGAGCATATCCCCTTTTGTTCTTCACCATCGCGACATCCCCACTCGTCAAGCAATAAAGTGAGCGGCCTAGTTTGCCTGACGACCCCATGAATAAAGGACTTTGCGCATCTCCCGGGCGGTTTTCTGTTTTCTGGCCTGTTTTCTGGCCTCACAAGCCCGTTCCGAGCTGCATCTGTTGCAGGCGCATCGCATTGCTCAAGACGAAGAGACTCGACATGGCCATTGCGGCGGCGGCGAGGATCGGTGAGAGCATGATGTGGGCGAGGGGGTAGAGGACGCCGGCTGCGACGGGGATCAGCGCCGTGTTGTAGGCGAAGGCCCAGAAGAGGTTTTGCTTGATGTTGCGCAGCGTTGCGTTGGAGAGATCGATGGCCCGAGTGATTCCCAACAAGTCGCCGGACATCAAGACGACCTGGGCGGACTCGATGGCGATGTCCGTGCCGGTCCCGATGGCGAGTCCCACGTCGGCCTGGGCCAGGGCCGGCGCATCATTGATGCCGTCGCCGACGAAGGCGACTTTATGGCCCTCGGCCTGGAGGCGAGAGACGACCTCGGCTTTGCCGCCGGGGAGGATCTCCGCGAAGACCTGGTCGATGCCGAGCCTGTTTGCGATGGCCCGGGCTGTGCGCTCGTTGTCGCCGGTGATCATCACCACCTCGAGTCCGCGGCGCCTCACGGCCTCGATGGTCTGTCTGGCCGAAGGTTTGAGGGGATCCGAGACGGCGAGGGTGGCGGCGTGCTGGCCGTCGACGACGGCGTAGAGCGGGGTCTTTCCCTGGTCGGCCAGCTCCCTGGTAAGCTCGTGGAGATGAGAGATGTCGATGCCGTGCATCGTCAGGAAGCGGTCCGCGCCCACGAGTACGTCATGGCCAGCGACCTTGCCGGTCACGCCGAAACCGGGTGCGGCCTCGAAATCTTCGACCGCTTCGAGCGCAAGGCCCCGCGTCCTGGCGGCCTCGACGATGGCCTCGGCAATGGGATGCTCGGAGCGAGTCTCGAGAGAGGCGAGGAGCTTCAAGAGGGCGTCCGATTCAAACCCGGGGCTGAGAATGAGCTCTGTAAGCTCCGGCTTGCCCTCGGTGAGGGTGCCCGTCTTGTCCAGGGCGATCAGGTCGACCTCCCTCAAGGTCTGCAGGGCGTCTCCTCCTCGAAAGAGAATCCCCATCTGAGCTCCGCGACCGGTCCCGACCATGATCGAGGTGGGCGTGGCGAGTCCCATCGCGCAGGGGCAGGCGATGATCAGGACCGAGACACCGGCGACGAGAGCGAAGGTCAGCGCCGGGTCGGGGCCTACGAGCAACCAAACTGTGACCGTGAGCGTGGCGGCGAGGAGCACGGCGGGTACGAAGAAGGCGACGACTCGATCGACCAGGGCTTGGATCGGCGGTCGTGACGCCTGGGCGTCTTCGACCATGCGGATGATCTGGGAGAGAACCGTCTCCGCTCCGATGCGAGTCACCTTTACCTCGAGGCTGCCATTCTTGTTGATCGTGCCTCCGACGACCTCAATTCCGACGTCCTTCTTCACCGCCAAGGGCTCACCGGTGATCATGGACTCGTCCACATACGAGGCCCCATCGACGACGAGACCGTCGACGGGAAGACGTTCGCCAGGGCGCACGCGCACGACCTCGCCGAGCCGGATGTCCTCGACGGGCACGTCGAACTCCCGACCGTCTCGGAGGACACATGCCGTGTTGGCCTGCAGCCCAACGAGCTTACGAATCGCCTGGCTCGTGCGGCCCCGGGCCACGGCTTCGAGGTACTTGCCGAGCAAGATGAGGGTGATGATCGTCGCCGAGGCCTCGTAATACACGTTCACCGTGCCTGCGGGCAGGATGGACGGGAAAAACGTCGCCACGACGGAGTAACCAAAGGCGGCGCTCGTCCCGATCATCACCAGCGCGTTCATATCCGGACGTCCATGCTTAAGCGAAGCCATGCCGGTCGTGTAGAAGCGCGCCCCCGGGCCAAACTGCACCGCTCCGGCGAGGATAAAGAAGAGATAGTAGAGGGTCTGCATGGACACGAAGCTCATCATCCAGTGATGAATGGGCGTCACGAGCATGGGGAGCATATCGAGGAGGAGGATCGGGGCGGTTAGAAGGGCGGCGATAATGAGCCGGCGGCGCAGCTCGAGGCGCTCCGCATCCCGGGCGCTCTGCTCGAGATCGCGGGCTCGAGAGTCATCCTCGATCAGGTGCGCCGCGTATCCGGTCGCCTCGACGACTCGGGCGATCGCCTCCGCCGTCACCCTCCCAGGGGCGAACTCGACGCGTCCTCGCTCGGTCGCGAGGTTCACCGTGGCGCTCGCCACACCGTCGACGGCCCGCAACGCTTGTTCGACTCGCCCCACGCAGGAGGCGCAGGTCATTCCCTGAATACTCAGCTCAGCCCGCTCAAGGGCGCCATCATTTGAAAAGTTGGGTGCATTCATCGTCGTTACTCCTGATTCGATTGGAGCCGACCCTTTTGGTCGACCTTTCGATCATGGAGACGACGAGCAGTCCTGGCGGTTACACAAAAGCTTCAGGTTTTCTTCGGGCTCAGGATTGGCAGGTACAATCGAGGCATCCTCGCCCGGCGCAGGTGCCGCAGGTCTTGACGAGGCGATCCTTGAGCTGGTTTCGTGCCCGGTGGCGCCTGACTTTGAGATTATTGCGCGTGATTCCGAGCTCGCGAGCGGCCTCGGTCGGCTCCCCTTCGCCGAGCTCGAGCTTCTCGATGAGGTCCTGGTCTGCCGAGCTGAGCTCGGCGAGGGCCTCGGCCAGACATGGGCATGTGTTGGAGGCGAATTCGGGCTCCCAGCTCTCGTTTAGTTCATGGGCCAAGTGCAAGCTCCCCTCGCGCGATCTCTGCTCCTTGCGGCTATGATCGAGCGCCGTATTGCGCAGGATTTGATGGAACCAGGCCTCGAGGCGCTCCACGTCTTCAACTTGCTCCGCCGCGCTCAATGCCTTGACGAGAGCCTCCTGGAGGAGGTCCTCGGCCAGAGCGGGCTCACGTATCCAACGGCGCACGGTGTTGACGAGCCTGTCTCGGTTCTTGTCGACGTGAGTCTCGAGTCGTTGGAGCGCTTCACTGGCAGGATCTTTTCGGTCTCGTTTCATAGCGCGTCGCCTTCAGAAACTACAGCTTATCTCAGTTGATAAGCCCTCAAGGGGCGGTAACGATGAGCGTGCCAGGTGACCGGGAAACCGCGGGAAACCGTGGCGAGGAGTTCGGTGGCGGGCTCGGTGCCGAGCGGCGTTGTTTCGTCCATCAACAACAGCCTTGCGTCGCGTTTAGTCCCATAGGCCGACGAGCTTCTCGCCAGCCTTGACGCCGAGCGGGAAGTGGCCGCTGAGGGCGTGATTTTCGATTCCGGCGTACTCGCGAAGCGCGAGGTGGATGTGTTCGGGACGAGCACGCACGCCGTTTTGCGAATCGAGTGCGAGCGTTTGTGGGTTGATCGGCACGAGGTACTGGCCCTCGTCGGTGGCGCCGAGCACGCGATTGCCGCGGATGCCCGGGCCCATGAACATGATCGAGCCTATCGACCAGTGGTCCTTGCCCTGGCCGCTGTTGTACCAGGGCGTGCGGCTCATCTCGGACTGGATCACGATCACGAGCTTGTCGCGGATGCCCAGGGACTCGGCCCTCTCGACGGTGTAGTCGATGCCAGCGAGAAACTCCGGGATCAGGCGCATCTGGTCGGGATCGTTGTTGTCGTGGCTGTCGAACTGGCCGATGTTGAGGTTGGCCGAGACGCAGACGCCAGCCTTAAAAGAGGCCAGAGCAATATCGGCCTGACGCGCCAGGCGAGCCTCGGGCTGCGAGCTGGGGATGTAGGGGCGCACGCGGGAGAGCGCCTTGGAGTTGAGCTGGGAGCCGTAGAGCATGCTCTGGGCGCGGGCCACGCGCGGCAGCTGCGGCTTGGCGCCGCGCGCGTCGTGTTGCTCGGCCAGAGCGCGCTCGATGTGCGCGTGGACGAAGTCGTCGTGGTAGGGAAACTGATCGCGGCCGTTGACCAGATCGGCCGCCGCAAGCTCGTTGAGCTGGGTCATGTAGGGGATGCGCGCGAGCGGGACGAGGTTGCCGGTGGCCGAGTAATTGCCAAAGCTCAAATAGGCCAGCGGTTGGTCGCTGCCCTTGCACGCCGCGATCAGCGCGGCAAAGGTCGGGTAGGCCAGGCTGTCGAGCTTGCCGGTGGCCATGTAGCGCGCGCATGGCGAGTGGTTGTTGACCGAGTAGTCGAGGCCGTTGAGCACGAGCAGGTCGTTGCCGTATTTGGCAAAGAAATCCTCGTTGCTCATGCCGACTTCGAACTGGCCGGCGGTCGGCGCAAACTTGTGGTTGCCGTGGGTGCGGATGTCGCCCTCGCGGTAGAGCCGGTTGATGCCGTCCACGCCCTTGGGGTCCATCAAATACGAGGTGTCCCAGCCGCCGTCGGCGTTGAAGACGATGTAGTAGGGTCCGCCAAAGGCGGCGTCCTCGGCGCGCGCGCCCTTGATCAGGCCGACCGGTGCCGCGATGCCCAGGCCCGCCACGGCGCACATTTTCAAGAAATCTCGGCGATCCATGCGGGCTCCTTCACTGGTAGAGAAAGTCGTACTGGCGCAGCAAATAGGTGACCGTCGCGCGCCAGGCTCGCACGGTGTAGAGCGGGTCTTCGGTGCGGTAATAAGGCTCTTCGCCGCGACAAAAGTAGGCTTCGCTGTTCGGGACCTGAGCGCTGGCGATGCCCTGGCGGCCCTCAGCGAGCACGTCGGTGAAGAGGCGCAGCGTGCGATCGACCTCGGGATCGTTGGCCTCGTGCTCACGGCCGAGCAGATGGGCGTGCAGGTGTATGATCGCGGCTCGCAGCTCGGCCTCGGCCGCCGGGGTTCCCGGAAGCAGATCGGAGTCGACGCCAGGAAACAGGCGCCGCTCGGCGCGCGGCTTGACGAAGTCCTCGGCGACCGCCTTGCAGGCCAACTCGTTGGCGAGCATGCGATGAATCGCGCCCATCGCGCCGCTGGGCGCGGTCAGGCGCTCGGTCACGCCCGCCGAGTCGATGCCGCCGTAAAGGATGCGAAAGTCACCCATCAGATGCCCAAAGGTGCGGCCAAAGAGCGCACGCAGCTTGCGATGGAGTTGTTCGGGCGTGAGCAGGCTGGCCAGGCCCAGCTCGTCGATCTCGGCCAGACGGCGCGGATGATCGACGGCTGCAGCGAGGCCGTCGGCGCGGTAAAAGGGCGTGAGCACGATCGCCTTGAAGACCACCTTGAGATTGAAGTTCGATGCGACGAATTGCTGCGCGACGGTATCGAACATCCTGCGCTGCTCGGTGTAGGCGCGTCGATGGGAGGCAAAGAGCGGATTATCGATGTCCTGCACACGATTGAGCGGGCGACGGCCGGTCAGCAAGTAGTTGACGTGCTCGACCATCGCCACCGCGAAGCGCGGATCTTGGGCGGTGCGCTCGCCGAGCCACTGCAGCGAGCGCCAGTGGTCGGCCATTGGTAGCGCGTCCTGCTCGAAGCCCGGGCCAAACATATCCGTGTACCAGCCGTCGCGGCGCGGGGCGTAGTAGCCCTCTTCGTCGAACTCTCGGAAGATGCCGGCGATCGGATCGATGATCTTGTGGCAGACCACGCAATCGGGCGCTTCGAGCGTGGGATTGTCGAACTGCGCGTCGACCGCCGCGGCGTCGTTGACCGCCGGCGCAAGCTCCATGACGTCGACGCCCAGAAAGTGCTGGTAGTACATGCGCGCGCGCAGGCGGTTGCGGTTGGTCTCGGTGGTCGGATAGCGCCGCGTGTAATGAAACATCGAGAGCAGGCCGGCGTGCGGATAAAAACCGGTGTCGGAGGGCTGCACCTGTTGGCCGTCGTCGGTCAGCGCGCGAAGGCGCACCGGCACGTATTCGAGGTAGTTGTTCACGTCGTTGAACTTGTCTTTGACCTCGTCGAAGACGCCGTAACCGCGCGAGCTGTGGGGTGAGACGACGATGTAGTCGCCCTTGACCACGTCGGTAAACGGGCGGTCGTTTCGCACGACGTAGGCGATGAACTCGAGCGGCTCGCGCCGAATCGCCTCGCGATACTCGTCGGCCAACGTGTAGCCAGCCTGGAGGCGCTCGTTCTCGGGCAGGTGGCTGAAATCCCACGAGGCGAACCAGGAGCGCGTGTCTCGAAAGTGAGTGTAGGAGAGCACGCGCTCGGCCACGCAGTCGTAGCCCTGGGTGAGCAAGATGTCGTTGAAGCCTTCGGTCAGACGCTCGTAAAAGGCGTCTTCGGTCATCATCTGGTCCATGATCGGCTCCATCGCGGCGAGCCCTTCGGCGTCGACGCGCGCGAGCTCGGCCGGCGTCGGCAGGCGCGCTACAAGCGAGAGCGCCACGCGGCGTAGCAGGCGCCGGTCGCTGATCATCTCGATGCCGTCAAAAAACTCCGGCTCGACGTAGGTCGGACCGTCGTCGTCGTCGGGCTCACAGGCGTCGGGATCGAGGATGCGCCCGACGAAGGTCTCCAGGATGCCATAGGCGGTCGATCCGACCGGCGCAACGGCGTTGCCGCCGTGATTCAAGCCGCCGCTGGCCTTGACCAGGAGCAACGATTCGTTGGCGCGATCCTCGACGCGCTCGAGCGCGAGGCTCTCGAAGACGGCGCGGTTGTTGGCCAGAAAGTCCGCGTCTCGCCCCGGCGCGGTGAGCACAAGTTGCGTGTGGGCCGCGAGCCCGCCCTGAACGTGGCAGTTGAGGCAGCTCGGCTCGGCGACCTTGGCCCACAGCTCCTCGGAGAAGTAGCGCTCGATCGGGGCGCAGGGCTCAACGGTGTTGTTCGCCGCGTCGGGATTTTGGGAGCTATCGGGGTCGAGCGGGTCTAGCGGGTCGAGCGGGTCTTTGGGATCGCGCGGATCGAAGGGATTGGAAGGCTTGCCCGTTGCATCGTCGCCGCGCAGGTCGAGGCGACCGTCGCCGCAGGCTGCCACCATGAGCAGCCAAAGAGACGCGACCAAACAAACATGCAGGTGACGAGCAACCATCAGGCGCATATCTCCAAAATCAAGGGCTTCATTTAGCGCACTACAACTCCAATTTGGGCAGTATACAGCAATCACGCCAAAATTTAACGGTCAATGTCGAGCTGTCAGCGCTCGTTCTTAATGTATTGAAATTAAAGAACATTTTCGTTGCGCTCGCAGCTGACGAGGGTTACGTTTTGGGTGACAAACAACCTGTAACACAATGACAACTCAAGTACTTTTCGACCGTTCGCGGGGGTGGCGAGCAGAGGTCGTCGAGTAGAGACTGCAAGGATGTGACATGGCGAAGTTGAAGCGATGTCGGGCGGCGGCATTGTCGCTTGCGATCAGCATCGTAATCCTGGGCTGCCAGGGCCAGATGGAGTTGACGGCCGACAAGGTGAGCGTCGCAGGCCCAGAACCCCCCGTGGCTGAGCATGCCCCAAAGAGCGATTCCCCACCGGCTCCGTCTCCGGCGCCCGGTGAGAGCGATGCGGGCCACGATATCGCCGTGCGCTTCGACATCCATGAGCCTTTGGATACACTCACTAGCGTGCAACAGCCCATCGAGAGTGGTGACGTTGGCGAGGCCAACACGGCCGATGCCTCGGCGCCGGGTAAGGATTCGCTGGCGTTTTTGAAGCGCGACGACATGCGCGCGCTGTGGTTGTGGAACGAGCTGCCGCGAACCAGCACCCTGCTCGCCAACGCCCAGGAGCAAGACGCCCTCTTCGCTTTTGCCGCGGCGCCCCATGGCGATATGAGCCGCGCGCTCAACCGGCTCTTCTTCGAGGCGCGCGAAAAACACACCAGCGACGTGCGCGCCGAGCTCTTTGCGGTCACCTACGATCCGCTCACCGATGAGGCTCATCGCCCGAATTTGCGCGCCTTTCTTCGCCGTGCCAAGGCGCGCGGGGTGGCCGTCGAATACCTCGGTGGCCAGGCGATCTGGGTGGCGAGCGACGACAACGCGGCCGCCGGGATCCGGGTGTGCGAGGATCTGGTCAGCTTCAACGCCTCGACGCCGGCCCTCGAAGAGCGCTTTGACGGCGTGCACCTCGACATCGAGCCGCACACGCTCGACAGCGGGCCTTATGCCGGACTGTGGTGGGAGAATCGCCTGCCCAACGGCTACAACGCCGACTGGACGGCGCGCTGGAAGCATATCTTGACGAGCTGCAAGGCGCGCTTTGACGCCTACTACGCCGAGAGCGGCCACCGCCTCAGCTTCAGCTCGGACGTAGGCACCGATTATGCTTTTTACAACAAGCCGATCCTGGAGTTTTTAAACCGCAGCGACGGCCCGCTCGACTACATCACGATCATGAATTACTACGACGATCGGCTCAACAGCCAGGGCAAGGCGGCCTTCGTTTATGGCGCGGGCGCTGGCGAGTTGATGGTGGGTGGCGTCGCTCAGAACCTCGCGCTGTGGTCGAAGCTGCCGGTGCTGATCGGCGTGGAGACCGGTCCGACCTCGATCGCGCCCGACGAAGACTCGTTTTTTCAGGAAGGCTGGCGCCCGATGTACAAGGTGCTCGACGCGATGCACGCAGACTTTGCCAAGACTCAGCTGATCGGCTGGGCGGTGCATCACTATGCACCCCAGAGCTTTCGCGATCTGTGCGAGCACGGTGGCCTCTCCTGCTCGCCATGAAGGCCTAATCGATCGGCTCGTCCTCGGTCCAGTAAACGAACTCACCGTCGTAGATCACGCCTTCGACGTGGCTTTTGCCAAAGTGGTAGGGGATGTAGCGATAATGGGGCACGTCGAACATGGCGAGGTTGGCGCGGGTGCCGACGCGAAGCCGGCCGATGTCGTCGCGGCGAAGCGCGCGCGCCGCGCCCAGGGTCACCGAGCGCAGGGCTTCGCCCGGCGTCAGCTTGTAGAGCGTGCAGGCCAGGGTGAGCATCAGGCCCAGATCCTGGGTCATCGCGCTGCCCGGGTTGAAGTCGGTGGCCACGGCGATCTCACAGCCGGCGTTGAGCAACTTTCTGGCCGGCGCGAGGTGATCGAGCGTGTTCAAGAACAGGTTGACGGCGGGCATCAAGACGCCCGTGACGCCGGCCTTGCTCATGGCCAAGATCGCGTCGTCGGGGGTGTGCTCGAGGTGATCGGCGCTTGCCGCGCCCAGGCGCGCAGCGAGCATGGCGGCGCCGGCATTGCTGAGCTCGTCGGCATGAATGCGTGCGATCAGGCCGTGCTCCTGGCCGGCCACGAGGATGCGCTCGGCCTCGGCTGCGTCAAAGGCGCCGCGATCACAGAAGACGTCGCAGTAGTTGGCCAGCTGGCTCTCTTTGACCTTTGGGATCATCTCCTTGCAGACCAGATCGACATAGGCCGCGCGCCGTTCACGGTACTCGCGGGGTATGGCATGCGCGCCCAAAAAGCACGCGACTAGCTCGCAGGGCACATCCGAGGCGACGTCGGCGATCGCGCGCAAGCTCTTGAGCTCATCGTCGGTCGTCAGCCCGTAGCCGCTCTTGACCTCAAGGGTGGTGACGCCCAGGCGCACCGAGTCGAAGATGCGCGCGCCGAGCTCGTCGGCTAACTGTTTGCGGGAGGTGGCGCGCACGGCATCGACGGTGTTGAGGATGCCGCCACCGGACTCGAGAATCTCCAGATAGCTTCGCCCGGCGTTTCGAAGCGCGAACTCGGCCGAGCGCTCGCCGGCAAACAGCGCGTGGGTGTGGCAATCGATCCAGCCCGGCGTGACCACGCCGGTCTCGAAGACGCCACCTTTGTCCGAGCCCTTGGGCCGCTCGGCCCAGGGGCCAAGCCAGGCGATCTTGCCACCCTTGATTAAGATGCCCGCGTCGTGCACCACGCCGGCTATTGCCTCGTCGCGTGCCTCGACGTCACCCTGGGGATCGTAGTCGCGAAGCTGTTCGACCACATCAGGCATCGTGAGCATCTGGCGGGCATGAATCAGAACCGTATTGTTTTGCATCGTGACTCCTCCAATCAGCCTGTGGGCGGCCTCTGCTGCAGAGATCACGCCCTGGGGCAATTTGATTGATTGCTCAACCGAATCAACTGCTTAGTTTACTCGAACAGCAACGAAAACGAGCTCAATTCATCTACAATTTCGCTATCGAGTGATAGGCATATGAATCAGAAAGCGCAAGCAATCAGAATATTGACCCTGTGGAATGGCGCCCTGGACGTCATGGAGTTGGCCTCGGCGATCACCAAGCGCGCCAACGCCGAGGGCAACGAGGCCTTGATCGCCAAACTGCGCGAGTTGGCCCTGGCGGTGACCTCCTATATCAGCGCCGCTCATCGCACGAGCAGTCTGGTCCGCGCCCATCGCAACATGCTCAATGCTCGCCGCGCGCTGGCCCAACTCGAAGCTCTGGTGTTGGAGTTGAGCGCGGTGGTTCGCGTCGAGCGCACCCTGGTCGAGCGCTTGCGCGCGAGCATCGCGCGCCTTGGCCGCGCCTGCCGAGACAGCGAGGACACCCTGATGCTGGCGCTTCGCACGCCTGGCGACGACGAAAATCAGCAGGAGGCCAACCGCCGCGCGCAACTGCTCTTTGCCGTCGAACAGTTGTTGATTGAGGAGCCGGCCGGCGCAGGTTCTTGACCATTGGCACGAGCGGATCTCTGAGCTCGGTGTCCGGTTGCGTTTACGCCGGGCGAGCAAGCGCGCTATAAGGGGGCGCCCCAGGCTGGGGTGCCCCTTCATTTAGTTTCTTATGCACAAGCTCACCAACGCACTTCCCATCGACGCCATCGGCGATGCCTTCAGGCGCGCGCTCGGCGCCGACACCCTCGTCGTCGTCGCTCCCACGGGCTCGGGCAAGTCCACGCGCCTGCCGCTGTGGATGGCCGACGCGCTCGACGGCCCGATCCTCGTCGTCGAGCCGCGCCGCGTTGCCTGCCGCTCGCTGGCGGGCTTTTTGGCGCAGAGTCGCGGTGAAAAGGTCGGTGAGAGCATCGGCTACCGGGTGCGCTTTGAGGACAAGAGCTCGGCCAAGACGCAAGTGCTCTTTGCGACCACGGGCGTGGTGCTGCGCATGATGAGCGAGCTCGATCAGTGGCCCTATCGCGGGGTGCTCATCGACGAGTTCCACGAGCGCGGCTGGGAGGTCGATCTGATCGTCGCGGCCTTGACCCATGCGCAAAACCAACACCGCATCAAGGGCCCGCTCGTGATCACCTCGGCCACGCTCGATGCCGCGAGCGTGGCGAGCAAGCTCGACGCGACCGTGCTCGAGGCGATGGGGCGAAGCTTTCCCGTCGCGATCGCCCATCTGGGCAGCTCAAGCAGCCCGAGCACCGACGATCTCGAGGGCCGCGTGCGCGCCGCTATTTCAAAGGTGCTCGAGAGCAAGGACGAGGGCGACATCCTGGTATTCTTGCCGGGCAAGGGTGAGATTTCGGCGTGCGAGCAGGCGCTTCGGCCCTTGAGCAGGTCGGCAAACTTCGATCTGGTACCGGTGCACGGCTCGCTGACGCCGGAGTCGATCATGCGCGCCTTTGAAGACGAGGCCGCCAGACGACGCGTTTTTTTGTCGACCAACGTCGCCGAGACCTCCGTCACCTTGCCCGGCGTCACGGTGGTCATCGACACCGGCGTTGCCCGCATGCGCATTCATCGCGCCGGGCGAAGCGCGCTGGCGCTGGTGCCGATCTCGCAGGCATCGATGGACCAGCGCGCCGGTCGCGCCGGTCGCGTAAGCCCTGGGCGCTGTCTGCGCCTCTGGAGCGAGCGCTACAGCCCCGAGCTGGCCACGGCCCCCGAGATCACGCGCATCGAGCTCGACGATGTCGTGCTCCAGGCCGCGATCCTCGGCCTGGACGGGCCGCACTTCGACGGCGCGTGCTGGATCACGGCGCCGCCAGCCTTTGCCGTCAGCGAGGCTCGCCGCCGCCTGCGAAAAGCCGGCGCGCTCGACGATGCCGACGCGCTGACCGCCCTCGGCCGACGCATGGCCGAGCTGCCCGTCGGCGGCGACGAGGCACGCCTGCTCATCGATCCGCCGGCCGAGCTGGCCGACATACTGGCCGAGCTCGTCGCCCTGCTGCAGCGCGGCACAGACCTGCTCTTGCCACTTCACTTTTTGCCAACCGAGCGCCAGGACAAGATCCGAGACGCGCGCCAGGAGCTCCTGGCCGGGGTCGACAACGAGGTCTACGTCCAGCTCGAGTGCCTGCGCCACGGCTCGGTGCATCGGCACGGCCTCCACGGCGCCGCGCTCGAAGAGGTGCGGAAAATTGCCCGAAATTTGCGCGCCACGCGAGGCCGCGGTACGGGGGTCAGGCCACCCGACGCCCTAGATTCTACGGGCTTTCCAGCGCCTGATGTGCTGGCCGACTACATCCTCTCTCGCATCCCACAGGCGGCCTTTGTGGTACGCGCGCGCGCGCTCAAACGCCGTGTCGACGGGCGCCCCCAGGCCGGGCGCCCCGAGCCCTGGGCCAATGAGCAGACCGAGCTCGCCGTCTGGCCCTTTGAGCCGCTGCTCGCGCCGCGACAGAGCCGCCAGGCGCCTTATCCCGTCGCCGGGCTCGTGCTCGATCACTTCTGGCTGGGCGACGGCGCGATGGGCGTTCGTGGCACGGGGCGTATGGTCTTGCCGTGCACCTACGCGCAGCTCGCCCGGGCCCGGGTTGGCAGCCAGAGCGTTGGCGAGACGCAGCTCGTTCGAAAGGGCGGCAGTACGCGCTTTTTCGGCCAGCTCGTGCACGAACTGGCCGGGGTCGTGATCGACGAGCGCGAGCAACGCCTGGAGGGCGCGCCCCTGAGGGCGGCCGTAGCTCAGGCGATCGTCGACAACCGGGTGCTCAAGCCGGCCGGCGAACGCGTTGCCAATGACTTGCATCTGTGGGAGGTTTTGGCGAGCTGGCCGGAAATGGATCGTCACTGGAACGAGCACATCGACGCACCCGTTGAACTTCATGGTTACCTCACAAGCCGGCTCGAGGCGCTTGGCCTCGAGCACGACGACGAGCTTGCCATGCTCGAGGCTGACGACCTTCGCCCCGACCTCGTCGCGCTCACAGGGATCGCGCATTTTGAGCTCGAGGCGATGGCCGAGGAGTTTCCCCGCATCTGGGAGCACCAAGGCGCAAGCTACCGCTGCATCGTCCGACCACGCTCAAAAAAGGTCATACTCGAGCCGATCGACAAGAAGACCTCGCGCGGACCAGATCCCCAGCCTCGTTTCCTGCCGCGCTTTCGCAGCTTCACCGTCTATTATCAAAAAGCCAGCCGCATCATCCAGCTGCGCTAGAAAGAGTCTTCGATCTCTGAGGAGCCGGCGTTTACGTCGGGGACCAAAGCGCGCTATAAGCTACACTCTGTTTGATGCCGTACGGAGTGCTCATGGTGGTCACGCTCGGTCCCTTCGATCTACAAAAGCCCATCGGTCGTGGCGGTATGGGTGAGGTCTGGCGCGCGCTTCACCGCGAGCAGGGTGACGCGGTGGCGATCAAGGTGATGACGGCCGAGCGCGCCCAAGATCCACGCTTTCGCGAGGCCTTCATGCACGAAGTGCGCGCGGTTGCGCGCCTGGACCACCCCGGCGTCATTCAGGTCTACGACGCCGGGGTGGCCCAAAACAGCGCCGGCGACTTTGCTGGTCGCGCCTATCTGGCCATGGAGCTTGGGATCGCAACCCTGCTCGAGGTCGATCTCGAGCAGCTTCGTTGGCACGCCTGCCGTGCGATGCTGCTCAAGTTGCTCGACGCCCTGGCGCACGCTCACGCGCGCGGTGTGGTGCATCGCGATTTGAAGCCCGCAAACATCTTGTTCGTGCAGGACGGCGAAGGCCTCGAGCTCAAGCTCACCGACTTTGGACTGGCGCGTGCGCTCGACGACGACGAGGCCACCGGAGCGCTCGAGGGCGGCAATATCATGGGCACACCAAGCTACATGGCGCCCGAGCAGGTCATGGCGCGCTGGCGCGATCAGGGCCCCTGGACCGATCTTTACGCGCTGGGTTGCGTGGCGTTTGGCCTGCTCAGCGGTCAGCCACCTTTTGGCGATGTCCCGGCGCACCAGGCGCTGTACGCGCACGTCTTTTGCGAGCCGCCAGCGCTTGCGCCGCGCTTTGAGGTGCCGGTTGAGCTTGCGGGCTGGATCTCAAAGCTGCTCGCCAAAGATCCGCATCAGCGCTACCGGCGCGCCGCCGACGCCGCCCACGATCTCTTGCACATGGAGCAGGACATCGCCAGCGGTGAGCCCCACCTCCCGCTGATGCAGCTGTTGCGCTCCAACGCGAGCGAGGAGACCGCCTTGCTCGCTCGCACCGAGATCAGCGGCGCGCCGGCCTGGCCGATCGATACCGTCGCGCTCGCCGGCCACGACACCGGCAGGCGTGCGCAAACAGCGGAGAGCGACGTTTTGCCGCCAATGCCAGCCGATTGGCGCGCTCAACGCACGCCAATCGAGGCGCCAAAGCTCGTCGGTGTGGGCCTGGGGCTCTACGGGCTTCGCCCGGTTCCGCTGATCGGGCGCGTGTCCGAGCGCGACGCGCTGTGGCGCGCGCTGCTCGACGTGACCACGCGTGGGCGCCCGAGCCTGCTGGTGCTCAACGGCCCCACGGGCGTGGGCAAGACGCGCCTGGCCGGCTGGCTCGCCGAGCGCGCACACGAGGTCGGCGCGGTCAACGTGCTCAAGGCCACGCACAGCCCGATCTCCGGGCCCTCCGAGGCCGTCGCCCGCATGCTCGCCGGCTATCTGCGCTGCGCCGGGCTCGAGCGCGACAAGATCGTCGAGCGCGTGCATGATTTTGTCGGCGCCCAGGGCGCGGTGACGAGCGAAGATCTCTACCTGTGCCTGGCGCTGACCGAGCTGGTCGCCCCGGCCGGCGCACAGAGCGCCACGGAGCACAGCGTCGAGCCTGGCGATAAGGCGATGCGCGTGCGCTTCTCCAAGCCGCGCGAGCGCCACCTGGTTTTCGAGCAATTCTTGATGCGCCTGGCCCACCGCCGCCGCCCGGTGATGCTTTGGATCGACGATGCCCAGTGGGGCGCCGACGCGCTCAGCTACGTCGAACATCTGCTCAGCCTGTTGGGCGAGCAAGATCTGCCCGTCTTGATCGTGCTCACCGTGCGCGACGATGAGGCCACTCACTCGATGCGCGCGCTCGAGGTCGTCGATCGTCTGCTCAGCTTCGACCGCGCCCAACGCCTCGATATCGGTCCGCTGCCCGAAGATGAACACGAGACGCTGGTTACCCATCTGCTCGGCCTCGAGCCCAGCCTGGCCGTCGAGGTCGCCGCACGCACAGCCGGCAATCCGCTCTTCGCCGTTCAGCTTGTCGGCGATTGGGTCAGCCGCGGCGTGCTCGTGCCCGGCACGCTGGGCTTTGCGCTTCGAAGCGGCGAGCGCGCGCCCTTGCCCGATGACATCTACCAGTTGCTGGCCGAACGCCTGGCCGAGATCTGGGCGCGTCTGGCGAGCGATAGCGCGGCCTTGCCCGGTCCGGCCCTCGAGCTTGCAGCCGCTCTGGGCGTCGACGTCGACTGGCAGGAGTGGGCCGCGGCCTTGCCCGAGTACGCCACCGAGGAGCTGGTGCACTTTGTCGACGCGCTGGTCGGCGCCGGCCTGGCCCAGCGCGATGGTCGCGGCTTCAGCTTCGCCAACGGCGCGGTGCGTGAGTGCCTCGAGCGCACGGCCTGCGAGCGCGGCCGCTGGCACCAACACCACAGCGCCTGTGCCACGATGTTGCGCGAGCGCTATTTCAAAGGCCAGCCCGGTCGCTCGCGAAGGCTTGGCCAACATCTGATCGAGGCCGGCGAGTGGTTGGCAGCCCTTGATCCTTTGCTCGAGGCCTGCGTCGAGTACAACCTGGCCGGCGACAGTGCCCCGGCCCACGCCATTCTCGACGCCTACGATCTTGCCCTGGAGCGGCTCAACATCGCTGGCACCGATCCGCGCCGCGCCCGTGGCTTGCTGCGTCGCGCCGCGGTCTATCTGCGCCAGCAGCGCTCCGACCAGGGCCTGGCCACCGTGCTTGAGGTCGAGGCGCTGGCCCGCTCCAACGGCTGGAAAGGCGTCTTGGCCGACGCGCTCTTCTCGCACAGCAGCATCAGCCAATACGGCGGCATGGTGCACGAGGGCATCGCGCTGGCCAGCGAGGCCGCCGCGCTCTATGCCGGCATCGGCGACGTCTTCGGCGAGGCACGCTGCCTCAACCGCCTGGGCGAGCTCGTCAGCGGCACCGGCGACATCGCCGGCGCACGCGACTATCACGAGGAGGCGCGCCGCTGCTTCGAGGAGCTCGCGATGCCCTGGGACTTAGCCGTCGCCGAAATCGGCCTTGGCCACGTCGCCTTCAATTGCGGCGATTTCGACCTGGCCCTGGTCTGGCTGGAGCGCGCGATGAACGGCTTTCGCGCACTGGGCGATATGTGGAATCTGGGCCACGCCTACAACACACTGGGCGAGATTTTTCGCGCCAGGGGCGATGCACACCTGGCTCAAGTGAACTATCAAAAGGCCATCGAGCTCTACGAACAGATGGGCAACGACGGCCACAACGTCGTCGTGCGTCTCAACCTGGCCCTGGTGCTGCTGGCCCAGGACCAGTTCGACCAGGCCCTGCCCAGCATCCGCCTCTTCCTCGAGCACATGTTACCTACCGGTCGCATGGGCATGATCGGCGTCGGGCACGCCGTGCTGCTGCCCTGCATGGCCGCCGCCGCCGACACGGCCGGCTTCGACTACCACGCCACGCTCGCTGCCGAGAATTTGCACGCCAGCGGCTTTGTCGACCAAGATCTGGGCGTGGTCTTCGAGCTGGCCGCCCGCCAGTGCATGGTCCACGCCGACCTACCCCGCGCCCGGCGCGCCTATGAGCTGGCCCTGCTCCAATGGAGCGCCCTGGGCAACGACGCCCAGGTGGCCTACCTGCGCGAGCGCCTGGGCGAGTAGGGGAACGCGTTGCCAATGTTCTCAATCTGTGGGAAGTTTTGGCGTGCTGGCCTTGCCGTCGATTGTCAAAACGCCAACCGGAGGAAAAATGTCGCTTTGCTTTTGGTTCACCGACGCCCCGCGCCTCAGCGACGTTTGGAAGACCAACCTGGACATCGACGTGATGATCCACACCCGTCCCCCCCTGCTCGTCCAACGCGACCGCTTTGCCAGAACCTACGGCACTCGCCACGCCGAGCAGGCGTTGCAAAACTGTGTGATCCGCGGGCTCAAGGCCTATGGCTACGCCACCTTTGAGTCGCTCTACGAGTCGTTGTACGACGGGCTCGAGCGCCTGACGTGCGAGGCCCTGGCCGATATGATCATTGCCTTCAATGCCTTCGACGAAAGCCCCGAGAGCGTGCAAATGTTCGCCGAGCGTGAGCGCATACTCTTTGACGAGATCCTCGACATCCCCGAAATGGTTGTTTACTTCGTCGACAACCTCTTGTTGCGCTTGAGCCTGCTCGACCCGCTCGAGCGCATGCGCGAGCTCTACGGGCTGCGCGGCGCTCGCCTCGGCCACGACGTCCCCTTCTCCAAGAACGCCCCCGAGATGCTCGCCCGCGCCTTTGGCAGCGAAGAGATCATCCCCCAGCTTCGTCGCGCAGATTCCTCGCCCCCCAAAAAAGCCTCCCTGGGAGAGCAGGCCGAAGACGACTCGATCGCTTTGGAGGAGCCCGGCGCAAAACTTCCCACCATCCCCACGATCAAGTCGCTCGACCTGAGAAAGCTCCACGACGACCTCTTCGCCGACGTCATGGCCGGCCTGATCGAGCGCCTCGACGAGCATCCCCAATTTGTCGACACCCTGCTCGAGCACTGGGTCGTCCCTCGCCTCGACGAGCGCTTCGAAGAGGTCGACGCCCATATCGAGGAGATGCGTGAAATGTTCACCAGCAGGGGAATCAGCCGCGAGGAGTTCATCTGCCGCATGAAAGCCAGCCCTGAGTGGCTCGCGCTGGCAAGCGAGCTGGGCGCGCCCGTGCCCGAACCTGACCCTCCCCAAGCGTAGCGCAGTGAAGCGAAGGAGACCTCGACGCCGCCGCGCCCGCCCAAGCCTAAGCGCGACTCGAACCCCGCTGCATGGTGGTCAGGTGGGGTCGCAAGATCCCACCTGCGCGCGTGCAGGTTGGGTCAGGCAACTTGCGTTTCGCGCCATTCGCGTTTCGCGTTCAGCGCTTTCGCTTTTCGCGCTCCCCTACTCAGCCACAGGTGACGTTGCTCGCGATGATCGCGGTGTTGTTGGACTCGTTGCACTCGTTTCGCGTGCCCTGGCCGCTTCCATTGAGATCGTCGACCACGGCGATGATGTCCCAGGGTCCGCCGACGGGCAGGTTGGCCTGCATCTCGACGCGCTCGGACTCGCCAGGCTCGAGGCCGGCCAGCGTGCGCTGCTCGCCCAAAAAGGTGCGCGTTGCACCCCGAACGGCGTAGAAGCTCACCGGGATGCCGGCGCCCACGCGCACGGCGCCGGAGTTGGTCACCCAGGCGCGAAGCAAGGAGTCGCAGCCGTCTCGCGAGATCGTGCCGTTCTCGCCGACCAGGTCGGGCGCGGCCTGGGCGGGAAGATGCGTCTGTCGGTTGAGGCGAAAGGTGTTGTGCTCGACCCAGCTCTGGTCGGGCTGGGCCGGGATGCGCCCGTTCTCCTCGACGTTGTTGATGCTGTAGGCGTGCTGATTCCAGATGCGCCGAGTCGATACCCAGTTGTCCTGGGCATCGCCGAAGACCTTGATGCCGGCAAAGCCCCGCTGGCAGTTGGGCACCTTGTCGCCGCACTCAAAGTCGTTGGAGGCGACGACGATGTTGGCCGCGCCGTCGTTGTTGACGTCGACGATGATCGGGTACTCGAGGGCCGTATACGAGGTGTTGGGCTGCTTGAAGAGCACCTCGCCATTGAGGCCGTTGAACACGTACAGGTGCAACTCGTCGTTGTAGACCACCTCGGCGCGCTTATCGCCGTTGAAGTCGAACAGGCTCGAGCCGGTCATGTTACTCGAGCCATCCTGGGTGACGGCCTCCCAGAGCCTGACGTCATTGTAGCTGGGCGTCTTGTTGTGGCCGGGGGTGCGCACATCGACCTTGAGCGCCATGTAGCGCGTGCTGCCGGCAACGCCGATCTCGGGGTAGCCGTCGCCGGTGAAGTCGGCGATGGTCGGAGGACCGATGCGACCGCCCGGAAGCTGAACCGGACCCCAGATCAGATCGCCGTTTTGGCCGTCGTGGATGCGCACGGTGCCATTGGCCGAGACGACGACCTCGGGGAAGCCGTCGCCGTTGAAGTCGCCGATCGCCGGGAAACCGTCGGGAAGATCGATGCGCGCCTCCCACTTGACCTTGCCATCGTGGGTGTAGGCCGTGCGGCCCGTGACGACCTCCTGGGTGTAGCGGTTGCTCACCGGATCGCGGACCATATCGAGGTCGGCGACCAGGCTGAGCATGCCGGTGTAGCTGATGTTGCTCGAGTTGCCCTGGCGCCAGTTGATGCCCTGGCCGGGCGGGCCGACCAGACCGACGGCGCTGCGCCCGTCCCACTTGAGCTTGCCCGTGTTGTCAAAGACCAGCGGGCCGATCACGATCTCGGGCGTGCCGTCGCCATCAAGGTCGGCAAGCGAGGGGCCGCCCCACCAAAACGCGAACTGATGGGGGATGTCGTGGCCGTGATCGGTGGTCTTCCACAAAAGCTTGCCGTCGTGGGAGATCGCGGCCAGGCCGTTGACCGCCACCAGGTCGCCCCAGAGGCCGACGATGATCTCGTTTTTGCCGTTGCCGTTGATGTCGCCCACGGCGATGCTGCCGCCGGGCTGAACACCCGAGCGCTGATTGGGCAGCCCGAGCTCCGTTGCGCCCACGCTCCAAAGCAGCCGGCCGTCGTCACCGGAGATCGCGCGAAGCACGCCGTAGTAGAGAAAATCATGGCCGGTGTTGGCGGCGTTGGTCGGATCGGTGGTCTCCATCGAGGTCGAAAAGGTCGTAAAAATGATGTCCGGGGTGTCGTTCTCGTCGATCACGCCATCGTTGTTGTCGTCGGTCAAGTTGGCGACCACCGGGGTCATCATCACCTGGCTGATCGGATGATTGGTCGTGGAATGGCGCGCGTATGGATCGGTGTCCTTGATCATGAACTGCCACTTCAGATCCGGCTCGAAGGCGCCCGTCGGTGCCACATACTGGCACTGGTCATTGGTGGGCCGACCATTACGGCGCGTCTCATCGGGATCGATCGGGATGTAAATATCGTTGTTGTTGCCCGAGTCGTCGCCGCCGTTGCCGGTATCGCCATGGTCGGTATCGTCGCCGCCTGGATCGACGTCGTCGTTGCCGGCGTCGGTGTCGTTGTTGGCGTTGTTGTTGTTGGTGTTGTTGGTGTTGTTGGTGTTGTTCTGGCTGGACTCGCAGGCATCACCGACACCGTTGTTGTTCGAGTCTTGCTGATCGGGGTTGGCGACGTTGGGGCAGTTGTCGATCACGTCGGCGATACCGTCGCCATCGCCGTCGCTATGGCAGCTTCCCGCATAACAGACCAGGCCTTGCTGGCACTCGGCGCTTGTCGAGCACTTACCACCCGAGCCGCTGAGACCAACATCGTCGACACAACCGATCATGGCCAACACGCCCGCGCACAGCACACCTGCCCACAACAAACTCTTCAATCGCATCATTAATCCTCGATTTATTCGCACAAAGACAGTCTTCCAAGTTGCACTGCCCTCTTCTATTGAAAGCGTGGCCGAATTTCAAGTGATCTCGTGGTGATAGGGTATCTGAGCGCGATCGTGGGCGTTTGGACGCGCGAGATGCGCCCTCTTGGTCGGAATGTGTCGCGATCGTTGCGGATTTGAAATACCTCAACCTTGACACCCGTTTTGAAGCCGTGCTAAAGCGCCCTGCGACTCGCTCAGAGCATTGCTTTGAGCCGCAAAAGCTTCGCATCACCGCGCTCCTCCACATGATCTCACGACCTTTCGTAACGGTGTTATGAACATCATGGCGATCCCTTTCTATCCCGTGCTCGCAGCCGCTGCCATCGACATCGACGGAACCGTCTTGGTTCAGATGGTAGTGTTTTTGTTCGTCATCATCTTTTTGCACTACACGCTCTTCCAGCCCTTTTTGCGCACGCTCGAAGCGCGCCAGGAAGGTGTTCATGGATCGCGTGAGGAGGCCGCCGAGCTCGATGCGCGCGCGGCGATGATGCTCGTCGAATTCGACAACAAGATGAACGGCGCCCGACGCGACGCTCAAGAGATCCGTGAGAGCCTTCGTACCCAGGGTCTGAGCGAGCAAAATGAGATTGTCGACGAGGTCCGAGACGAGCTCAACGCCAAGCTCGTCGAAGAGCGCAAGGCGATCGCCGCCAAGGTCGAGACGGCCCTGCTCGAATTGAACGAGCGCTCCACCAAGCTCGCCCAGGTCATGGTCGACAAGGTCATCCCGGCAGCCTGAGCACGTACGAAATCGATGGGCACCCTTTGAAACGGCCTGCCAAGTCCAGGACAAGCATGCGAACCGCAAATTTCATGGCCAATAAAACTCTACGCGTCGGCCTTCTGGCGCTCGCCACGAGCGCGATCAGCTCGCCGGCTTTTGCTGCCTCGGCCGGCGATCATCACGGATTTCCCTGGCTCAGCTGGGCCGTGAGCATCGTCAACTTGATGATCTTTTTGGGCATCCTGATCAAGTTTGCAGGCCCCAAGATCCAGAGCTTTTTTGCCGAACGCCGCCGCGCCTTTACTTACAACCTCGAAGAGGCCTCGCGGCTTCGCAAGGAGGCTGAGGCTCGCCTCGACGAATACACCGCGCGCCTGGACGCGCTCGAGAGCGAGCGCCAACAGCTGCTCGACGAGTACCACGCCCAGGGCGAGCGCGAGAAAGACCGCCTGATCGAGGCCGCTAAAAAGCAGGTCGAGAAGATGCGCGCCGACGCTGAGCTCACGATCAAGCAAGACGTCAAGAAGGCCGTCGCCAACCTGGAGCGTCAAGCGGTCGATCTGGCCGTGGAGATGGCGCATCGTATGGCCAACGAGAAGCTCGACGCAGCCGGGCGCAACCGCCTCGTCGATGGTTACGTCGCCGAGCTCGGTCAAAACAGCGCCAAGAGTGCGCAGACCACGCCGGCTTGAAGCCCAAGATTTGAACGCCGTTGCATTTGCATTTGTATAAGGAGGCCCGATGGCCACGACACCGGTTGCAAGACGCTACGCTCGCGCGCTCTACGAGATCGGCGCAGAGCTGAAAAATTTGGACAAGCTCAACGAACAGCTCTCGGCGCTGGGTCGCAACTACAGCGCCAGCCGCGAGCT
This sequence comes from Lujinxingiaceae bacterium, assembly GCA_013697635.1. Lineage (GTDB taxonomy): Bacteria > Myxococcota_A > Bradymonadia > Bradymonadales > Bradymonadaceae > JACCWM01. Next base: position 5,321 of record JACCWM010000176.1, on the reverse strand, counting down.
TCGCAACGTGCTGCTCAACCCCAGCGTCAAGCTCGAAGAGCGCCGCCAGATCGTGCGCAGCCTGGGCCAGAAGTCCAGCTGGGAGCCGGTGTTGACCAACTTCTCGCTGCTGCTCATGGACAAGGATCGCTTTCGCCAGGTCGCCGCGATCGCCGAGGAGTTCCAGCGTCTCGTCGACGAAGGCAAGGGCAACGTGCGCGCCCAGGTCACGAGCGCCTCGGACTTGAGCCTGGTGCAAAAAGAACAGCTCAAAAAAGCGATCACCACCATGACCGGAAAGACCGTGCTGCTCGAGACGACCGTCGATGCCACGCTGATCGGCGGCGCCGTAACCCGCGTGGGCAGCGTCGTTTACGACGGCTCGGTGCGCACTCAGCTCGAGAAGATGCGCGAAGCGATCCTCAAAGAAGTAAACTAAGTCTTACACATATAACGCGAATCGAAATCACTCAGGCGATTTCCGAACCAAGGTTGACGGCAGATGGACATCAATATCGAAGAAATCAGCTCGATCATCAAGGGCCAGATCGAGAACTACGACAAGCGCATCGAGGTCAGCGAGACGGGCACCGTCATCTCCGTTGGCGACGGTATCGCGCGCGTCTACGGTCTTGAATCGGCCATGGCCGGCGAGCTCCTGGAGTTCCCGAACAACATCTTCGGCATGGTTCTCAACCTCGAAGAAGACAACGTCGGTGTCGCCCTGCTCGGCAGTGACCGCCTGATCGTCGAAGGTGACGAGGTCAAGCGCACGAACCGCATCGTCGACGTGCCCGTGGGCCCCTCGCTCGAGGGCCGCGTGGTCAACGCGCTCGGCCTGCCGATTGATGGCCGCGGCCCGATCGAGTCCAAAGAGCGCCGTATGATCGAGGTCAAGGCGCCGGGCATCATTCAGCGCCAGTCGGTCAGCGAGCCGATGCAGACCGGCCTCAAGGCGATCGACTCGATGGTGCCGATCGGCCGTGGCCAGCGCGAGCTGATCATCGGCGACCGCCAGACGGGCAAGACCGCCGTCGCCGTCGACACGATCATCAACCAGAAGCACACCGGCGTTAAGTGCATCTATGTGGCCATCGGCCAGAAAGAGTCCACCGTGGCCCAGGTCGTCGAGCGCCTCAAGCAGGCCGGCGCCATGGAGTACACCACGGTCGTCTCGGCCACCGCTGCCGAGCCCGCCCCGCTGCAGTTTTTGGCGCCCTATGCCGGCGTCACCATGGGCGAGTACTACCGCGACAACGGCCAGCACGCCCTGATCGTGTACGACGATCTCTCCAAGCAGGCCGTGGCCTACCGCCAGCTCTCGCTGCTGCTTCGCCGCCCGCCGGGTCGCGAGGCATATCCGGGCGACGTCTTCTACATCCACAGCCGCCTGCTCGAGCGCGCCGCCAAGATGAGTGACGAGGAGGGCGGCGGCAGCCTCACCGCGCTTCCAATCGTCGAGACCCAGGCCGGCGACGTCTCGGCCTACATCCCGACCAACGTCATCTCGATCACCGACGGCCAGATTTTCCTCGAGACCGACCTCTTCTATGCCGGCGTTCGCCCGGCGATCAACGTCGGCATTTCGGTGTCGCGCGTCGGTGGTGCGGCCCAGATTTCGGCCATGAAGAACGTCGCCGGTACGCTCAAGCTCGATCTCGCCCAGTACCGCGAGCTCGAGGCCTTTGCCCAGTTCGCCTCCGATCTGGACCCGATGACCCAGGCTCAGCTCGCCAAGGGCGCGCGCCTCGTCGAGGTGCTCAAGCAGTCCCAGTACGCGCCGCTCGAGGTCGCCAAGCAGATCCTGCTGCTCTTTGCCGCCAATTCCAACTACCTGAACAAGCTCGAGATCTCCGATCTGCGCCGCTACGAGGAAGGCATGTACTCCTTTGCCGAGAGCAAGGACGGCGGCATCTGGAAGAAGATCGAGGGCGACAAGAAATTCGGCAAGGACAAGACGGCCGGCGTCACCGCCGAGGTCGTCAAGATCCTCGACGACTATACGGCGACCTTCAACGCCACACGCGCAGCCGCAGCCGCCGAGTAACTGTTCCTCGCTCAACACTGAGTCATCAAATGCCGAATCTCAAAGATATTCGTAAGCGCATCGGGTCGGTCAAGAACACCCAGAAGATCACCCGTGCCATGAAGATGGTCGCCGCGGCCCGGCTGCGTCGTGCCCAGGATCGCCTGGTCGCCGCGCGCCCCTACTCGCGGCGCATGACCATGGTCATCGAGAGCCTCGCGGCGCGCGTCGAAGGCGATGTGCATCCGCTGCTCGAGGCGCGCGAGCGTCGCGACAACGTCTTGATGATCGTCGTCTCGAGCAACCGCGGTCTTTGCGGTGGTTTCAACGGCAACCTGTTTCGCGCCGTTGACCACTACATCGCCGATCGCAAGGTGGCCGGCGAGAAGATCAGCATCGTGCCCGTGGGCCGAAAGGCCCAGGTGCACTACGGCCGCGGCGCCAACGAGGTCGTTCGAAGCTTCCCCGACATCATCGGTGACGTCAGCTACAAGAAGGCCAAAGAGCTCGCCGGCGTCGCCATCGAAGGCTTTGTCGGCGCCGACTTTGACGCCGTCTACATCTGCTACAACCAGTTTGTCTCAGCGATCAATTACAACTCGCTGGTGCGCCCGCTGCTGCCCCTGTCGCTTCACGATTTGACGGCCGACGCGCCTGCCAAGCCCGGCGCCGCGGCTGTGGACAACGATATCATGGTCGCCGGCGAGTACATCTACGAGCCCGACGTCAACACCTTGCTCGCCAAGCTGTTGCCGGGCCATGTCGAGGTTCAGGTGCTCCAGGCGCTCTTCGAATCCGAGGCCGCCGAGCACGGCGCACGCATGTCGGCCATGGAGAGTGCGACGAACAACGCCTCGGACATGATCTCGCGGCTGACCTTGCAGTACAACCGCGCTCGCCAGGCCTACATCACCCGCGAGATCGTCGAAATCATCAGTGGCGCCGAGTCGCTCAAGGGCTAAATCACTCAAGCTTACAGTTGAAAGATAGAAACACAGGAGATGTCACTATGTCGGTCGCACCAGAAACCACCAGCACGACCACGCAGAAGGCCTACACGGGCAAAGAAGGACGCATCACCCAGATCCTGGGTCCGGTTGTCGACGTGGCGTTCCCCACGGACAGCATTCCGCCCTTGTTGACCGCGCTTCGCCTCACCAACCCCACGATCAACGCGCTGCCCAACAACCTGGTGCTCGAGGTTGCTCAGCATCTCGGTGAGGGTGTCGTTCGCGCCATCTCGATGGACACCACCGATGGGCTTACGCGCGGCACCACAGTGCGCAGCACGGGCGGCCCGATCTCGGTGCCCGTTGGCCGCCAGGTGCTCGGTCGCATTCTCAACGTGATTGGCGAGCCGGTCGACGACATCACCGTCATGGAGCTCAACGACGGCAAGATCGTGCGCGGCATCCTCGACGGCGAGAGCGATACCTCCTATACGCTCAAGGTGCGCAGCACCGAGCACGTCACCGAGCTTGCGCCTCAGACGATCTCCAAGACCAACGTCAAGCGCATCCTGGCCACCGAGGCCACCGAGCACTGGGCGATCCACCGTGAGCCGCCCTCCTTCGAGGAGCAGAGCACCACGGCCGAGATGTTCGAGACCGGCATCAAGGTCGTCGATTTGCTCGCTCCCTACGCTCGCGGCGGAAAAATTGGCCTCTTCGGCGGCGCCGGCGTCGGCAAGACCGTGCTCATCCAGGAGCTGATCAACAACCTCGCCCTCGAGCACGGTGGTTTCTCCGTGTTCGCTGGCGTCGGTGAGCGTACCCGTGAGGGCAACGATCTCTACTTCGAGTTCATGGAGTCCGGTGTGTTGGCCCCCAACGGCGACTGGACCAACTCCAAGGCTGCCCTGGTCTACGGCCAGATGAACGAGCCGCCCGGCGCCCGCGCCCGCGTTGCGCTCTCGGCGCTCACGATCGCCGAGTACTTCCGCGATGTCGAAGGCCAGGACGTGTTGTTGTTCATCGACAACATCTTCCGCTTCACCCAGGCCGGCTCGGAGGTCTCCGCGCTGCTCGGTCGTATCCCTTCGGCCGTCGGTTACCAGCCGACGCTGGCCACCGAGATGGGCCAGCTCCAGGAGCGCATCACCTCGACGACCAAGGGCTCGATCACCTCGGTGCAGGCCATCTACGTGCCTGCCGACGACTTGACCGATCCGGCGCCGGCCACGGCCTTTGCCCACTTGGACGCCACCACCGTTCTCTCGCGTCAGCTCGCCTCGCTCGGCATCTACCCGGCCGTCGATCCGCTCGACTCCTCAAGCCAGATTCTTGCGCCTGCTGTCGTCGGCGAAGAGCACTACAACGTTGCCCGTAAGGTGCAGTCGGTTCTGCAGCGCTACAAGGAGCTCCAGGACATCATCGCCATTCTCGGCATGGACGAGCTCGCCGAGGAGGACAAGCTCGTCGTGAGCCGCGCACGCAAGATCCAGAAATTCCTCTCGCAGCCCCTCCACGTCGCCGAGCAGTTCACCGGCATGAAGGGCAAGTACGTCAAGCTCGAGGACACGATCGCCGGCTTCAAGGCGCTGGTCAATGGCGAGGTCGATGACCTTCCCGAGCAGGCCTTCTATCTGGTTGGCACCCTCGACGACGCCCGCGAGAAGGGCGAGCGCCTGGCAGCCGAGCTCGGCTAAACACCTTAGCGGGCCTCGTCATCGAGGCCCGCTCGCAAAACGGATAAGATCATGTCGCAAAAACTTCACCTCGAAGTCGTCACCCCTGAGCGCGCCGTGCTCTCCGAAGAGGTCGACGACGTCGTGCTCCCCGGAATCGAAGGCCAGATGGACATTCTGCCCGGCCATCTCCCGCTGCTCACCATCCTGGGCGTTGGCGAGATGATCGTGCGCCAAAACGGCAAGGAGCGCCACTTCCTGCTCGACCAGGGCTACGCCGAGATTCTGACCAACCGCGTGATCGTGCTCACCGAGCACTGCGACGGCGTCAACGACATCGACGTCGAGCAGGCCCGCGAGGGCCTCAAGCGCTTCGAGAGCGAACTGAGCAAGCTCGAGGAGCTCAGCAAGACCGAGGAGGTCGAAGAAGAACTCTTCGAGCGCCATCGCATGGCGCTCGAGCGCGAGCGCATGAAGCTCGTCTTCGTCGAGACCGAAAAGAAGAACTGAGCAACGCCACACATCAAGCTTTGACCAAAGAGGCGCGGGGATTTCCCCGCGCCTCTTTCTATTTCTTGCCTAGCGCCTTGAAGACGTCCCACCAGCGCTCGACGATGCCCGGCACATCGGACGACGCAATGTCGCCCGCCTCGACGTGGGGCAGCGGGCTGCCGATGCGCGGGAGCACGC
>JACCWM010000142.1 GCA_013697635.1 Lujinxingiaceae bacterium | reverse complement strand
GTGGTGATGGAGCGGTCGGGGCCGACGATTTGGCGCAGGGCGGTGGCCTCGGTGGGGGACTGGGTGATGAAGTGATCGGGCAGGGTGTAGAGGGCGCGTAGGAGCAGCTCGTCGAGGGGGCCGGGCTCGTGGGGGCGCACGTTGTGGCAGATCAGGGTGGTGTGGATGTGCAGGGCGCGGGCGGCGAGCAAGAGGGCGGTGTAGCCGGGGGCAAAGTAGGGGTGCCAGGATTGGATGACGAGGCGCTCGATGGCGTGGGCCTGAAGAAAGCGGGCGGCGTGTAGCCAGCTTGCGGGGTTGAGGGGGTGGTAGAGCGGGTGGTGGGGCACGGTGAAGGGGGAGTCGCTGGTGTCGCGTTGGCTTTTGCCGGGGAAGAGAAAGTCCGGGTAGAGGGCGCGAAAGTTGATCAGCTCGACGGTGTGGCCGGCGGACTCGAGGGCGCGGTAGAGGCTGGCGTTGTAGTGGGCGATGCCGCCGCGCCAGGGATGGGCGGGGCCGAGCAGGGCGATGCGTTGGGCTTGGGTCATCGGGATAGAATGGTGCGGCCGGCGTTGGGGCCGGTGGGGGCGTGGAGGATGCCGACGGGGCTGTCGGGTTGTGGGGGGCCGGGTAGGGCGCTGCCGTGCAGGGTGGTGACGTCGTGGCGAACGAGGGTGGTGACGTCGGGGTAGCTGGTGTCGAAGGGGTGGAGCTCGGTGCGGGTGGCGGGGGCGGGGGTGGCGCGCTCGGCTTCGGGGGTTTGGGGGTCGGTGTCGAGGATGCCGAGGTTGCGAAGGGCGCCCTTGAGGCGTGCGGTGGCCATGTGGGTGGCGACCTCGGTGAGGGCTTTGGGGCTGAGCAAGATGTTGGCGTAGGCCTGGTTGGCCAGGGGGCAGTCGCAGGCGCCGCGTTTGATGCTTTGGCGTACGTCGGTGGCGGCCTCGCCGTGCCAGACCTTCCAGAAATCGTAGTCGTGGTCTTTGACGTTGCCGAGGGCGTTGCTGTCGGCGAGCACGGCGCAGGGCCAGACTTCGCCATAGGCGCTGATGTGGACGTTGGAGATGCCGGCGTAGCAGGGGATGATCTGGCGGCGCTCCTGGAGCCAGCGCGCGGTCATGTCGTAGTAGTAGTGGCGCATGCCCTGGGTGAGCAGCTCGAGGCCAGCGAGCGACTCCATGCGCTGGCGAGTGGAGCGCTGGAAGGGGCGGATTGCGGTGCGGTAGCGGGCGTGGTCGGGGGTGATGCCGGTGGTGGCGTTGCGCATCTCGAGGCGCTCTTCGGCGACCTCGGAGATGTAGGTGTCGACGTTGAGGGCCTCGGCGGCGCGGATCGTCTCGGGCAGCTTGTGGATGTTCATCGTCGAGATCACCGTGCCGACGCCGACACCCAGCGTGGGCCAGTCTTTTTGCAGGGCCTTGAGGCCCTCGACGGTCTCGAGGAGCTTGTCCCAGTTGCCGCGCACGCCGCGTACCCAGTCGTGATCGTCGCCGACGCCGTCCATGCTGGGCTTGAGGGTGAGCTTGATGTGGCCAAAGCCCTCGTCCTTCATGCGCGACAAGATGTGCTCAGTTTGCTGGAGGATGCGGCGCGGGAGCAGGGCGTTGGTGGGGACGTGGACAACGCTTGGTTTGAGGTAGCGACAGGCGAGCAAGATGATCTGGTCGATGTCCTTTCGAAGGAAAGGCTCGCCGCCGGAGATGTTGAAGAAGTAGACCGGGCCTACGCTCTGGAAGAGTTTTTCGATCTGGTCGAGATCGAGCTCGTCTTTGAGGCGATCTTTTTCGGCCGGATAGATTTTCCAGATGTCGCAGGAGCGGCAGCGGGAGTTGCATTTGTTGGTGATCGAGTAGGTCAGGTTGATCGGCGCAGGAGGACGTATCAAGCCGTGGTAGCTGAGCTTGTATTGAATGAGGCGCGGGGCGATTTCTTTGAAGAGGCGTCCGAACATGGGGGTATTGTGGCGTGGTTGGGGACATTGGGCAATGGCGAATAGGTGGGGCGCTGTTGTGTGGGTCGGGGGGTGTGGTATGGCAGGGGTTCGAGATATCAGTGAGCGAGGATGGTGATGGTTAAGAGCTTCGACGATCCGAATTTGGTGAGTATTCGGGGGGTGAGTAAGCGGTATGGGGATCTGGTGGCGGTTGATGATGTGTCGCTGGAGATTTGTCCGGGGGAGATTTTTGCGTTGTTGGGGCCCAATGGGGCGGGAAAGACGACGTTGATTGGGTGTGTGACGGGGTTGGTGGCGGATTTCGAGGGGGAGATAAGCGTTGCGGGCTATGATGTGAAGCGGGATTACCGGGTGACGCGGCGGTTGATCGGGTTGGTGCCGCAAGAGCTCAATTATGATGCGTTTTTTACGGTGCGGCAGGGGTTGGAGTTTCAGGGGGGCTATTATGGGGAGTGGCCGTCGAGGGCGAAGGTCGATGGGTTGTTGGAGGCGTTCTCGCTGGGGGATAAGGCGGAGGCCAATTCGCGGTGGTTGTCGGGGGGGATGAAGCGGCGGTTGATGATTTGTAAGGCGCTGATGCACGATCCGGTGATGCTGTTCCTGGATGAGCCGACGGCGGGGGTCGATGTGGAGCTGCGGGACGAGCTGTGGCAGTACGTGCGGGATTTGCGGGATCGGGGGACGACGATCTTGTTGACGACGCACTATATCGAGGAGGCGCAGAAGCTGGCGGATCGGGTGGGGATCATCAATCGTGGGCGGCTGGTGCGGGTCGATGCCCGGGAGCGGCTGATGCGGGAGTTCGGGCAGCGCCATGTCGATGTCAAGCTCGCGGGGCCGGTGGACAAGGCGCTGCTGGGGAAATTCGAGGGGTTGGAGTTGAGCGTTATCGGTGACCGGGTGCTGCGGCTGGTGTTTCATGAGCAGGCCGAGGGGGAGGTGCGGGCGGCGGTGACGCCTTTGGAGCGCTTGCTCAAGGGGTTGCTCGAGGAGGAGGTTGGGATCGAGGCGATCGAGGGGGGGCAAAGCTCGCTGGAGGTCATTTTTCGACAGCTCGTGCAGTCGGATTCGCGGGAGGCAAAATGAGCGAGGAGGGCAGGGCGCCGGCGGCAGCGGCAGCGGCAGCGAGGGTGCGGATAGCGGAGCTCAGCGAGCGGGCGCAGCGCTCCAATTACAGGGGGTCGTGGGCGCTGTTTTATAAGGAGATCTTGCGGTTTTGGCGGATCGCGGGGCAGACGGTGGTCAGCCCGGTGTTGACGACGATGCTGTACTTTCTGGTGTTCGGCTTCTCGCTGGGCGCGCGCTTGCAGGAGATCGACGGGGTTCCGTACATCGACTTTCTGGTGCCAGGGTTGGTGATGCTGGCGTTGATCAGCAACGCCTACATGAACTCGGCCTTCTCGCTGTTCATCACCAAGATTCAGGGCACGATCGTGGACATTCTGGTCACGCCGTTGTCGCCATTGCAGATCTTGCTGGGCTATGTGGGGGCAGCGATCGCGCGGGCGATGTTGATCGGCACGATCATCTGGGTGGTGGCGATGCTGATGGGCGCGAGCGCGTGGCACAACCCGCTGATCATCTTCGTGTTCATGCTGCTCACGGCGCTGGCGTTCGCGTTGCTGGGCTTGATCGTTGCGATCCTCGGGCGCGATTTCGATCACATCAACCTGTTGCCAAGCTTTGTGATTATGCCGCTGACGTTTTTGGGGGGCGTGTTCTACTCGATTGCGATGCTGCCTTCACCGTGGGATCGGGTGTCGCTGTTCAATCCGGTGCTCTACATGGTCAACGGGCTGCGCTATGGGATGACGGGTACGAGTGATGTGCCGATCGAGCAGGGTTTGGTGTTGTTGGTGTTGCTCAACGTGGTGTTTGGTGTGGGGGCGGTGTGGTTGTTGCGGTCGGGTAAGAATTTGCGGGAGTGATCGCAGGGGGCAGAAACGAAAAACGCGGAACGTCTCTTTTTGGGAGTCGTTCCGCGTTTTTGTGAGTAGCGGGAGCAGGATTCGAACCTGCGACCTTCGGGTTATGAGCCCGACGAGCTACCTGGCTGCTCCATCCCGCAATACGGTGCTGCCTTGGTGCTGTGTAACGCGTGGGGGTTGTGCTTGTTCCCACGTTTGTGAAGTAGCGGGGGCAGGATTCGAACCTGCGACCTTCGGGTTATGAGCCCGACGAGCTACCTGGCTGCTCCACCCCGCATCACTCGGTGGCCGTCGCAGAATCGCGGGGCCTCAGGGAGATGGGAAGATAGGGGGCTTTGGGGGTAGTGTCAATGTGATTCTTTGGGTTATTTTTTGGTGGTCTTGGTGGTGCGTTTGGGGCGGGGTTTGTCGCCGGGTTTGGTGGTGGGGCGAGCGGTGGTGGTGGCTTTGGGTTTGGGTTTGTCGCCGGGTTTGTAGCCGGGTTTGTAGCTGCGGGTCTCCTTGGTGGATTTGTCGGAGGAGGCCTTTTCGGAGGTGTTGGGGCGAGCGTCTTTGGTGGACTTGTCGGCGGTCTTGTCGGTGGAGGCGCCGGGGCGGGTGTCTTTGGCGCTCTTGTAGTTGCGTTTTTTCTGGTCGCCGGGCTTCTCGCTGGCCTCGGTGGGGCGAGTGGTCTTGGCGCTCTTGTAAGGGCGCTTGGAGTCGGCTTTGCGGGCGTCGGCTTTGTGGGCGTCGGCTTTGGGGGCGTCGCTCTTGTTGGGGCGTGTGGTTTTGGCGCGGCGGTCGCCGACGGTGCTGTCGCTGGTGCGGTAGCCGCGCTTTGCGCGGACGACGCGCTCGCCGGTGGCCTCGTCGATGATGACGTGGGCGGTTTTCTTGGCTTCGGGCTGGGCTTTGGGGGGTGTGGGCTTGGCGACGGCTGCGCGTGATTCGGCGGATCTTTTGGAGCGGTTGGGCTGGCGGACGATGCTGGCCTTGGGCTTGCGCTCGGCGCCGTCGCTGGCGCGTTTGCGCTCGCGTTTGGAGGGCTTGGCGACGTCGGGCATGGCGGCGTCGAGGTCGCCGTAGAGCTCGGCGATCTCGACGTGGCTGAGGGTGCGAAAGGCGCCGGAGGGCAGGCCGTCGATGGTGATCGAGCCCATGGCGATGCGGCGCAGCTTCATGACGGGGTGGCCGACGGCCTCGCACATCAGGCGGATCTGGCGGTTTTTGCCCTCGGTGATCGTCATCTCGAGCCAGGAGTTTCGGCCGTTGTCGCGCATCCAGCGCACCTGGGCGGGCTGGGTGGTCTCGCCAGGCTCGATCTCGACGCCGTCGCGCAGTTTTTCGAGGATCGGATCGCGCTCGCCAAGCAGGCCGCGCACCTTGACGGCGTAGACCTTGGGGACCTCGTGGGAGGGGTGAGTGAGCAGGTTGGTGAGCTTGCCGTCGTTGGTCATGATCAGCAGGCCCTCGGTGTCCCAGTCGAGGCGGCCGATCGGCCAGACGCGGGGCATCGTTTTGGGGAGCAGATCGGTGACGAGCGGGCGGCCCTCGGGGTCGTGCATCGAGGTGATGTAGGCCGGGGGCTTGTTGACCAGCAGGTAGATCAACGAGCTTGCGACGGTGACGGGCTTGCCGTCGACCTCGACGCGGTCTTTGTCGGGATTGATCTTGGTGCCGAGCTCCTTGCAGACCTTGCCGTTGATTTTGACGCGTCCTTCGGACATCAACTGTTCGGCCCGACGGCGGCTACTGACGCCGCCCTGGGAGAGAAATTTTTGGAGGCGCATTTCTTCGGTCATGATCGATTTTCCGGGGCCGAGCAGTCAGCAATCAGCAGGTAGCATTTTTAGCCACTGCAAAACGAGTTCAGGGAAACGGCTTGTGCCAGCATAGCGCAGGGTGGGTGGGATTGCGATGCCGGGCGAAAAAACGGGCCGCCCGAGGCGCTTATTCCTCGCCGTGATCGCCTTCGGCGTCAAGACGAAGTTTCATCTGGTGGAGCGTGTCGGCCTCGGATTCGTCGAGCGTGGGCAGCTCGGTGAGGCCGTGGAGGCCGAAAAACTCCAAGAAGCGGCCGGTCGTGCCGTAGAGCAGCGGTTTGCCGAGGTCGTCGAGGCGGCCGATCACCTCGACGAGCGCGTGATCGCTCAAGGTGCGCAGCACGCCGGAGCTGTCGACGCCGCGCACCTCCTCGATCTGGGCGCGGGTGACGGGCTGGCGGTAGGCGACGATCGCCAAGGTCTCCATGGCCGGGCGCGAGAGGCGCACGGGCTTGCTCTCGTACATGGCGCGCACGGTCGGGGCGAAGGCCGGGTTGGTGCGAAACTGCAGGGCGTCGGCGACGTGGACAAGGTGGATGCCGCGCTCGGCGCCGGCGTAGTGGGCGTGGAGGTGGGTGAGGGCTTCGTCGAGGGTGTGGGGTGTGGCGTCGGGGAGGAGATCGGCCAGGCGGAGCTGGGGCAGAGGGCCGTCGGTTGCGAGGAGCAGGGCTTCGATCGCGGCGATGGTGGTTTGCAGGTTCATGGGTTTTGGGGGGAGGGTTTTATTGGAGTTCGAGGGATTGGCTGATTTCAACGATGTCGATGACGGAGCGCTCGATGTAGAGGACGTCCTCGGTGAGGCGGGCCTGGAAGAGCTTGATCATTTTGAGGCGAGTCATCTCGAGCAGGGCTAAGAAGGTGGTGACGACGCGGTGGCGGGAGAGCTCGGTGTTTTCGAAGAGGGCTTCGAAAGGCAGGCGCGGGGTGTCGCGTAAGAGGGCGGCGATCTCGAGGATGAGGTGGCGCAGGGTGAGCTTTTCGCGGGTGATCTCGTAGACCCAGTTGGGTTTATTTTCGTGGCGTTGGATGACGCGTTGCAGGGCCTTGACGAGGTCTTCGATGGTGGCCTCGCGCAGGGTGGGGGGCCCGACGTCGAGGAGGTATTGGGCGGCGCGAGAGGGGGCGGCGAAGACGTCGCGGGCGAGTTGGGGGCGGTCGTCGAGCTTTTCGGCCATGAGCTTGTACATCTGGTATTCGATCAGGCGTTGGACGAGCTCTTCTCTGGGGTCGGGGCCGTCGGGTTCTTCTTCGGTCGTGGGATCGGGGGGCAGGAGCATCTTGGATTTGATGTGGACCAGGGTTGCGGCCATCTCGAGCCACTCGCCGCCGGTTTGGAGATCGAGGGTGGGCATGGCGTCGACGTAGGCCAGGTACTCGGTGGTGATCAGGGCGATGGGGATGTCGAAGATGTCGAGCTCGTGCTTGCGGATGAGCTCGAGCAAGAGATCGATCGGTCCGCTAAAGGCGGGTAGATCGAGTTGGAGCTCGTGGGGAACCTGGCGAGGTTGGGCGATTTTCATGCGCGGGGGTGGTGTTGGTCGTACATGAGCTTGAGGCGTGCCTTAGCGACGTGAGTGT
>JACCWM010000133.1 GCA_013697635.1 Lujinxingiaceae bacterium | reverse complement strand
ACCTTGCACTGAGCAAGGTGGCCGCCTTTTTATGTTTCACTTAGCGCTGGTGTTTCTAAGAGCGCTTGAGGCCGAAGTAGCCGATCGCGAGGCTGAGCAGGCCGTTGCTGACGAGCCAGACGCGGTCGAGGATGTTCATGCCCGGGATCCAACGTACGTCGGAGGTGAGCAGATAAGCCTCGGTGAAGCAGAAGGCCGCCATACCGAGCGCGAGGCCGCAGGCCGCGATGCGCAGCATGTTGCGCCCGCCAAAGAGCGCGTAGGCGCCCAGCGGGATGAGGAAGCTCGCCAAAAGCGGGTTCTGGTGGGCGCCGAGGCCAGCAAAGATCACGTCCCACTGGGCCACAGGGCGTGCGAGCAGGCTTGCGACATAGCCCATGGTGCCACCGCCGGGCAGGATGAAGGGCAAGAAGAACAGACCGCCGGCGGCGAGCATCGCCGAGCCGAAGAGCAGCGGGGCGTGCTTGGGGGCCATGGCGAGCACGTCCTTGCGTCGCACGCCGGCAAAGGCCAGCAGGGCGAGCAGGAATGCGCCGCTAAAGCGCCAGGTGCCCTGCATGGTGGCGGCGTGTGCGACGGCCTTGTCGGCCTGCACGAGGCCTGCGCCGTAGCGCTCCTGGTACTCCTTGGCATCCTTGTACTCGGTCTTCATCGAGTCGTTGGCGGTTTTTTGGAGCACTTTGGCGACCTTGTCGGGGTGGGTGATACCCTGGCTGATCACGAGCGCGGCGATCGCGGCCACATGCGGGCTGGCCATCGAGGTGCCCATGTAGAGCGAGAAGTCATGCTCGTCGAGCTTGCCGGCCTTAAGCGTCTCTTGAAGGATGCCGTCGGGGCGTCCGTCGCCGTTTTGGTCGACGCGGGTGTTGCCGCCGGGCGCGGCGATGTCGACATAGCCGCCCCACTGCGAATAGAAGGTGGTGCGCTGGTCAAACTGGGTGGCGGCCACGGCGATCACGTGGTCGTAGGCTGCCGGGTAGCTTGGCGAGCGCTTGCCGGCGTTTCCGGCGGCGGCGACCACGGTCACGCCTTTTTTGTGTGCGTAGTCGATGGCGCGCTTGAGCACGAGGCTTGGCAGCGGTCCGCCCAGGCTCATGTTGATCACCTGAGCGCCGTTGTCGGCCGACCAACGCACGGCGTCGGCGATGTCGGCGACCTGTCCGAAGCCGCGCGAGTTGAGCACACGGATCGGCATGATCTTGGCGTCATAGGCCAGGCCGGCCACGCCGTAGCCGTTGTTGGTGGCCTGAGCGATCGTGCCGGCGACGTGGGTGCCGTGGCCGTGTCCGTCGTAGACGAAGTCGGACTTGTCGACAAAGTCGTAGCCGGCGACAAAGCGCGTGCCTTTCAAGTCTTTTCCGGCCTTGATGCCGCGCGAGGCGTCGTCCTTGTAGGTGACGCCGGTGTCGATCACGGCCACGACGACGTCGCGCCCGGTGGAGACCTTCCAGGCCTTCTCGGCGTTGACCTGCTTGAAGTTCCACTGGAACTGGTAGAGCGGATCGTCGGGCGTGGTGCTGGGCGCGCTCTCGGTCTCGAAGACGCGGTACTCGAAGTTCTCCTCGATCGCCTCGATCCAACCCTTGGGTGCCTGGGCCGTCAAGCAGTCTTTGACATAGGGCACCGCACCTTCCTCGACGCGTGCGATGTAGACGTTGGTCTGATTGGCGTACTCGCTGTTGACGCGCACATCGAGGCCCAACTGTTTGGTGTAGGCGACGATCTCTTGCTCGCTAAGCGAGTCGTGGAAGTCGAGGATCACCTCATCCCAGTGCGGGTTGGTGTCCATGATGTCGACGCCAAAGGGCGCGCGGCCATCGAAGTCGACGGCCGGCACGTTCTTGGTGGTGGGTTGGGCGCCGTCAAGGCAGGCCTTCCAGGGGGCCTTCTCGGCGATGTCGAAGCTGGAAGTTCCCTGGGCTGAGGCCAGCGCCGGCACGCCGATCAGGGCGGCGGCGACGATGGCCGCGGCCAGGGGGCGCCGAAGCAAGTTCCAAGAGGTGGACGTCGTCATCGTTATTCCTTGGGCCGAGTGTCTGGATGAGCAATTGGCAAGCTGTGATGCCCTCTATGGCGATCCCGTAGATTCTATCAACCAATAACGAAGCTAGGCACGTTTTTCATTCCTGAAACCTGCACCGGCTCGCGCCGGTGTCTACTCCATCTCGGCCAGGTCTTGGCTGGAGAGGTTTTTTTCGACGGCGTTGATGCGCTCGTTGGCGAGCTTGACCGCGTAGCGTGCCAGGGACGGGTGGCGCTCGACGACGTTGGCGAAGTCCTCGCGGGCCAGGTGCAAGACGTGGCCGGCGGTGGTCATGATCACGCTGGCAATCGCCGCGCTATCCGAGACCAGGCCCACCTCGCCGACGACATCGCCGGCGGACAACGAGGCGATCGTGATCTCCCAGTCATCGTCGTTGCGTACGATGTCGACGCTGCCATCGAGGATGATGAAGAGGCCGGGACTGGGCTCGCCCTGATAGATCAGGCAGTCGCCCTTGGCGATGCGCAGGCCGACAAAGCTCGCGGCGAGCTCCGTACGATCCTCGTCGCTGAGCTCTTCGAAGATCGTGTGGCGACAGAGCAGCCCCTCGGTCAAGGCGTGGCGTCGAAGGGTCGCGAGGCGATTTTGAAAGTCGGGAAACTCCTCGCTGAGCCGCGTGATCGAGGCCTGACTGAGGCGCAACACCTCGCTGCCGCGCTGGCTCATGGTCGTATACTCGTGCGCCGAGGCGGCCTGGCCAAAGCCGTTGAGACCGAGCAGCGCACCGGCGGGCAGTCGCAGCCCGGAGTCGAGGTCGGGCAAGACGATGTCCGACGAAGCCGTCCAGAGCAGATCGCCGCTGTGTTTGACCTTGTCGACGACGGGCTGCTCCTCGGCAAAGATCTCGTACTCGAGAAAGTCGAGCACGCGTCGAAGCGTCTCGGCAGGCAGCAGGCTGAGCAGCGGCAGCGCCGGCAAGCTCAAGGGTTGAACGACCATGCCTTCGAGATCGATGGCGCGCTCGACGGCGCGATCGAGCATGTGGGCTTCGTCGTCCGAGGAGGCGTTGACCTCGAGCATGACCTTGCCGGCGGGCTGGGCCAGATCGGACTGGGAGCGCTCGTTGGTCAGATGCGGGCTGCGAATGTTGTAGAGCGCGGTGACCATATCGAGCAGCACAAAGCTGTCCGGCTGCAAGGCATGCATCTGCTTGATCGCGGCCAGGCTGCGCGTGGGGTAGCCGGCGTTGGCATAGTGGCGAGCGACGAGCTCGTAGACCTCGACGGCCTCGCGCTTTCGGCCCACCGAGGCCAGCATGATCGCCACGCGCTCGCGCAGCGGTGAGGGATCGGGCAGGTTGTACCAATTGGTCAAGATGAGCTGGATCGCCCGTGTGAATTCCGACGCTTCGATGGCGTCGTCAATGGCGTTTAGCAAAGGCTGAAGCTTGTTTTGCACGACTCGTCCTCGACAGGAGCTCGGGTTGTTCAGGGTGCGGAAATTCCTTGCCTGCGAGTGTACGCCAAGTGCGGTGCTCAAACAACTGTGGCGGTGACCAAGCTCTTTTGGAGGTGGAAAGAGAAGTTGCCACCTGTGTGGGCCGATGGTATTTTTGCCGGACCAATGGACGAGCAAAAGGGCTGCGCGATCGCAGCGTTTTGCAGACGCGGGATGCGAAGGCCAGGAGAGCTCGATGAATCAAGAAGCAGGTTTGCGTACCGTCTTTGTCAATGAGCGCGCTACCTCGCGCCAACTTCGAAAGGCCAAGGTCGTCGTCGTCGACGGGCCCGACGAGGGCAAAGAGTTCGTCATCGGCAAGAGCAAGTTCTACGTGGGCCGCTCGGCGGTCACCGATTTCAAGGTCGCCGACAAGTCGATCAGCGGAACGCACTTTGAGATTCGCGCCGAAGAGGACGGCTTCTTGCTGCGCGACATGGGCTCGACCAACGGAACCTGGGTGGCAGGCTGCCGGGTGCGCGAGATCTATCTGGCGCCCAACGTCACCTTTCGGGCCGGAAACACCACCTTTCGCCTGACGCCCATTGACGAGATCGTCGAGATCGCGCTCAGCGAAGAGGAGCACTTTGGCGGCGTGATCGGGCGCTCGGTGGCGATGCGCGAGGTGTTTGCGACCTTGAGCAAGATCGCACCCTCCGAGCTGACCTGCATGATCGAGGGCGACACCGGCACCGGAAAGGAGCGCATGGCGCGCGCGATCCACGACAAGAGCCGACGCAAGAGCAAGCCTTTTGTCGTGCTCGACTGCTCCTCGATCCCGCGCGAGTTGATGGAGTCCTACGTCTTTGGACACGAGCGCGGGGCGTTTACCGGAGCAGTCAATCAGCACAAG
Source organism: Lujinxingiaceae bacterium (assembly GCA_013697635.1). Lineage (GTDB taxonomy): Bacteria > Myxococcota_A > Bradymonadia > Bradymonadales > Bradymonadaceae > JACCWM01. The sequence goes on along the minus strand of JACCWM010000133.1, from coordinate 115,178 downwards.
GGCGCATTTGAGCAGGCCAACGGCGGCACGTTGTTCTTGGACGAGATCGGCGAGCTCGATTTGGCCCTGCAACCCAAGCTCTTGCGCGTTTTGGAGAACCGCGAGTACATGCGCGTGGGCGGCACCAAGCTGATGCGCACGGATTGTCGGATCATCGCCGCGACCAACCGGGACCTGCGCGTGATGGTCAATGAGGGCGCCTTTCGCGAGGACTTGTATTTTCGCCTCTCGGTGATCCAGATCTATTTGCCATCTTTGGCCAAGCGTCGCGAGGACATCCCGCTGATGGTCGAGCATTTCTTCTCGACTTTGGCCGAGCGCCGCCCCGATTTGCAGCGCCTGCGCATGACGGCCGACGCGATGGACATGCTCATGAGCTATCCCTGGCCAGGCAACGTGCGTGAGCTGCGAAACGTGATCGAGCGCGCTGCGAGTCTGGCGAGCGGCCCGGCGATCGAGCGCAGCGACCTGCATCTCTCGGGCTACACGGTGGGCGGGCCGACGCCGCTGGCACCGCCGGTGACGAGCGCCGGGCCGGCCGATCCTGACAGCAGCCGCATCCAGGCCGATCTGACGCTGGCCTTCAAGGACGCCAAGCAGCAGGTCGTCGACCAGTTCGAGTACGACTACCTCGACCGGATCATCGACGCCCACGATGGCAACATCTCGCGCGCGGCAAAGCAGGCCGGGCTGACTCGCTTTCATATGCGCGAGCTGCTCAAGAAGCACGATTTGAAGAAGTAAGGCGCCTCGCAAGCCCATATCGTACGCAACAAAAAAGCCCCGGCCATTTCTGGCCGGGGCTTTGTTTTACTCTACAATATCATTACAAGCTCAGTCGTATTCGACGTAGAGCTCATAGGAGTTGCCGCGAATGCCGGCGCTAGCCCGCTTGAGCTCCACGGTGTATGTGCCCATTGCGAGTTGGGCAACGCCACTCGTGAGGACGACCGGATTTTCGGCCGAGTCACGAACGGTGAGTGTGGCCGACGATGCACCGAGCGGGCCCATCGCGAAACGACCCACAAAGACGTCACCGGCAATGGGGACGTAGAAGGAGAAGAAGTCAGACTCCAATCCAACCGTCGTGCCAAAAGCGGTCAGGCCGGAGGCGCCCAACTGGCCCACGTAATCCGCATCCGCAGCGGTATTGTTGGGCTCCTCTTCTTTGAATCCATCGAACGTCGTGTTGACCGTGACCCGCACGGTGGCCGGATCGTTGAAACTGACTTCGTTGCCACCCAAACGCACGGAATAGACTTGGCCCGGCTGCAAAACCGCGCCTGCCCGGCGGACGGTATTGCCGCTATTGATCACAAGACTCTCATCGAGAACGTTGTTCGCTTCATCGTAGAACGTCAGGCGCAGCCAACCATCACCGGAACCGGCAACATAGGTGCCCGTCAAGACGAGCGCCGTGGGCTCGTCGACTTCAATGGTAAACCAAGCCTGACTGCCATTGATGCCATCCGTGGCGGTAGCCTCGTAGGTGGCACTGAAGTCTTCAATGGCGATCGGACCATTAAAGGTAAAGTCCGCATTGAGCATGTATCCTTCGCTGAGTTCGTCAAAGGCCAAGACGCGGAAGAAGTAGCTGCCGGGCTCGAAGATGAAGTCGGAAAGGTTCTCGTCGCCTGCAGTGAATTTGCCACCGAGGAACTCAAGGTCGGAGTTGTAGAGGACAAAGTCGACATCGCCAATCTCTGCGGTGAGTTGGCCCGACATGGTGACCGGCTCATCAAAGGTGACCTGCAGGAAGTGGCTGCGGTAATCTTCGAGAATGGCCGTGCTCGTGGTCTCGAGGCTATCGCCGCCTTCATAACCACCGGTTGCCGGATTGAAGGAGTAGGTCTGGCTGTCGATCTCGAAGGTGTAGCCGGTGCGGTCGTAGGGACGATTGCAGATGCCCGATTGGGTGCAAAGCTCACCGACAAAAGCCTGACCAATGCGAATCGCCATGTACTGACCGGCGCGTGACTGCGTCAAAGCGCGCTCTTCTGGATAGATGTACGGGGTCGGCTGGATGATGTGGGACTCGGCGAGGCCGCGTGAGCCATCTTCATTCCAGAAATCGAGCCACAATGCATCGTCGACCAGCTCCTGAGTTGCCGTGTAATCAAAGCCCGTATCGTAGCTGAACTCGAGGATCTGGCCAGGGACGGTCTCAATCAGGAAGAAAAGATCCTGATCGCTTCGATGGGTGGCGACATACTCCTCGCGGCGCGAGTTGGCCACGATGGTGCCAAGATCCTCGGGCTTGATGATCTCGACGAACACGGTCAGGGTAGCGGCAAGCGCGCTGTTGTTGTTGATGCCGATGGCGAATTCTCCGCCCGCTGAATAGAAGGCATAGAACTTGGAGTCGGACGCGAGAGCGCCCTCGTCAAGCATCCTGTCGTCGGCATCAAAGACGCTGACCGAAACTTCATCGATGTCGGCGGACTCGAAGGTCACCTTGAGGATGCTGTTCTCCGGTGCAACGCCGATGAGCAGGTCGTTTCCACCGGCCGGGATGGTCAGCTCGCTGCTGATTCCACGGATGTCCAGTGTTGCAGCGTAATCGAGCTGCGGGCCGCGCACGCGCTTGGCGTCGACGAGGATCAACAGATCGGCGCCGTCGGGTGCAAAGAAGCTTGCTCCAGCCGTCAGGCCGTCATGGACGGCGACAACGCTTGGGGGCGTGGTATTGGTGAGCACGAGAATGCTGCTCCAAGCGTTGGCGCCCAGGGCGTCGAGCGTGAAGCCGAGTGTCTCGTTCTCAAGCGGACCGGTGAACGAAAACAGGTTCTGGGTCAGGTGCGTGACCGTGCCGCTGATCGTGGCTTCGGTTTCGGCATCGACGGTCAGCTCGGTGGCCGCAGGCGCTTCGATGCGCTCGAGGGTGCCGACATAATCCCACTCTTCGCCGCCGACGGGGCCGATGGCGCCCTCGGACTCGAGCACGAGCGCCGGGAGCACCGTCACGGTGTACTGGCCATTGTAGGGGACATAGACGTAGCGAGCCGACGAAGGAGCGCCGTCGGTCGGGCTCCAACGCGCGTAGTTCATGCCAGCGGGACCCTCGACCTTGAAGGCCGGAGCTTGCAGGCCGATCGACTGCACGGTGATCTTGACCCACTGGCCAGCTGCACCGGTGAAGGTGAAGTTGTCGGTGTCCTGCGTGCCATTGGTGGGCGCGTCGATCGTGCCCTTGAAGACAAAGCGGTCGTCGACGGCGGGAAGCGTGAGGTTGTGGCCGTTGTCGATGTTGACGGTGTCTGCGTGAGCAGCCAGAACTTCGCCCGGGCTCAAGCACAAGCCGCCGATGATCTCGTCGCCGATCTTGCAGGTCGAGTCCGGAAGGCAAAGGCCGGTGGCCTCGACGAAGTTCGTGCCGGCCGCGCAAAGCTCAGCGGTGGCAACGCACTTGCCGTCGGTGAAGGCCAGGCCGTCGCCGCACTCGACATCGACCGCGGTCGCAACGCAGTTGCCCGTATTGGCGTCGAGCAGGGTGCCGGTGCCGCAGATGGCCGGGTCGATGACGCACAGACCGTTTTGCAGGCGAGTCTTATCGGCGCAGGCTTCGGCGCTGGGGATACAGCGACCAGCGGTCGGCGTGGTGCCGGCGCCGCATTCGATGTCGGTGCCGCCAAGGCAGCGGCCGGTGGCCGAATCACGGGTCGTGCCGACGCCGCAAACGCTGGCTGCCGGAACACAAACGCCGGCTTCAAGCACGGTGTCGGTGCCGCAGCCCGAGTTGTCGAGCACGCAGGCGCCATCGGTAAGAATCGTTCCAGCGCCACACTCCAACGTTTCGGTGCTCGTGCGCGGTACGCACTGGCCATCACGCTCAACCGTTCCAGTTCCACATTCCGCGCCACCACCGCATCCAGCCGCCAACATACTCGTGGCGGCAAGGGCGGTGAGAATCGCGACGAGGCTTTGTTTTGTCGTCATACATTGCTCCTGATTAAACGTTTACGAAATCATTTCTGCAAGTTACCACTGCACGAAACAGTGAGTCTTTTCACCCATTTGGGCTAATATGACGCGGACAATATGGAAGTCTGGAATAAATTGCAAGGGAATATGTGCAATGAGTGATTACGCGCACGAGCAATAGGCGCGCGACAAATCGACGGCAAGGCTTTGGGGTTGAGTACAAAACAAAGACTAGATTTCGTCGTCGCGAAGAGATGAAAACGCCCGAGGAACGGGCCAGCCTTCCAAAACCAGCGGCAGGTGACAGCCAAAGTGGGCGTAGACGCCGCGGGCCTGATCGATCGCGCTTCGGGCATCGGTCTTGTCCAGGCGCAGCATGACCAGCGCGCGCGCCTCGGCCAGGCGAGCCTGTTCAATGGGGTTGGGGTAGTTTTGCAGGGCGGCTATCGCGGACGTGATCTCGCGCAGCGCTCTTTGGGGTCGATTCTTGAGCAGTTCGTGGCGCGCGCGCAGGCGGTAGATCTCGGCAACAAGCGAGGGACTCAATTGCAAACCGTGGTTTTTGAGCGCACGCAGGGCCTTGGCCAGGCGAAGGTGTGTCTCGGGCTGGCGCGGTTGGCCCAACAGACGCTCGCGCTCGGCCAGCGCGGCCAGGGCTTGTCCCAGCGAGAGGTTGAGCAGCAAACGCGCCGGGGCGAGCTGGTCGAGTTGGTTGTCATGGAGGCGGTCGAGGAGCATGTCGAGCTGGCCGACGGCCACCTCAGGGCGGCCCTGGGCGACGTTCAGGCGAGCCGTCTGCCGGGCGATCTCGAGGTGGACAAAGCTTGCGTCGAGCACGACCGAGTTGCTCGCGGCCATGTGCAGATGCTGCTCGGCCTCATCGAGCGCGCCGCGCATCAAGCAGACGTCGACCAGAATTTGCTGGGCACGCAACGCGGCCCGGCTGTCACCGCGATAGGCGTGCATCATATCGAGCGCGGTCTTTTGAGCGCCACCAAGATCGCCCTGCTCGATGTGCAGCCGGGCGCGCGCATAGGAGACACGGTACTCGTCGAGGTGGCCATCGCAGCTCGCCCGGGCAAAATGGGCCGCCGATTTGCGCAACCACACGTCCGCCGCCTCGAGCTCACCGCGGCGAAGGTCGCGCAAGCCCTGGGCCAGGGCATGGATGGCCAGCCCGTGAGCATCGTCGAGACGCTCGAAGAGCCGGGCGCTCAGCTCAAGGCCATGATTCAGGCGTTGGCCGCTGCTCGCCACGCCCGGATAGTGCAATTCGGTGACCAGCCATACCAGATCGAGCGCGATCAGCGAGGAATCGCCGCTGCTTCGGGCGAGGCGCGCAAAGCGATTGTGAAAGTGGCGCCCGCGCGCGCTGTGCAGAAATGGATTGGCCTCGACGATGAAGCGGTAGAGTTCGGCGCGCGCGCTCGTGGTCGGCTGAACCGCGCCGTCGCGCGCGATTGCGCCGGCGTCGCCAAGGCGAGCCATGGTCGCCAGCAAGTTGGTTCTCCAGCCGGCGATGGCACGTGTCAGCGCGCCTTTGATGTAGCGCTCCTTGAAGCCTGCGAGCGCGTCCTCGAGCGCTTCAACGGCACGCTCGGACTCACCGGCGCGCAGCCAGGCGTCGGCCTCGCGTCGGCGCAATGCGGCGCGCTCGAGTTGATCGCAGGGGCCATCGACGAGCGTTTGGTAGAGCCGGGCGGCCTCATCGAAGCGTCCGGCCAGGGATTCGACGCGCGCCAGATTGATCAGACAATGGTGGGCGCTGGTTCGCTTGAGGGCGGCGGCGTGTTCGAGTAGCCAGCGCCACAATTTGGCTGCCCGATGAAAGGCGAAGCGTTGCTCGGCCAGGCTCGCCGAGTCGATCGCCGAGTCCACTGCATCCGAGACACGGCCTGCGCGCAGCAGGTATTCGAAGCACAAATCTTCGCTGGCATCGTTGCCATGTCGCAGCGCGTCGGCGATCAGGCTGCAGAGGTGGGCATGGTGGTCGCGGCCGAGGTCGTCGAGCATGATCTGGCGGCAAAGGTCGTGGGGCAGCATGAAGCGCACCGGATCGCCTGGCGCGGCAATGGCGTTGGTTCGCATGGCCTGCACGAGGCGAAGTTTGGTGAGCTTTGCGCAGATCGTGGCCCCGCTTTGCTCGGAGTATTGGCTGCTGCCCAACTCGGTCAGGATCACGCGTGAGATCAGCTCGACGCCGAGCGGGCCCGAGGCGACCGTGAGCAGTTGCAGCACCAGACGCTCGGCGCGCGCCAGACTGGCGATGCGATGTTTGAGCACACTGCTGAGCATCTCACCGACGGCCTGTGCAGGATCGGATGTGGCGATTGGGGCCGGTGCGAGCAGCTCGTCGAGATCGGGCTGCGAGGGCGTGCGACCACGGCTGCGCTCCTCGCTTTGCATGACGTAGATCAACTCCTCGATGAGCAGCGGATGCAGGTGGCCGTGCTTCAATACCTCTTTTTTCTTGTGTAGCGGCAGATGCTGCGCGGTAGCCAACACGTACTCGCGCGCCTCGTGTTTGTTGAAGCTGGGGATCGCGATGTGGCGAACTTCGACCGGCGCGCTGCGCAGCGCGCCGAGCAGCACATGCTCGCCGGTAAGCTGTGGGTTGGGGCAAAAGGTCGCCACGACCATGCAGCGAAGCCCCTCGGGGCGTCCGACCAGATCGGCGATGAGCATCGACGTATCCCAGCTAGCCCAGTGCGCATCGTCGACGCAGATCAGCACGGGGCGCTGCTCGGCGATGCGTCCGATCAGCTCTCGCAAGGCGTCGATCGCAAAGAGGCGCGCCGCCGTTGTGATCGGTGCGGTTGGCGCGGGCGAATCGAGTCCATCGGATGCAAGGCGCAACAGGATCGGAAAGAGCCTGGCCGCGCGGTGCAGCACCGGCGTGAGCTTGAGTTGGGTCTTTTCGGGCAGCTGACTGACAATCGTGGCGATCTGGGCGACGATCTCGTCGAGGCCCTGATAAATCACCGATTCGCGGTGGTAACACTTGCCGCGCAAGACGAGCCATCCAGCCTGCGAGGCCTGGTAGGAGAGGGCGTCGAGCAGCGCGCTCTTGCCCACACCGGCGCGCCCGTCGAGCAAGGCCACGGCGAGGCGTCGCTCGGAGGCGCAGCGGCGTGCGCGATCGAGCAGCGGCTCGAGGATCTCGGTTCGTCCATAAAAGGCGCTCTGCGCGTCGACCACCGAGGGCAGCAGATCGACCGAGCGCGACACCGAGCTCTCCACGAGCGCGCGTACGTCGCCGATGGTCGGGCGCTTGGCGGCATTCTTGCTGGTCAGTCCGTGCACGACCTCGACCCAGGCCGCCGGACAGTGCGGCTCGATGGTGAGCAACGAAGGCCGCTCGTGGTGGTGGCCTTCGTCGTCTAGATTCCGCGCAGCATCGTTGAGGCTGCGCGCGGTGATCGCCTCAAAGAGCATGCAGCCCAGCCCATACAGGTCACATGAGCGGTTGGCCGTGCTTCCGTCGGACAGCTCGGGCGCAAAATACGGCCCGCAAAAGACCAGCTGCTCCTCGGTCGGGCGCAACTCGCCCAGCAGCCCGTAGTCGGTTAAGTGCAGCGTGCCATGCTCATCGACGAGGATATTGCCCGGCTTCAAGTTGCCATGCACCTTCTTGAAGCGATGCAGGTGCTCGAGCGCGCTCAGGAGCTGGGGCAGCAGACGCTCGAGTCGCAAAAAGACCAGATCGAGCGAGGCGGGCATCACGGCCGGGATCACGGGCATCAAAATCGGCGTTGGCTTCTCACGCAACTTCTCTTGGGGCCGCTCCTGGGGCTGGTCTTTGGGCTGGGCCTTGAATTGGGCGAGGACGATGCCCGCATCGCTGCCTTGCCTGGCTTGGATGGAATGGACGTGCTCGGCCAGAATCTGGTCCGTCTCGTCTTCGGCCTCGCTGCGCGCAGCCTCGTCGGCGAGCTCGACGAGATCGATGGTCAGTGGTTCATCGAGGCTTGGCACGCTCGTCGGCTCGGTTGTGACAAGCTCGTCAGCGGACTGCTCGCCCTCTCCAAGGCGGGTTTGCAGCGCTGCTTGCTCGATCGCGGTCGGCGGTCGGCGAAGGTAAGCCAGAAGGTCGATACCCTCGACAAAGCTGCGGGTATAGAGGAGGCGACCATCGCTTAAATCGAGCGCGCCGTAGCGCACGAGGTTGGCGTGCTCGAGGCGCGCGAGCGACTCGAACTCGCGCTTGAATGCCTCGGCGTCGTTCGGCTTCAGGCCCGTGATCTCCTTGAGGATGCAAGGTGTCGGGCTGTCGGCGCCTTCGTCGACGACCAGATAGACCGCGCCGAGCAAGCCCGCGCCAAGCGCGCGCAGCCGTCGCAGTCGGCTCTGGCCGAACGGCGTGGTTTCGGCATCCAGGACGTCACTCGACATCGGCCTCGCCAAATGGGTTGCGATCGCTGGCGACCGACCAGGCTTTAGGGAACAGGCTTTGAACCACGCCGACGGTCTGGCCCGGGCGGTCATAAGGGGCATAAAAGCCCATACCGAGCATCATGTTGCGGTATCCGATGAGCACATAGCCGCGGCCGGTGAAATTGGCAGCCTCCTCGGCGGATACCTCGATGTCCTGGCGGGCGATGAAGGCACGGATTTGGCGTTTTTCGGCGCTGGCGAGCACATTTTGCGTCGCAGCGTTGCCAAAGCGCATCACGGCGGCCGTCGTCAGCTTGGGGTGAATCATCTTGATGCGCATAAAGGGCATGCCGATGGTGTCCGGCGCGGGGCGAAGCGGGGGCTGATGATCGGCGTTGACGATGTGCACCACTTTGGGATTGGACTGAACCAGGCAGAGCCCGGCGAAGGTGTGCGGGGCGATACCAAAGCGCGACTCGAGCATCGCAAAGCAAGGCGCGGCATCGATCACGGTGACGACCTGCTCGAGCGCCGAGCGCGTGTCGTTCGAAGGGGCGGATGGTTCGAGGGGCTGGGTCATGTAAAGGGTCCCTTCTCGAGCACGGCGACAAAGAAGCCCCCGGTGTCGTTGTGATGGGGGTAGACGCGCATGGCCTGTTTCATTTGTGGGTCAAAGCTTTGCCCCTGCCACTCTAGCAGACCGGGCGCGCTCTTGAAGCCTGGAATCTGTGCCGGGATCATGCGTAGCATGTTGTGGCCGGCCTCGCCGAGCGCGTCATTGACGACCATCTCGTTCTCCTCGGGCGCATAGGTGCACGTCGAGTAGACGATTCGGCCGCCTGGGCGGCAGAGTTGGACGGCCTTCTTCAAGATCGCTTTTTGCAAGCCTGAGGCCAGCCCAATGCCGCGCGTCGGGTCGAGCACCTCGGGGTTTTTTCGAGACGTGCCCTCGCAGGAGCAGGGCACATCGGCCAGGATTCGGTCGAAAGGGCCCGACTCACGCGGGAAGTTGGCGGCGTCGAAGGTGGTCGTCGTCGTGTTGTGCAAGCCCAGGCGTTCGAGGGCATGGCCGATGGCGCGCACGCGGCGAAAGTCGCGATCGTTGGCCAGCACCGTTCCGGTGTTTTGCATGTGCACGGCGATCTGCGCGGTCTTGTTGCCCGGCGCCGCGCACATATCGAAGATGCGCTCGTGGGGCTGAGGATCGAGCAAGACTACGGGCAGCAGCGAGGCCTCCTCTTGCACATGGTAGAGCCCGGCGACGTACTCGATGCGGTTGCCCGGACTGGCGTTGGATGGCAGCTTGAAGGCGCGCGCGTACCAACTCACCGGATCGATCGGATAGCCGCCCTCGGCCATCCACTGGGCGAGCTGCTCGGGCGTGGACTTCAGTGTGTTGGTCCACACGCAAATTGGGAGCGGACGCGAAAGGGCCGCGACAAAGCCATCCCAGTCGTCGATGAAGGGGCGGTAGCGCTCGAGAGTCTCAAAGCTCATGTTGTTTTCTTGGGTCAAGGAAAGTAGCCGGCGGCCTCGAGCAGGCGCCAGACGCGGGTCAGAGGCAAGCCGACGATGGCGGTATAGTCGTCGCCTTGCAACGAGCGAAATAGCCGGATGCCGCCGGCCTCGATCTTGTAGGCGCCCGCACAGTCGGTGGGCAAGTCCTGGCCGACGTAGGCGGTGATCTCGGCTGAGGAGATCGCGCGCATATCCATGGCAAAATGAACGAGATCCTCAAACACCGTGCCGTCTGGCGCCACGACAGCAACGGCGGTGAAAAGATCGTGGACGTGTCCGCTCAGGCGGCGAAGCTGGGCCTCGGCGTCCTGCAGCGAGCCCGGCTTGGAGAATACTGCGCCGCCCAGTGCGATGATCTGATCGGCGCCGATCACAAAGGCCTCCGGTTGCAGCGCGTGAACGGCCAAGGCCTTTTCACGTGCGAGGCGACGGGCAATGGCGTCGGGCACCTCGCCTGACTGGGGGCGCTCGTTGATCTCGGCGCTGAGCGCCTCAAAGGGCAGGGCCAGGCGCGTCAAGAGCTCTTGCTTGTAGCCTGAGCCCGAGGCCAGAATGAGTTTGTGGTTCATCTTCGCCACCATTGAATGGAACGACCCACTTGGGTTGTTAGTATTTTATCAGTAACGTTGGCGGTTGCGCACGGCCGCAGATGGTTTGGATTCTTTGCAGCAGCCTCGAGGTGTCCATGACAGAGCGCAGCTCACTACTCGATAAACTCAAAGCTGTACATGAATTTCCCGGCAGCTATGTCTTCAAGGTCATCGGGACCAACTCACCGGAATTCATCTCGCGGGTGGTGCAGGCGGCCGTGATTGTGCTGGGCGAGCCGTCGGAGATTTCGATTTCAACGCGCGAGAGCTCCGGAGGCAAACATCTTTCAGTGACCTTGACGGTCGAAGTGCACGAAGCCGAAGCCGTGCTCGACATCTACGAGTTGCTGCGCGTCGTCGAGGGTGTGCGCTTCTTACTTTGAGCGCTGCTAGTCGAGCAGCTCGACGCCGGTGTTCGGTGCCGGTTCCGGGTAGCTCGTGGCGTCCGAACTGCTTGCTGCCTGGGCCGGCTCGTCACCATCAGCCATCCAGTCCCAAACGTAGAGGCCGACGCCGCTCAGCAGGGTCAGTGCGCTGGCGCCCCAGAGCAGGTTGGCCCCAAATTGCTCGCTTCTGCCTTGCTCGAGCAGCTCGTTGTTGACTGAGCCAAAGGCCTGGCGTTGGGTCTCGAGCGCCTGGTGGGTCGAGCTGGCCTGCATGCCCATGATCACCGCACCGGTGACAAATGCCAGGGTTGCGCCGCCCAGGCCATAGGCCACCGATTTGAGCGGGCTTGCGGCTTGCTGGGCGTCGGTCAAGGCTTGCATTGGCACGAGGATCTCGGTGGTGGCATCGGGTTCGATCGTGATCTGGCCACGCCAGTGTCCGCGCGAGCCGCTGGTGATTTCGACTTGATGCAGGCCGGGCTCGAGGCGAAGGGGCTCGCTTAGCGGCAAGGTGCGCTCGATGCTCGGCGCCACGCGCAAGAGGCCCTGGCGCACGTCGGTGTGCAGCACAAGTGCTCCCTTGACCACGTTTTTCTCGAGCCTGAAGTTGAGCTGGCTCTTGTCACCTGAGTTGACGCTGACTTTCTGGCTTGCTGTGATCCAGCCCTCGTCACGCACGTGAATGGTATAGGTTCCCGGTGTCAGACTGAGGTTGCAGGGGCTCTTGCAGCGCGCTTCCTTCTCGTTGTCGACAAAGACCGAGCGCTGGCCGGGTTCACTTTGCACGGCAACCGAGGCCATGCGAGCGGCCATGGCCTGTTGAATCTCGATGATCGTCTCGACGACTTCCTCGGCGTTGGCGGCATCGGGCTGCTCGGTGAGGTACTCCTGGAAATACTTTTCGGCTTCCTCGAGGCGGTCGGCCAAACGGTAGGCTTGGCCGACGTTGTAGAGCAACTCCGTGCGATTGGAGAGCTCATAGGCCTTGCGAAAGGACTCGGCCGCAGCCAGGTATTCGGCGCTTTCGTAGAGCTTTCGGCCATTGAGGAAATGCTCGCGGGCCTCGGCCATCTGCTCACGGCTCTGGGCTGCGGCATCGCTCGGCTGCGCCAAGAGCACGCCCGTCATCGTGGCGGTGAGCAGCAAGCCTGCCAGAAGCCGAGCCGCGAAATTTGTGTGGGGGCGTATCATCATGGATTGGCTACTCTTCTTCAGGTTACAGATCGAAGGGGTCGAGGATGTCAACGTTTGCGCCGCTACCCTTCTTTTTTTCCGTTGTCTTCTTTTTGGTCGGCGTGGCGTCGACGTCGAACCAGTCATTGGCCTTGTCGACCTTCTTCTCTGTTGGGGCCGTCTTGGTCCGTGTGGTGGTCTTTGTCTGCGGGGCCGTTTTAGCAACTTCGCGCACAGGCGCCGTCTTGGTGACCACCGGTTGTGCCGCAACCTTGGCTGGCTCGACCTTGGCTGGCTCGACCTTGGCTGGTTCGACCTTGATGTCGGCGGCGACTTCTTCGGGTTCGTCGCTGGCCCCCTCGTCGGCAACGAGCTCAATGGTGTGGCTGATATCGTCGTCGGGCACGAGGCTGACGACGCGCTCCACATAACCCTCTTTTCGAAAGGCGTACGTGATCGGCTGCTCGGAGTTTTCGAGATCGAGGGTGATCGGCGTGATTCCTACAAAACTGTTGTCGCGATAGAGGCTTGCGCCGTCTGGATTGGTCTCGAGATGCACGGTCACAAAGGCTTTGGGAGCACGCACCACCACAGGTGCAACGGCCACGTCACCCTCGGGCTCGACGGGCGGCTTGGAAACCACCAACGTGTAGGCGAGCAGAGCGGCGATCAGCAAACCAACCCCGATCACCGCATAGGCTGCCGGGGGAAGCCCGCGCTTAGCCTGGGCAGTCTCCGGGGCGCCGGCTGCGACCGGAACCTGGAACTGGCCGGTGTCTTCCTGGCCGGTCGATGCACGAAAGTTGGACGTCGGCGGGCCGCCAAAGGGCACCGATGAGGGTCTTTGCGCAGCACCAAAGCCCGGGTTTAGACCGGGATGCGCCGACGCCAAGTCGACGGTTTCGCGAACGTCGTCGATCGAATCCAGACCGATCTCGGGCAAATCGTCAAAGATCTGCTGGCCCGTGGCATGCTGGTTGGACGACGGGGTCTTGGGCGAGAGCCCCGATGGGCCCGAAGACTCCTGCTGGCTGGGATTGCGCACGACCAGATTGGAGAAGTTGTCCTCGACATAGCGGCTGAGTCGATTGACCGTGTAGCCCGGCGAGATGCTGTAGAGCAGGCGGTCGAGCGCTTGTTTGGCTGCGTAGCCATCCTGGTAGCGATCATCGGGCTCGCGCGAGAGCATCTTCATGACGATCGCGTTGAACTCTTCGGGAACCTCGGGATTGATGGCGCGCGGGGGAACCACATCTTTGGACAAGATGTTGTTGTAGATCTGAAACTCGTTGTCCCCTTCGAAAGGCAGGCGGTTGGTCAGCATTTTGTAGATGACCAGGCCGGCAGCAAACAAGTCCGCCCGACCGTCGATCTCCTTGGCCATGGCTTGTTCGGGCGCCATGTACAAAAGCTTGCCTTTGATCACGCCCATCTGGGTGTGAGTCTCTTTGACGCTGGCCTTGGCCACGCCGAAATCGATGATCTTGACGTCGCCGGCAAAGCTGAGCAGCACGTTGTGCGGGCTGATATCGCGGTGCACGATGTTCAAGGGGCGACCGCGCTCGTCGGCCTTGGAGTGTGCCACGTGCAGGCCGGCGCAGATGCCCGAGCCGATGTAGGCTGCGTGATCGAAGGGAACGAAACGGCTTTGCTTGGCCAGCGTCTTGATGATGCCCGACAAATCCACGCCGTGGATAAACTCCATGGCGATGTAGTAGGTGTCGTCGATGCGGCCCAGATCGTAGACCTGGGCGATGTTGAAGTGATTGATGCTGACGATGATACGCGCTTCATCGATGAGCATCGTGATGAATTCTTCGTTCTCCGCCAGATGCGGCAAGATCTTCTTGATCGCGACGGTCTTCTCGAAGCCGCCGATGCCAGGCATCGTCGCACGATAAATCTCGGCCATGCCTCCGCGCGCAACGAGCTCGTGCAGGGTGTAGGGGCCAAAGCTCTGTGGGAAGGGTTGCGCCATGATCAATTCATCGTGAGCTTTTGCGCAAAGCGATTTTCGAAGGCATCTTCATGTCAAAATCAGTGCTTCGGAGACCACCGCGTCTGAGTGCGGGTTCGAGTCTAGCAGGCTTTCGTATTTATGCGAACGTCCGATTGTCGCTCATGGATCTACACTCATTATGCTTCTAAGGACGCCAATCGATCTCGAGCACGTCACGGTCATCGTCGAGCACCATGTGCCAGCGCTGGGTGATGCCGTTGAAAAACCACAGTGAGAAGCCGCCCTGATCGCCGGCCCCTGAGAGCAGGACGTGGTTGTTCTGGTCGAGCAATTTCACGGAGTTGACCCGGGTCACGCCCGGCGGGCGTAGCTCGCGCAAGTTGGAATTCTCGACCACATAGGCGCTTGTTTGTTGGGTATCCGGGTTGGCGCCGATCAGCACGACGCGTCCATTGTTGACGGTCAAATGCGTCGGCCCGAGGATCGAGGGACTGATCAAGCGGGGTGTGCCGCCGCCAATGGGCACTTGATAGGGTTGCATGCAAAACGTGCAGCCGGCCTGAGCGCCCAGAAAGTAGACTTGGCCCGATGAGTGGGCGTTGGCAGCCAGATTGGGCAGCGCCGTAACCACGGGATTGAAGGCCACCTGAGGGGTGAGCGTCACGTGAGATATCTGCCAGTTCTCGGGCTGGCCAAAGCGCTCATGTGTGGCGAGCACCGAGGTCAAGCCCTGCGCGTCTTCGGAGACGACATCGACCGAGCGCAGCAGAACGCCAAGATTGTGCACAGAGGCGGCGGCGCCGGCCTGCGGAGAGGCGCTCACGCGTGCAAACTCCGGGCTCGTACCCGGTGCGCCGAGTAAGAATGTCAGGTTTCCACCATCGGCCGAGAAACGCGGCCAATAGGGTTTCTTGCTGGCAGGAACGTCAATGCCAAACGCGGCGCCGAGATCGGCCAGGGCTGCGATCTCGAGCTTTCGCTCCTCACCGCGCTCTCGCACCATCACGACGTGGCCGGAGCCAGGAAAGCTCAGCGGATTGAATGGGTCAGTTCCCGAAGCGCGCTCTTGAGCATCGCTGTAGCCGTCGCCATCGGAGTCACTGGTCAGCCGGTTGGGGATGCCATTGTTGCTGGTGTCGAACGGAAAGCGGTCCTGCGCGTTGGGGATACCGTCACCGTCGATGTCGTCGTCGTTGGCGTTGGGTATGCCGTCGTTGTCGCTATCGAGATCGAGCCAGACGATCTCCTCGTTGACGATGATGAAGTCGTCTCCATTGGCGATACCGTCGCCGTCGCGATCCGGGTCGCAGACATCGCCGAGGTGGTCCTGGTCGGCGTCGAGCTGATCGGGATTGGAATCAAAGGGGCAATTATCGATCACGTCGGGTACGCCGTCTTCGTCGGTGTCGAGCGCATTGGCGCCGCTCAAACAGGCGAGGTTGAACTCACGCACGACCAACTCACCGGGGGCGCCGGCTTTTCGGCCGACGACGAGCAGGCCTCGCGCATGCGGCATTGCGACAAACTGCATGGCGCTCAGATCACTGATGTCAAGGTCGAGATCGGGCAGGCGCTCGGAGAGCCCGCCTTCGAGGTTGAGGCGCATGGCCTGGCCGCCATTGCGATCGAAGGCGAAGTACTGGTCGCCGGGTCCAGCCAGAATAAAGGGCGAGAAGGCCTCGCCGCTGTCCAGCTCTGGGAAATACAAGGAGAGATTGGCCGTGGGTGCGCCGTGGGGGCCGAAGATGATCAAGCGCCCGCCAATGCCGGCTGTGGGCTCGCCACCGGTGTAGAAGAAAGCGCCGCCTTGCAGCGTCTGCCCGGCGTGCCAGGGCACGCGTGTGGTGGTCACACCGTTGAACAGCGTCGCAAAGCTCTGGCTTGCCGGGTCATAGCGGCGAAACGAGTAGAAGGTGCCCCCGCCGCTTCGCGGCGCCGAATAGGCATGCATGAGCAAGGCGCCAATGCCTGTGGTCATCATCGTGGGCTCGTGCAGATCCGAGTTAAAGCCAAAGGCCAGGCTAGAGTTGCCATGGGCGTCGAGCGCGATCGTGCGTCCCAGCTGTGCCGAGTCGTCGAGGATCTCACCTGGCGAGAGCACGAACTTGCCGCTTCGCGAGGCGACGACGCTGTGCCCGGTGGCCGCATAAGGCAACTGGTGGCTGCTCCAGCTCTGGCTCTCTCGGTTGAGAATGACCATCTGGCGCGACAACCCTTGTTGGGTTCGACCACCCAAAATCGGCAGCCAGGTACCGTCGATCATGTCGGGTGTGGCAAAGCCTGTCGCGGCGTAGCTCTGGGCCGGATACTCAAGCAGACCGTTGGTCGCGCCCTGGTGGCACCAGATCTCGGGGTCGCAGGCATCGCCCAGGCCGTCACCGTCGCTGTCGAGTTGCTGGGCATTGGCCACATCCGGGCAATTGTCGTGGGCGTCGTAGACGCGGTCGCCGTCGGCATCGGGCAGACAGCCTCGCTCAATGCTCAGCGCCGTGCCGGCCAGTGCGAATTGAACCAGGTCGACGCAGCCCAGATCGTCGCGTGATGCCACGCCCTGACAGCTCTTGGCGACGCTGCAATCGGCCACACAGACGCGCTCGTTGCCAACGTCGCGACAGGTGCTCCCCGAGGGGCAGTCGTTGGTCGTGCAGGCGCGTGTGCAGTAATTGCCCATGCACGTCGCAGCCTCGCCGCAATCGGCGTCTTCTTCGCAGCGCTCGCCGACGTTGAGGTTCATCCAGGGAGGAGTGGTGTCGTCGTCGTCGGTGTCGGCCGTGAGCACCGCGTCGGAATCGCCGACGGCATCGGGCGCCGCAGCGTCGTGGTCAGCATCAGGATCGGTGCCGGAGTCCGGCGCGTCGTCGCCCCCGGAGTCTGTGGTTGCGGTGTCGGGTTTGGTCGGTGGATCGCCGGCGACAAAGCCATCGAAGTCGAGCATGCAACCGCTGCCTGCCAGGGTCAGCACCACCAGAATGCCCGCCAACCTCGCGGCTAAAATTCCGATCACCGACGCAGCGTCTAGCGCTGGCCCCTGGGTCTTCACATGATCATTCATCCATGAACCCGCACTGCTTTGTGTAATGGAAAATGTTTAGGACTTCGATGTCGATGGCGATGGTAACACCTTCTGGGAGCGCAATGCAACCGTTGGGCGAAGCACAAAGCGCGCCTGGCAATGACCGGCTCTCAAAATAACAGGCAACAAATCGTGACCGATTGCCGATAACAATCTGTTGAGCAATTTTGGCAAGAGGAGGAGCAAATGGGTGAGAATGCAAAGAGCTGGGGCGCGCGGTTGATCCGGTGGCTGGGGCCGCTTGACCCAAGCGGCTTGGAGCCGAGCGTCTACCTCGATACTGCGGTCGATGGTTTCGTCGTTCACATCGCTTTTGGCGAAGGGCCGCCGCCGGTGTCGGGAGCCTGCCGGGAGGCCGCGCTTTGCCAGGTCACCTCGCTCGAGCATATCGAGGCGGTCATGGTCTTTGCGCGTGCACAAGCGTTGCCGATCGATGCCTGGTATTGCTCGGGTTTGGCGAGCGCGCCCTGGCGGCTGCACGCGATGGCGAGCTGGATTGCCAGGGTGACTCTTGGCTGTGCACCGAGCAAGTTCGTCGTGGCCACCGACGATCTGAGCGCGGTGCAGCGCCAACGACTGATCGACAGCCTGGTTCGCCACGGCTGCCGCGTCGAGCAAGGCCCGGAGTTGGCAGCCGTACAAGTCGTGGTATAGGATGGCCGAGCGTTGACAAGGAGAAAACATGAAAGTCGAAATCATTGCGAGCGAAATCAGCGACAACTTCTTCTATCTGGTCGCCGACGAGCAGGGCGTCGCGGCGCTCATCGACCCGATCGATGCCAACAGCGCGATCGCGCTGGTCAAGGAGGCCGGCTATCGATTGAAGTATGTGGTTAACACGCACTTTCACCCGGATCACATCGGCGGAAACGGAGCGGTGCTCGAGGCTTTTCCGAGCGCGCTGCTCGTCGCCGCCAGTGGCGACATCGAATACATCGACATGCAGATGACCCATGCCGGGGTGCGCTGCGTGGAGCAGGGCCTGGCTGGTGGCGACGTGCTCACGATCGGCACACTCGTCCTCGAGGTGCTCGCCACGCCGGGGCACACGGCCGGCCATATCAGCCTGCTGCACGCACAGCACTTGTTCAGCGGCGATACAATCTTTGTCGGTGGCGCCGGCCATTGCCGCATGGGCGGCGATGCTGGCGTGCTGTTTCGCACTTTTCGTGACATCTTGCGCCCGCTACCCGGGGCAACGCGCTTTTATCCAGGGCACGACTACGCGGTGCGAAACGCCGAGTTCGTCTTGTCGATCGAGGCGGAACAAGATGAAGCCAGGCGCGTTTTAGAGGAGGCACTGGCCGCGCGTGAGCAGCGTCGTCCGATGTTGACCGACATTGGACGCGAGCGCCTCTACAACCCGTTTTTGCGCTTCGACGACCCGGTTCTGCTGCGCAGCCTTCGCGCTCGTCATGGCGATCTGCTCGAGAGCGCGCGCGCGGTTTCCGCCTCAGACGACGAGGCGGTGTTTCGCTGCGTGCGCGAGTTACGAAACAATTGGTGATCGCGGTTTTTAGAAGGTTGATGTGAGGTGTACGGTGGTGCGTGTTCAAAAAGCTTTTCTGGGACTTGCGGCGATCGGGTTTGTGGCCATGCTGGTGATGCCCTGGGGAGCCCACGACGACCAGGCCGTGCTCGACGCGGTGACGGGGCTTGGCGGCCAGTGGGTCGATCGGCCGGCGCCGCAGTTTGAGCTGCTCGATCGAGGCGGCCAGCGCCGTGCTCTGAGCGACTACCGCGGGCAGGTGGTTTTCCTCAACTTCTGGGCGAGCTTTTGTGAGCCTTGCCGCCGAGAGATGCCCAGCATGGAGAACCTCGTGCGCCAGTATTCGGCCGAGGGTATGGTCATGCTCGCCGTGTCGATGGACACCGATGCCGCCGATGCTGATCGCTTCATGGAAGAGTTTCTGCCTGGCCAGCGCAGCGCGATGACGATCTTGCTCGATCCCTCGGGCGATGTGGGTAAGTCCTACGGCACCGAGAAAATCCCCGAAACCTACATCATCGACCGCAGCGGGCGCGTCGTCGCGCGCTTTGTCGGCGAGTACGACTGGACGCGCCCCCAGGTCAAACAGATCATTGAAGCCTTGCTGTGAGCGCCACCGCGCCCGCACACCGAGCGCCACCGCGTGGAAATATATGCTGGCCGCCTCGGCATTATTAGTGCGGCAGCGAGAACCCTCTCACATAGAATTTGAATTTACACGCTATCGAGGCAGCTCTGATGAATTGGATTCGTACCCTTCCGGCGGCATGCGCGCTGCTCGTCACGATGACGAGCGCAGCCACGCGCGTCGAGGCGGCCGAGCCCATTCGCAGCGGACACGACGTCGACGAGATCTGCCGCTTCAGCGCGCCCATTAGCCAGGACGTGGGTGAAGACGAGGCCAGAGCGCGTCGTGCCTACCAGCTTAACCGTCGCCGTTTGGCCCAGGAGGTCATGGAGATCACCGTGCCTTCGATGCACCTGGCGATCATCGGCTATGACCGCGTCACCGGCGTGCTCTCGGTCAGCGGCTTGCGGGACAAGGCGCTTTTCGAAGGCCAGCACTTCCTGCGCTTTCGCGAGGGCTGCGTCTTGCACTTCGACGTCAGCGAGGAGCGCGCCCGCGATCTGATCGCGCGCTCACAGTTGGGCAGCATTGGCCTGCGAATCGGTTTCTTGCTCGGCGCTCACGACGACTACGACAAACCCTTTTGCGCAAGCGAAGCGGCCACGGCCACGGAGTCGGCATCAGCCCAGGTTGAGGCCCAGGTTGAGGCTAAGACGGTGCTGCTAGCCGACCTGCTCTATGCCCATCTGGTCGAATCCGACGGCCAGGCGCTTGCGACCTATCAAAGCGAGCTCGGCCATCAGCTCCACTTGCGCCGCGTCTCCCAGGCCGTCGGCGCTGCGAGCCGGGCCGTGCCGCGCGTCGAGGTGACGTCCTTGACCTGGGTCGTGCCCGCCGGCCAGCTCGACGACAGCGACACGCCCCACGCCTACCACAGCTGGTGGCGAGGCGAGCTCGAGGCCGCCGTCTATCCTTGTTATCTTCGGGGTCTGGGCAAGAATGGACGCCTGCAGGGAGCCTTCGTGCTGCGCGTCGCCTCGAGTCAGGGCGGCGCCACGCCGCCCGAGGTGATGCTCGACACCTTGCAAGTCGACGAGGTCACGAGCTGCATCGTCGAGCGCGTCCAGGCCATCGCCCAGCCTCAAAACGACACGCGCCGCTGGACCCATTTCAAGGCGACGATGTTGTTCAAGCTCAACTGATCGCCAACTCAATCACAAGATCGCCTTGGCGTTGACGACTTACGCGGGGTGATTGGCCGGTGGCGTTGAGCTTCGCCGGGACTTCCACTCGCGGTAGGCGATGACGAACAGGGTCAGCGCGGTGAGCGGGACGACGAAGACGAATAGCGTCGTGCGGTAGTTGAGCAGGTAGGGGCTCTGGGTTGCGTCGAGCAGCAAGTAGACGATGAAGGCCACGTAGTAGGCGAGAAAGACGCCACCTTCCCAGCGGCTGACGAGCGCGCCGGTGAAGAAGATCGGCAAGCATGCGACGGCGGCCACGACCATCACGGGCAGATCGAAGAGCAGCGAGGAGGCAGGGATCGGCATGCCGATCGGGCTCACCATGGCGCCAACGCTCAAAACGGCGAGCAGGTTGAAGATATTGCTGCCGACGATGTTGCCCACGGCCATATCGCGCTCGCCGCGAAGGCTGGCAACGATCGAGGTCGCGACCTCGGGAAGCGACGTTCCACCGGCGACGAGCGTCAGTCCGACGACCACCTCGCTTACGCCCCAGGCCAGGGCGATGAAGATCGCGCCTTCGATGAACCAGGTCGAGCCGGCGACGAGCAGGGCAAGGCCGACCAGAATCAGGGCGAGCATGAGCAGGCGCGCGCGCGTCGAGTTGGGCACCTCGTCGGGCACGACGATGGAATCCCCAGGTAAGCTCTCGTTTCGGGCGCGACGGATAACGAAGCCGTTGTAAGCGACGAGCAGCACGAGCAGCACGAGGCCCTCTTCGCGTCCGATCACGCCATTGAGGGCCATCAGGTAGACGAGCACCGAGGAGGCGACCATCAGGGGGACGTCCCATCGGATCAATTGCACGGAGACGGTCAAAGGGGTGATCAGCGCCGAGATTCCCAGAATGAACAAGATGTTGAAGACGTTGCTGCCCACGACATTTCCTAGCGCGATCGTCGGGTTGCCGAGCAGCGCGGCCCGGGTGCTGACGGCAAGCTCGGGTGCGCTTGTGCCAAAGGCCACCACCGTCAGGCCGATGACCAGCGAGGAGATGCCAAAGGTAGCGGCGAGCTTGGAGGCGTTTCGCACCAGGATCTCGGCGCCCAAAACGAGCACGATGCCACCGACGATGAGCAAGAAGACGGCATTGAGCATTTGAGCAACCTTGGGAGCTTTGGGAGCGCAGCGAAAAGACGACAATAGGGAAGGGGGCGTGCGGTCAATCAGCGTGCAATGCCCGAGGCGGCCGTGGCCGCGGGGCGGTCGTTCTCGTCCCCGTCGAAGACCGCGATCAGCGCCCAGCGGCCGATCGAGACCGTGCGGGCGATATCGAACTGGCCCAAGAAATGGCCGTCCTGCCCGGTCGTTGCCGTGCCCAGCACCATGGCGGCGGCGCCCGAAGAGGCGCCGACCGGGCCAAGCAAAACACGCACAGATCGGTTGGCAAGGGGTGTGCCGTCGTTTGCCGCGAGCTCGCCGCGCACCTCGATTGCGCGGCCGCGAAGGACCTGCTGATCGGCCGAGATGATCCGGATCGTGATGGGGCGGCGTGCATCGTCGATTTCGGCGACAGGCGCCGTGATCTCGATGGCCTCAGGGGCCAGGTCGTGCTCCGATGGCAAGGCTTGTGTTTCACCGGCTTGGCCATGGGCCTGCTCGCCGGCGGTGCCTTGTCGGTCACCGTCGGCGATCTGCTGATCGCCAGCCTGGTCGCCGCCAGGGGAGGCGTCGTCGCCGGGGCTGTCCTGGCCCATGATCCGCTCGAGCTCGGAGAGGTAGGCCGGCGGTTTTGGTAGCGTATCGTTGCGCGCGCCGTCATGGATGCGGCGCTGGCCGTCCTGGCGCATGTTCACGTCCTCGGCGGCACCTCCCAGATCGATGCGACGCCAGCTCTCGCCGGGCCAATAGACTTCGACGAAGGCGTGTGCCTCGTTGTAGACGTAGCGCGTCGGGATGCCCAGCGTCTGGGCGATGATCACGAAGGCCAGGCTGCGATGGCGGCAGACGCCAAACTTGCCAAGGGCGATCGTCTCGAAGAGATCGCCGGTTCTGGCCGAGGCGGGCAGCGGGCGGCCTTCGAAATCACGAAAGTACTCGACAAGATCCATCAGGGCGGCGTGGGGCGTCTGCCTGCGGCTGACGCCGAGCTTGCCCATGACGCGCGTGGCCACGGCGCGCACCTCCTCGGAGAGCGGCACGACCAGCCCGGAGGGAAAGTCGTTCCAGCCAATGTCTTTGCCCAACTCTCCATCGAAGTAAAAGCGCGGCGCGGCGATCTGCACGTTGACGCGAATCAGGCCGGCGTAGTCGCTTGCGACATAGAAATTGTCGGCCTGGTCGCGCACGAAGCGAAGCGCGGCGGCCGGCTCGCTCTCCACGCGCAAGAGGCGCTGGTCTGGCGAGACGCTGGGGATCGGATGCAAGGCGCCGGGCTCGGCGCGCACCAGAAACGAGCCCCAGAAGGTGTCTTCGTCGCGGTGCACGCGGGTGCCCTCGATCGCGACGGGGCGCTCACGGTTGCTCGAGAGGCTGGCCGTATAGTCGCCCGAGGCCGAGCGCACGACGCGGTTTTGTACCACCTGGCGCTTGTAAGGGATGACGCTGGGGTCAAACTGGGCAAAGTAGCTCAGCTCGTCGACGCGGTCGGTCTGATCGTCGAGACGATTGGCGCCCGTGCGTGGGTCGAGCGCGCCGTGGGGTTGCTCGATGGGCACATCGGCCAGCGGACCATCTCCGGTGAGGATCAGCTCGTCGCGACCGGCCTCGAGGCTCAAGCCCGGAGGCTCGCCGGGGCGCTGATTGACCGATTCGCGCGCGGGACCAACACCATCGCTGCTGGCTCCAGCCCAGGCCGGGTCGAAGTATTCGTGCAGCGTGACGCCGTTTCGACGCGACTCCTGAGAGACGACCTCGGCGCCGACCGCGAGCAGTACAATGGCGGCACCTGTGCCGACCATCCACCGCCATCGCTGCCTGCCAAGCCGAGCCCAGCCATTCATGAGTCGTCACCAGTGAAAAGACACGCGATTATGGCGATGGCACGCCGGTCGTGGTCAAGATAGCTTTCAAGTCTTCGTCGTCGAAGCGAATTCCCGCGCCCAAAAAGTAGTCACGACGGCCCGGGTTGAAGATGTCGTCAAGGCCCGCCGAGAGAAAGGCAAAACCCAGAAACTGGTAGGCGGCAAAGGCGCGCAGACGTGGGTTGGGTGCCTGGCCGAAGTTGAACACATCAGCCTGAAGCTGAAGCGCGCTGTTGGGAAAGAGCCCGGCCTCGATGCCCAGGCCACCGCTGCTCTCGAGAATGCCAAAGCGCCCGGTGAGCATGAGCCACTCGCTGAAGCGGTAGCCGCGGGCGAACATCAGGCTGATCTTGAACTCGTCGGTGGTCGTCACGCGCGTCTCCTGGAAGACCGGATCAGAGTCGGCGTCGGTGGTGCTGACGCGCTCGGTGACCGTGCGCGTGGTGCCGCGAAAGTCGTCGATGAACTCGACCAGATAGTACTTGCCCTCGAAGGGCTGAAGGCGCAGACCAAAGACGTTTTTGAGCTGCTGGTTGCCAATGTGGTACTCGCTTCGAAGCTCGACGATCGTCTTGAGCCGGGCGACGCGGCCCAAAAACTCGCCGGCGTCGTCGAGGATCTGCTCGGTGCGAAGCGCGATCGCCGGGTTGTTGACCAGCTCGCCGATGGTGCCCTCGCCCTCGTTGATCTTCTCGGTGATGTCCTGCACGTTTTGAAGGCTGTAGTTGAGCGAGTCGAGCGTGCGTTGCAGCCGCCCGAGCGTGCCCTGCAAGGTGCCCAGGCCGGCCTGAACGTCGGTGGTCGACTGGCCCACGATAAAGCGCACCTCTTGGACGATCGCCTCGGTGTCGCGCAAGATCGCGTCGATCGATTGGGTGCCGCGGCTGGTCAACAGCGAGATATCGCGGCTGATGTTGGCCGAATCGGTGACCACTTGATCGAGCTTGCCGGAGTTGGTGTCGATGAAGACGTTGACCGTGGTCAGGATGTTGCCCAGGTCGGCCATCATTTGCTGCACGGTCTGCTGAGCCTCCTCGCCGCCGAAGACGGTGGCGAGCGACTCGGTGACGGCTTGAATGTCGCGCGTAATCAGGTTGAGGCGCTCGAAGAGCTCCTCGGGTCCGACGGCGACGATGATGTTCTTGATCTCGTCACCGCTGACCAACACGCGCCCGGCCGTGCCCGGCGTGATCTCGAGGTAATAGTCGCCGATGAGGCTTGCCTGGCGGCGTGCGATCGTCGCGCCGTTTCGGTAGAGGTCGTTCTCCGGGACACCCTCGTACATGACGATGTCGCTTCGCACGGCGATGTCGACGCGCGCGCGGCTGCCGACGAGGCGAATGTTCTCGATCGTGCCCACCGGGATGCCGGCCATCTGAATGCGCGAGCGCATCGCCAGACCGGTCACGTCGTCAAACATGGCGTAGTAGCGATTGGTCTCGGCCTCGGCCATGCGCATGTCGCCGCTCAAGACGACGATCATCGCGATTGTTGCGGCGACGGCGGCGATGACGAGCAGGCCGACCTTAAAGGGTGTAAATATATCAGCAAACTTCATAATGCCCTGACTGCATGTGCCGATGACTCACAGCGACCACATCATCGTGGTCAAAAAGTAGTCGACGAGCAAGATGGCGATGCTGCTCGTGACCACCGAGGAGGTCGTCGCCTGGCCGACGCCCTTGGCGCCACCCGAGGCGTAAAAACCCTTGTAGCAGCCCACCAGGCCGATGATCAGCCCGAAGGCCGCAGCCTTGATCGAACTGTAATAGAAGTCCTGCACGGTCACAAATCGCGTGATGTGCTGCACGTAAATGCCCGGATCGGTCTCCATATAGAGCACGGAGAGCGCGTAGGAGGCCCCGATCCCCACGAAGTTGAAGAGCATGTTGAGCACCGGCATCATCAACATCGTGGCGACCACGCGGGGCATGACCAAATACTGCACGGGGTTGACGGCCATGACGGCCATCGCATCGATCTGCTCGGTGACGCGCATGGTGCCAAGCTCGGTGGTCATCGAGCTGCCGGTGCGCCCGGCGACCATCAGGCCAGTAAATACCGGGCCGAGCTCACGCAGCAGCGAGACGGCGACCGTGGCGCCCACGAGGGTCTGGGCATTGAAGATGCGAAATGCGTAATCGGATTGGTAGGAGAGCACGAGGCCGGCGAACATGCCCGTGAGCAAAACGATGAAGAGGCTGCCCACGCCCACAGATTCCAGGGCCTGAAACATGATGCGGGCACGGTAGGGTGGGCGAAACGCCCAGACAATGGCCTCGAACAACATCGTGGCCATGCCTCCGAGCTCCTCGATACCCCGGATGAGGTACGAGCCAATGCTCTCTACTCCTGACTTCAGCTTTGACGCCATGGCGCTCTTTGGGTGCTATACTACACGCAGCGTTGGGAGCTTGCGGACGAATGCAAATAACACAAGTCCGTGGCAACTGCAAAAGTGTATCGTACTAACACGCGGCAGCGAAAATTGTGCTGTAAGCGTTAGGAGTCGATTGAGCTGATGTTTTTTTGGGGGGGAGTCCTCAGAAGATGAGGAAGAAAAGGTGCGAGGGACGTAGCGGACTCTTACACACTACCAGCAGAGTCACGGCGTGGGGGGATGGCAGTGTCACCGTCCCTCGCGGCACTGTTTTTCCTCCAATCGCCGACATTATGCAAGAGAAAAGTTCATCAAAGGAAAAAAAAGTTTCTTTGGGGGATTTTGGCGGTGGAAGACGACATGGTATAGTCGCGCCTATGCAGTTCAATGTCGTGCAGATACGGGGTGCGTGAAGGGTAGCAGTGGAGCTCTTCTGAAGTCGCTTAGCAGTCCTGGCTTGAGATCAACGCGAAGCGAAGGAGAGCATCGTGCGACTTGAAGAGATGGAAGGCTATGAGCTGGCCGGACGGTTTTTGTTGCGTCGGCTGGTGGGCCAGGGCGGCTTTGGGGCGGTATTCGAGGCCGAGCAGATGTCCATGGGTCGGCGCTGCGCGGTGAAGGTCTTGTTGCCCGGACGCTGTGGCGATCAGGCGACGGCGTCGCGCTTTAAGGCCGAGGCGCGGGCCACTTCGCGCCTGTCGCATGCCAACAGCGTGGTGATCTACGATTATGGCCAACTCGACGAGCAGGGTCTCTTGTTCATGGCCATGGAGTACATCGAGGGCCAGGACATGAACCGCCAGCTCGCCCAAGACGGGCCCTTCGATCTGGCGACGGCGGTTCTTATCGCTCGCCAGATCGCCGGCAGCCTTCAAGAGGCCCACGACCAAGGCCTCGTGCACCGAGACATCAAACCGCACAACGTGATGTTGCTCGAGCGAAGCGGCGAGCGCCACTTCGTCAAGGTCATCGATTTTGGCATTGCCAAGGCCATGCAGTCCTCGCGCATGACCTTGCACGAGCTGACCCTGACGGGAACAATGATCGGCACGCCCCACTACATGTCGCCCGAGCAGATCCTGGATAAAGATCTCGATGGGCGCGCCGACCAGTACGCACTGGCGATAACGATCTACAAGATGCTCACCGGGCGCACGCCCTTTATGGCGAGCACGGCCATTGAGATCGCCAGCATGCAGCTCGGCGACGAGGCGCGGCCGGTGAGCACCTTTCGCATGGGCATGGGCGTCTCGCGAGGCTTTGATGCCGTGCTGCTCAAGGCGCTCTCCAAGGCGCCCGAACGACGCTTTGAGACGGTGGTCGAGTTTGCCGACGCATTGACGGCGGCAGCGGCGCCATCGAGCGTGATCCTCGTGGGCGGGGAGGCTGCACACGACGAAACCGCACAGCCGGCGGTGGGCTTGGAAGCCAGCACGCAGTCCTATTCGGGCTCGACACTGGTCGAACTACAGCAAACCTTGAGCGCCCAGGTCTTCTTGCCCGACCTGGGGGCAAACTCTGCGCGTACGCCTTTCTCACCAACACGTGCGCATGGCGGCCTGCTCGGTGGCATCGTGGCACTTTGCCTGATGATCGCCGCGCTCGCGAGCAACTTGCTGGCCCAGGCAAGCGGCGTGGAGGCGCCGTCGGCCATTGCGCCGGCGCCGAAGCCCGTGGTTTTGGCGGCAGTCGTCGCGCTCGACCCGCAGGGGTTCGATCCGGTCGCTCAGTCTCACTCGGTTACGCAGGCATCGCTTCACGCCTGGCGAGCGTTCAGCGCAAGTGAGCAAGCCAGCGCACAGGCCATCGCACAGACTAGCGCACAGGCCATCGCACGACCACCGGCGAGCGCTGCGACCCCGGCCCAGGCGGCATTGAAACCTGGACGTGTGCGGGTGACCTTGATTCCCTGGGGTACACTCTATGTCAATCACAGATCATACGCCGACTTAGCGCGCCAGGAATTGCAATTGGCGCCGGGCAGGTATACCTTCGTGCTCAAGCAACTCGAGGACGAGAAAGCCAGCAAGATCGTTGACGTAAAAGCGGGCTCACTTACAATAGTCGAGCTCGTCGCCCGTTGATTTAAAGTGGCTCAATCGCTCGACCATTTCAGTAAAAGACAGGACGGTCCATGGCAGAGTTGGAGCAGGCAGGTTCGCAAGCGCAAAGTGACGATGAAAGCGGCGCCATAGCCATGGTTTTTGCCGAGTTTTCTACGGTCAAAAAGCAGGTCCGCAGCCTGATTGACGAGGGCCAGCATGACGAGGCGATCGCCCGGCTGCAAAAGGCCGGCGCCGAGCCGGCCGACACGCGCTTTCTCGAGGAGAGCGTGTGGCTGTTTCGCCAGCTTGGCGATCTTTGCCGTGCTTTCGACCGTGAGCCCGAGGCGCTTGTTGCCTACGAGCAGGCCTACGCGCTCGATCCGCGCGATCGCAGCGTCTTGCAGCCACTCTCCGAGCTGCTGCTGGCCCACAAGCGCTCCGAGGAAGGTATTCAGGTCGTCCAGGCGCTGCTCTTGCACCACAAGCGCGAGCTGGCTGCCGAGGAGTTGTGCCTGATTTACCGTCGGCTGGGGGCGCTGCACGAGGCCGCCGAGGACTTCGATCAGGCGCGCCAGGCCTTTGAAAAGGCCCTCGAGCAGATGCCCTCAGATCCGCAGGCGCTCACCGGATTGCTTCGCATGGTTGGCCAGATCGGCGAGCCCAGCGACGTGGTCGACGTTCGCCTCAAGCTTATCAACAGTCTGGAAAACGCCCAGGCGCGCTCGATGGCGCTGGTCGCGCTCGGTGACGATTGGAACGAGAAGTTCAATGATCCGGGCCGCGCGCTCGATACCTACGAGCAGGCCGTCGCCGAGTCGCCGTCTAACCGGCGCGCGATCGAGCGCATCGCCGGCGTCGCCCGCGAGATGGGTGATGCGCGCCGGGTCAGCCGCGCCTTCTTCACGCTGAGCAAGCTGGCCAAAGACGATGCGATCGAGTCGGCCGACTGGCTGATCAAGTCGTGCTTCGTTGCCCGTGACGAGCTCTGGGAGCCGGACAAGGCCCTGACCGGCTTTCGCATGGCGCTCGAGCTCGATCCGACGCGCCTTGATGCCTTCAAGGCCGTGACCTCGATTCTTGTCGATGCCCAGGACTGGGAGGGGCTGGAGGCCGCCTACGTGCAGCTCATCGGTGCCAATCAGGTGCGCGACGACGCCGATCCCAAGCTGCTCGCCGTTTTGTGGCAAAAGCTTGGCGATCTATACAAGCTGCACCTCGATCGCGTCGAGGACGCGATTTTTGCCTACGATCAGGCCAGCCAAGCGATGCCCGACAACATCGAGCTGCACGAGGCGGTCGCCGAGTTGGCCGAGGTCGACTCCGAGCGCCTCGACCTCGCGCTGCGCCATCTCGAGGCGATGCGCCTGCGCGACCCGGAGCGAAGCAAGCTGCTCGACCGCATCGGGCGCGTCTACCTGCGAAAGAAAGACGGCGACCGCGCGCTGTGCATGTTTCGTGCGCTGGCCTACACCGGCCAGCCGCTCGACGAGAAAGCGCTCAGCTACGTCAAGCGCCTGGAATCACCGATCGTGCGCCCGCTCAAGTCGGGGCTCACCGCCGATCTACTCCAGCACTACGTGTTCAGCGACAACCTGGAGACGGCGATAAGCGACACCTTCACCCTGCTCAAGCCCGTGCTCGAGGAGTACACCGGCGAGAGCCGCGCCAAGTACAACCTCAAGCGAAAGGATCGCGTCAAGCTCGACGAGAAGTTGGCCTTCAACAACTTGTACAAGGCGATCGGCGACTCGCTGGGCTACCGGGAGCTGCCCGAGCTCTGGCACAAGCCTGAGCAGATCGGCTTGATCAACGGTGCGCTGATCCCTGAGGGGCTGATCGTCGGCGACGAGATCCTGGGCAGTGGGCGTGAGAAGCACATCGCCTTCGTCGTCGGCAAGCAGCTCTTCTTGTTCCTCAAGCCATTTTATCTGGCGGCGATTCGCCCCTTGAACGATCTTGAGGGTTTTTTCCTTCGGGCTTTGGCCGTGGCGCGTCCCGAACTCGATCTGGCCTCCTCGCTCGACCAGGACGGCGCCTTCAAAGAGCTCAAGAAGCGCATCAAGGGTGCCGAGCATGCCCAGCTGGTTCGCACACTGGCCAAGGTCACCGCCCACGGCACCGACGTCGATCTGGGCGCCTGGCTCGAGGCGGTCGAGGACACGGCCAACCGCGTCGGCTTCATTTTTTGCGACGACTTGAAGGTGTGTGAAGACTACCTCCAGCGCGACCCACAGCCGATCAGTGGTCGAAGTGTCGAACAGCGCATGCAATCTCTCGTTGACTACTCGGTCAGTGAGAAGTACCTCTCCCTGCGTCCGAAGTTGGGAATAAACGCGGCCTAAAAGGCTTCTCTACCAGGCTCGGCCCAGAGAAAGTGCTTAACTGGGTCCTCGTTTCAATTCCGTGGTTGTCATGGACAACCCTCGCCATGGCGGGGGTTCCATGCACGCGCGCGGCCGCCGGCCGCCGTGTCTCGTTTGCCTCAAGTAGTTCATTTCATGAAAAAAATTCGTAACATTGCCATCGTCGCCCACGTCGATCACGGTAAGACCACGCTCATCGACCAACTTCTCAAGCAATCGGGAACCATCCCCCAGCATCGCGAGCTCGCTGAGCGCGCCATGGACAGCAATGCACTCGAGCAGGAGCGTGGCATCACGATCTTTGCCAAGTGCACCTCGATCCAGTGGGAAGGCTACCGCATCAACGTCATCGATACGCCGGGCCATGCCGATTTCGGTGGCGAGGTCGAGCGCGTGCTCAAAATGGTGGACTCGGTGCTGCTGCTTGTCGACGCTTTCGAGGGTCCGATGCCGCAGACCAAGTTCGTGCTGCGCAAGTCGCTCGAGCTTGGCCTCAAGCCGATCGTCGTGATCAACAAGGTCGACCGGCCCAACGGCCGGCCCGACGCCGTGCTCAACATGGTCTTCGATCTCTTCGGCGATCTCGAGGCCACCGACGAACAGCTCGATTTTCCGGTCGTCTACGCCTCGGCAATGTACGGCTATGCGATGGCCGAGCTGGGCGATCCGCAGATCGACATGGCGCCTTTGATGGCCGCCGTGATCAAGCACGTCGCGCCGCCCGAGGACTTAGACGAGCAGCCCCTGCAGATGCAGATCGCCACGCTCAAGTACGATGACTACCTGGGCCGCGTGGGCATCGGCCGCGTCTTCGAGGGCCGCATGAGCATTGGCGATCGCGTCGTGATTTGTCGTCGCGACGGCACCAAGGACAACGCGCGCATCACCAAGCTCTTTGGCTTCGAGGGCCTCGAGCGCATCGAGCAGCAGACGGCCGGCTCCGGCGACATCGTCGCCGTCACCGGTCTGGATAAGATTTTGCCCGGAGACACGATCTGTCACATCGAGCATCCTCGGCCCATGGCGGTCATCGACATCGACGAGCCCACCGTCTCGATGGTGTTGATGATCAACAACAGCCCCTTCGCCGGCACCGAGGGCAAGTTTCTTACCACTCGCCAGATCAAGGACCGCCTCGACCGTGAGCTCGAGCAAAACGTTGCGCTCAAGGTCGAGCCCAGCGAGCGCGCCGAGGCCTTTATCGTCTCCGGTCGCGGCGAGCTCCACCTGGGCATCCTGCTCGAGCAGATGCGCCGTGAGGGCTTCGAGATGCAGGTCTCCCAGCCGCGCGTCATCTTCAAGGAAGGCCCCAAAGGCGAGAAGCTCGAGCCTTTGGAGGACGTGATCGTCGAGGTCGACGCCGACTACGCCGGCAGCGTCATCTCCAAGCTCAGCGAGCGTCGCGGCGAGATGACCAAGCTCGAGGTCAACGCCGACGGCACCCAACGCCTGGAGTTCTTGATCCCCTCGCGTGGCCTCTTTGGCTACCGCTCGGAGTTCATGACCGACACGCGCGGCACCGGCGTGATGTACTCCAACTTCAACAGCTACGCGCCATATCGCGGTGAGATCATGCACCGTCGAAACGGCGTCTTGATCGCGCTCGAGCGCGGCGAGACCACCGGCTACTCGCTCTTTAACCTGCAAGAGCGCGGCGTGCTCTTTGTCAGCCCGGCCGAGCCCGTCTACCACGGTCAGGTCATCGGTAGCTGCGCCAAGGACAACGATCTTGTGATCAATCCCTGCAAGAAGAAGGCGCTCACGAACATGCGCGCCTCCGGCAGCGACGACGCTCTGGTCCTGACGCCGCCGCGCCGCTTCAACCTCGAGCAGGCGATTGAGTTCATCTCCGACGACGAGTACGTCGAGATCACGCCCAAGTCGATCCGCATTCGCAAGGCTGAACTCGACCACAGCCGCCGCAAGCGCAAGTAAGAGTCAGTGGGTCGACGAGACAAGAAACGAAAAAGAGGCACCGGGCTCAGGCCCGGTGCCTCTTTTGTGCTCTGGAGCTTCGTTGGAGCTCACGCGGCCATGGCGTGGCTGTCGACGCGCGAGAGCGTCGACAGCTTGGAGGCAAACATCTGCAGCCAGATGGCATCCTC
Source organism: Lujinxingiaceae bacterium (assembly GCA_013697635.1). Taxonomy (GTDB): domain Bacteria; phylum Myxococcota_A; class Bradymonadia; order Bradymonadales; family Bradymonadaceae; genus JACCWM01. The sequence continues at coordinate 83,026 of JACCWM010000133.1, read as the reverse complement.
AGGCGCAACCGTGGCCTGGTAGCGATACAGCTTGCCAGCCGAAGGGATGTTCTGTGCGTTGCTCTGGCGGCAGGTGGTGATCGTCATGTTGAGCTCGTAGCGCTGGTTGCAATTTGCCACCTGCACGCACACGCGCACGTGCTCGCCTGGCAGCGCGTCGAAATCGCCCAGAAAGCAAAGGGCGTCGTGTTTGCGTGCGCGAAAGCTCGAACGTCGCAGATGATGGAAGAACTGGCGCTCGTCAGCGAATTTGCAAACGATCTGGCGCATGGTGTGCTCCTTACATGCCGTGCGTGGCGTTGACCTCGAGCCATCCTTGGCTCTTGGGGCGGTGTGTCACCGTGCGTGTCCTACATGCACTGCAAGGAGTGTCGACGAGGATTGGGAGAGCCGCAAGAAAATCGCGTTTGACCCGGCCCACCCCACGGGAAGGGGGAAGGGACTATTGCTTGAACTGGTCGAAGATGAAGTCTTCGGCGCTGTTGTCAGTGCTCGAGGTGGCGTAGTCGGTGGGGGCCGTGCCGATGAGAAAGATCTCATCAAAGCCGCCTGCGCGGCTGAGCTTTCCGGTGGCCGGGTCGATTTGGGCGCTGGTCAGGCCGCTCGTGGGCGGCTCGAAGGCCACCGGCGGGGTGTCCTTGAGCACGGCCTTCATGTACTCACCGAAGATCGGCGTTGCGACGCGCCCGCCGTACTCCTTGTCGCCAAGCGAGCGGTTGTCGCTAAAGCCGACCCAGACGCCCGTGACGTTCTTGGGTGTGTAGCCGATGAACCAGGCGTCTTTGGATTCGTTGGTGGTGCCAGTCTTGCCGGCAAAGGGGTGGCCGATCGCGCGCAGGCTGCCGGCGGTGCCGGCAGCGCGCTTTCCTTCGCGGTTGATGTAGCCATCGACGGCGCTGATCAAGATCGAGGTCAGCAGGTAGGCGACCTCGGGTGCGATCACGGGCTGGGTCTCGGTGGTGAAGACCTCACGATGTCCGCGCACGGACTCGACGCGGCGAAGATAGCGCGGCTCGCCCAAGAGGCCGCCGCTTGCGAACGTGGCATAGACGTTGGTGATCTCGATGGGGGGCATCTCGCTGCTGCCCATGACCATGGTGTAGTTGTCGACGAGCGGGCTCTTGACACCGATTTTTCGGGCAAAGGCGATCGCCTTGGGGATCGTGACGTCGTCGAGCACACGCACGGCGACCACGTTTCGGCTCGAAGCCAGCGCCTCGCGAACGCGCACTGGGCCGCGCCACTGGCCATCGGCGTTTTTGGGCGACCAGGTCTTGCCGGCGTGCATCTGAAATACCGTCGGGCTGTCGAGATAGAGCGTCGAGGGGGTGATGATCTTCTCTTCGAGCGCGGCGCCAAAGACCAGCGATTTGAAGGCCGAGCCGGTCTGACGGCGCGCCTGTGTGGCGTTGTCGTATTGGTTGTGGGCGAAGCTGTAGCCGCCGACCAGGGCGACGACCTCGCGACTGAACGGGTCGATCGAGATCAGCGCGCCCTCCGGGCCGGGCTCGAAGCGCACGGACTTGAAGCTTTGATCCTCGCCGCCAACGCGCTCAAAGGGCATCACGCGCACGACGTGGCCCTTTTGAAAGGCCTCAGCGAGCGCCTTGACATCTTTGCCTTCGCCCAAGACGCGGGTTCGCGGCTCGAGCGACAGCTGCAAGGCTTTGTGCGGGCCAATTTGCACCTCGACGAGGTTCTTTTCAGCGTCGACGGCGGTGACGAGCGCCTCGTAGACCTGAGTCGTCTCCAGGGGGCCCTTGAGCCCGTCGGTCTGTTTCTTTACAAAGGGCGCGACGTCCTTGTCGGCGAGCTTTCGTTGGGGCCTGTAGAACTTGCGGCGCGTGTCGTAGTCTCGAAGCCCGACGCGCACGGCGAGCTCGGCCGCCTCCTGGCTCTTGAGGTCAAGCGTGGTGTGAATGCGTAGGCCGCCTGTATAAACCTTCTCCTCGCCGTAGCGCTCGACGAGCGACTTGCGCACGTACTCGTTGAAGTAGGGCGCCTTGCCGCGATCGGGGAAGACCGCCGCGCGATCCGCGAGCACGATCGGCGCCTCGTCGGCCGCACGGTAGGCGGCCTCCTCGATAAAGCCCTTCTCCCAGAGTTGGCGCAGCACGTAGCTGCGCCGGCGCTTTGCCGCCTCCGGGTGGCGAAGCGGCGTCAGGCGCTCGGGGCTCTGCGTCATGCCCGCGAGCAGCGCCGCCTCGGTGAGGTTGACCTGCTTGATGCTCTTGCCAAAGAGAAACTGGGAGGCCTCCTCGACGCCGTTGTTGCCGTGGCCGAGATAGATCGTGTTGAGGTACATGTAGAGGATGTCTTGCTTGGTGAGGTTTCGCTCCAGCTCGCGCGCCAGGATGATCTCCTGAATCTTGCGTTGGTAGCTCCTCTCCGGGGTCAAGATGATGTTCTTGACCAACTGCTGGGTGATCGTGGAGGTGCCCTTGAGGCCGGTGTCGTGGCGGGCGGCCAGATAGAAGGCGCGCACCATGCCGATGTAGTCGATGCCCGAGTGCACCATGAAATCGGCGTCTTCGGCGGCCATGAAGGCAAACTGCACGATCTGCGGGATGTCCTCGAGCGCGACCACCGTGCGACGGCCGCCGGTGTAGAAAAACTCGCCGATCATCTCGCCGCTTGCGGCATAGACCCGTGATATTTGCTGGGGTTCGTAGTCGTCGCGCTTGAGCAGCTCGGGCAGATCGCGTCCGTAGTAGTAGAAAATGCTCGCCAGCGCGCTCACGCCGACGACGCCGGCAAATAGGCCAAGAAGGATCAGCCACTTGAGGATCTTGAAGAGGATTGATGCGCCCGAGCGCTTGGAGGTCTTGGAGGGGGCTTTGCGTGGGGCTCGCTTGTTTCGGGTCATCTCAACCTGGGGCGCTGCGCGTCAGTCAGAAGTGGTCACAGCTTAACCTGAGCTTGGCGCAGGGCATTCCATCATCACTGCGCCATGTAGCTGACAAATGCGCTGGCGCGCTGTCCCGAATAGATCTCGACAAACTGATTGTCCTCCATTGCGCGATAGACGATTCCGCCCTGGTCCATGACCTCGGCGGCGATGATGTTGTAGCCGCCTATGGCCAGCTCCTCGATGCTGCCCGTCTCGCTGAGATAGCTGACATCACCGCCTGGACCGACGATCTGGACGTTGGCCTGCACGCCATCGGGAAGGCCGAAGATGCTGATGTCCAACGAGCCGGGCATCGGCTCAAAGACCAGATCGGCCTCGACCGTGTCGTCGCTGACGACGTCGACCTCGACGAGCTCGGCAAAGTAGATGTCCGGTCCCACGCTGAACAGGTCGGCCGTCAGGGTGTAGCGGCCCGGCACCAGCCCTTCGAGGGTCTCATCTGCGCTCAGCTCGACGGCATAATCATGGGGCCCATGGAGATAGACCTTGGGAGCGGACCCCGTTGGTAAGCCGACGATGCTGACCTGCAAGTTGCCCACGACTGGCTCGTAGGTGATCAGCACGGACTTGCTTGTGCCGCTGGTCAAGAGGCGGTTGATCGGGGCGGTGGCGGCGACGAATTCGCCGCCTTCGAACGCCGTGTCGAAAGAATCGATCGTGTACTCGCCAGGGGCCAGATTGTTCAAGGTGCTCGTCGTGACCACCGCCTGGATGTAGCCGTTCGGGCCTGTCACGACCACATCGCCCGCTGCTCCGGGCGGCAGGCCGGCGAAATTGATCGTGAGGCTTGCGCCCTGCAGGCTGTAGGCGATCGCGGCTTGTGCCACGCTCTCGCTTTGCACCGTGACCAAGCTGCTGAAGGCGCTGGGAACGAAGTTATTGGGATCGGCGCTTACCGCTTGCGCTGTGACCAGGTACTGGCCAGGCACGAGATCAGCCAGGGTCGCGCTCGCGGTCAATTGGGCCTCGAAAGCGTTGGGGCCGTTGACGACGACGTCTGCCTCGAGGCCGGCGGGAAGGCCGGTGATCGCGACTTGGAGTGAGCCCTTGGCCGCGGCATAGACGACGTGGAGTTGGGCGAGTTGACCATCGACGACGACGACTTCCTGGGGGGCGCTGCGGTAGATGACGGTGCCATCGACGATGTTGTTGGGTGTGACCGTGAAGGTGCCGGGGATCAGGTTGTTGATCGTCACGCTCTGGCTGATGACCTGCTGATAGTTGTTGGCGCCGGTGACCACGATCTGCGCGGTCTTGTTGGTGGGCACGCCGCTGACATTGACGCGAAGCTGGCCGACGATCTGGCTGTAATTGATCTGGGACTGAGCGAGCTGACCGCTGCTGACGCTGGCGGTGGCCGTGGCGGCCTTGAAGCTGAGCGCGCCGTGCTCCACATTGCTCGGGGTCAGGGTGTAGACGCCCGGCAGCAGTTGAGTGAGCGTCTGCCCGCTGGTCAGCGATTGCTCGAAGGCGCCCGGCCCGGTGACGAGCACCGAGGCTTGTGCGCCATCGGGCAGGCCGGCGATGGCCACAGCGAGCGAGCCTGTTTGCAGTGTGTAGACGAGCGCTGCGTCCTCGCTCTGAGTGCTTCGAACCGTGACCTCGATCGCCGCGCTGGCCAGATAGGTCGACAAGCCGCTGGTGACGTTCATCGAAGAGATCGTGTAGACGCCGGGCAGCAAAAATTCGAGGGTGCGCGATGCGGTGGCCGAAACCGAGAAGCCGTTCGGTCCCACGATCGAGACCGAGGCGTCAAGCCCGCTCGCCAGGCCGGAGATTGTGAGCGCAAGGGCGCCGGGCAACAGCCGGTAGTCGACCACGGCCGTGTCGGTCGTGCCACTGAGCACCTCGAAGACGGCCGAGGCGTTGAGCGGGCGATAGGTCGTGATGGCATCGTCGACCTCGCTCGCGGTGACCGTGTAGCTGCCGGGCTCGAGTCGCTCAAGCGTGGTCGTGGCCGTGAGCTCGACGCTGAAGTTGTCCGGCCCGGTGACCGTCACCGCGCCCTCGAAGTCTGTGGGCAGTCCGCTGATCTCGACGACCAGTTCGCCGTGATAGACCGAGTAGGTGATGAACGCCTCGGCGGTCTCACCGGCGGTGATCGCGACGGTGGCCTCGCTGGCCGTGTAGGTGATGTTTTGGAAGGTCACAGGGGTGGGTGTGACCGTGTAGGCGCCGGCGGCCAGCTCGAGGCGAAAGCTCGTGCCGCGAAGCTCTGCCGTGAACTCGGGGTTACCCATAACCATCAAGTTGGCTTCGGAGCCAGCAGGCAAGCCAAATACCTCAATCTCCAACACGCCGGGCAACTCGTCGGTCGTATAGGTGATGTGAGCGCGCGCAATCTCTTCGGTCGAGACCTCGAGCGAGAAGAGCGAGGGTTGCGGGGTGTAGACGACATCGCCATCGGTGACCACGCTGGCCGTCAGCACATAGGCGCCCGTCGGCAGGGCATCGAAGACCATCGAGCCGGCGATTGCGGTGGCGAAACTATCGGGGCCCTCCAGCAGAACATCGGGGGCAAGGCCCTCGGGCAGACCCAGAATCGCGACCTCCAGGGTGCCGACGTCAATCGGCTCGACGTAGGCCGGCTCGCAGTCGAGGCGCACGAACAGCTCGACCGGGCCTTTGGACGCGTCGTTGCTCGAGACGATCAACTTCACCGCGTATCGACCGGCGTCGCTGGGACAAACCGCCTTGTAGTTGAGCGTTCGTGACATGCGCGCGCCGATCACACCTTCTGTCGGCGAGACCGTGATCCACTGACTGTCCGCTTCAGTCTCGACCTCAAAGTTCAGCGTCTGGCCGCCCGTATTGTACATCTGAAACGAGGCTTCGACTGACTCACCGACCTCCAGGCTGAACTCGACATCGGTATCGTCGATAAAGAGGCTGGGCCCGCTGTCGTCGATCGGGTCGCCTTCGTCGCAGCCAATTGACAGACCGCACAAGATCAACGCGAGCAAGAGCGAAGGAAGAATCTGCGCGGCAGCTAAAAATCGCATGGTCATCCTTTGGATGCGCGACAAACAAGGTTTTTGATCGTTGGTGAGCTAAGAACTCGCCTTCATTGTAGGAGCAGATTGCCCGGAGAACAAGTCTCAAGGTGGGGTGCTCGCTTGGGAGCAGCCCAGCATCCGTTTAGTTTCCGGCGTAGCCGCTCCAGCGCAGGTCATCGACGACGATCTGGCCGAGGGAGGCGTTTCGAAGCTCGATGACGACCGGGCCGCTTATGTTGATGTTCGACACGGCGAAGGTGTAGATGGTGGCCTCGTCGGCGCTGGTGGCGTTGCCAAACTCCTCGGAGGTCGCGATCAGCGCGCCGTTGACGTGCAGCGTAATGCGCCGAACCGCGTTGTTCGCATGTGCCTTTCGCATCTTGACCGAGAAGCTGGAGATGCCGCCTTGCAGCGTCTGCGAGTAGAGCCGCGCGGCCGTCGAGCCCTGAAACATCAAGCCACGGCCGTCGATTGGGTAGGACTGCTCGCTGCGGCTTGCCTCGTAGTTCCAGGTAATGCCCTGGTTGCCAACAAAGCTACCCGTCAAGTAGCTCGTAAAGGATCCCAGGTTGCTGAAGGTCTCGAGGCCGCCGAACTCGAAGGCGCCGGAGTCGCAGAAGCTGTGCGTGGGGCGGCCAACACCGCGTTGGTCGCGTCTCAAGGTGTTACCATTGGTGTCGAGGCAATTTGCAGCGGGCACGCGCGCGCGCGCCGGGCTGCTGGCGGTGAGCGCCATGGTCCAGGTCCGGCCGCCGTTGTTTGCCAGCGGCTCGAGCCCGGGGTTGACGGGGGTGGCTGCGCTGCCGACGCGATCGCCGTTGGTGGCGTTGGTAAAGCCGGGTGTGCCTGCGCCGTTGCCGATGACGTTGTAGCCAAGCGAGACATAGGGTGAAACCGCAGCAAAGGCAAAGACGTCGGGACCACCGTTCGTGGCGAAATTGCTGGCGACGATCGAGCGGCCCAGGCTTATGCTGGTGCCAGCGTCACCAAATTGCCACAGACCACCGCCGGCGTCGGCGGCGGTGTTCGCGCTGATGGTTACGTTGATCAGCGTCGTATCCTGATCGAAGGTGCAGATCGCGCCGCCGATCAATGCGGAGTTATGGGCCAGCGTCGAGTTGACGACCTCAAGCGAGCCTTCAGAGAGAATCGCGCCGCCGTATCCTGTGCTTCCGGCGCTGTTTTCGGAGAACTCGCTGTTCTCGAACACGGCCTCTACGTTCTCAAAGACGCGCACTGCCCCACCGGAATTGGTGGCTGAGTTGAACCAGAAGACGGTGCTGTCAACGTAGACGAATCCCAAAGCGGCGATCGCGCCGGAGTTAGCGGACGAGTTGCCCACGAAGTACGCGTCGTAGGCCAGCAGAACACCGACGTTTACAATCGCGCCGCCGAAATCTTCCGATACGTTCTCGAGAAAATAGCTGTCGATGATCGTAAGAAAATCGCCGTTGTAGATGGCGCCGCCCCCCACCGTCGCCTCGTTGCCAACAAAGGTGCACCGATCCAGCGTCAGGTCAGCGGCAAGATTGTCGATCGCGCCACCGTAATCTCCGCGGCCATCGACGAAAGTCAGGCGTTTGAGCACTACGTCGATCTGGACTCCGATGGTGAATATCTGGTTTTGGAGGTTGCCGCTGAGTTCGACATTGCCATCGATGGTCACATGCTTGGTCAGCGCGATCGGGCCCGAGGTCAGCGCGATCTTTGCGACATTGGCGGCAAAGGTGATCGTGGAGTTGGGGCGCGCCGCCGTCACGGCGTTGCGAAGCGATCCCGCGCCGGTATTATTCTCGTTGGTGACGATGAGCGGATTGATATAGGTGACAAGCGCGCTTGCCGTCGCGCTCGACGAAACCGTCGTCGGCGAGGTGGTCACCGTGGCGGTAAATATATTGGACAGCGAGTCGGTCACGCTATTGGCGATGATCGTGTATTGGCCGGGCACGAGGTTTGCGAGCGTCGCGGTGGCCGTCAGGTTCGTGGTGTAGCCCGATGGGCCGTTGACCGTGACGTTTGCGTCCATGCCCGAGAGCAGTCCGCCGATCGTAACCGTCAGACTGCCGTGAACGACCGTGTAGGTCGCCGTGGCCGTCGCCGTGGTGCTGCTCGAGACGGTGGGCGAGGTGACGTCACCGGTGTACTGCGCGCCGCTGGCATTGCTGACGTTGTTTGCCGTGACCGTGTAGGTTCCCGGCGCCAGATTGTTGAGCGTCTGTGCGGTGGCGATCGTCTGGCTGAAGCTGTTGGGACCGGTGACGGTGACGCTGGGTGTGGTCGAGGCGTCCAAGCCGACGATATTGATCGTCAGCGAGCCGGGCAGTGCCTGATAGGCGATGTTCGCCGTCTCGCTGCCCTCGCTCACGATCGTGACTTGCGTCGAATTGCCCGCATAGATTGCCGGCGCGACCGTGACGTTGTTGGTCGTGACGGTGTAGTCGCCCGGGTCGAGTCCGTTGAGGGTCTGCGTTGCGGTGAGCAATTGGCTGTAGCCGCCAGGACCGGTGACAACAACATTGGCGTTGGTCCCACCGGGCAGCCCCGAGATGTTGACCGTCAGCGCGCTGCTGAGGCGTGTGTAGGTCACCGTGGCGCTCGCTTGCTGGCTGCTCGAGACGGTGCGCACCACGGCCGTGCCGTTGTAGGTCGATGCTCCGGATGTCACGGCTCGGCCCGTGATCGTGTAGTCGCCAGGGACCAGATCAGTGAGCGTGGCGCTGGCCGTGCGCGTGGTGGTGAAGCCGTTGGGGCCGCTTATCAGCACGTCGCCGTCAAGGCCTGCGGGCAGGCCGCTGACCGTCAGGGCAAGCGAGCCGTTGACCACCTGGTAGATGATCGCCGCGTTGGCCGTTGCCCCGCTGCTGACGTCGACGACGACCGGGTTGCCCGTGTTGCCCGTGTAGGTCGTCGGCGCCGAGGTCACCGAGGCGGCCGTGACGGTATAAGAGCCCGGAGCCAGATTGTTGAGCGTGGTCGTGGCCGTAAGTGGCTGGCTGAAGTTGTTCGGCCCGGTGACGGTTACGGCGGCGTTGAGGCCGGCTGCGAGGCCGCTGATCGCGACGCTGAGTTGGCCGCTGCCAAGCGCGTAAGTGACCGTGCTCGCTGCTGTTGCGCCAACCACCACGGAGGCCGAGCTCGACGAGGCGCTGTAGGTCGCCAGGCCAACAACAACGTTGCTGGCCGTGATCGTGTACGTGCCCGGGTTCAGGTTGCTGAGTGTGGTCGTTGCGACCAGGGCCTGGTTGTAGCCATCGGGCCCGGTCACCACGACACTAGCGTTGGTGCCAACCGGCAGTCCCGAAACGGTGACCGTCAAATTGCCGGTGAGGCGTGTGTAGGTCACCGTGGCGCTCGCTTGCTGACCGCTCGAGACGGTGCTCAGCACGGTCGTGCCGCTGTAGGACGATGCCCCGGAGGTCACGGTTCGGCCCGTGATGGTGTAGTCGCCAGGGAGCAGATCGTTGAGCGTAGCGCTGGCGGTGCGCGTGGTGTTGAAGCCGTTGGGGCCGGTGATCAGCACGTCGCCATCAAGTCCTGCGGGCAGGCCGCTGACCGTCAAGCTCAGCGAGCCGTTGACCGCCTGGTAGACGATCGGGGCGTGGGCCGTGGTCCCACTGCTGACGCCGATGACGACCATGTTGCCCGTGTAGGTCGTCTGCGCCGAGGTCACCGAGGCGGCCGTGACCGTGTACGCGCCCGGAGCCAGATTGTTGAGCGTGATCGTGGTTGTTAGCAGTTGGCTGAAGTTGTTCGGTCCGGTGACGGTCACGGCGGCATTGAGGCCGGCCGGCAGGCCGCTGATCGCAACGCTGAGTTGGCCGCTGCCAAGCGTATAGGTCACCTGGGCGCTGGCCTGTTCATCGCTGGTCACTTCGACCTCGAACGAGGTGCCAGAATAGGTGGACGTGCCCACGGTGACGTTGTCGACGTTGATTTGATAGGTGCCAGGCTCGAGGTTGGTAAGCTCGGTCGAGGACGTCACCAATTGCGAGAAGCTGTCCGGTCCGGTCACGGTCACAGCGGCATCGACGCCAGCCGGTAGGCCGGAAATCAATACCTCGAGCTCGCCCAAAATCAGCACGTAATTGATGCCGAGATTGGCGCGCTCACGGCTTTGCACCACGGTCTCCTGGCTCGCCGCCCTGTAGATCGCCGGGCCATCGCTTTGCTCGTCCGCGGCGGTCAAATACGTACCGGGCGCCAGATCGTCGAACGATGCCGAGGCAGTCAAAGTGTCGGCGAAGCCGCCCGGACCCGAGAGCACGATGTTGGCGCTGACGCCGCTTGGCAGGCCGCCGATCGTGACGTCGAGATCGCCCATGACGAGCGTGTAGGTGATCGTGGCGCTGGCGATCTGGCCGCTTTGCACGGTGACGCTGGTGCTCGTCGCCTCGTAGGTGGCCGGTCCGACGACGACCTCGCCAGCCTCGATCGCATACTCGCCCGGTGAGAGCGCCTCGAGCGTGGTGCTCTGGGTGACGCTTTGCACAACATTGGGCGCCCCGGTGACGGTGATCGCCGCGTTGACGCCGGCGGGCAATCCGACGACGGTCAGCTCGAGGCTGCCCGTGGAAATCGCGTGCGAAACCTCGTGATCAATGACCGCGCGCGTCTTCTCACCGGCGTTGACCGTGACGGTCAAAGACGCTGGCGAGGGTGTGTAGGTGCTCGAAGTCTGGCTGACCACTCGGGCGCTGACGGTGTACTCGCCGGGCACCAGGTGGGGCAGGGTGGTGGTCTCGGTGACGGTAAACTCGGCGCCTTCGGGGCCGCTGACGCTGATGTCGGCGTCGAGCCCGGACGGCAATCCCTGGCTGACGACCTCGAGAGTGCCCGTTTCACCGGTGACGATGCCCGTGCAGGTGAGCGCGATCGTCAGGGTGAGCTGCGGGGCGCGCGCGTCGTTGGTCTTCAAGACCACGGGCGCGTTGTATTGACCGATGTCCAACGGGCAGGTGGCCACAAAAACGATGTTGCCGGCCTGGCCGCCCGGGATCGTGCCCTCGGCGGGCTCGAGTTCGAGCCACTCGGATTCGTGGGTCAGGTCGAATTGTAGGCGAGCATTGCCGATGTTTCGCACGACGATGTTCGTCGTGGCGCTGGCGCCGACCTGCGCGGTCAACTCGAGACGATTGGATTCGAAGGCCTGCAGCCGAGGCGCTTTGGCATCGTCTTCACTGACATCGCCGCCGGCACATGCCGAGACCAGAGCACCAAACATGACGGTCATCAGAAGAAGAGACGCGCGGCGGGAACCCAAAATTTGCAGCTTAGACATTTTCGAACTCATTGTTGACCAACGCCCAGAGACGGGCAGTCTTAGTGTTTTCGCATTGGCTGACACACAGGTCGTACTTCGATCTTGGTTTCGCATACTAGCGTTGAGCCCACTGAGATTCAAGCGAGCCGACAGGCGTATGATGCGCGCTTTGGCGCTTTTACGGCTGGGCCCCGGCGCGCTATACTCCGACGAGTTTTCCGCGTCGGTGACCATCACGCTTCAAGAGCCCCCTGAGTGCCCATGTCCGCTGAGCTTTCTCCCTCCGAACAGAGCGTTTCCGCGATGTCGATCCGTATGGCCGTCGACCGCTTGCATGATCTTCAGGCCAACGTCGAGCGTGTCTTTCAGGGGAAAACGCGCATCGTGCGCCTGACCATGGCCTGCGCGCTGGCCCAGGGCCATCTGCTGCTCGAGGATGTGCCCGGCGTGGGCAAGACGACCCTGGCGCTGGCCCTGGCGCGCAGCCTGGGGCTGAGCTTTCAGCGCATACAGTTCACCAGCGATTTGCTGCCCAGCGATATTCTCGGCGTCTCGGTCTACTCGCCCAAGACCGGCGAGTTCGACTTCAAGGCGGGCCCGCTGTTTGCGGGCGTGATCTTGGCCGACGAGATCAACCGCACCACTCCGCGCACGCAGTCGGCGCTGCTCGAGGCGATGAGCGAGGGCCGCGTGAGCATCGAGAACGTCACCCACGAGCTTCCCCGCCCGTTTCTGGTGATCGCGACGCAAAATCCCCTCGAGCACCACGGCACCTACCCTTTGCCCGAGAGCCAGCTCGATCGCTTCATGATGCGTCTCTCGATCGGCTATCCCGGCCCGCGCGTCGAGCGCAACATCTTACTCGATCGCCGCGTCGAGGAGCCGGTCAACGCGCTCTCGGCCGTGCTGAACCACGAGGAGTTGAGCGCGCTGCAGCGCCTGGCCGAGTCGGTAAAGCTCGACGAGTCGTTGGCCGACTACATCATGACGGTCGTCGAGCAGACGCGTCGCGATCCGCGCGTGCGCATCGGCGTGAGCACGCGCGGCGCGATCGGCCTGACGCGCGCGGCCCGTGCGATGGCTGTGCTCCAGGGGCGCGACTACTGCATCCCCGACGACGTGCGCGAGTTGTTCGTGCCCTGTCTTGCCCATCGCATCAGCGTCGCGAGCGGCGCCGGCGGCGAGAGCCGCCAGTTCGCCGAGTCGATCCTCGAGCAAATCGTGGCTGCGGTGCCAACGCCTTCCTAGTCCATGGCCTTCTTGATCCGCCCAATCGCCGCCTTGAGCGCGGCCAACTCCTCGAGCGAGATTGGCCGGCCGCCAAAGCGCGTGGCCAGATAGCGTTGCTTGAAAAATCCCAGATCGCGCGCGGCACCCGGCCACTGACTGGCGAGCCGGTCGAGAAAGAAGGCCGGCCCTTCGTCGGGCGGGCGGCGTAGGCCGCGGCGACCGGCGAGCTGCTCGATCTTGATAAAGAGCGCGCTCACCTGGGCACTTTGCTCGTTTCTCGAGGGCCGCGCGACCAGACCGAAGGTGATAAAGGACGCCAGGGGCGCCGCGGCGCCGAGCAGCAGCCAGGCCGTGTCCGTGCCCATGAACCAGGCCATCCATCCGGCGCCGGCGCTGCTCCAGAGCACGGCCAGCAACACTTTCAGGGCATGCCGGGCGCTCAAACGCCGGCGTCTGGCCTGGGCGCCAGCGCCCAGGCTCAAGCCGAGCAGGCCCGCCCACATCAAGATCTCGCGCGCGCCCAGGGGTGATTGGGTGTCGGTTTTGTCGGCGGCGCGCTCCTTGTTTTTGCCCATGCCGCGCGGCGCCAGTCCTCTGCTGACGCGGCGAACCAGCGCGATCTGCGACTCCAGGTTGTACTCGATGACCCACTTCATCCAGGTCAGGCGCATGGCGTCGGCGGTGTTGTTGAACCACTGAAAGGCTCGGCTGCGCTGGGAGAAGGCGCTCTCGCTCGAGGGCGTCGAGTCGATCGGCACCCAGCCGAACTCCGGCACGAAGACCTCGGCCCATGAGTGCGCATCGCCCTGTCGTACGGTTAGATAGCCCCCGACGTCGTTCCAGGTGCCGCCCATAAAGCCGTTGACCAGGCGCGCGGGCACGCCCGAGGCGCGAAGCAGGATCACGGTCGCCGTGGCAAAATATTCGCAGTGGCCGCGCTGGGCCTCGAAGAGAAAAGACGTGAGCGGGTCGTCGGGATCGACCTCCGGCAAATCCGTGGTGTAGGTGTAGTTCTGCTTGAGATGGGCCTGGATGGCCAACGCTTTGGCAAAGGCCGTCTCGCGCTCCTCGGTGATCGCGATGGCCAGATCGCGCGTTCGCTGAGGTAGTGCCGCCGGAAGCTGCAAAAACGGCTCGGCAAGCTCCGGCGACAGGGTGCGCCCGAGCGCCGTTGCGAGCATTTGCTCGGGCGGTGGCGCATAGGTCGTCAGGCGGTAGGTCATCCCGATCTGGCTCTCCAGGGTGTGGCGAACGTCGGAATAGGCGTCGACGGTCAGGCCACCGGAGTGCGGGCTCCAGGAGACGGCCGCCTCGGCCATCGCCATGTGCAGCGTGCGCGCCGGCCAGACCACCGGAATCAGGTTGGTGCCGATCGGCTCGAGGTAGATCTGCATGGACAGGCCTGGCGTCTGCTCGCCGACTGCGCGAAGCGCGCTCGCATGCAGCGCACCCAGGTCAAAGAGGCCGTCATCGGAGCGCAGCGGGCGCTCGCTCTCCTTTTGCGTGCGCTGCCACTGGCGCCCGTCGTAGGTGTCGAAGGTCATCGTGCGCCAGCGCATGGCATTGTAGTTCTGCGGCCGAGGGCTCAAGAACTCGATGCGCAGCACCACAGCCGGGTTGTCGCGCAGGACCCCATGGCCGCCGAGCTCAACCTGCTCGGAGAACCCTGTCGTCTCGACGTTGTCGCGCGTCTGCACGGTGAAAAAGCCCAGGCCCATGCGCGGAAACAAGAAGAAGATGCCAAGGCTCGACGCAAAGATCATCAAGCTCAAGCTAGCCAGCACCACGACATAAACGCGGTCAAAGGGCATGCGATTATGATCGATGCTCGCCGGCTGGAGCTGGACCTCGCTTCGCAGATGAAAGAGCGCCATGCTGAAGGTGCCAATCAACACGTACAGCCCGAACAAGATGCCGTAGGAGACGCCCACGTTGACCGTGGTCGCCACGGCCAACGTGAGCAAGCTCAGGGCATAGATCTGCAGATCGTCGCGGGGCGCAAGTCGGCTGAAGAGCTTGATGATCAGCAGCACGAGCACAAAGCGAATGCCCAGCAAGATCACGTCGGCGTTTGGGTCGGTGGCCACATCGAACACCGAATAGCCCAAGAATAAGAGCACCGAGACGTTCCAATAGCGCGCATGCGCGGCCTTGACGACCCTGGCGCGGTGCACGAACCAGCTCGCCAGTGTGGCCACCAAAAAGAAGGCGATCATCAGCACCCCGGCACCCGAGCCGGCCGCGATACTTGCAAAGGCGACCAAGACCACCATGTAGAGGCTGATCTCGTGGAGCAATTCCAGGCGCCGGCGCATGTTCATCGCTCACCTGCCACGTCATCGAATGCAAACAACAGCTCGCCGTCGGCCCCGCTTGCATCCAGCGCGCCGCTCAAGCCCACGACCACCCGACCCACCGTGGGGCCGCGCTGCTCGGCTGCGCGCGCGAGCGGTGCGTGTACGCCGTCCTTGAGCTCGATCGTGGCCAAAATGTAGAGCAGGCGGTCCATGTGCATGGCGCCGCTTGCGGCCTCGATCGCGTCGTCGATCGTGCGAAGCCCGATCTGATAGCCCTGGCGAGCCATCGCGTGCAAAAGGCCGGCGGTCTTCTCCAGGCCGGCCTCAAAGTTTGCCACGACAAGGTGGCGCTTTTGCGCGCTGGTGCCCGTGCAGTTGAGCAGACAGATCTCGATGGCGCGCTGCTCCTGGGACTCGGTTTCCTTGACCACGAGCTCACCGCGGCGCGCGCTGCTCTTCCAATGCACCATGCGCCGATCCTCACCCGCGCGGTACTCGCGCAAGCCGAAGAACTCCTCGCCGGCGCCGCGCACGTTTCGCGACACGTCTCCGAAGTGGGCATGCACGCTGGCCACCCAGTCCTCGGCTTCGGCCGCAGGCGGGTAGGCGACGAGCGTCGCCGCGTCGTCGATCTCGCGCGACTTCTCAAAGAAGCCAAAGGGAAAGCGCGTCGATACGCTCAGCCCCGGAAACTCGTACAACCCGCGTTTGGGCAAATGATACGCCGTCCCCAGCGCCAGGCTAGCTCCGCCATCGATGCGCAGGCAGTAGGCCATCGCCACGCCCTGGGGAAAGGCCGTCTTCAACAGCAGGCCCCGCTTCCAAAACTTCCACCACGGCACCCGCTGCGGCCCCACAAGCTGGCCTCTCAGTGGCCCGCTCACACATCGTGGATTGCGCTCCGCGACCTCAACGCTCAGCGATGGAAAGCGCTTGGGATTGATCAACTCCAGATGCGCCGGCGAGCTCTGGCGCGCAAAGATCTGGCGCGGCGGCATGCGTTGCGCGCGCATCTCGCGCAGCACGGCCTCGCTGAGCACCCCGCTCGCCACGATTAGTGACAGCATCATGCCCAGCATCAAGAATAGAAGGTTGTTGCCCGTATTGATCGCACCAAAGCCCACCCCGAGCGTCATCAACACGAAGTACTTGCCGGCGGGCGTAAACGACAGCCGCCTTGGCGGCCGCAACCACCCCTCGATTCGCCGCGACCAGATATCACGCTTGGAGGTCATGCCGGGGGGCCATCCTACATCGAACGTTGGCAGGCATCGGGCGGCCGAAGCGCCGCCGGGACAGGTGGCTATCATCGAGATCGAGCAGGGAATCGTCAAGGTCTGTGTTGTCAACGCGCCAGCTCCGACGCCATGCGAAATGTTTCAGGGGAGGCGACGTTAGAAATTCGAGACAACGTCTGGTCAATCCACCCGGCGTCCCGTTTACCAGAAGAGCGCATATGAGTCAGCAATCGTCCATAGAGTGGACCGACGTCACGTGGAATCCCGCCACGGGCTGCTCCAAGGTCAGCGAGGGGTGCAAGTTCTGTTATGCCGAGACGCTGGCCCTGCGGCTCAAGGCGATGGGCAACGCCCGCTACGACAACGGCTTTGAGTTTACGATGCACTGGGACAAGATCGAGGAGCCGCGCGCGTGGAAGAAGCCGCGCAAGGTGTTCGTCAACTCGATGAGCGATCTGTTTCACGAGCAGACCGACGAGCGCTTTGTGCGCCGCGTCTTCGAGGTGATGATGGACACCCCACGCCACCAGTATCAGATTTTGACCAAGCGCCCCGAAAAGATGGCAGCGCTGCTCGATGAGTTTATCGGCGACGGGCTTTATCGGCCGTCGCCGCACATCTGGCTGGGGACATCGCTGGAGGGCCCGCGCGTGATCAAGCGCCTCGAAGCGCTCAAGCGCGTGCCGGCCGCCGTGCGTTTCTTGAGCTGCGAGCCGCTTCTTGGCTGGTTCAAGGAGATCGACCTCGGCGGCATTGACTGGGTCATCACCGGCGGGGAGTCGGGCATTCATCTGTGGAACGAAAAGATCAGAAAGCGCCGGGCGCTGGTCGAGTATGTCGACGGCCAGTGGGTGGCGCGCCCGGATCGAAGCCGATGGGTCGTGGGATTGCGCGACCACTGCCTGGCCCAAGACGTCGCCTTCTTTTTCAAGCAGTGGGGCGGCAATACGCCGAAGGCCGGAGGCCGGGTCTTGGAGGGACGTACGTGGGATGAGTATCCGTTGGCCGGCCGCCAAGGTCGGGTGCCCTGAGGGGCCGGCCTCGGCAGCCCGCTCCCACTAGCTTGGAGGTCATCCTGGAGTGGTTTTCACTTTTCACTTGATTTGCTTGCGTTGTGCAACTAGTTTGCTTGTGTGCTGCAACTTTTGATGTCTGCACGCGATAAATTACCCGTCACCACGAGAGAAGAAGCCATGAACCCGAACAAAACTAACGATCAAGTTCGCTCCGATGTGCGCGATGGCTATGCTGCCATCGTCGACAACGCCTCCAAGACGTCGTGTTGTGGGCCGAGCTGCTGTGCGCCGGTCGTAAGCTCCCGGGCGCAAACCCTGGCCGAGCAGATTGGCTACAGCATTGAGGAGCTCGCCCAGATTCCGAAGGAGGCGAACCTCGGGCTGGGCTGTGGCAATCCGACGGCGATCGCCGGTTTGCAGCCTGGCGAGGTGGTGCTCGATCTGGGGTCGGGTGCGGGGATGGATGCGTTTTTGGCGGCGCAGAAGGTCGGGCAGGGAGGGCGCGTGATCGGAGTCGACATGACGCCGCAGATGCTGGCGCGGGCCAGGGAGACTGCGAGCGCGAAGGGCTTGTCGGGCTATGTGGAGTTTCGCGAGGGCTTGATCGAGGCGCTGCCGGTGGTCTCGGAGAGCGTCGACGTGGTGATCTCGAACTGCGTGATCAACCTGAGCCCGGACAAGCCGCAGGCGTTTGCCGAGGCCTATCGGGTGCTCAAGCCGGGCGGTCGGCTGGCGGTCTCGGATATTTGTCTGTCGCGGGCGCTTCCGGAGGCCGTGATGGAGAACGCGGCGCTGTACGTGTCGTGTATCGGGGGCGCGGCGCTCGCTGACGATTACTTTGCGACGATGAGTGAGGCGGGCTTTGTCGACATTCGGTGGACACGCTCGAGCGCGGCCGCTGTCGTTGGCGCGGCCTGCTGTGATACGACGCTGCAGGGCGCCTTCGACGGGCTCGACAGCGCCACGCGCGAGCATGTTCTGGGTTCCATCTGGAGTTACCGAATCGAAGCGAGAAAGCCGTGAAAGAGTTCACCACCGAATTGCTCGCCATCTGCCGCCACTTTGGCATCATGGAGCGAAACGCCATCTGCTGCGGCGACATCACCGTACCGCAGTGCGTCGCCCTGCAACGCCTGCTCGACGGCCCGCTCGACGCCTCGACCCTGGCCGAGGGCCTGGGCACGAGCCTGAGCGCGACCACTCGCCTGGTCGATGGCCTCGAGCGAAACGGTTGGGTCGATCGCACCCGCGATCCCAACGATCGCCGCCGCGTCTTCATCGAGCTCAGCGCCACCGGCGACGCCCAGGCTCGCCGGCTCTGCCGTTTGACCGAGAGCATGCTCGACGGCGTGCTCTCGCAGATCCCGGCCGACAAACACGCCCAGGTGCTCGACTCGGTCCAACTGCTGCGCCGGGCACTCGACGCGGTGGGCGAGGGCGGCGGCGGCAGTTGTTGCTGAATTCGAGCGAGGTGGCGTCAGTCGGTGATGGTTATATGGCGGCCGGCCGCCAGGGTCGGGTGGCATGAGGGGCCGCCGTAGGCTCCGCGAGCTCGTCGGCTACGCCGACTCGAACCGCTTCACCTACGGCTACCAGGGAAACAAACCACCTCCCTGTCGGGAGGCTCTTACGCCTGTGCTGGATTTGACGGGTGAGCACCACGAGCCGCGCGGAGCGCGGTGGTTTACTTCTGTGGTAGCCGTCGGTGAAGCCGAGCGAGGCGGCGTCAGCCGACGAGGAGGCGGAGCCTACGGCGATCATGGCCTACGGCGATGTTGGCCTAGGGTGTGTCCTCGAGCTGCTGCATCAACTCCTCGAGCGTCTTGACGCGCGCGGGTGCCGCGTCCTCGGGTTGGGGGGCGGCGGTGCCGCCTTCGAGTTCTTGCATCATCTGCTCGAGGGTCTTGACGCCGGCCGGTGGCTCGTCGACCTGGGGGGCGATGAGTGGCGCGGCGGTGTCGATGGGCTCGGCGCGGGCGGGCGTCTGGTCAGGGAAGGTGACGTAGAAGCTGCCGCCCTTGGAGAGGCTGACGAGGCCGAGGCTGATGCTGGGGACGTAGGTGACGAGTACGAGGCAGCCGAGCATCAGGAGCATGAAGGGGACTACGGAGCGTACGACTTCTCCGAGGCCCTTTTTGAAGAGGGTGCCGGCGACGAAGAGATTGAGGCCGATCGGGGGGGTGAGGTAGCCGATCTCGAGGTTGACGATGAAGATGATCGCCATGTGCAGGGGGTGGATGCCGAGGCCAAAGGCTATCGGGGCGAGCAGGGGTACGAGGATCAGGATGGCGGACAAGATGTCCATGAAGAAGCCGACGAAGATCAGGAGCACGTTTACGATGAGCAAGAAAGTGATGATGCTCAGCTCGTAGCTCAAGATCAGCTCGACGGCGGCCTCGGGGATCTTGGCGCGGTCGAGGTAGAGGTTAAAACCCAGGGCCAGGGCCATGATGATCAGCAGGCTGCCCATCAAGACCGCGGATTCGCCGAAGATGCGGGGCAGGTCGCGAACGCTTAAGCTGCGGTGGATGAAGAATTCGACGGCGATCGCGTAGACGACGGCGACAGCGGCGGCCTGGGTGGGGGTGAAGAGGCCGGAGTAGATGCCGCCTAAGATGAGCACGGGCAAAAACAGGGCCCAGAAGCCGTTGATGAAGGATTTGACCAGGCGCTTGAAGCTGAAGGGCAGCTTCTCGACGTTGAACTTGAAGCCGATGCGCATGGCCCAGAGGGCGAGCACGACGCCGATCAGCAGGCCGGGGAGCATGCCGGCGATGAAGAGATCTTTGACGCTCGATTCGCCGCCGCCGATGCTCGAGATCGAGTAGCCGACCGGGTCGCGTAGCGCCGTGGGGTCGACGATCGCGTAGACGATCATCGGGATGCTGGGCGGAATCAAGATGCCCAGGCTGCCGCCGGAGGTGACCAGGCCGCAGGAGAAGTCCTCGGGATAGCCTTTCTTGAGCAGCGCCGGGTACATGATGCTGCCGATCGCGATCACGGTGACCGGCGATGAGCCGGAGATGGCGGCAAAGAAGGCGCAGGCAAAGACCGTGGAGATCGCTAGGCCGCCGGGCAAATGCCCAAAGAGCGACTCGGCAAAGGCGATCAGGCGTCGGGCGATATCACCCTCGGTCATCACGGCGCCGGCGATCACGAAGAAGGGGATCGCGAGCAAGACGGTCTGGTCGGAGAGGCCGCGGGTCTGCTCGATCACGGCCGTGAGCAGGCGAAACTCGGTGAAGATCTCGCCGAAGAACAGCAAGTACATCGTCAGGCTGCCAATGAGCACGTAGAGCGGCACACCGAGCAGAATCATCGTGAGGATCAGGGCGATCAGGGCGACAAAAAACCAGGTGCCGCCACCGCCGCCGGTGGGCGAGCTGTGGGTCTTGGAAGAGTGGCTCGAGATGGCGGGTGCGTCGGCGTTGACCTGCTCGGGCTGTTGGGCCTGTGCAGTGTTGCTTTCGCCGGCGCCGGTGCCGTCGAGATCGGCCATGAGCTCTTCGAGCGTCTTGACGCGCTCGGGCACGGCCTCGACGGGCGCGGCTTCTTCAGGAGCGGCCTCGACCTCGGCCATGAGCTGTTCAAGCGTTTTGACCTGGTCTTGAGCCAAAATCGAGCTTGAGAAGACGAGCAGCATGGCGAGGGCGCAGGAGACAACCCCGATAATGAGCTTCCATCGGTTGATCATCAGTGCACCGCCGTGGTTTCGCTGAAGCTCTCACCGCGAAGCGCCATGCGGCCAAAGACCACGGCGTGGCCGACAAAGCGTATGACGATGAGCGCCATGGCCGTGGGGATCGAGAGCACCTTGAGCCAGTCGGGTACTTCGCCAGGCTCGGAGGGGCCGAAGACGACCTGGGCGATGCGCCGGATGAAGCCGGCGTCGTCGGGCAAGGGGAAGGTGCGAAGCGATTCTTGCCAGGCGGTGGGCATCCAGCCCGGCGCCTCCCAGATCGGGCGCAGATAGGCGCTGTCCTCGCCAAAGAGGTAGATAAATCCCAGGTAGAAGACCAGCGCCGTGAAGGCCGCGGCCACCAGATAGGAGAGGGCGTTGAAGTGGGGCAGCCAGCGCGGGGCGAGCAGCTTGCGGGTCAAATCGACGCGCAGGTGGCGGCGCTGGCGCGCGGCGATGCTCGCGCCCAAAAAGCTCACCCAGAGCAGCAAAAAAAGGCCGTAAGACTGTGCCCAGGAGTAGCCACCGGGCAAGCCGCCCAGCGCCCAGATGACGACCAGGCCTGCAGCGACGAGCGCGGCCAGTTGTGCCCTATCGCCGCGATCGTAGAGCACCTTGCCGGCGGCAAAGAGCAGTCCGGCGGTGACGAGTCGGTAGACGGTCGAGGATTCGACGTGGAGCATGCTTAAGCCAAGGCCCAAGCAGAGGCCAATCGCGGCGAGCGTGATGCCGGCGCGAAAGGCCAGCGAGGGGCGCTCGATTACGGGCACGGCCTTGGCCTGTTCGGCATCGAGGGCCTCGCGGGCGAGCTCGGCGCGAAGGGCGGCGGCGCCGGTCGCGGACCAGACCATCATGGCCACAAAGCCCACGACGAGCACCGTCCAGATCATCCAGGAGCTCTCACCGGCCGCTGCGCTCTGCATCAGCCGGGAGACGAACTGGAAGACCACGTCGGCAAAAACGGCCACGCTCATGGCGATCATGGCGACGACGACCACGGCTGTCTCCACTTTGAAGACGGCCGTGTCGATCGTGCCGAAGACTCCAAGACGCGCGCTGAGCGGCGCGTCCTGGGACATCAAGTCCTCTTTTTTCATCGACTTACTTCTCTTTTTTAGCTTTTTCGATGATGTCGAGCAGCTCGGCGCCCTTCTTGCCAACGCGCTGGCGGAAGAGCGTGTGGACCTTTTTGCTGTCTTTAGCAAAAACGGCCTTCTCCTCGGCGGTGAGCTCACAGACGGTGATCTTGGCGGCGCGCAGATTGTTGATCAGCAGCGGGTTGAGCGCGCGCACCATTTTGCGGCCGTTGTCGGTCTCGGGCTTCTGGTTGTCGAGCAGAACCTTTTGCAGGTCGGGCGGCA
Source organism: Lujinxingiaceae bacterium (assembly GCA_013697635.1). Classification (GTDB taxonomy): domain Bacteria; phylum Myxococcota_A; class Bradymonadia; order Bradymonadales; family Bradymonadaceae; genus JACCWM01. The sequence continues at coordinate 61,038 of JACCWM010000133.1, read as the reverse complement.
GGGTGTCGAACCATTTCTTGGAGTAGACCACGGCGGCGGGCTGATAGATGTGGTCGCTGATGGTCCAGTGGTCGACGGCCTGATACCAGCTCGCGGCAAAGGCAAAGAGCGGGGTGTTGTCAAAGCCGTTGACGTTGCCCGTCTGCAGGGCAGGCAGGGTCTCGGGAACAGCGATGCGCACGGGGTTGCCGCTGAGCGCGCGGTACATCTCCTCGTGCACCCAGGACTCCTGGACGCGCATCTGAAGGGTGGCCAGATCGGCCGGTGTTCGAACGCATTTACCCTTGGCGGCGAAGTTGCGGTAGCCGTTCTCGCCGAAGAGGTAGAGCTCAAAGCCGTAGGTTGCCAGCAGGGTCTTGACCGGGCCATAGAGGTGGTTGTCGATGATCCGGTCGGCCTCGGTAAAGCTGTCGAAGAGATAGGGCAGCTCGAAGACGTTCATCTCGGGCACCGCGCTTGCCAGCGCGCCCAGCGAGACGGCCGCGCCCTGCAACTCGCCGCGGCGAGCCTGGCGTACGATGCTCGTCTCACCGCCGGCCGTGCCCAGGAACAGGCGCACTTCGATGCGGCCGCCGGATTCTTTCTCGATGCGCTTGGCCATCGAGTTGAGCTGATTGGACCAGGGCGTGGCGGGCGGCGCGATCGTGCCCAGGTTAAGGACGAACTTCTCCTCTTTTTTGGGGGCATCCTGGGCGAAGGCAGGCAGCGCGAGGCCGGTCGCGAGCAACACAAAAAACAGACATAAAATCGAACGTTTCATAAGCCAAATCCCGGTCAAGGGGTTAGTCCGGCGCGCCGCGACGCCCAAGGAGTGCGCGGTGCGAGGGCGAAGTCTCAATCTTAGCGGAAGAGCCGATCGCCACGGGCTTTGAGGCGGCGAGCCTTCTCCTTCTCAAAGGTGTTCTCGGGCACGATCTCGGGCACGACGTCGACCGGGGTGTTGAGCACGTAGTCGAGCTCGAGGTCGAACTGGGCGCGGTCGCCGTTGAGCGTGGCGAGGTTCTCGGCGATGAGCACGCGGGTGGCAAAGTAGTTGGGCGCGATTTTGACGCTCTCGACAAAAGCCACGCCGGCCTCCTCGGGCTTTTTGCCAAAGGGCAGCTTGGTCCAATAGACGCCGAAATAGCGGTGCGCTGCGCCGTGAAAGTACTCGGGCTGATGGGCGATGATGAAGTCCATCGTGGCCTTGATGTCGTCTTTTCGAGCCAGGATGGTGGCGATGCCCTCGAGCAAGGCCCAACGGCCCAGGTTGGTGGCATACCAGTACAGAGCGGGCACGGCCGAGGCGTTGGCGTGGGCGACATTGTCCTGCCAGGATTCGCCGGCGGCGATCTTGGCGACAAAGCCCGGGTCGCGAAGCGCGAGGGCGCGCTCGGCGGCCGTGATGCCGCGCTCGTAGATCGCCATCATCGCGGCTTCGTTTTGCGACTCGTCGTCGCCCTCGAGGCGGATGTGGGCGTCGGCCAAAAAGTAGTAGGCGCGCGTCAGATTCTCGTAGATTTCGGCCACGGCCTCGGCGCGCTGTTGCTCGTCGAAGTTGGGCGTGGCCTGGGTTGCGGCGAGCTCCCAGCGCGCGATCGCGGTTTCGAGGTCGGCGCGGTTGATGCGCCGCTCCCAGGAGGCCTGGGCGGCCTCGATCGTAATCTGAAAGTCACCCGTGCCGCTGGCAGCGAGGATCTGGCTGCCCTGGCCAAGCGCCGAATCACGCTTGGTGGCGCAGGCGGTGCTGGTCAGGCTGAAAACGGTGAGCAGGCCCAAAAGGCCGATACGGGTAGCGCGCGAGTGGTGACGGCTCATAGAACTTCCTCCAAAGGGTGGGTTGCGCCAAGCATGGCGACAATTCGAACACAGCAATAGTGCGCACAATAGTCGAAGCTGTTGCGGGCGTAAAGCCCTTGACTTGGCGGGCGATCTGGGTGGAAGTGCGTCATGTTTTTTGAAAGCGGTCGTAGACGAAAGCCACTGAAATCATAAAGGGATTTGCTATGGAAAACGAAGTTAGAGAGTTTTATGCGTTCGCAATGCAGTGGGTGGTCACCGAAGGACTGACCCTGGCCAAGGGCCTGCTGGCTTTTGGCCTGGTCTTGCTCGCCGGCGTGATCGTGGCGCGTATGGCCTCGCGGGCGCTGGGCCTTGCGATGGAGAAGTCGCGCCTGAAGCCTTCGCCACTGCTCGTGCGCTTTGCCGTCAACGTGACACGGCGCGGCATCGTGCTGGTCGCCTTCATCATCGGCCTGGGTAACCTGGGAATTGACACCGGCGCGCTGATTGCGGGCCTTGGCGTCACCGGCCTGGTGTTGGGCTTCGCCCTCAAAGACACCCTGTCGAACTTCACTGCCGGCGGCATGATCCTGCTCTATCGCCCCTTTGACATTGGCCACGTGGTCGACGTCGGCGGCACGGTGGGCACCGTCAAAGACCTCACGCTAGTCACGACCGTGCTTCACACGCCCGACAACCGCGTGATCATGATGCCCAACTCGAAGGTCTGGGGTAACAACATCACCAACGTCTCGCTGATGACGACGCGCCGCGTCGATCTGGTCGTGGGGATCGCCTACGACGCCGACATCGACGAGGCGACCGCGATCTTTCTCGACATTGCCGGGCAAAACGACAAGGTGCTCACTGATCCCGCACCCGCCGTCACGCTCAATGAGCTTGGCGAGAGCTCGGTCGACTTCAACGTGCGCGTCTGGGCCGACGCCTCGGAGTACTGGGCCGTTCGTAACGAGATGTTGCGCCAGGTGAAGTACCGCCTCGATGCCGCAGGGATCGGGATTCCGTTTCCGCAGCGCGACGTGTGGGTCCATCAGGTCGATGCGACGGCGCCGCTCAAGGAACGACGTGTGGCCGAGACGGTTTGATCGAAGCCCATAATCAGGCGGCTTCGAGGCGTTTGAGTTGTTCGAGCCAGAAGAGCATGTGCTCGGGTTCGGCTTGGGCGATGGCGTGGTCGACGAGGTGGCCGACGACGTGCAGACGCAGCTCATTGGGGGCAGGGGAGGCGTCGCCGAGGGCGCGGCGTGCGACGGCGCGGGCGGGGCCGTGGAGCTCGGCTTTGATGAAGTGGGCAGCCAGCGGCCAGAAGCCGTAGCTTGGTTCCGGGGCGCGCGCGACCCAGGAGGCCGCGATCGGGTCCAGGGCGGTGCGGTCAGCGAGCTGGTCGAGGCGCTCGAACAGGCGTGGCCACAAGAGGGTGACGGGTTTGAGGGCCATGGCGTCGTGAGTTCCGTCGAAGTTTCGAAGCTCGTCGCGAAGGCTGGCGAGCAGGGTAGTCACCGCGCTGGATGCCGGATCACGCTCGAGGGCGTCGAGCAGCTCGCTTGTGAGCACGCTGATGCGGTAGCGCTCTTCGTCGACCGGGCGCGTGAGCGCGGTCGATGACTGGCCGTCGGCGCCAGACCAGGCGGCTTGCAGGCGCGCGAACTGATGGAAGACATCGAACCAGTAACTTTCGCCTTGGCGGGCGAGCTGGTTGAGCAGGGGCAGCGCCTCGCTGGCTCGATCCAGGGGCAGAGCGTGCAGCTCGCGCAGTTGAGGGCGAATCTGCAAGAGCTCGCGCCAGGTGGCCGCTTCGCGCTCGGCGAAGAGCGTGGCGGCGAGCTCGGTGAGGCGGTCCTCTTCGGCCGATTGCAGCTCGAAGGGTGAGGCGTGAAATAGTGCGCTCGCGGCCTCGCGAATGGCGCTTACCTCGACGGTCTGATAGCCGGGGCGAGCGCGTTTTCGGCCTTCGGCCAGAGCGTCGAGCACGTCGGCGCTGCGCACGCGATCGAGCCAGAAGGGGCTGTGCAGCATGCCCAGCGCATACCAGAGCTGCTCGCGCGCGACCAGGGTGTCGGGGCTGATGGCCTTGAGCAAGTGACGGCCGCGCTCGCGGTCGAGGCCGCTCTTGAGCAGGAGCACTCCGAGGCGAAGGCGGCCGTGGCGCGCGGCGCGATCGATGCTGTGATCGTCGGCCAGGCGCGCGGCGGACTCGAGGTTTTGCACCATCTGGCGAAGCGATGCGCTCGAGCGCGATGTGCTCTGCGTGTAGACAAGCTCACCGAAGTGGGCGCTGACGTAGTAGCCGAGCGGGCACGTGGGGAAGCGGCCTGCCAAAAACTCGCCTATCGCCGCGCAGGTGGCAAAGCTGGCCGGTGAATCCTGGTCGACGAATGCCTCGCGTAGCTGCCAGGGCTGCGCGGCGCTCTCGTGGCCAAAGGCGCGGTGGCCGTAGGCGTCGAAGAGGCGCAAAAAGTCCTCCAATAAATCGCCTCGGGCCGCGCAAAAGGTGATCGAGGTGAGCACCATGCGCCAGCCACGCTCGGAGACCTCGGCGTCGACCAGCGTCTGGGCGAGTTTTTCCAGGGTGTCGAGCGCCGCCGACCAGCGCGCGGCTTCGACGAGGCTCTCGTAGCGGTCGACATGCCAGCGCACTTGGGCGCTGGCGAGCAGTGCGTGGACCTCGGGCAAGAGATGTGTGAGTCGAATCAACACGGTGGTTTAGCTCCTTACCAGGCCGAGGTTGGGCAACTTGTCGAACTGGTGGCGGATGTGACTTGTCGCCTCGAAGAGCCGATCGAGTTCGGGCTTGGCCTGGGCCACGGGAGTGTCAGGGCTGAGGCGCTCGTAGGGCGCGGCCACGTTGGTGTCGAGGGCGCGCTTGAGGTTCTCGAGCTCCTTTTGCTGGAGCTGGCGGGTCTCGGGGTTTGACGAGATTGGGAAGCTCTCAAAGCCGTAGCGCAGCTCCTCGATCACGTTGGCCAGGGTGACGTGCATCGTACGCACATGCTCGGCCGGATCGGTGACGCGAAAGCGGTACTCGTCCTGGGCTAGGCTCTCCCAGGTGGCTTGCACGCGGTTGAAGGCTCTGGTCCAGGCCGGTTGATCGTGAGCCTGGTAGGCGGCCTTGGCCTCGGCGTCAAGGCTGTCGATGCGCTGCTGCCAATCTTGCTGGCCGATTCCCAGGTGACGGCTTTGGCCCTCCTCGCGAAAGACCAGGCGCCGAATCGAGTCGAGCAGGGTCTCCATGCGGGAGAAGGCCGGGGTGAGATCGGCTTCGCGCTGGTGGAAGGTGAAGACGATGTCCTCGAGGCGAGAGACTAGCACCTGCAACTTGTCGGGATCGGTGCGCGCGGCCTCGCGGATGCCGGCGATCAGTGGATCGCTGGCGTCACGAAAGATGCGGGCCTCATTGCCCCAGAGCTTGTTGGCCGTGGCCTCGGTCTCGTCGAGCAAGGTCTCGATCTGGGTCCAGTTTTTGAGCTCGCGTGCCGGAGGCGGCTCGATCTGAGCCCAGAAGGTCTGGCCGAGCACCTCGCCATTGCAGACCATGGTCATCGCCGCGTCGACGGTCAGGCTCAAATCGATCGGCGTGCCTACGGGCGTCTCGGTGGGCACGTCGAGGTGGATCGTGCGGATCGGAAAGCGGTTTTGGAACAGGCGCAACAACACCGCGCCGGAGCGATCGGCGGTAAAGAATCGGTACTTGCCCTCGGCTGGCAGGCTCGTGCCGTGGGAGAGCAGCAGTTGGCGACTGGCCCGCCCGTCACGCACGACATCGAGGTAGATGTCCTTGGCGAGCACGGAAGGGTTGGAGAGCGCACTTCCGGTGGGCCGCCAGATGGCGTGGGGCGGGTGGCGGCGCACCCAGACGGGGAAGCTCACGAGCGCGTCGCCAGCGGCGTTGCAAAACTCAAGGCTAAAGTCGTAGCGACCTTCGTCGGGGGTAGCGACCTGCTCGAAGGCAAAGGCGACGACGCCGTCCTCGTGATCGACGCGCACGATCGCTGCGACCTCGCCATGAGGATCGAGCAATACGGCCGTTTTGACGGCCTCGGGTGCCTGCTGAAGCTCGCCTGCCAGGTAGATGTGTGGCTCGCTCGTTCCCAGGCTCGAGCTCAGACGAACCCGTGCGGTTGCCGTCTCGTCCTCAGGTAAGAGGGTCAGGCCGCCAAGGTTGCCGGCGTGAATCGCGGCGCCAAGGGCCACACAGGTGTCGGGCTCGTCGACCAGGGGTGCAGCGGCGCGGGAGCGCTCGGGGCCGCAAAGCGCGGCGGCGATCTTTTGTTGCACGAGCGGCACGCGCGTCGAGCCGCCGACGAGCAGGACATGGTCGACATCGGCCAGGCGCACGTCGCCCTGGCGCTCACTGATTGCCAGTGCTTCGAGGCAACACTTGATCGAATCGTCGATCAGCGGCTCGATGAGCTCTTCGAACTGCTCGCGGGAGAATTCGAGTTCGAGGGTCACGGGCTGGCCGTCTTTGTCGTCGAAGATGTCGCGTCGGGCGACGTACTGGATCTCGCTGGTGCTGAGCGCCTCCTTGACCTCTTGAGCCAGGCGAACGAGCAGTAAGAAACGCGTGGCGTCGTCGGCGTTTTGGGCGATGTCGAGATCGAGGCTGTAGCCTTGCTCGACCAAATGGCGGCGAAAATACTCAGCCAGGCGCCGATCGAAGTCGTCGCCGCCCAGGTAATTGTCGCCGTGGATGCCGAGCACCTGGTACTCGCCGAGCATGCAGCGGATCACCGAGACGTCGAAGGTGCCGCCGCCCAGATCGTAGACGAGAAAGGTGGCATCGCCGATGCCGTGCTTCCAGGCATAATAAAGTGCGGCGGCCGTGGGCTCTTGCAACAAGCCGAGCACTTGGAGGCCAGCAAGCTCGCCGGCTTTGCGCGTCGCCTCGATCTGCGGCGCGTCGAAGTAGGCCGGCACGGTGATCACCGCCGAGCCGAGGATCATCGCGGCGTCCTCGACGCGCTCATCGACAAAGGCCTGCATATCGCGCGTGAGCCGCTCGAGGATGCGCGCCGAGACCTCCTCGGGAAGCATCTTGTGTGGGCCAACGGCGACCGTGGCGTGGCTGCCCATCTTTCGCTTGATCGAGGAGACCGGCGCGGGCGTCATTGCGCGACGATTCCAAGCCTCGTGGCCGATCACGAGCAGCTCGGTCGTGGGATTGAAGCCCACCATTGAGGGGATGGTCTTGCGGCGGTACTTGTCTTCAAGCATCACAATGTCGCTGCCGTCGGGCAAAAGCACGGCGACGGCCGAATTGGTGGTGCCGAGATCGATTCCTGCTGCGCGGTGTATTTTCATCGTGTCTTATCCATCGTCATGGTTTCAAAGGCGTCAGGTGGGGCAAGCGGGGTGGTCGAGGCCCGATCGGAGCGCGGGAGCACGAGCGCGTCTTCGATCGTGACGACGAGCTCGGGCAAGCTCTGGCGGTGCACAAAGGGCGGAACGCGCTGTCGAAGCGCGTCGATCGAGTCGCTCGCCAGGTTGGAGGCGTTTGGGTGGGCGAGCAGCGCCCAGCGAATGCGCTCGCTCTCGCGGGTTGTCAGCTCGCGCCACATCTCCTGTAGGTGGGTGCGCTCCTCGCCGCTGGCACGTTCGGCGCGCTGTTGCAAGATGCGCGTGAGCTCGCGCGGGCCAAGACGCGGGTCGAGGCCGAGCTCGTCAAAGGGGTTCTCAGCGCTCATCGCTGGGCTCCTCGGGCATGGTCACGTCGAAGGGGATGGCGAAGCGCTCGCACTCCTTGAGCACGTCTTCGCGGTATTTGGCGATGTTTTCGTTGGTCGGGTAGAGCTTCTCGGCCTGCAAAAACAGATCGCGGGCCTTGAGTACCGTGGCGCGTCGCCGCTCGGCGCCGGGCAAGTGCACCGCAAAGCCGGGCACGGCGGCCGTCGAGAGCAAGAGCAAGTTGGCGCGCTCGAGGTAGGCGTAGGAGGCGAGCATCGAGGCGTTGCGATGGCCGGGACAAACCTGCAGGGCCCTCTCGAAGCGCTCCCAGCGCTGCTCTGGACTCGATTGCTTCTCGCCTGCAAAGACGAGCAAATCCGCACATTTAGAGTTGTGGCCAAATGCGTGCGAGGCCATCAGGCGCTCGAAGAGCGCGTCATTGAAAGGGCTGACGGCGGCCAACACGCCGGCAAAGTCGTCGGGATCCTTGTCGCGTTTGAGGCTTCGAAGCTTCCAGCCAATCTCGACGGCCGCGGCGACGACCGTGGTCAGCGCGTCGTCGTCGTAGTCGATCAGCGCAAAGACGTGGCCAAACCACTCAAAGGGCACGCGGATCTCGGCGGCCGTGGCGCTCGAGAAGTCGATGGCGTCGACGAGGGTTTGAAACTGCGTGAGCACGCCAAGGCTGACCGAGGCGCGCGCTCTTTTGGCCTGGGCGTGCACCTGGGCCAGCGTGGCGAGCGCGTCGGGCTCCTTGCCCTGGGCGGCCTCGGCGCTGATGCGAATCGCCGTGGCGAGCGCACGCCAGGCAAAGCGCGCAGCGCGCGCGTCGAGGGGGCTGACGCCTTCTCGGTTGTCGAGGCCCAGGGCGCGGCGCAGCTCGTCGGCGCGCGCGTCGATGAATTCGTCGAGCAAGTGGGTGGCCACCGATCGCGCCTGCGCGCTGGAGGTCTCCGAGACGGTCATCGCGTTTGCCGCGAGATCGTCGACAAGCTCACTCATGTAGGGCGTGATCAGCACACGACGCCAGGCCGCGAGCGCCTCTTCGACGGCGTAGTGGGCAACCTCATAGTCCTGGTCGGCCAGACACTGGGTGCAGACACGCATGAAGAAGAGCGCGTTGTGGTGGTCGGTGCGCGCCGACCAACCGCTCGAGGCCGTGGTCTGCCAGATCGCGGGCCAGGCGTCGGGATGATCGACCATCGGTCCCACCGCCTGCCAGCCCGGATCGGCGCTCAGGCTGCGGGCCCAATCGCGCCACTTGCGCGCCTGCTCGCGGCTGATCGTGACGCGCTCGCGAGAGAGGCGTCGACAAAGCAGCGGCAGCGTGCGCTCGGCGACGAGTGCGTCTAAAAGATCCTGGTGATTGGAGCTCCAGCGCATCAGATCTCCTGCGCGCAGGCGGTAGGGTGCTTGACGTGCCGATTCCAGTCGCCGTCGGTTACCGGCACGCCGGTGGCGAGCACGTAGCCGCGTCGATTGGGGTGGTAGAGGTAGCCAAAAGCTTCGGTGGTGGCATCGTCATGGGTTGCGAAGAGGCGCACCCGCTCGTAGAGCGAGCCGGGGTCATCGACGACAAAGTCCTCGATCCGATCGAAGGCGATGAGCGCCGCATGAAGACGAGCGCGCTCGACGAAGAGCAGCCGGCCGTGCACGGTGCCTTCGCCCTCCAAGATCGCCGGATAGCCCTCGGGCAGGTGCCACAGCGTGTAGCCGTTGATCGTGGCCGCGACGTGGTGGGTGACGAAGTCTTCGACTTGGGGCCAGTATCGGCCATTGGGCTGCAGCGTGCCGTAGGTGAAGATGGCAAAGGAGTCAGTCAATTCGGTCATCGCGCAGCTCCTCGGGCGCTGCCCTCGCGAAAACAGATCTTGTAGAGCAGGCCGTCGAGGATCGTGCGCCCGGAGAGCTTGCTCGATTTGAGAGCGATGTCGACCTCGAGCATGACGCTGAGCACGCCATCGATCTCGGCCGGCGAGAATTTCTGGGCGTGGCGCTGGTAGTCACGAAGAAAAAACGGCGCGACCCCTACGGCCGACGCGATCTCCTTGGACGGCGCTGAGCGCAGCGTCGGGTCACCGAGTTTGGAGAGCACGCGAAAATGGCGCGCGACCATGGCCGTGATCATCAAGGGCGCGTCGCCGGCGACGAGCATCGCCTCGAGGATCTTGAGGGCCTGCTCATAGCTGCGGTTGCCGAGTGCGTCGGTGAGATCGAAGACCGAGCGCACACGGGTCTGGGCGATGATCGCCTCGACGTCCTCGAGCTCGACGCTGCGGGCCTGTCCCTCACGTGCGGCACCGATGTAAAGGTCGACCTTTTCTAGCGCAACGTCGAGCTGGGCGAGGTCGGTGCCGACAGCCTCGACGAGGTAGGCCTGGGCGCCTGAGCTCAGTCGCATCTTTCGACCGGCGGCCTGCTTGGCGATGAAGGCGCCGACCTCGCTCTCGTAGAAGGCCTTGAACTCGAAGACCTGCGAGGCGCGCTTGAGCTTTCTGACGATGCCGGAGTTGCCGTTGAGGCTCTTTTCGGCCGTGCGCGCGTGCAAGATCAGGCAGGTCGATGGCGAGGGGTTGTCGAAATAATCGTCGAGCGCGTCGAGCTCGGAGAGGACGATCTCCTGCAAGTCGCGCACGACCACGACACGTTTGGGCACGAACATGGGCAGCATCTCGACGGCCGAGCGGATCTGATCGCCGGTGGCGCTCTTGGCGTGGAAGGTGTTGAAGTTGAACTCGTTGAGACCGCCGGGCGCGACGGCTTCGATGATTGCGGCCACGGCCTTGTCGAGCAGATAGGTCTCGGCGCCGTGCAGATAATAGATCGGCGCGATCGGAGCGCTCTTGATGCTCTTGAAAAAATCGCGCGCGCTGTCGCTGTTCTTACCCATACTATTGGACCTGATCTTCAATCGTCAGTGGTTCGAACGCGCGAATGGCCTGGGCGATCCGTGGTGCGAGCCGCTCAATCGCCTCGAGCGTGGCGAGCTCTTCGAGGCGTTGGTTGGCCGTGATGACCTCGCGTGCGGCGAAGGCTGTGCTGGCCGCCGCCGATCCGCGCGCTTGCAGGCTAGCGAGCGGCGCGTCCGGGGGCAAGTGCACCATACAGGCGAGCGTGATGTGGGCGACCATGTGTTGTGCCATGCCGAGCACCTCGGCGTCTTCGACGGCGCAGCTGACCGAAACGGCGGCGGCGCGACCGGCATTCCAGGCGGCGTTGTCAATGCCTTCGCGTTGAATGGCGCCGACCAGCGCGCGGGTCAGAAACACGACATCGAGCCCCTGATCGGCACGAATCAAGATTGTGGAAACGTCGACCGTTTGTGCGTCGCCAGCTTGCGCGGACGGCTCGTCGCGGTTTGCCCATCCATAGTTTGCGCAGGCCGCCAAAAGCAGCACGCAGCCAAGCCCAAGGCATGCTGCTTTGATGTGACGCGCGATCTGTCGGTTCCACTCAGTGAACATGGCCAATCTATTACAGGGATTTGCGGTGCCGGTCTAGCGCATCGCATCGGTTTGGCCTGGGATCGCACGGATCGCTTGCCGGCCAGTCAGCTCGAAAACTTTGGGGTTGATCAAAGCGTCGTTCGATAATTAGCAACACTTGACATCGAATGGGGCCGATGCTACCTAATCCGTCCTCGCACCAAGCAGATGAAATCCGTCTGCGGCGAACAAATACCGAGTGTTGATGGTTTCATGGCGGCGAGCAAGCCGTTGATAGCAAGCATTTCAAGGAGATTCACGTGCCAACAAGCAAGTCTGCCGAAAAAAGAATGCGCCAGAACGAGATCCGTAACGTACGCAACCGTGGCGTTCGCTCTCGTCTTCGCACCTTCGTCAATCGCTTTGAGCAGGCGGTCGCCGCCGGCAACCTCGAGAACGCCGAAGCGCATTTTCGTGCTGCCGAGTCCGAGCTTGATACCGCTGCCAAGAAGGGCGTGATTCCCCGCGCGCGCGCCTCGCGCAAGACCGGCCGTCTGGCTGAGCGTTTGGACACCCTTCGTCCGAAAGCCTGAGTGACCCGCCCCCCTTGGGGCGTCGGTTCTTCTCGCACAAAGAACGGCTACACCGAGTGACGCAAATGCGTTGTTTGGGTAGCCTTTTTTGCGTTCACGGTTGGGCGAAGAATTCCTGAAAGGGCTGGCTACGGCGCACATCGAAGCGCCAGGAGCCGGAGAGACCTTCGGCGACCACCACGCCGGTGCGTGCATCGACGATGCTTGCGCCCTCGATGGTGCCGGCGACGCTTTGCGTGTCGAGCGGGTCAAGCGCCTCGAAGACGACATCTCCGGCAATATAGAAGCTCTCCAACATCTGCGGGCAGGCCCCCATCAGGGCGAGCTTGCCGCGAACGACTGCATCGCTCTGCTCAGGCGGTGACAAGGCGATGGGCTGGCCAAGTCGGGTGTTCACAAAATCAGGCTGGTAGACCTCAAAGAAGACCAGATCGGTCTCCCCGATGTGACCAGGGACCGATTGTAAGAAGACGCCCACTGAATTTGCACGCTCACGGGCTGAGAAAAACGTCGCTTCGAGCGGGAAGGCCTGGGAAAAGCAGGCGTTGTGAGCGCTGACCGCGCCGATGGTGAATTTGGCCTCACCGTAGTCGAACGTGCAGGCCGAGCACAGCCCGAAGCCGAGCAGGGCAAGCAAGACCAGAGAGGGTGGGCCAAAGGCGGGGTTAAGCGAGGAGGGCGGTTTCATCAGTCAGGCCGGGAAATGGGCAGCAAAGGACAACGCCCGACTATAGCGCGAAGGCGTGAGCAAATGCCAGGGTTGCGCGCAATTGACATGACCTGGTGCGGTCCTAGCTTCTGTTCGCCATCGGAGCCGTCGAGATGGCGCGCTTCAAGTGATGATGCGGTCGTATAGTGGTTGCCCCCGGGGTTTTTTCAAATGGAAGACTTTCAAAAGCGCACGCCGCCTTCGGACACTCCTGCTGGCACTCAGCAAGCAGGTTCTCCGTTCAATCGGCGCACGATCTGGTTTTTGGTCTTCGTCATCCTCGGCACGCTGTTGGCCGTGAGCTACTTTCAGACTCCCGTGGGCGTCGAGACCATCGCCTACAGTGAACTCAAGGATCAGGTGCGCGCAGGCCAGGTCGAGTCGGTTGTGCTCTCGGAGGCCTCGATCGTGGCCACGCCAACGCAGGAAGCGCTGGAGCGGGTGCGCCTGGAGAGCGAGGACGATGCATTTACGGCCTGGCAAAGCGCGCGGGTTCGCGCCGATGAGACGTTCATTCCCTTGCTCGAGAGCCGAGGGGTCACCTATGAGGCGCTGCCCGAGGCCGGCTGCGCAGCGGCCGGCGGCATGATGTGGATTTGGATGCTGCCGATGCTTATGCTCTTTTTGTTTTGGAGCTTCTTACTGCGGCGCATGAACATGGCCAACGCCGGTGGGGGTGCTGGAGGCGCGAACTCGCCGGTGATGAGCTTTGGCAAGAGCCGTGCGAAGCTCTATGCCGAGCCGGGAACGGGCGTGACTTTTGAGGATGTGGCCGGTGTCGACGAGGCCAAAGAGGAGCTTCGCGAGATCATCGATTTCTTGCGTGAGCCCCACAAATTCACGCGGCTGGGCGGCAAGGTTCCCAAGGGTGTCTTGCTCGTCGGTCCACCCGGCACGGGCAAGACACTGCTCGCGCGCGCGGTGGCCGGCGAGGCCGAGGTGCCGTTTTTCAACCTAAGCGGCTCGGATTTTGTCGAGATGTTCGTCGGTGTGGGCGCGGCGCGCGTGCGCGACTTGTTTCAGCAGGCGCAGGACAACGCGCCGTGCATCATCTTCGTCGACGAGCTCGACGCGATCGGCAAGACGCGCGGCGGCGGCGGCTTTCAGGGCAACGAGGAGCGCGAGCAGACGCTCAACGCCTTGCTCGTCGAAATGGACGGCTTTGATGCCAAGAGCGGCGTGATCATTTTGGCGGCGACCAACCGCCCCGAGGTGCTCGATGCGGCCCTGCTTCGCTCCGGACGCTTCGATCGCCAGGTGGTCGTCGATCGCCCGGACAAGAAGGGGCGCACGCATATCTTGCAAGTGCACACGCGCAGTGTGCTGGTCGCGAGCGGGGTCGACCTCGAGCTGGTCGCCGCCCAGACGCCGGGCTTTGTCGGTGCTGACCTGGCCAACATCGTCAACGAAGCGGCCTTGTTGGCCGCGCGCAAGGAAAAACACGCCGTCGAGCTCGAGGACTTTCAAGACGCGATCGAGCGCGTGATCGCCGGCCTGGAGAAGAAGAGCCGGCGTTTGAACCAAAAAGAGCAGAACATCGTGGCCTACCATGAATCCGGCCACGCCATTGTCGCCGGCGCGTTGGCCGAGGCCGACCCGGTTCACAAGATCAGCATCGTCTCACGCGGCATCGGCGCTCTGGGCTACACTCTGCAATTGCCCATCGAGGACCGCTACCTGGTCACGCGCTCCGAGCTCTACGACAAGATCTGCATGTTGCTCGGCGGCCGCGCCGCCGAGTGCGTCGTCTTTGGTGACGTCTCCAGCGGCGCCTCCAACGATTTGCAGCGCGTCACCGACATCGCCCGGCGCATGGTCGCCGAGTACGGCATGAACGAGCGTGTGGGTAACTTAAGCTACGGCGACGACTCCAACACCTATTTGAAATCGATGGGCATGAGCAGCCGGCAGTACTCCGATCACACCGCCGAGATCATCGACCATGAGGTCGAACAGCTCGTGGCCCGTCTGTTTAAAAAGACCCTGGCCATTTTGGAGAAAAACCTCGATCTTCTCCATGAGATGGCCAGCCGGCTCAAGGAAGACGAAGTACTCGAAGGTGATGCGCTGATGACGTTGATGTCGCGCGTGGTCGCCCTCAGTGAGAGCGAGTCAACCAACGCCAACGGCCGCAGCGAGCGGGCCATTTACACCGAGCCCGACGCGTCCAGTGGCCACTAACGTGTCTTTGGTTTGCTCGGGGTTGGCGTGGTCGTCGATGTCCTCATCTGTGTGCTCTTCTCTCTCATGGTCTTTTTGGGGTGGCGCTCTGGCGCGCTGAGCCAGGCGATTCGCATCGGCGCCGCAGTTGCCGTCGTGTTCGCTTCACCCTTTGTCGCGGTGATCGTGCGCGAGGCCTTGTTTCGCCACTCCGGCATGGCGGCTCCGATGACCGAGATGGGTGCGCTGTTTTTGGCCGGCGTGCTCATCTACGTGGCGATCGTGCTGGCCGGATGGCTGGTGGTCAAGACGATGCGCGCGGCGAGCAAGACGCTCTCGGGCCTCGATCGCGCCGGTGGTGCGCTCATTGGTGGCTTCAAGGCGATCATCATCATCTATTTCATCGTCATTCTCGTGGCCATGGTCGAGGTGCCGCTCGAGAAGCACGACCCGACCAACGCCTTGCACCTGCGCGAGGGCCACGCCACGGCCGTGGTCACGCGCTTCAACGTCTTGTCGCCCTGGCAGTTTCCCGACCTGCGCGTCTTGCACGACGCGCTTCGCGTCGGCCACCTCGCCGAGCAAAGCGGAAACAAGGGATTGCTGCGCGAGCACGCGCGGGCAGCCGATTTGCTCAGAAAGAAGGCTGTCAACGAGCTGCTCGAGGATGAGGAGCTGATCGAGGCCATGGTCGCCGACCACTATCCTGTGACGCTGGCCGACGAGCGCGTGCGCGCGCTGCTCAATGACGGTGAATTCGTCACCCAGCTTCGCTCGGTGGACTGGCAGGCCCTGCTCACAGTCGCCGCAGGCGCAGAAGATCCTGGCGGCGCGCCTTGAGCGAGGGCTCTTTGGCCAGCCGCTAGCCCTGCAAGGTGCAGCGAATGGGCTCAGAGTTGAGCCGGTTGTTTTCTTCGTTGCACTCGTTGAAGCGCTCGTCGGCGTCGACCGTGGCGCGCGCGGCAAAGCTTGCGTTGATCAAGTTCTGGGGGAGCGCCCAACTTACCTTCAGGGTCTCGAACTGGCCAGGCAAGAGGCGTTGTGTCGTGGCCAGGGTGGCCACGGTTTCGGTGCGGTCGCTGAGCACCACTTCGACCAGTACGCTGACGCCGGCAGGCACGTAGAGCGCGCCTTCGTTGGCGACGACGACGGTGAGATCGACGCGCGCTTCGACGGCGCACGAGTTGGGGTTGTCGAGCGTGATGCTCTTGACCACCAGATCCGGGGCATCGAAGAGGCCGTCCGGTTGCACGTTCTGGCGAAAGTTGTTCAAGCGGCCATGTTGCCAGTTGCGTTGCGGCTGGGCGGGCACCTTGCCCTCTTCGGTGATGTTGGTGACGTGGTAGCCGTGTTGATTCCAGATGCGTCGGGTGCGCACCCAGTTGCCGTCCAGGTCCTTCCAGACCTTGAGGCCGGCGCGGTCACCGCGATTGGAGTAGGCTGCTGCGACGACGACATTGGCGTGGCCGTCGTTGTTGACGTCGGCGATGATCGGCATCTCGATGCGGGTGTTGCTCTGGTGCTGGTCATCCTCGAACAAAATCGCGCCCGTGGTGCCGTCGAAGATGCGAAAGGTGGTCTCGTCGGCGTAAACCATCTCGGCTTTGCCGTCACCCTCGAAGTCGAAGACGCTCGAGGCCGTGGCGCGGCTCGAGCAATCCTCGTTGATGGTCTTCCACAAGATGCCGCGCTCGGCGCAGCCAAGTGCCTCCCACCCATCGACATCGCACTCCATCTTGGCGACGATGTAGTAGTCGGCGCCGGCGGTGCCGATCTCGGGGCGACCGTCGCCGTTGAAGTCGGCCACGGTGGGAGGGCCTGCCTCGTTGAGCGCGCAGTCGCGCTTGGGCAGCGCCATCTTCCAAAGCAGGGTTCCGTCGTGATTGAGGATGAAGACCTCGCCAAGGCGCACGATCACGATCTCGGCCTCGGGGTCTTCGTCGAAGTTTGCCACGGCGTTGAAGCCGTCACAGGGCAATTGGCCGCCGCAGGCTGAGTTGTTGCTCGTGAATTGGTAGGTCCAGATCACGTTGCCCTCGTGATCGTACAAGGTGTTGCCGGCGATGACCTCTTGTTTGCCGTTGAGGTTGACGTCGGCCACGGTCGAGGACGGTCCCAAGAAAGCGTTGTTACCGATGCCGCCCGCGCCGCCGCTGGTGACCAGTCCGTCCCACTTGAGCTCGCCTGTTTGGCCGTTGAGCACGACGTTGCCGATGATGATCTCCGGCTTGCCGTCGGCGTCGAGGTCGGCCACCGAGATCGTGGCGCCGCCTCGGGTGTGCACGTTCCAGCGGGGATAGGTGGTGTTGTGCCAGAGCAGCTCCCAGCTCGCTCCGTCATCGCTCGTGCGTCGAAAGGCGGCCGTGCCTTGCGGGCGGCGCGTGGCGTCGTTGTTCATCGTGATCGCGATGATCTCGGGCACGCCGTCGCCCGTGAGATCGGCAAGGGCCAGGCCAGAGTCGTTGGTGAGCGCCGGCTCGCTGATCGAGGCGACCGTGTTCATTGTGCCATCGGGATTGCACTCGCCATCGACGATGCGAATCGTCGATGCAACGTTGCAACAGCCCTGGGCGTTGCGGTTGAACGAGAGGAAAACGATGTTTGGGATATCGTCGGTGTCGGTGCGCCCGTCGCCGTTGTCATCGGTGAGGTTGGCGACGACAGGCGTTGCCACGATGTCGCCGCGGTTGGGAAAATCCAGGCCGTCGGGCACCCATGAGCAGCCGACCGTGGGACTGAATTCGCCCACGGGCGGTCGGTACTCGCACACCGCAATCTGGTCGCGCGACAGACAGCGCCCGAGCGAAGGCTCGCAAACCTCGCGGATGTCACACTCTTCGGTGCGCGTGCACGAGGCGCCTTGTGAGACGCAGCCACCGCCAAAACAGACGTCCTCGACATCGCAACACAGTGCGAGGCCATCGCCGCAACGCTCACCGGCACAAGGTGCGCTGCATACGCCGCTCTCGCAGGCTTCACCGGGCGCGCAGCATTGCCCCGCGCACACGGTGTTCTCGCAGGCCGCCTGGCATTGACCGGCATTGCAGACAAGTCCGGCGGCGCAGCACATGCCGTTGCACGGGACGCGCTGAGCATCGCAGCCGGTGCCGGCCAGGTCGCGATCGGCGCTGTCCCAGCCCGAGTCGGGAAGCTCGCCGGCGACGCAGACTCCCGCCTGGCAAACCTGGTCGGCGTCGCAGCGCATGGTTGCGCAATCTTTGCCGGAGGCGACCTGCTCGTCGCAGCCCTGACAACTCCAGGCGAACAGCGATACGACAAGGAGCACAAACCACAGGACTGGCATTCGCATCAGGGAACTCATGATAAGAGGAGGGCGTGCGCAAAGCATGGCAACATCATACAAAACCCGGGCGGGCATGTCATGGCATCATGTGTGAGCGTTGCAGAAAACATGCGATTCCAGAAGCGAACTCAATGGGGCTTGACGTCGTCTCAGGCTTGCTCTAAAAGGCGGCGTTCGTTTGGGTTGGCGGAATGTTAGGGGTGCGCCACTCCTTCCAATTTTGCGCCAAGTACCTAGCTTTTTGGGGCGGTAAGTCTGGCAAACCGCATCGGCGGAGCCAACAACCTGGTCGACGCGACCACCTTGAAAAAGGAGAAGAACCTTGGGGTTATCCAACTGATTGGTAAGGTCTTCAGCCACGAAGCGCCGCGTCTCAAAGGAGACGTCATCTTCAGTGGCCAAACGCGACTTGATGCAAAACGAGCGATGCTTCGGTACTGGTCTCGCAACCAGTCTACGTTGGGAATCGAACTCAAAGAGTTCAGCCGACGATGCCGACTGCTCGAGGACGAGAAAACGATCGTCTTCAAAGCATCTTAACTGAGGAGAGAAGCCACGATGGACAGCAGTACTATTGAGGCTCATCGCACCGTTATCGGGGCGATGAGCCTTTTTTTGTCCATTTTCAGGGCTTAGTTGAGTCGGCGTTGAGCCAA
Source organism: Lujinxingiaceae bacterium (assembly GCA_013697635.1). Lineage (GTDB taxonomy): Bacteria > Myxococcota_A > Bradymonadia > Bradymonadales > Bradymonadaceae > JACCWM01. The sequence continues at coordinate 42,745 of JACCWM010000133.1, read as the reverse complement.
TTCGATATAGCGCTTGGCGACGTCGTTGTTGGGATCTTGTCGCAGCACGGCCTCCCAGGCGCTGATCGCCTCTTTGTAGCGCTGCAATCGAAAGTAGACCATCCCGAGTTGAACGCGGTATCCGACGTGGTTGGGGCGCAGCTCGACGGCGCGGCCCTGATGCTGCAGTGCCTTGTCGTGGGCGGCCTCTTCGAAATAGATCTGGCCCAGACCGGCATGGATGACGTGGTTGTTGGGTGTCGAGGTCAAAGCTTGGCTGTAGAGCTTACGCGCTTCGGCCAGATTGCCACGTGAATAGGCGCTGCGAGCATTCTCGACGAGGGAATTGACGTCGCTATCGGGCGTTGTTGTCACCACCGGGGTGGGGGTCGGGGTTACGCGAACAGTAGGCGTTGTGACGGGCGCGCGCACCTCCTTAGCAGGTGTTGGCTCGACCACGGCCACGACCTCTTCGACCACCGGGGGTGCTTTTTCGACCACAGCGGGCACTTCCTCGATTTCGGCCGGTGCTTGCTCGACCTCGTCTTCTGGCTGAGCGGGGTCATTTTGAACTTCAACGGGCTTGTTGATCAGCGAACTTGCCGGCAGATCGGCCACGACACGCGCGTGCAACAACTCGGCCCAGGCTTTGAGCTCGGAGTCTTCGGAATCGAACTGCGACGCGTAGCCGGCCAGATCGCGGGCCTGGCGCACCTTGCCCGCGTCGTTGGCCTGCTTGGATTGACTGTAGGCTTCCTGCACAAATGTCGCGCGTGCCTCGTCGAAGATGGGATCGGCTTTGTCGTGGCGTTGCATTTGTTCGAGCAACCCCAGGGCGCTGGTTCGACGAGGAAAGATCAGCTCGCCGGCCGTGATCGCGGCATCGAAGCCCCGACGAAGGCTGGCCATGTCGATCACGGGCGTGGGAGCCTCGACCTCGGCTGCGACCTTGGTGCCACTTGCTTCGTCGCCAGAGTAGTTCTCAAAGATCACGTAGGCACCAATGGCCATGAGCACCACGGCAATGGCGATGCCTATCTGGATCGTGCGTTCGCTCTGTTGTGACTGCTCGCGGTGCTCACGCACCAGCGAGTTCTCCCATGCATCCTCGGCCGAGTCTGCGAACCATTCGTCGCCAATCTCGCCGCCCTTCGAATTGGCGGGGGCGACCTCGACAAAGCCAATGTTGAGCCCGCTCTTGGGCTTCTCCACGGCTCCGGCGGCTTTGGGTTCAATCTTGTCATCGATGGCAGGCGCTGTGATCTCGGGCGCTGTGATCTCGGGCGCTGTGATCGCACCAGCTCTGGGCGCCGAAGCATTGGCCTTGTTTTTTGATCGGGATTTGGACTTCGATTTGGATTTCGACTCCGGTTTTGCAGCGGTCTGCGGCTCGGAGGTCGAGTCGAGCTGAGCGTCGGAGTCGTCGGCAAGAGCCTCTGCCGCTTCCTCAGCAGCAGCTTGCTCGATCGGGGCCGCTGGAGAGGCGTCGGCTTGGGGCTGTTCGGTCTTGTCCTCGAGCGCTGCTGTGTGCTCGGACAGGTTGATGCCCCTCATGAGCAAGGTCTTCTTGGCCGGCTCCTCAACCAAAGCATAATCTTCGCGGGCCTTCTCCTCGGCATCGGAGATCATCAGGGTGGTGGTTGATCCCTCGTCGTCTTCGCTCTCGGCTTGGAGCGGATCCAGGGTTGGCACCGGATCGCTCTTGGGCTCGCTTTGTTCCTCGACGATGATCGAGTCCAGGGTCGGCACCGGGCCCGAATCGGGCTCCGATTCGTGCTCATCTTGCTCGTCCTCGACGATGATCGAGTCCAGCGACGGCGAGTTCATGGTTTCGGGGCGCGTTTCGATGGTCGCCGAGCCAGGCTGAACGGCCAGCTCCTCGCCCCAGGCGTCATCGACCTTGTTCGATGCGGAAGCTTCGGAGAGCTCGCTGGTTTCATCGAGTCCGAACGCCGCTCCCGGCGCGCCCAGCGAGGTGCTGTGAAGGGAGATGGCGCCGTGTTGGCTGGTTTCGCGGTTCAGCGACGCTTTGCCGGTGTCCACGGCCGACATGGCGATGGTCGAGGTTATGGCAGCGGGCTGAAAAACCGGGACTTCGGCGCGCTCAAGCAAGGGCGCTACCTGCATCGGGTCGGCGTCGAGCAGGCTGGAGAGGGCGGCAATGGCTGCGGCGATCGACTGAAAACGCTTGTTGGGCGACTTAGCCCACATCATCTCCAAGATGTCATCGATTTGGGGCGGAAGCTCCGTGCCCGCACATGCAATGGCAAGTTTGAGCGGCTTTTCGTGCAAGTGGCGCTTGAGCGTTTCGGACTCGTCTTGCGAGCTGAAGGCTGACTTTCCCACCACGAGTTCGTAGAGAATCATGGCCAAGGCGTAGACCAGCGATCGGCTGTCCACGTTGGCATTGTTTTCGGCCGCTTCAGGGGCTAGATAAGCCGTAAAACCCAGATAAGCTTGCTTGCTCTCGGCGGCTTTGATCGGGCTGTCGACATACGAAATCAAGCCCTGTGCCCAGCCGCCAAGCTGGATCTGGCCCTCGCGCAGATCACTGACGTAGACGGTGCCCAGGTTGAGTCCGCGATGAATAAGGCCGTGATCGGCCAACCAATCCAGGGCGCGTCCGATCGTGCAGACGAGGCGCACGGCTGATTGCCAGTCGAGTGCTTTCTTCTCGGCGAGCAGGCTCTTGAGGCTGGGACCCTTGGGCTCGGCCTCGACAACATAGGCCGGATCACACTCCAAATCGAATGAATGAACCTCGAGAATGCCTTGCGGAAGCGGCGTACCCAACGTCTCAATGGCTTCGCGCAGTTGAGCGCGTCGGCTCGGCGCCGGGCTGAGCCCCTGGTTGAAGACGCTGACCGCGACACTCTGAGCGGTGGCTGTGAGTCTGGCCTCATAGCGCTCGGCGAGCGCGTCCACGCTGCTCAAACGCGTAAGCGACACCACTTCGTTGAGCACGGTGCCGGTCAACTCACCGGGCGAAAGCTCTCGAGCCTCAACAAGGCGTGTGCCGTCGTGTGGACAAAAGGCTTCGTTTCCAAGAAATCGGGCCTGGCAGGTTGAACAAACTTTCACTTACATAACCCCTTCGCAGGTCATTTCAGCCAATACTTTTGCGGCATACTCGCGAGCCAGTCTACAGAACGATATGGCCAATGTTAAGTCTCGATTTCATCGGTGAGGAACAGTGTTGAAGATTGGCTCGTTCCTCGTCTATAAGGGTGAACCTTTTATCGGGGTCTTGGCGACCAAGGAGCGCCCAACCCATGAGCAATGAAGAAAGCAATGAGAGCGGTCTCGTCCAGCGTTTGAGCCCGAAGTTGAGCGGCAAGCAGCGCAGTCACCTTCGCGGTCTTGCGCATGCGCTCAAGCCGATCGTACTTGTGGGCCACAAAGGCGTCACCGAGGCGCTGATCGAAAACCTCGATGCGGCGCTGCTTGCCCACGAGCTGGTCAAGGTCAAGGTGCACGAGGGTGACGATATCGAAGAGGTCGCCACCCGGCTGGCCAAAGACAGCAGCGCGCAACTCGCGCAGATGATCGGCCATGTTCTGGTGTATTATCGCGCCCATCCCAAGCAGCCCAAAATCGAGCTGCCCAAGAAGTAGAAACCGCATCCACAGCCAGAGAAGAGTGCAATGATTATCGAAGTCAATCCCAACCATCCGCAGCCTCGGCGCATCGAACAGATCCTCGAGGTGCTTCGAAGTGGTGGCCTCGTAGCCTATCCCACGGATACGATCTACGGAATCGGTTGTGACATCTTCAATCGCAAGGCCGTTGAGCGTCTTCATCAATTGGTGCGCGAGATCAAGGGTTCGCCGGACCACTCGCCGCTCTCGTTCATTTGCCACGATCTGAGCAATATCTCCGAGTACGCCATCGTCAACGATTACTCCTATCGCACCCTCAAGCGCATGTTGCCCGGGCCTTACACCTTCATTTTGGAGGCGACCAAGCTCGTGCCCAAGATCATGCTCAACAAGCGCAAGACGGTGGGCATCCGGGTGCCGGATTCGGCAATTCCGCTCGAGATCGTGCGCGCTCTGGGCAACCCGATCGCCACGACCAGCGCCACCCAGCCCGACGGTGAGCTGATTCCCGACCCCTGGACGATCGATGATCTCTATGGCCACGCGGTCGAGTTGGTCATCGACGGCGGCTACCTGTTTCCCGAGCCTTCGACGATCATCGATTTCTCCGGCGATCACCCCCAGCTCATCCGAAAAGGAAAAGGCTCGGTGGGCGATCTGGAGTATGTCGAGCTGATTTAGGCGAGGAGCCCCTTTGTCTTAAAGGGGTGTGACGAAGGTGTCGAGGCCGTTGCGGCCCTTGGCGTCGGCCTGAAAAGTGCGGGCATCGTCCATCGAATGAAATTTGCCCACGCGCACGCGATAGAACTTACCCTGGCCGGGCACCTCGGCGGCGATGACGTGCGGCTCCATGCCGATCTTCTTCAACCGGTCCATCTCGGTGCGCGCGCGCTCGAAATTTGGATAGGCGCCAACCTGCAAGGTGTAGCGGGCGGGCTGTGCTGGTGCTGAGCCAAGCTCGAGCGTCTCGGCTTCGACAGCCGTGACGACTTCGGTGGGCAACTCGATCACAACCGGGACCTCCTCGGCTTTAGGCATGGGCGCAGCCTTGACCACGGCCACCACGGCCTTGGGCTCGACCGCGAGCGCTGCGGCAATCGTCACAGTCGGCTCGACCTTCGCGGCAACTTCTGCCTTGATCGGGGCAACCTGGGCAGGCTCCAAAGCAATCGTCGTCTCGACGAGGTGGGCCTCGCCACGGGGCACGATGATGCGTGGGTCGGGGGTCAGCGTATCAACGGCCGCCGCTGCAGTCACAGGAACTGGCCGGGGTTGGGCTGTGATCACGGCCTGCGGGCGAATCTCGGCCATGGCCGGTCGCGAGAGCTGCTCATAGAAGGAGAAGCTCGTCTTCTCGCTCGGTGGCGCGTCCTCGGGCAGCTGGCGCATGGCGGCCGCTGCGAGCGCCGGGCCATTGACCGAGACCAGCGGGGGCAGCGAGTCGTGATGGACCAGGCGTTGGCCGGTTATCAGACCCGCGCTGAATACGAACGCAAGCACCACGGTTGCCGTCAAGAGACGGCTAAAACCATTGCTCGCTGCTTTCTTCGATTTTTGTCGACTCATGATGTGCCACAAATCTTGTCGGTTGAGGTTGTTATCCTACACGCACCGTAACATAGCGCGGATGGGCGACAAGAAATTTGGCTGGCTTATGCGCTCCTAAGTTCAAGCGGTTCGCCGCTCCTCTTTGATTCCATAGAGTTGGAGCGGTTGCGCGTTGGGATCGACGCTGACCACATCACCGATGGTAAAGGGATAAAAACTGTGTGGGCCGTCGAGAAAAAGTCGGCCGTCGCGCATGCGCGAGATCACCTCAAAGGGCTCCGAGAAGGGCTGAATACCCTTTAAGAAGCGGTATCCGCCCACCTTGGGCGGGTAGGGCTCGCGCACCAGGTACTGCAGATTGTCGCTGTTGTAGGGCAGCACGTAGCCTCCGGCGGAGCGAATGGCGCCCGTGGAGCCCGCCGGCGTTGCGATCCAAATCCCGCTCGATTTCTGTTCCTCGAAGGAGTGGTTTCCAACTTTAAGCAGGTAGTGGGAGACGGCGGCTGGGTTGGCGTGGGTGACCAGGACGTCGTTGAGCACGGGAAAGCCACAGCGCTGGCCGTTGATCTTGATGGCAAAGCGATGCAGGGCCACCGGCTCCCAGCGGCCCAAGAGGGTGTCGTCGAGCAGACGTGCAAAGTCTTTTGCCGTGCCGGCCGTAAAATAGCCGACGCTGACCTTGGGGTCGGAGTTGATCGCCAGCATCGGCGCGTCGTTGACGCGGTGCGAGAGGTCGAGCACGGTGCCGTCGCCGCCCACGGCGACGATCAGATCGTAGGGGCTCGTGTCCACGACGTCGCCGCGGTAGATGCAGTCGTAGCGAAGACCCAGCGTGTTCAACTGAGCGATGATCGATTCCAGGCTCTCACGGTGGGTCTTATGCGAGGCGAGCAGCGAGTGCACGCTGACGTGATCCTTCTCGATGAGGCGCATGACCGTGGGGTCGGCCTCGTCGATCACGTACTGCTCGTAGCGACTCTTCTTGTAGACGACGAGAATTTTTGGAGAGGAGTTCATCGCGTATCGCTTCGCCAGAGGACTGCTGTGGGCATCGTCGCCCACTTATATCCACTCACGCCTGGGCCTGCAAGCGGTCGCGCTCAGCGACCTGATGACTGGCCGAGTTGCTGTACGGCAACGCTGATGAAAACGATGAGATTTCCGACGGCGAACAGCACCAAGAACCATGGCAGCAGTCCCAGGATCGCAAGGATCATCGAAGCAAAGACGATGAAGTCCTTTCGAAACAGGTAGCGCACATAGTGCAGCACTCTATCGAGCACACCGGGCTCGGTGCCGGCCTCGGTCTCGAAGCTCCACTGGAAGGCCAGCAGGTCGCCACGCTTGTGGGCGATGAGCCAGCGGTAATAGAGCGCCATCGAGAGCAGCTTGGCAAGCGCGGCAACGCCGCCGAGCACGAGCCACAACCGGGCGTCGATGCCAAAAATGTCGATCGGTACCGTACGCCAGGCGCCGACTCCAAGGCCGATGTAGAAGAACAGATCGGAGAAGTCGTCGCTCAGGGTGTCGAGCCACTCGCCGAGCAGGCTAAACTCGTATTTGACGCGTGCGAGCTCGCCGTCGACGCCATCGACCACCGAGTTGATCTGGTAGAGCAGGGCGCCGATCAGAAAGCCGGTATAGTCGCCCCAGGCAGCGAAGACCGCGGCGACGATACCCAGCGTGAAGGTCACGATCGAGATGTGGTTGGGCGTGATCGCTGTGTGCGCGATCGCGCGGCTGATCGCCAGGCTGATGTGGCGATTGAGGTGGCGCGAGACGATGCCGTCCTCTGGCTTTCGACAGCCCGCCCAGAGCCTGGCGGCTGCCTGGCGTGCGTCGTCGTCGGTCGCGATCGGGTCTGCGTCGCAAATGCAATCGGGCCCGTCGGGCGTTGCATCGCGGATGCAGGCTTTGACGTGGCCACGATCGTAGATCGCCGAGGAGTGAAGCCAGACAAAGCTTGCCGCCGGTGCCTCAAAGACGCTCAGCGCGGCCTGACGGATGTCGGCCGCGTCGGTGGTTGGGCTGACGCTGATTTGGATGGCAAACGCGTAGCGGTGTGCGGCCACGATCCTTTGCACGGCCTCGAGGTCTCTTTCCAAAGCGACGACGACGGCCTGCGCGCAGCCGCAGACGCGGGCCAAGCGCAAGGTGCGCTCGACCAGACTCAGGCCGGCGACGACGCTCTCGGGGCCGGCCTGCGGGCTGTGCTGGGTCGTATCAATGAGGGCAGTTGGGGGCATGCGGAATTCAGCGGCTCGCTTCGGAGTACAGCCATTGCAGCGACTCACGATCGGCCGAGTTCTCGGGCACGAACTCGACACCATAGGCGCGCCGGCCTTCGGCCGTCGTCTGGCGCAAAATCTGGCCACGGATGTCGATCTTGGAGGTGCGCCCGTTGCCAAGCACGGTGATCGTCATCTCGATGGCTGTACCATCCGCGATCGTCGACTCGGTTTTGATCAGGCAGCCGCCCGGGCTGAGGTTGACGACCTGGCCGAACACCTCGCGCGGGCCGTTGACCCAACTCAGGGTCGCGATTGAGCGAACGGGTGTGCGTCGAATGCGCGTGCTCGGGCCTGCCTCGAAGATCGGTGCTCCGGGACCGCTGCGCAGCGACAATGTGGCATCATCTTGGCCGTGGTCCCTGAGAAACTTTTTGAAGAGCGACGTGCTCATACCAACCTCCGTGGTGGGTTTGCGACGGCCATCCTTGGCGTCGTCGGTGTCAAAATCCAGGCGCGCCGTGTTTGTCCTACATGCGCCGTACCCCCAAATTACATGGTGTATTGGAAGTGGCAAAAAAATCGTCGCCAAAATGCATTGATGCCCAGGCCTTGCTGGGCCACAGGCGGTGTCTATGCCTTGCAGTACACGTTTTGCGGTAGCATTTGCCGAAATCAGAACATCGTGGAGACGCAATGAATGGTCAACGGATCACCAAGAGAGTCGGCGGCGAGTTTAACATCCCCAATAATCCAATTATCCCGTTTATTGAAGGGGATGGAACCGGTCCTGACATCTGGCGCGCCTCGCGGCCGGTCTTTGATGCCGCCGTCAAGCTGGCCTTCGACGGTGAGTGCCAGATCGTGTGGCGCGAGGTGTTGGCCGGAGAGAAGGCCAAGAACCAGACTGGAGAATGGCTGCCTGAAGCCACGCTCGAGGCGCTCAGGGAGTTTCGCGTCGGGATCAAGGGGCCCTTGACCACGCCAGTGGGTGGCGGCATTCGCTCGATCAACGTCGCGCTTCGCCAGATCCTCGATCTCTATGCCTGCATCCGGCCGGTGCGTTGGTTCGAAGGCGTGCCCAGCCCGGTCAGCGATCCGGGCAAGCTCGATGTCGTGATCTTTCGAGAGAACACCGAGGACTGGAGCGCCAGATGCAAGGCGCGACACTCTTGAAATGCTCGAAATTTGGCCAGGAGATCATCGCCAATATGGCCTAGTCTTCGAGGGCGTCGGTGTCGGCCAGCCTCACGGTCTGGCCGGCGACGATGATGACGATGGCTCCATCTTGCTCGAAGGCATCGTCGAGCAGGGCATGGTAGGCCGGGCGTTTGAAGCGCGCCCTAAACTCTCCGCCCTTGACGTCGCAGTAGAGCCTCGAGCCGGCCTCGTAGCGAAGCGTGGCCGGATCGAGCGGCTCGCTGCTGCCATCGCTCAAGCTCAAAAGGGGCGGGGACTGGTCGAGATCGACGCGCTCGATGAAAAAGCCCGTGTCTTCGACCTCGATCGGATAGGTAAACTGGCCGACATTGAGCACCCAGGTGCCGCCGCTGGTGCGGCCAACACTGCGGTTGAAGAGCGCGATGATCTTCTCATTGGTGAAGCCCATACCCTCGTGGGTCCAATGACCTAGCGCGTCGAGGTGAATCTTTTCGAGCGTTGCGCCGGCGGCGAGAAACTTCTTCACGGCCTCGGGTAAGGAAGGATCGATCGGCTGGTGGGTCATTGCTCGAACTCGTCGCATGCCGCAGCCACGGGTTTTCCCAAGTCGAAGGTAAAGAGCCGCGGGCTCAAGGGATACTCGGCTGCCGCATAAGCCTGGGCGGCGGCGAGGCGCAGCTCGTTGACCTGGTCGGTGCCCCCGTGCAAGACGAAGAGAAAGAGGTCCTGACTTGGAAGAGCAAAGCGGCACTCGTCGCCAATTTCGGTATAAAACGCATCGGCGAAGACCAACGCGCGTGCCGCGTCGTAGCCGTCGCCGTGGCTGAGGGCCTGAACGTAGCGACAACCGACGTGGGCGGTGGGCTTGGAGGCGCGGGTTTTGTGGAAGAGCAGGCTGCGAGCGCCAGCGGTGATCCGGTCGGCGCTCACGGCCCAGTGCTGGGCCTGCGGCTCGCTCAGCACGCGCAAGCCGCGATCGAGGTGGACGATGTAGCTGACGACCAGATCATCGATGAAGGGGCGCACCCAGGGGGCTTCGCCGCTGGCTGCCGTGGCACCCAAAATGAAGGTGTCAGCCTCGATGTTCGGGGTGATGCCGCCGGCACTCTCAACGAAGGTCCAGGCGTCGGCCTTGCTGCGAGCGGGCTCAAGGAGCACGTGAAGCACGCCGCTTGCGAAACCCGCGATCAGGCGTTGGTGGGCGCCACCAGGCTCGCCTTGGAGGCGCGCGACCAGCTCTGCGGGGTCAATGTTGGCTTTGTGGGCCATGGGCCCCTGCCCGTGACTGACGTTGAGCGTGTCGCCGATGCGGTGTGCGTCGAGGCGCAGCGCGGCGAGTCGTTCTTCGAGGCGCAGCAGGGTAGTTTCCAATACGGACATGGATCGAGGCCTTGTATCAGGAAGATGGTGCAGCCAGGCATTGGACCGTGGCGCGCAGTAGAGGTGTAATCACGGGCCCGGGTTTTTGCAAGGCTGTGTGCCGCTCACAGCCTCTTGACCAGCAGATCCGGCGGTGGCCCCGGCGCCCCCGTGGGCAATGCCTCGCTGAGCTGCAGCGAGCTGTCCAAGGCCAATCCATCGACGCTCAATGCGAAGATCGCCGTGGAGAGCGGGAAGGCCGTCTGGGCGAGCACCTGGGCGGCGACCTCGGCCAGCTGCGTGCGAATCTGCTCGCGATGCTCCGGGGCGCCGGGTTGGGCTACGAGCAGGACATCGCGGCTGGGAATAGCGCAAAAGCCCGTGTCCTGGGCGGCGTCCCAGTCGTATTCGGGCAAAATCAGCGCGCGCGAGGCGCCTAAACCCTCGATGGTTTCGTAGACCCGGATCGCACCGTGGGCAAAGCTCATGGAGCGTGCCGGGCGAATGCCGTAGGAATCGTAGAAGAGGGCGGCGCGTGCGTCGCGCTCGAGCTTGTCGTCCCCCTCGCTGCCACGTCGCGCCTGGGCTTGGTCAAGCCTCATGATGTCGAGCGTGCGACCGGTCTCCTCGATTAATGCCGTCTCGAGGCCTGGCTGCAGCCACGGCGTTCGAAAGAGCGCAGCCGCCGGTGCAATGGCCTGGCACCAATCCAGGCTCAGGCTTGGCACGATGCGCAGCAGGTGCTCACCGTAGATCGAGGGCACTTCCTGGGGGCGAATGACCTTTCGAGGGCCAAGCTTTGGCAAGGGGGCCGGTGCCACAGGGACCGCGAGTTGATCGAGGCCCAGGCGAATGCCAAAGAGGATCGCCGAGGCGCCAAAGCGAGCACCCAGTCGTGGCGTGCTCACCGCATGGAGTAATTCGCGCTCAAAGCTGACACTCAGGCCGTGGCGCTCAAGGGCGAGCCGATCTGCCCCGGCAGAGCTCAAGCTCAGTCCCAGAGTCTCTGCAAGCGCTTCGAGCGCGCGGGTGATGGCGTCGTTCATAACGCATCCAGGTCAGAGAGGTCAGGCGTTGACCGTTTGCTCGAAAACCTGTTCGCGCCAGGGACGAAAGCCAGCCTCGTGGCTCTCGAAGAGATGGGTTTCGATCTTTTGCAGGCGGCGATCGGCGATATGGTAAATGTTGAACTTACCGGCCATATGGGGATCGCGGTGGTGTGCGACCGACGTGCAGCCAGCCTCGCACACAAAGGTCGAGCCGTGGCTGCGAAGCTTGGGCAATTGCAGGGTGGCGAAGTGATGGGTGTGGCCGTGGATGACCAGGTCAACGTCGCCGCGTCTGACCACGCGCAGCACGTCGTCGGCGTTGATCAGGCGCCGGCTGAACTCGACGCGCTTGTAGTTCACCGGCATGACCGGGTGGTGAATCATGACGACCTTGAAGCGCTCGCGCACGAGCGGATCGTCGAGCAGCGCCTGTGCACGGCGCAGCTCCTCGACGTCGACCTGGCCCGTGGCAAAGAGTAGCGGCGTGGCGATTCCGCTGTTGAGGCCCACCAGTGCTACGTCTTCGCCCAGCAGCTTGCAAAAGGGATAGCCTGAGGCCAACTGATAGTCGGGCAGGTCGCTGCGAAGGTAGGGCGCAAAGTAGGTCTCGAAGCGGCGCGCCCGCGCCGCGCCGCGCGTATAGTAATCGTGGTTGCCGGGTACGACGCTGACCCGACGGCTGGCATCGTTGATCGTCGCGACGATTTCGGCTGCGGCAGCGAACTCGGAGTCGAGCGCGAGATTGGTCAGATCGCCGCTGATCGCGATGTGATCGACGCCGAGCGCGTCGATTTGCCCCAGCGCCGCCTTGACCACGTCGGTGGAGTGGCTCTTGGAGCGGTTGAGCAACAGGTTGGTGCCACCGACCACGCGTTTGTTCAGAAATTGCCAGGGTCGCGGGCGATCGAGCTCGAGGACATGCAGATCGGAGATGTGGCCAAGTTTCATCGGAGTCGCTGTGAGCGAGGGCGCCCGTTCGACTTCAACAGGCCGCAAAGTAGCGCGGCGCCGGCCCCCACAGGATGGGAGTGGCGCCGCTTGATCGATCGACGGCTCAAAGCAGTGAGCCTGAGAGTCAGTTGACCAGCGTAATCGTCGTCGCGGTCTGGTTGTTGTCGTAGTTCAAGTCAAGGAGCACCTGATTTGGGTCGACGATCACGTGAATGTAGCGGACTCCGGAGCTTACAACGGAGGGCATGTTGGCCTGGCCTTCGATGCGCGCTGTGGAGTTGCCCACGCGCGTGGGCGCCGAAAACGAGCCGAGCAGCGTGTCAACGTCGCGATTCAAGATAGCCGTCGCGCCCAGATAAACCTGGTATGCCGGCGTGGTGGCCGAGGTCGAGCCCAGGTTGGTCAAATCGAAGGCGAATCGCAGCAAGTCGTTGGCGCTGTAGGTGCCAGGGCCGATCGTCAGATTCGATGCAGCCAAGTCGACGCCTTCCAAGCCCAGCGCCTCCATGCGGTAGGTGACGCGGCGGGCGTTTCCACTGACGGTCACCTGCAGATAGAAGCGACCGGTCTGGGAGGCGGTGTAATCCTTGATCTCGGCGATCGGGACGCCAGGACCGGTCTCAATGTTGTTGCCGGGCGTCTGGTTGGGATTATAGAGCTGCAGGCGCAAAGTGCCCGGTTGATTGCTGGGATCGAGGATGCCCCGGAAGGTGTACTTTTTGCCTGCGGTCAGATTGACGTAATAGAAGTCCGTGTCGGTGACAGGGCAGCGATCCAAAGCGACGGTATGGTTAACCGCACTGAGCAGGCTCGACGCGGTGGCAAAGCTGTCGTTGGGCTCGAAGGCCGAATCACATTGAAGGCTGGGATCGACGTTCTGGATCGAGAGATTGAGGTTGTAGGTGCTTTGTGCCTGGGAATCGAGCGCAATCATGTAGATGCGAACATAGTAGCACTGTGAGCCGTTGACATAGGAAACGCTGACCTGCTCGCTGTTGACACCGGAGTTGGCCGAGCTGGCGATGCGCTTGAACTCGGCGTTGTAGAGCTCCATGTCGATGTCGCCGGCGGCGTTTTCAAAGGTGGCGGTGGCCACGAAGCGCTTGGAGTCCTCGACACAGACCTTGTAGTAGTCACTCGAATCGGCACAAGCCACGAGGTTGCTGTAGCTGCCGTCGCCCAATTCGCGCGCTTCGGCGAAGGTGTTGTTGGGCTCAAAGGCGTCGTAGCAACGCGTCTCGATCTTGATCGGGCGAGAGAAGGTCGAGTTATTGGTCGGATCGGTGTCGACGAGCTGGTTGGTCGGATCGAGCACAACCGCGACGTAGTAGTTACCGTCAGCGGCGGTGACCGGCAAGGTCACGGGCACGACGATCTCGCGAAAGCTGGCGCCGTTGATCGAGGCAATGGTGGTCGTCTGGAGCACGATGTCATCGGCGTGTCCCACGCTACGATCGCGCGTCAAGATGATCCGGGCATCGAAGCTTCCCGAAGCGGTCTGGCCGATGTTGTAGGCTCGGAAGCGAACGTCAAGGTTTGCGCCCACCGAGAAGCTGTCACGCACAGGAAGGCGCACGCTGTGCGGCACGACATCGATACCGCTCGTCTGCGGCAAGACCTGCACGTCGAGATCGTAGTAGTTGCGCGAAGTGCTGCGCGCGCCACAAACCGAGAAGATGTAGCGGCCTGCTTGCGAGGCCAAGAAGAGGCCGACCTGTTGGAAGTCGTCCGTGTTGTCTTCATCGAGGCGCTGGATTCCGGCGGTGTCGAACATCGTGGTGATCAGTTTGCCTTTCTCGGCCAGAAAGCTCGTCGAGACGCGCATACTGTCGCCGGCGCTGAGCGCGACACCGAAGTAGTCGCAGGAGCCGGGATTACAAACGGCGGCCTCATAGCTGCCATCGGTCAGCGTCTTGGAGGTGCTGACACGATGATTGGGCGCATACTGGTCTTCGACGCAGCTGCAATAGGTGCCTTCGACGGTCAGAGCGTTGGTGCCCGTTTTCCGGTTGTTGGTCTCGTCAAATTCGGGCAATCGGTCGGTGGCATCGACGGTGAGGCCAAAGCTGTAGCGACCTTGAAAGGCGTCGCATGTGGCTTCGATCTCAAAGGTCATATCGTGGCACTTGCCAGGAAGAATATTGGGAACGTCAAAGACCATGAATGGGGCGCTGGAAAAGTCGACCTGGTTGCCGGAGCTGCGATGAATGCTGCCACGCGTGATGCCCGAGGGGTTGGAACCAGCCACACAGATCTTGGCGACGATCGAGAAGCTCGAGCCTTCGGCAGCGGTCATGGGCACGGTCAACGTCTCGACGAACATGTCGATGTCGGCCTCGTCCGTGATCGTGATCGGGTTGATGTAGATGATCTGGTTGTTGCTGCGAAAGCTCTCCTGCACGGTGCCGAGCGGGTCGCAAACGATATAGAAGTAGTAGACGCCTGGGTCGTAGAGGCTCGGCACGGTGATGTTGCGCACGATGACGCGCTCTTCGCCGCTGGCCAGCGAGCTGACATTGAGGTTGGAGAGGCGCGGATCGCGCTCGGGGTGAGCGGCCGGCTCGGGGCCCATGTAGATGCCGCAAAAGAACGAGGAAATATCGACGGTGCCTTCGTTGGCGATCTTGGCCGTGATCGCCAGGGTACCGTTGAGGAAGGTGCTCTCCGGAGAGACCAAAAACTCACGCACCGAGATGTCCGGACCTTCGACGAGCTGGTCGGAGACAACGATAGGATTGGTCGAGGGCGCCACGTTGTTGTCGAGCCGAATCTCCTCGACGTTGCCGTCTTGCGAGATGGCCTCGACGATCACATAGACGTCGACCTCGCCACCCGCAGGCGGCAGGATCTCGCTGTTCAACACGAATTGCTCGGGGCCAATCTCGCGCACGGAGCCGGCAATGAGCGTGATCGGCTCGCTGGTGTCGACGAGGATTGCGCTGGAGCTGAGATCCGCGCTGCCTACCGAGAGATAGGTCTTGTAGACGACATTAAAGACGTCTTCTCGACCGCGGTTGGCCAGCGTAAATCCTCGCACGACGCGGCTGAGCGCAGGAAATGCGCGATCGGGCAGGGCGTAGACCGCCTCGACCGAGATGTCGGGCAGCATTTGAGCGACGTTCTCGACTTGGACGATGCTCGCGCTTGCGGCGATATTGTTGCTCAAATCCGTATCGGAGATCTGGCCGCGAGGATCGACGACGACGATGACAAAGTAATTGCCACCGTCGACTTCGGGCACCGTGGCGCTGAAGCCCATGTCGACGTCGCTTGCGGCCGCAAGAGCAACGCCGTTTTCGTCGGTCGCCGCGGTCGTCTCGCCAAGCAGCGCCAGGCCACCCAGAGCATCGGCCGTGACGCTGGCCGTCGGGGAGAGGTAGGCGGCGATGGTGACAGGAGTCTCCAGGGCGGCTGCGGTGCGGTTTTCAAGCTTGAAGGAGACGGTGATGGATTCGCCGGTGCGCACGTTGCTCGGTCGGCCGGCGACCGTGGTCACAGCGAGGTCGACGGGCCTGAAGACGCGGTAGGTCTGGGTCGCACGCCCAACAGCCTTGCCGCCCGCGATGGCCGAAACGATGATCTCGTACTCGCCGGAGAGCGCATAGGCATTGGTAACCTCGCCGGAGAGGCCTTCGCCCTGGTCGCTGCGGCCGTCGCCAAACGCAACCCGCCAGCTCAGTTCTTCGGCCTTGGTGTTTTCGCCGGCGGCGAGCTCGAAGCTGACACGCGTCGCAACCCCCGGATAGCCGCCACCGGGGGAAACGTCGATGATCGTCACGGTAGCAGCCTTGGCCAAGGTGTCGTCGTCACTGCAGGCGACCAGCGACGAGCAGACCAGCGCAAGGGCCAAAAGGAGTGCATGGCGACTGGCACTTCCAAATAAATCAGATCGATCAGCGAGTAGCGTACGCAGGTAATGAATATGCATGAGTAACATTCAACTGGGTGTAAGGTTTAGTGAACAACGAACAAAAGCCAAATCCAGGCAACCCCGAGCGGTCAACCGGCAGGCCGCTAATCGCCCCATCTTTATAAAAGCGCGAGGCAATTGCAAGCCTGACTCGGTCAAGCGGTTGAACTAAGGCTGATTGGACCATTTGACGCCCAGGGTCAAGGCCACTCATCGTGCCATTATTGGGGGTTGGCAGCGCGCCTCGAACTAAGCTGTTCTCGGGCACAAGGGCGCGTTCAGCCGCTAAAGCACCTTGACGACTCAAGGGGCGCTGGGCTAGCCTGACGCGATAGTTTTTGCATCTATCGCCGCAAGGCGGTGGATGCCAAGCGCACGAGTTGGCACGCTGTTGATGCTGTTGTCATCCCGCGGCTCACGACCAAGCGAGGAGGGTTTCTTTGGCCACGAATAACAACAAGCCTGATTTATCTGATTTGAAAGCCCGCCTGGGGCTCAAGAAGCCACCACCTGGTGCGGCCGCTGGCGGACCACCGACGGCGACGGGCGGAAGCGGGCCACAACCCATAATTCCCGGTAAGCCCGGTGGCGCACCGGGGCCAGGGCCGCAGGCCGCGCATCCTCAGGTGGGAAGCACGCCGGTTGCCCGCGCAAGCGCGAGTGGCCCTCAGGCTCCACTTCCCCAGGCTCCTCCGGCTCCCCAGATCACCCAACCTGCTGCTGCACCGCGTCCGGCCGCGCCGCCGCGCGCAGCCAGCGCGCCTCCTCAGGCTGCGCGCCCGGCGCCAAAGCGAGCCAAGGCGCCCGAGGAGCGTCTGCCCGGAGATCACGAGGTCGAGGCGCTGCCCGATGACGTCAAACTGCCGGGCTCAAGTGTTTTCTCGTTGCCCGTGTTGATCATCATTGGTGTGGTGCTGGTTGCCGGTCTGGTCTTTGGCTACTTCGTGGCGCACAGCGGACATCATCGCCAGGTCGACACGGCTCGAACCGCCGACGCCAAGTCCATTCGTGACGGCTTGAAGCCACGCATCGAGAGGCTCCAAGAGGCTGCACTCACGATCAACGAGCTCAAGCTTGACCGAGTCGATTTCGAGGCAGCCGATGCGCTGGCAGCCGTCGAGCTTGGCGCAACGGGCAACCTGCTCGGTGGCAGCCGATTGCTGCTTGGACCGGATCTGGTGACCGGCATTACCTCCTATGTGAGTGATTCGACCATGCTCACCAAGATGCTCGCTCAGCACAAGCAGCTCACCAATGAGGATCGCGCTGAGATTGAGCAGTTGGTCAGCGGCAACGAGGCGCTCGAGCGCGATATGTTCGCTGTTGTCTTTGATTACCGGGACATGATTCGCCGCGGCGGCGAGGACAATTACTCACCCAAGCGCGGCCGTCTGGTCACGATCAAGAGCCTTGATCGAGATGAGGAAGGCAAAGTCGAGTTCCAGTTTCTTAACAGTGACAAGGGTGACAAGACCGAGATGCAGGGCTTCATTCCACTGCAAAAGGGCGACATCATCAAGTCGGCCGGCGACAACGCCTTGCAGCGCTATGAGAAACGTGTTCGTGACATCAAGATCCAGTCGAACATGCTCGTGACTTATGCACCGCAACTGCTCGATCGCTTAAGCAAGCTGGCCGATCGTGAGCCGGCCTCCTTCTTGACGCTGACGGCCGACTAACCGAAGATCGCGCCTTGGCGCTTGGACTGCATGAGACCCACGTCGTTGAAGCGGCGTGGGTTTTTTGACTTCAAATCCTGCGCGCCTGGGCGCGCATCTGTGCGCCGAGGCCAGTCGACCGTGCCCGAAACCCTCCTCGATCTCTTTGAACGACGTGTCAACTCCTCGGGCGCACGTGCAGCACTGCGTCGCAAGATCGGCGGGCAGTGGGAGCAACAATCCTGGCGAGAGTGGTGGGATCAGTCCGAGCGCATCGCCGCCGGGCTGGGCGCGCTCGGCATCGAGGCCGGCGATCGCGTGGCGATCCTGGCGACAACACGCATCGAATGGGTGTGGATGGACATGGCCGTGGCCATGGCCGGCGCGGTGGTCGTCCCGCTGTACCCGGCGAGCCTGCCGGATCATTGTGGCGACGTGCTGCGCCAGTGCGGCGTGCGTCTGATCTTGGTTGAAGACCCCAGTCAAATCGACAAAGTGTGCTCTGCGGGCAAGCTGCCCGAGCTCGATCATATCGTTTACATTGAGATCGATGCCGTCCTCGAATCACCGGATTGGAAGGGCCGCATGCGCGTGCGCTTCGACGATCTGGACAGGCGTGATGCGTTCGTCTCGCTCGAACAGCTCTGCGACATGGGGCGACGCGCCTTGACCGAGGATAGCCAGTGCGTGCTGCGCCGACGCCGTGCGGTGGCCCCCGACGATCTGGCGAGCATCGTCTTTACGGCCGGCAGCGAAGGGCAGGCGCGCGGCGTGATGCTCACCCATGCGAACTTTGCCCGCCAGGTTGCAGCGCTCGGTCAACTCGAGCTGTTCTCAGACGACGACGTGCACTTGCTCTCGCTGCCCCTGGCGCACGTCTTTGCACGAATGATCGTGACCGCGTCGATTGGCTTTGGCATCGAGACGGTGTTTGCCGAGAGTATGAATCGCCTGCTTGAGAACCTGCGCGAGGTTGAACCCACCTTCATGGCGAGCGTTCCGCGTGTGTTTGAGAAGCTCATGATGGGATTTGTGGAGCGCGCGCACGAGCAGCCCTTTCGTGGGCGACTCTTTGACCTGGCCCTCGAAATCGGTCGCACCGTCAGTCGCAGTCAGCAGGGCGGTGAGCCGATCGGTAAGTTTGTACGTTGGGAGCATGGCCTGATCTCACGCTGGATGTTCAAGGAGATCCACACGCTCTTTGGGCCACGCCTGCGTTTTCTCATCAGCGGTGGAGCGGCGCTGCCTGCGCACACCGCGGAGTTCTTTCACGCCGCAGGCGTGCTGATTTTGGAGGGCTACGGGCAGACCGAGACCACCGGCGCGCTGACCTTCAATCTGCCGGACGCGTTTCGCATCGGTACGGTCGGCCGACCATTGCCTGCGGTCGACGTCACGATTGCCGAAGACGGTGAAGTGCTCGTTCGGACACCAACCGTGATGCGCGGCTACTTCGGTGCAGACCAAGCCTCACCGGTCGACGCCGAGGGGTGGCTTAAAACCGGTGATGTGGGGTATTTCGACCGCGATGGTTATCTACTGATAACGGACCGAAAAAAGGACGTGATCGTCACCTCGATGGGCAAGGTCGTTGCACCCCGTCATGTCGAAGCGTTGCTCGAAGGATCAGCGTTTATTCGTCACGCCGCTATTTTCGGAGAACGCCGCGCATTTGTCAGCGCGCTGGTGACTCTCGACGAAGAAGCGATCGTGGCATGGGTCAAAGATCACGAGGCTTTGGCCGACAAGAGTATGGCGCAGCTCAGTGAGCATCCGCGCGTCCATCAGCTCATCGAGGCCCATGTGCAGGCGGTCAATCGCAAGCTGGCGAGCTTTGAGACGATCAAGAAGTTCGCGATTCTCGAGCGTGATTTCCGCGCCAGTGAAGGCGAGCTGACCGAGTCAGGCAAGATTCGGCGCAAAGCCATCGCCGAGAATTTTGGCGACATCGTCGATTCGTTTTACGCCGATCCCTACTGAACTGAGTCCACCTGGTGCTCGACCGGCGACGGCTCGTCCCGGGTTGCCATGATGCGTGCGATGGTAGAGAACACGTAGATTTCGGCCCGGAAAAAATTGACGCATCTTGGAAGACACGTACCGTCGATGTAGGTGTCCCACCGTGAACCTAGTCAGAATCGAAGCAAACCGGGCCGACAGGCTGTGGGCCCGGCCACCTCCAGGAGGAGCCATGTTGCGCACGCCATCCAATCCGTCCCAGATTCGTCGCGCCCCGATCGTTCGCCCGTCGTTTGCCGGACTTCGCAAGCACGCGCGAAAGCCATTGGCCCTGCAGATCCTCATTCAGGATGCCGACGGTTGGGAGATTCCACTCGATAGCATCGATTTGAGCCCGGCGGGCATGTTCGTGCGCTCGAACTTTCTCTTCGAGACGGGCGATGTGCACACCTTGATCTTCAAGTCGCCCGAGGGTGACTGTCTGTTTCGAATTCGTGCGCGGGTTGTGCGCGTCGAGCACGGTCCCACGCTCGGTCAATACGCCCCATCGGATTTCATGCCAGGCATGGCCTACGAGTTCGTCGAGCTTGGCAGCGAGATGTCAGACCAACTGCAAGGGCTTGTCGCTGGAGTCTGAACCATGGCCGCCTCGCAAACCACGTTCTACAAATACCACGGCACCCGCAATGACTTTGTCGTCATCGAAGCCGGTGCCTACGGCGTGGATGCCGCCTCGGTGAGCCAGCTTTGCGCGCGCCACCAGGGCGTGGGCGCCGACGGGATCTTGTTCTACACGCTGGGTGGACCCAACGCCGGCTTTGATGCACGCATGGTCATCTACAATCAGGATGGCTCGCGGCCACAGATGTGCGGCAATGGCGTGCGCTGCCTTGCGCGCCATCTGGTCGAGGTGCTCGCCATGGCGTCCCCGCTGGTGATCATGTCCGATGCCGGTGCACGCCGCTGCGAGGTGAGCCCTGGCCAAGTGAGCCAGCCCTGGGAGGTGGCCGTTGAGATGGGCAAGCCTCGCTACAGCCTTGGCGCCGAGGCGTTGGCCTTTGAAGGCCGGTCGTTTCGCTGGCACGAAGTCAATATGGGCAACCCGCATGCCGTGATTTTTGAGGGCGCCGACGAAGCCTTTGCCGACCGGCTGGGCGCCCTGGCCAATGCGGGCCACCCCTTTTTCGAGGAAGGCGTTAACGTGGAGTTCGTCGAGCTCGTGGGCGACAACCATCTGCGCGTCCTGGTCTACGAGCGCGGCGTGGGACGAACGCAGGCCTGTGGTACCGGAGCCTGTGCCGCGGCGGTAGCGGCCTGGAAAGAGGGCCTCTGTGAGCTTGGCCAACCGGTTCGAGTCGATCTGCCCGGCGGCAGTCTTGTGATCGAGCAGCGCGGTGTTGAACTGTGGATGAGCGGACCGGCGGTCGCGGTATTTTCGGGTAAACTGGCCGCCGATTGGCCGCCAGCTGCAAGCGAGCTGTGATGTTCACAAGATTGTTGGGTTTTGCCGGGCCGACACTGAAATCGAAGTT
Organism: Lujinxingiaceae bacterium; assembly: GCA_013697635.1. Classification (GTDB taxonomy): domain Bacteria; phylum Myxococcota_A; class Bradymonadia; order Bradymonadales; family Bradymonadaceae; genus JACCWM01. The sequence continues at coordinate 21,812 of JACCWM010000133.1, read as the reverse complement.
GCAAGGATGCATGCCTCGATGCTTAGAATAGACAAACTCTGGGCGCCTCGCGCTCCGATGCTCATGGAAGGAGTACCCCACGATGTCGGCCAAGATTCACCCCCTTGTATTGACGATTGCCCTGACTAGCGCGCTGATTTTTTTGAGCGGTTGCGACAAGTCTTATTTTATTGCTGGCAACACGGCCTCGATGTTCGTGACCTGTGTTTTATTCTGGTCGACGTTGAAGCTCAATCGAAAGTCACGCGACCGGGATGAGATGTGATGCTGCTCGAAGAGGCATTCGCGCCGGGCGTCTCGCCGGACGAATTTTTCATGCAGATGGTCCCGCGCCTGCATCAGGACCGTATCACCCAGTTTCGCCAGTTCTGTGGGGCAGCGATCATTTTCAGCGTAGTCTTCACGGACACCAAGACGCGCTATAGCTGTGAGTTGGGACAGGCCAAGGCAAAAGTCATCAAGGGCGAGCTCGTCGACTTTCCGGCCGTAACGATTGAGGGACTGCAGAAAAACTGGGACGCGGTCAAGTCGCACCTCTTGGCGCTGCTCGAAGAGGCCGACCGCCAGGCCGACGCATACTCGGGCAAGTTTCGTCTGACGTCGCGCATCGTCGAAGAGTTTTCACGCTTTGACGGAGTCATCGACGTGACGATCACCGACGCCGGGAATCCGGCGACTTTGGCGCTGCGCTTTGTGCTCAACGATTACGCAGCCGTCGACGACGCGCCGCGCTTTGGCATTGAGCTGCCTCTGTCCGTGATCGAGGATGTCGTGCGCGCCAAACGTGCGCCTGGTGAGGCCGCCGGTGGCCTCAAGTTGAGTGGCGACAAGGGTTTTGCCGTTAAATTGGGTGGATTTCTCCTCAAGCAGTTAGACCAATTGTAATCGATGAGGTGTGTATGAAGCAGACAAGCGCAAAGATGCTCATGGTTCGAAGGTTTGCAGCGGTGGCGCTGACACTCTCGTTGGTTGGTGCGCTCGGCTGCGGCGACGACGAGACCAAAGGCCCAGGCCAGGTCACCCAAGACACCGGAAACAACACTGAAAATGACGTCGGCGGTGGAGATGATACCCCCGGCGGCGGAGACGACACTCCCGGCGGCGGTGACGACACTCCCGGTGGCGGTGACGACACCCCCGGCGGCGGTGACGACACCACGCAGGGCGGCGACGACACGAGCGATCCGAGCGACACCGAGAACGACGTCGAACCCGGCGCGGACGCCGATCCCGATGTGGCCAGTGAGGACACAAGCCCGGATCCAATAAGCTTTTCGACGGTCTATTCGACCGTGATCGCGGTCACCTGCACGGGCTGTCATACAGCAGGCCATCAGTTGGCCATGGCAACCGAGGAGGCGGCCTTCACTAACCTGGTTGGTGTCAACGTCGTCTGGGCCAACGGTAACTGCGCGACGAGCTCCAAGCGCGTCGATCCTGCCAATGCTGCCAACAGCTTTCTTTGGCGCAAGATTGCCCCCAATACCACGACATGCGGCCAGAAGATGCCCCAGGGTGCCACTGCGCTCTCGCAAGCGAAGGTCGATCTGGTCGAGGCATGGATCGCCGGCGGCGCGCTTCGCTAAACAGCGCTTGGCGCCCCAGCATGGCTCAGCATGGCGCGGGGGCGCCCGACGAACTGAGCCTTGCGGCTGGGGCTCAAGCGAGCTAAAGATGGTGGGCGTCGCATCGTTCGCGCAAAACCACCATCCCATGTCCACGCGAGAGTAAGCCCCAATGATTCTTCAGCCCAGCGATGTCGGTTGGATCGAGGTGATCTGCGGTCCGATGTTCTCCGGCAAGACCGAAGAATTGATCCGGCGGCTCAAGCGGGCCAATTATGCGCGCCAGCAAGTCCAAATCTTCAAACCCCAGATCGATGATCGCTACCAGTCCGAAGCGATCGTCAGCCACAGCCAGGTCGCGCTGCCCAGCGTGGTCGTGAGCACGGTCGAGCAAATGCGTGCCGCGCTCAACTCCCAGGTCGAGGTGATCGGTATTGACGAGGTACAATTTTTCGATGCCTCGGTGGTGGATTTTTGCGAGGAGCTGGCCGATGGCGAGCGACGCGTGATCGTCGCCGGCCTCGATCAAGACTACCTGGGCAAGCCTTTTGGCCCGATGCCGCGCCTGCTGGCCAGCGCCGAGTACATCACCAAGTTGCTCGCGATCTGCATCAAGTGTGGCAATCCGGCCAATCGCAGCTACCGGCTGGCCAGCGACCCGCAACAGGTGCTCGTGGGCACGGCCGAGCAGTACGAGGCGCGGTGCCGGCGCTGTTTTCGGGAGGGTTATCCCTCCGCACATTCCTTTCAAGCCGTGGAGTAAGACTCGTCATGACCATTCTCAAAGAAAAACGCCTTCGCGTCCTGATCTCGGCCGAAGAGATCGATGCGCGCTGCAAAGAGCTTGGTGCGCAGATCACCAAAGATTACGCCGGCCAATCCGTGCATCTGGTGGGCGTGCTCAAGGGATGCGTCATGTTTTTGTCCGATCTGGCTCGCCAGATCGACCTGGACGTCTCCATTGATTTTTTGGGTTTGTCGAGCTACGGCGCAAGCCAGCAAACCAGCGGTGTTGTGCGCATGACCTCGGATTTGAGTGTGCCGATCAAAGATCGTCACGTCTTGGTCGTCGAGGACATCATCGATACCGGTCTGACGATGAAGTATCTGCTCGATAACCTGCGCACTCGCCTGCCGGCATCGGTGGCTGTTTGCACGCTTTTGTACAAGCCCGAGAACCTGCGCACGGAGGTTCCCATTGAGTATATTGGCTTCACAATCCCCAACGAGTTTGTCATTGGCTACGGGCTCGACTACGCTGAGCTTTATCGAAACTTGCCGTACATTGGGGTCGTCGTCGATAACGAGGCTGAGTGACCAGCATCGCAACGCACAGGGAGAAGACTATGGATCGGGGACAAAAGAAGGCGTGGCGCTCCAAGAGTGCCGTATTGTTGGCCGGCGCGGCGGCATTGACCATGACCTTTGGCGCCGGCTGCGAGCAGCCCAACTGGGAAGACCCGGCCTACGTCAGCAAGAAGCTCTCGGAAGGCGACGCGACCACACGGCGCATGGCGCTCGAGCACGCACGCAAGCTGCCCGATGAGAAGAAGGCCGAGATCGTGCCGGCCTTGAGTGCGCTGTACCTCGACGGCACGGTCGGTCAGAAGGAATCGATGGCCTTGCTCGTTCAGATTCGCCATCCGGCCGGCGGCGAGGCCTATCTGGCCGAGGTCAAGACCAACGCAGCCGGCTATGCCGGCGCGGCGGCGGAGGCGATCGGCCAGGCCAACATCAAGTCTGCGATTCCCGGCATGCTCGAGTTGCTCAACAAGACCGACTCCTCCGAGGTCAAACAGGGCATCTTGCGCGGGCTCTCTCACATGCCAGACCCGCAATACGTCGGCCCGCTCGTCGAGATTCTCAAGCTCGATGTGGACAACAATCCAATCGGTTTGCACGCCTACGCCTGCGAGATTCTCGGCTCCATCGGCCAGAAGACTCCATCGGCGATCGACGACGAGGCTCGGCGCACCCTGGTGCGTGCGGTGTTCTTGGCCAACAACCGTGGCCAAAACGTAGGACGTGAGTGTGGTCTGGCCGTGCAACTCGTGGGCGCCAGCGCGGTGCCCGTGCTGTTGGAGACCTTCAAGGGGGAGAACTCCGAGATTCAGCAATTGCTGATGACTTACAACCGACCACCGGAGTTCACCTTCCCGGCCAATCACGCCAAGCTCGTCGCGACCATTCGCCTCACCGGCATGCGCTCCAAAGAGGCCGTGGCGCCTTTCATTGCCGATTTGAGCAGCACGAAGGCCGCGCCCGTCGAATTGGGTAAGACCGATCACGCCGTCGCCTGGCGCATGAAAGAGGGTAACATCACCGATGAGATCATCATGGGCCTTGGCGACATCGGCGATCCGGCGGCGCGTCCCGTGCTCGAGCAGGTGCTGCTTGGTGAGCGCAATGAGGCCTGGGACGACATCACCGACGGCCTCGTCGAGTTGCAGCTTCGCCAGGACGCGGCCAACGCATTGAACAAGCTTGGCGACCGCGCCGCGCTGCCGTCATTGCTCAAAATGGCGCGCGAGGGCGTGATCATCGATCTGGAACGCCGCTTTGCGATGCTCGAGAAGGGCGGGCGGCCCGGCTCGCTTTTGGAGCGCTACCAGTTTAACTGGATGGCCGCTCAGGCCTACGCGATGCTTGCCTCCGGCGAGCATTTGGCCGAGTACCAGAAGTTTGTGGACGCGACCAAGGAGGCCGATCTGAAGACCAAATACGAGAGTTATCTTCCGCTCTTTGCCGTCGCAAGTGAGTGTGGTGGCAAGGCAGACGACAGCGCGCGTGCAGCCTGCTACGGTGAGAAGCTCACGGTCAAGGAGGACATGGTTCGCGAGAAGGCAGCCTTCGAGTTGTCGCGACTGCCGGCGGCGATCGCTGGGCCGATCTTGGTGAGCAACCTCGACACCAACAACCTGGGAACGCGTGAGTCGATCACCTTCGCGCTCTACCGCGCGCCCAGCCAGGCAGCGATCGACAAGGTCGACGAGATCCTCGAGAAGGAGGCCAATCGAAGCGGCCAGGAATACCGCCTCGATCACTACCGTCTGCGCCTGTTGCGCGGTTGGATGACTGGAAACGTAGCTCCGGCGGCGACCAGCGAGCGATGACCCGAGACAGGCGATGAGTTCCACGTACCGCGTCGCGCTTTGCGAAGGAAACGCCACACTTCGACGCTTGATCATCGATGTGCTTGGCGACGCAAACATCGATGTTCACGTTTTGGAGGGGCCGGCACCGCTTGCGGGCGGCGCCGACCTTCTGGTCGTCGACGTCGACAGTGATGTTGACGAAGCACAGGCCTTCACGGCCGCGTTCAGCGCGGCCAAAAAGCCCGTGCTCGTGCTCGGTCTTCGCCACTCGCGCGAGGCTTACTCGGACTTCCCCTGGTTGAGCCGCCCCTTCTCTGGAGCCTCACTGGTACAGCATTGCCAGGAGTTGCTGGGCTTGGCCGGCAGCCAACGTCGACCCGACGCGCAGGGCGCCGAGGAACCACCTCCTCCGCCGCTGGGAATTCGCTCGCAGCTCGACGAGCCCCCTACGGTCGAGCTCGGCATCGATGATGCCCTTGCGCTCGAGGGTGAGCTTGGCCTTGATCCGGGCGCGTTGGCTCGGCGACGAAAGTACGCCAAATTCAGGGATACAGCCGACGAGCTTGCCGAGGTCATGGATTTCGAAGACGACAGTCCGATGATTGTCGACATCGAGGACATCGACAGCGAGATGATGCGCGGCGGCATGTTGATAAGCTCGGTCCAAGAGCACTTCTTCGACGACGAGGAGCTTGAAAACGAGATCTCCTTGCTCACGAGCTTCATCGGCATTGCGCGGCCCGTGCCCACGCAAACTTTGCCCGATGCACCGGCGGTGGTTCGTGGCGTCGAGTCCGCGGAAGGTTCCGGCGGCGTGCAGGAGGGCTCGCAGGGTGACCACTCGAGCCGGCGCCCAGGCTCTTCTGTATCCGCCACGGGCTTGTCGACCGATGCCGTGCAGGCGATCACCGTGGCATCGCGCATGCTGGCCGAGTCGTGGGATCGCCTGGGCCTTGCCGCGCGCACCGAGGACCGCGCAGACCGCATCGAGCGCGTGCTCTTCGCGCTCTTCAAGGAAGGGCTGCGCGGCGCATCGGCAGCGATTGGGCGGATCCCGCCGGCCAGCGGGCTCAGTGGCAGCCTCGATGCGCTCGGGCTCATGGATCTCTTCCACACGATGCGCGATCGCCGCCTGCGCGGCCGCCTCGAAGTATGCATCGCCGAGAACGGCTTCGTGCTCTACGTCAACGAAGGCACACTCGAGGACATCGATACGCTGGGCGGCAGCACCGATGCCTTGTTGCTTCGAATCCTGCGCGAGCAGGGCGCGATTGACGAGGCAACGTTCGCGCGCTTTGCGCGCATGCATGAGGAAGACGATGGCCTTTCGGCGCCGCTCGAGATGAGACTGCGTGGTGAGCGATTGGTCAGCGACGCCGATTTGCGCCAAGCCCGCCAGATGCGCGCGCGTGAAATATTTCGTCAAATCTTCGAGGGAAGAGGAGGCAACTTCGCCTTTATCGAGATTCATCCAGGCGGCGGACAGGCCTGGCCGGTCGACGGCTTGCGGCTGAGCATCGATGAGATGTTGCTCGATATCATGCGCGCAGATGTGATCGAAACGGGCCACTCCGAGGCGACCGCGCGCACCAGTCTGGTGATCGATCCGCTGCGCGCGGCCTCGCTAAACCCTTCCGCTTTGACCCAAGGCGAGCGCGAGATGCTGATGTTCTTTCGGGAGGGTGAGACCTTGGGCGAGGCCCGCGAGCAATTTGGCGAAGCCCAGTCCGATGTCGATCGCGTCGTCAACCGGCTCAAGAGCGTCGAATTGCTCAAGCGTCGCGATCCTCAAGAGCGCGTGGCCAAGGCAGGGCCGGTGCCGACCAAGCTGATGTTCATGCTCGACGAGTTGCCAGCGGGTCCGGTCGACCCGCACAAGATGCAAACGGCCGTGAGCGATTGGGCAATTCCGATTCCCGATATGGGACGCAATGAAACCACGCCGATGGACGTTGTCTCCAGGAACCGTGAAGTGGCTGGACCTGATGAAGATACTTACCTCAAGCAGAGCTTTGCCGCTGGCGCTCCCAACGACGAGCTTTTGCCGCCCACCGGCGAGGTTGATGAATTTGCCTCGGAAGCCGAAGATTCTGACTATGAGCCATAGCCCTTCGCGCGCGCCAACCCGTGGCCCTGGTACGCCTCAAGTGCGCTTGACGCGCCCGGCGCTGGCGAGTTACCGTGCTGCCCAGAGTTACTCTGCTTCATCTGGATTTATGTGGCCCTGCTTTGGATTGATCCTTGTGGCGGTGCTGGTTCTTTCGGCCTGTTCTTCGGACAAACCGTGGGAGAATCCCGGTGCGCGTGAGACTTTTCAGACGTTCATGATGGATTTGTGGCGCGGAAACAACGAGGCTGCCTTCGAGGCGGTCTTGCCCGCCGACAGGCAAAGGTTGACGGCTCCTATGGTTACCCTGCGTGAGGTGCTCCCCGATATGACGTTGCCCGAGCCCCACGAGTGGCTTGTGGCAGGTCGAGTCGACAGCCCCTTTGAACTTCGCCGCGTGGAGATCGATCCGCCCCTTGGCGGGGCACCGGCCGAGGGACAGCGCATAACCCTCAAGCTTCAATACCACGACGAGCGCAGTGGGCAGGCCACCATGGTCTGGAGCGGCACCCGCTGGCATGTGGCGCTGCCCCAAGCGCTGGAAGTTCCGGCGATTGGCCTTGGAACTCGCGCTCCTGCTCAAGCGGAGGCGCCCGAAGCGGACGCCGTCGAAGCGGAAGCGGTCGAAGACGGCGAAGAATCCCCGAAAACCCCAGGCGCGAGAAGCGACGATGAGTGAGCCGACCGATCAGTCACCCGGCGTGCGTCGCCCAACGAACATGCCCGGTCCGCCGCCTCCCAAGATGGGAGTTCGCGCGCAGGCGCCCGGCGTGCGTAGCAGCCGTCAAGCGCCTCAGCAAGAGGTGACGCTTCGAACCGGCGACAATGTCGGCGGCCGCTTCTTCGTAGAGCGCTACCTGGGAAGCTCCGGCGGTGGCATCAGCTACCTTTGCAATGACAAGCAGACCCAAGAGCCGGTCGTCGTCAAAGTATTGGATATGCCGTTTCCGGGGCAGGAGGTTTTCGGCGTCCAGAGCGAGAAGGTGCGCATCGCCAGCACGATCGTGCATCGCAATCTGACGCGCCTCGTCGGTATGGGCCGTGCCGGCGGCGGTGAAATCTTCATCGCCATGGAGTTCGTCGAAGGCTCAACGCTCTCTCAGCTCGTCGCTCAGCGCCGCAATGAGGGGCGCACCATGAGCATTCGCGACACGTTCACCGTGCTGGCCCACGTCTGCAACGCTTTGTCCGTCGTGCACAAGCAACTCGCCCATGGTGTGCTGACGCCCTACAACGTCTACGTCAATCGCCAGGGCGTGGTCAAAGTAGGCAATTTGGCCTTTGGCCAGATGGTCAGCGAGTTCATGCACGCTCAGGGTGAAGGGCCCTTTATCGACAGCATCTATGTCGCGCCCGAGGTCAGCGTCGATCCTTCCAAGCTCAGCCCGCGCTCGGATATCTACAGCCTGGGGATGATCGCCGCCGAGTTGCTCAGTCCGCTGGGCCTTCCAAACGATCGCAAGCAAGCCCACGACATGGCCGTCGACGGTCTCTCAAAGTATCCGCCGTCACTTTTCACGCTCATCTCACAGGCGATCTCCACCGATCCTACGCAGCGTCCTGCGTCGGCCGCCGAGTTTCGCGACAGCTTTGAGGATATCGCCCGCGAGGTCGGCGCCAAGTTGCACGGCTCGCCGCCGCCCGGCGCGCTGCCCATCGAGCCGGCCGTCGAGGGCGAGGACTCCGAAGCGAGCGAGGACAAAGCCGACGACCTCTTTGACGATATCTTCGCGCTGACCGGTGTTGAAGGCAGCAGCGGGCCAAGTGACGATCGCTTCTTGGTACAAAAAGGCGGCCTCGATTATGGGCCGTTTACCGAGGAGCAGCTCATCGAGCAACTCCATGGCGACGAGATCGACGAGCACTCGATGGTGCTCGATCGGATCACTCAAGGGCGCAGTTCCTTTGGTGAAATGACCCAGTTTCGCCAGATCGCGCTGGATTACATTCCGGTGCGTGAGGAGCGAAAGCGACGCGAGGCTGCGGCACGCGCCGAACTGCAACGCAAGGTCAAGAAGGGCGGCAAGGCCGCGCTCGTCGTCGGTATCGTCGCCGGACTCGTCGCGCTTGGAGCGATGGTTTGGTTCTGGTTTCAGCAGCCGGAGCCGGAAAAATTGCCTCTGGAGAGCGCGTTCGCCTCGCTTGGTTACAACTTCTTGCCACCGCCTCAGGATTTTCAGGCCGTGGCCGTGGATAATGCGATCTTGCAGAGCATTTTCAATCCGCGCGCGAGCGAAGAGGAGATTGCCCAACAGATCAAGCGCGTGCGTTCGCGAAGAAGCAGTGCATCCAAGGCGCCGCGCCCCGGTGGCGGTGGCGGCTCAGACAGCGATTCGGGTGTGGCATCGGTCGACATGGGGGCGGGCGGCTCCGATCACCATTTGAGTGACAACGAGATTTACGACATCGTGATCTCACAGATGGGCCATCTTCGAAGCTGCATGATGATGGAGCTCAAGGACAACCGCTCCTTCAAGGGCGTGACGGTGCAGTTCTTCATTCGTCCCTCGGGCACCACAGGTGGCGTCCAGCTCAAGGAGGATCGCTACTCCAATCGTCCGGTTGGCGAGTGTCTGATCCAACGCTTTCGGGCGATCAAGTTTCCCGAGCATGGCGCGATCAGCAATCGTGGTGTCACCTTCCCATTCTACATTCAGTAAGTCGCCCTCTGGTGATGCGCCATGCAACAATCAAGGCTGCAGCCGCAGAGCCTGGGGCTTTCGCCTCGGCCTGATGCCGTCTTCGAGCTCGCGGGTCATGAGCAGACGCAGGCCTTGGGGCATGCGCTGGGCTTGAGCCTCAAGGTCGGTGATTTTCTCGGCCTGGTGGGCGGACTTGGCGCGGGCAAGACGACTTTGGTCCAGGGCCTGGTCGGTGCGCTCGATGAGAAAGCCGAGGCGACCAGCCCTAGCTACGCGCTGGTCAATCTCTACGAGCTCGAGCCGCCGGTATTGCATATGGACCTCTACCGACTCGAAGGGGTCGACGATTTGGAGTCGACGGGCTATTGGGATTATGTCGACGCCGGTGACCGTATTATGTGTGTCGAATGGCTCGATCGCATCCCACAGGCCTGGCCCGGAGCGGGTCTGCTCATTGAGCTGTCTGTGGCGACAGAGGGTCGACGCGCCTCGGTGTGGGCGAGTCCTGGCTATGCGGGCCTCGTCGAGCAATTGCAAGAGCGGTTCGCTGCCGCTTCACTTTGAGCACCAGGTGCTAAAGGTTTCAAGATGACGGAACAGAGTTCGAGCCCCACCACCGCGCCCATCCAAGAGATCTTGACGGTCGCCTGTCTTCGCATTGAAAAGGCGATGCTCGCCCGATTTCGCGCCTACCTCAAACCAGGCGAGCGCCTGCGGGCGAGCATCGAGAAAGATAAGGATTTTGTTTACGCACAGCTGGTCGTGGCATTGCCCGACCAATCCTTTCGCTTGGATTTGGAGGCGGCCGTCGTCGTCCAAGACCAAGACTTCGATGTCGTGCAAGCCATTGGTCCGGAGGAGCGTATCGAGCTCGCCTTTGAATTCTTGCGCACCCAGCTTCACGACTATTTTCGACACAACCGCGTCAACCGCTTTCACCTGGACTGGCGAATCTATCCGTTTGAGACGACGCGAATGCGTTTTCGAGGACGCTTGCAAAGTCCTGACCTCGAAGCGATGGCCAACGAGCTGCTCGGTGAAGCACTTGGCGACGATGACTGAGACAAAGCCCGCACTTTGAGCCCCCTTGATGGTGGCCAGGCCGTGATGATGTGTTCTCTCCAAAACAATGGGCTTCGAACATGGATCGACTCTCGGCACCTTTTGTCTTCGTCTTCTACCTGATCATCGTGGGGCTGGCTTTCGTGCTGGGCAACTCGCTGGCCGGGCTCGACGTGCTCATCTGGCATGACGATAACGACACGTCCGTCGCCTTTGACGCTCTCTTGGGCGTTGGCGTGGGCGTCGTTGTGGTGGCCTTGAGCCAGGTGCTCGATCGCACCACGCGCTGGGCGCGGGTGCTCACGGATGAGTTCTCCAAGCTGCTCGGCTCACTGAGCGTCACGCAGGCCTTTATCTTCGCAGCGGCCAGCGGAATCGCCGAAGAAATCTTTTTTCGAGGCTTTCTCCAACAACTCCTATCGGTTCACGTGTTCTCCGGCGCAAGTGCGCCGTTTTTGGGCCTGATCGTGGCCAGTTTGATCTTTGGCGGCTTGCACCTTGGGCCGGACTTCAAGCGATTCTGGCCTTGGATGGCGATGGCGATCGTGCTGGGCGGCGTGTTTGGCTGGATGTACCTTTATACGGGCAATGTGCTCGCGCCGATCGTTGCGCACTTCACCACCAATTTTTTCAATCTCTTGTTCATGTCACCTCAACCAGTAACCAGCGCCGTCGAGCTCGCCGATGAAGAATAGCCTCGCCAATCCGATGGTGTTCATCACCCACGTTCAGCCCTTTTTGGTGGTCTGGGTCCTCACGATCAGCTTTTTTGTGGCACTGGCTGCTGCTGCCGTGCTCTCGCGAGGGCGGCGTTGGTACGAGATCTGCTGCATCTTCTTGCTGCTCTTCGTCGTCGCCGGCTCGCTGGGCCTGGTTGGTACGAACAGCTTTCTCGACGTGAGGGTCTTTGAGGTCGAAGTCATCTCTTATCGAAGCGTCGACTAGCGCCCTGGGCGCGCTAGAGCGTGCAGACGCCCTCGATCGGGCAACCTGGGCAGTGCTCGGCAGAGCGGCGATGGATGCAGCGCCCGGAGATGCCCAGGTGGCAAAGAGCAAAATCATAGCGCAGGGGATCGTCGGGATCGAGAAGCCGAAGCGAGTCGGTGACCTCGAGGGCCATTTTGGCGTCAACCGTGCTGCGATCGGTCAGTCCGATATAGCGGCACAAACGGCTGGTATGAGTGTCCAACGGCATGATGAGATCGGCTGGCGAGACGGCCGTCCAAATTCCAAGATCGATGCCGTCGGGACCGCGCGTCACCCAACGAAAGAACAGATGAAGTCGCTTGCAGGAGCTGCCATCGCGCGGGTCGGGCAACAGATAGGCCAACCCGCGGGCCATGTCGCTGCGCAGGCGTGCGGCGCGCACAGCGCGCACCAGCTCGCTCGCGGCCTCGGTGTGTGACAGCCCACCATGATGGCGGTAGGCTTGCTCGAGCGAGCCATGTTTAAGTATCACATGAGCTATTCCAGCGAGCAGATCCGCGATGTCGGCCGCGCGGCTCATGCGGTAGACGAAGCCATCGTAGAGCTCAGGCAAGTCGGCAGGCTTGAATGTGCGCAAAAACTCGGCGGGGTGGTGGCCCATCGGGGCAAGGACTTGAGCGACAGCGCGCTTGAGTAAGGAGACGCGCCCGTAGGCCAGACAACTCGTGATCAGCGCGACAACCTCTTGATCGCAAGGATCTTGGTAATTCCATACCAGGTCGACGGGATCGTGGGAGCGGCGCTCGTCGGGCGCGCTTCGCTCGATCAGCTCTTCAAGTAGGGGTTTAAGGATCAGGGCCTGTTCGGCGTTGAGCATCTTGGGGCCAGATGTTGAAGCGTTACTTAAATATTTTTGACGGGCGCTTCGATCTCCGTAAAGTGAGACCTGGATGTAGGACAACGTCGTACATCAACGGTGCCTTACAGTGTATTCAGCAAGCAGACGATCACAGCCCGTTCAACATTCCTTGGACACCCCGCGGAGACTCGAGACATGGCAACGAAGAAGAAACTGACGCTCTACTTTTCGGAAGATCTTCTCAATGAGACCAAGCAAGAGGCGCTTCGCCAAGATCGCTCGCTGAGCTGGATCATGGAGCTTGCCTGGAAGATCGCACGCGAGCGGCTTCAGGAAATGCCCGGCGTCGATGAATATTGCGACGACCAATGGGAACACGCAAGCTGAGATGGGTGGTTGCGAAAGCAGCGTGTATCCGTTAAGGACGATGTAGGTAGTTGTGGAACTTCTGGCTTGGGCGCAGTGAGTCAAAGGCCGATGAGTAAATCAGACGATCAAGGCGCGACAACGGAGCGGGAGCGGATTGAGCAGCAGACGATGAAGCTGGTGCGTCGCACCGGCTACGTTGTGCTGTTTGGCACCTCGCTGCTAATTTTCATTCCGATGATTGTCGGCGCGGCGATGGGCATTCACCGCGATCGCATCTGGGATCCCTTCACAGGCCAGCCGATCACGCGCACCGAGACGGCGATTGACTGTCTGGACGACGCGCAGCATTTGATGATGGCTGCTGGTGAGTCGCGCCGGCTGACGTCGCCCTGGGAGCAGCGCTACCGTCTCTGGGTGTCGCGCTGTCGGGCCGAGCACGCAGATGCCTTCGACATGCTGCGTGCGACGCGCAACGCCCTTCGTGGACATCGCACAGGCGTGGGCGGTCTCGAAGACGATCCCGACGAAGATCTCGACGACAACTGAGCCCTTACGGCTAATTCAGGGGGCCGGCACAACCAGGCGAAACTCGCCATAGGAGTTGGTCTGGCCTTCACCGAGCACGCGTCTTTGGCCATCGACCAGGTCAAAGCCCTGCACGGTGACGTTGGCGACTCCCTTCAGTGCGTCGTCGTAAAGAGTTCCAAAGACCACGACAGGCTCAGCGAGGGTGACGACAAGATTGGAATCGAAGTCGGCCTCGTTGGTGCTCACGTTGAGAAAGGCGCGCGGGCGGCCGGAATTGGCCAGCGGAATGGCGCTCAACCGGTAGTCACTGTCCTCGAGCCAGGCCTCGAATTGGCCATCAGCGTCGGTCGTCACCGTGATGGTTCGCGCCTCGCTGCTGGGGCGGCGCTGCGCGTTGCTGGGCTCAAGCTTGACCTTGACGCCATCGACGGGCAGGCCAGTGTGATCAAGGACCACTCCGGTAACGTGCTTCTTGAGTGGGATCTCGATCTCAACCAGTCCGCTGGTCGGGCTGAGGTCGAGCGAAAGGCTGGTGCGCGCCAGGCTCGAGGATAAGGGCGGAATAACATCGATCTGATAGAGCCCGGCGAGGGCCACGACGTCGATGAAGCCCTCAGCGTTGACTGGAGCGGAGAGGCTCAACGTGCCGTTGCCCATGCGCGCGCGCAACAAGACGCTGGTCTGCGACCAGTCGATGCCTTCATCTTTGCCATCGAGGCCGCTGGGTGTGCGCAGGTAGACGCGCAAGGCCAGTGCAAGCTCGCCGTACTCACCGAGCGTCTGTGGAGCCAGGATGTGATGATCCTTGGCGTTGAACGCCTCCTCGATGATCACCTCCGGGATCAGCGAGTTCGGCCGCGAAGGCGTGATATGCAAGGCATAGGGGCCGGTTTGAGGCCAAACGCGAACGATGAAGTCACCGAACTCGTTGGTCGTGCCCGCCGTGCTCGAATAACCGTGAGTGCGCGAGACGGCGATGACGCGAGCCTCCTCGACCAAGACATTATTGATCACCGGGTCACCGGGCAAACCCAGCGACTTGAACGAGATGTTTCCGCTCACGCGAAGGGCCGAGGGCGGCGCGGGCAGCGTGCGCTTGAATTCGGTGTCGCTCGAAAAGACCGCGTCGTGCCAGACAAAGCCCGGGATGGAGGCCTCCTCCGGGCTGAGCGAGACGATGTACTTGCCCGGCAGGACAAAGGCCTCGAAGCGCCCGGCGTCGACGCGCACCTGTTGGGTGTAGAGGCCAGCCTCGTCGTTGACTCGCCGAAAGATCGCCACACCCGAGGGACCGGGCACCGCCGCCTCATGAAAGCTCAGTTGACCGAGCACCAGGATGCTCGCCTCAAGCCCGATTTGCAGTGGCTCTTCGGCGTCGATCAAGAAAGGATCGAGGCGCTGGGGCAGATAGTTGGTGGAGTGTGGTGGAATGAATGTGAAGCCGAGCTTGAAGGGCTCGATGTCGACCACGGTGCAATATCCCCTGCGACAGATTTGATCGCCATCGCATTGAGCATGCTGGGTGCAGACGGGCTCGGTGATGTTGCCGCTTTTTGCGGCGTCTTCGGCACAGGCCGACAAAATTAGGATAAGAAGCCAGAGCCATACGGCCAGACGGCTCCCTGGGGGGCCGAAAGTGGGTGCCGGCTGGCTGTGCCTTGCGCTCAATTGCTGCATAGGCCCGCGTCAAATTCAAAGACCCATGCATGGGAGTCGAGGTATCCGCCAGCTTCGACCTGCACGCCATCGCCGGCGACTCGGACAAAACGACGGTCGGCAACGAAGACCCACAGGGTCTCGCTGTCCACACCGCGCAGACGGTCGATGCAGGGGTCGATCTCAATTTCGACTCGGCCGAACTGGTAGAAAATACCCTTATAGAGGCTGGTTTGCTCAAGGTTCGGGCCGACCTGGGCCTGCTCGATCAGCCCAAGACGCTTGCCGATCCAGGCGTAGTACAAGACATTCTCGGCGTTGGGATCGAGGAAGGTCTCGACCGAAACGCGTATCGGCGGCACGCCTACACGACCGACTTCGCGTTCAACGCGAATCACTTCGCGCTCGGGACGCACGAAATCTGGATCGATAAAGGGCGGGTAGTTCATTTCGGGCTCCTGCGGCTCGATGGGCGGAGTGAGCAGGCATCCACTCACGAGTCCGACCAACGTTAGGCCTGGCAAACAGCAATGCAGAACCCGTGCCAGGATTTCGCTGGCGTTAAGTGTTTGTATTTTAAAGGCTTTGATCATGTGCCCGACGGCCTTGGACATGTCACGGACTGGTAAGCCATGACGCCGATGTCATAGCGGCTAAGTCTTTTCAAGGTAGCGGAAAATCGTGCGTGGATCGACGTCGAGCTCGCGCGCGGTCTGCGTGCGGTTGCCGCCGTTTCGCTCGAGGGCTTCGAGGATGTAGCGGTGCGCGAAGTGCTCCTTGGCGTCGGCCAAAGGCACGATGTCACGAAGCACCTCCGGGGGCAGATCGAGGTCATCAGGATTGAGCACGCTGCGATTGGCCAGCACGATCGCCTTCTTGAGGCGGTTCTCCAGCTGGCGAATGTTGCCCGGCCACTCGTATTTCTTCATCGCGATGACAGCATCGGCGCCGAGCTGCTTGAGGGGCAGATTGAACTCGTCGCAGATCTTCTTGATAAGGAACTGGGCGATCACCACGACGTCGTCGCCGCGGTCGCGAAGCGGGGGCAGGCGCAGCATCACGACGTTGAGGCGGTAGAAGAGGTCCTCACGAAATTCGTGGTTGCGCACCGCGAGTTCGAGATCCTTGTTGGTGGCCGCCACGACACGAATGTCCACCTTCTCGAGCTTGGTCGAGCCGACCTTGGTGATCGTATGCTCTTGGAGCACGCGCAGCAGCTTGACCTGCAAATTGATCGGCATCTCGCCGATCTCGTCGAGAAAGATCGTGCCGCCATCGGCCGCCTGAAAGGAGCCTTCGCGGTTGGAGGTGGCACCTGTA
This sequence comes from Lujinxingiaceae bacterium, assembly GCA_013697635.1. GTDB lineage: Bacteria > Myxococcota_A > Bradymonadia > Bradymonadales > Bradymonadaceae > JACCWM01. Next base: position 5,682 of record JACCWM010000133.1, on the reverse strand, counting down.
AACGCGCCTTTGACGTGGCCAAAGAGCTCGCTCTCGAGCAGATTCTCGGGGATAGCGCCGCAGTTGAGCGTGATAAACGGTCCCTTGGCGCGCGGGCTGCGCGCGTGCAGCTCATGGGCGATGAGCTCCTTGCCTGTGCCGGTTTCGCCAACGATCAGTACGTTGACGCTGGTCGGTGCAACGCGCTCGACGGTGCGAAAGACGTCCTTGATCGCGTCACAGGCGCCAATGATGCTGCCAAAGCGCATTCCGCTGAGCTTGCGGTTGAGCGCCTGGTTGTCGAGCTTGAGCTCATTGATCATGATGGCGTTGGCGACGATCAGGCTGGCCTGGGCGGCGAAGACTGTCAACAACTCGAGGTGGCGCTCGGTGAAGAGGCTGGTGACGTTGCCGTTGCCGACGTAAATCAGGCCGAGCAGACTGCCGCGATCGAGCAGCGGGACACACATCACGCTGCACAAATTGAGATTGATCACCGACTGTGAGCTGTTGAACTCGGCGTCATTGAGCGCGTCGTTGACGATCAAGGCCTTGCGGCTTTGGACGACCTTGGCAACGACGGCGTCCGAGACCTGATCGACGGCGTTGGCGAGGTCTTCCTCGTTGACGTTTCGAGCGACCTTGACCTTGAACTCGTCGTTCTCCGAGAGGATCAAAAATCCCTTGTCGGCATTGGTGATCGCGATGACGGCGTCCATCAAGCTGTTGATCAGCGATCCCAGCTCGTATTCGGCGAGCAGTTTTCGCGAAAAATCGTGCAGGCGGCGGTAGCTGTCGAGATGGGCGATTTCTTCCTTGCTCGCGCCGGCTTGTTCGCGTGGCTGGCTGGTGTCGAGCAGCGAGAAGACCAGACGCGCGCTGCCGAGGCTGACCTCGTCGAGGTGGCGAAGGGTCTCCTTCTTCTTCTTTTTGCCGTTGATCAGGAGGTCATGTGCACGGTCAGCGGCCTGAATCTGAAAGGCGCTCGCATCGCAATGCACAAAAGCGTGGTGCTCGGCCGCACCTATGATCACGATGTCGTTGTCCGGCGACGATCCGATCGAAGTAATGCTCTTTCGAAGCACAAACTCGCCCAGAACGCCCGAAGTTGCGTCTCGAAGCTGAAAAGTTGGCATATCCCACGACGATACATGGAGCGTGATGAGGGTTCCCGGCGGCGGTCAACTACCAGCGCCATCGCCAGGACCATCCTAGACCAAGGTTGAGTCCTTGACCAGCTCTAGGACCGGGGCCATCCAACTCGGCTGGTGGTTCGTCGAGCGTGCGGATGTGGACCTGGGTGGGGTGGAAGTTCAAGACGCCGTCGAGCACCGACCAGGTGTAGAAGGCCGCAAAGGCGCCCAACGCACCGTACTGGGTTCGCCGCCAACCTAGCGCCTCGGCATAGGCGCCTCCGCGGCTGCTCGATGTCGTCTCATAGGCGCCATCAGGGCCTCGCAGACGTTCGATCATCCAGTAGCTCGCGATGTTGAGCGCGAGGGCCAGACCCTGGCTGACCGCGAAGAGCGTGCCCTTGACCGAGGAGTTGTTTTGGAACTGGCCGATGCCAAAGGGGAAAAAATTCAGTGCCAGGCTGTGTTGTTGGACCTCGCGCTCGATGTAGAGCATCTGCAGATCGGAGCGTGTCGTTGAGAGCGCGTCGGCATTTCTGGCGGCGATGATGTTGCGTAACTCGGTTTCGTTATCCTGGCGAACACTCTCGAAAATCTCCACGACACTGGCAGGGTAAATCAGCGGATCCAAGATGAACTCGGGCTGCTCGCGAAGTATGTCGAGAAAGTGGCCTCGCGCCGACGAAAGAAGCGCGCGCCGCCGCGATGCGTCAGGCACCTGCTGGGCTTCAAAGAACAGGCCGAGTGCCAGCAATTGGCGTGCATCGAGGCGCTCGAGCGCGTCGTCGATGATCGCGTGAGGCTCGAGCAGCGGCTCGAGCAGCGGGCGAAGGATGTCGAAGTCGGAGTTGTTGAAGGCGCGTCGCGCCATGGCCACGCGCTCGTTTGGGTCGTCAGGATACGCGGCTGCCGCAACCTCGTTCGGCTCCGGCGCGTCGGGCGCCTCGACTTCTCCCGGCTCCAGATCGACTGCCGGCTCGCTTTGGGCGAGCTGCTCGCCCGGCTGCTCGCCCGGCTGCTCGGCTGCAAGCGGCGGCATCACGGTCAGCAGCACGAGCATCAAAATCGCTGAGGCGCCCAGGGCGCGGTGCACGTACATCGCTGGTTCAATTCCCTGAGGCGAAGTTAACATTGACGGTTGCATGTGCGCCGGGGCGCACGGTTACGACCTGCTTTCGAGACTGCTGCAAATCATGGCTTGCGGCGATTCGAAGGCTGACCTTCTGCTCGCTTTGGACAGTATCGGCCGGGCCGAAGCGAATGCGCAAGGCTGCACCCTTGCCACCGGCACGAATCGAGCGCGGCTGGGGTTCCTCATTGAGCCAGACCAGTGCGTCGTGGTTGGAAACCACATGGACAAAGCCATCGTCCCAGTCGAGCACAATCGAGGTGCGCTCCTGCGGGTCACGCGTGACATGGAGGATCTGGCGAAAAGGCTTGCAGCCCGGGCTGCGCGCCGTGACGACATGGCGGCCAAGCGTCAAATCGACGCCTTGTGCGGCTTCCATCGCGGAGACGGCGCGACCCTCCAGGTAAAGCGTGGCGGCCGGCGGCGAAACCTTGAATCGGTAGCGCACCTTGGGCTCGGCCAGGGCGGTGCTCGCTGTGCTTTCGCTCACAACTTTCTTGGAGATCGATTCGATTACGGAGGGTTGAAGCGGGATGAAGGGGCGAACGACGTGTGCGCGTAGCAGAGCGCGCTCCGGCATGCTGCTCGACAGATCCTTGGCCGAAGCGACGACGTGTTCACCAAGCGCGCTGGCTCGTCGCCGCTGGGCGCTGTGGCTTGCGTCCGCTGCGGCGCGTTGAACCGACAATGCGGCCGCAGAGATGACCGCCTCGCGTGTGGCAGCGATCGCCGCCTCGTTGGTGTCGAGGATGGCCTGCGCGACCATCTTGTCACTCGGGCCAGAGTCGGCGCGCTGGTAGAGAAACATTGCGCTTGCGCACAGCAAAACGAGCACTGCGGCGCCGATACCGATTCGATGGTAGGTGCGTCGATGGGCGATCGACTCGAGAAAGGCGCGCACCGCCGGGTTGTCCGGATCGTAGGCCAGTATGCGATTGAAGCACCGTGTTGCCTGCGCGATCTGGCGGCTTTGAAAAGCCTGCTGGCCGCGTTTGGTCAGGCGAGCGACGATCATGTCGCTAAAACCTCGCGTAAACTCGAGGGGGTTTTTAAAGTAATCGCTTAAGAGTTGGTCGGGCTCGTTAAAGCCGTTTCTGGCAAGTGCTTGAATCAGGGCCTCGAGCACGGCCGTGACGTCGGGGTAGCGCTCATCGGGATTATTGGCCAGGCAACACTTGATGATCGCGGCAAATTCTTGGCCGATGCGAGCGTCGACGGCCTCCGGATCGATGTAATTGCCATCAAGCACACGCTTGAGCACCTGGGGGGCGTTTTGGCCATCGAAGGGCAGTTTGCCGGTGGTGATCCAGTAGAGCACGGTGCCCAACGAGAAGATGTCCGAGCGCACGTCGACTTTGAGGCCTTCGATGAGCTCTGGAGCCATATGCGCCGGGCTTCCCATCAGGCTGCCGGTCTGGGTCATGGTCTCGGCGCCGATGACGTGAGCGATGCCAAAATCCATCAGCTTGATCACGCCCTGAGCCGAGATCATGACGTTCTCAGGTTTGAGATCGCGATGGATGACGCCTTGTTCGTGGGCGTGTTCGAGGGCCTGGCAGATCGCTATTGCGATCGCCGCAGCGGCTTCCGGAGGAGGGGGGCCGTGCTGCAGCAAGAACTGGCGAAGGTTCGAGCCCGGGATGTACTCCATGACGATGTAGGACTTGTCGGCGTCCTCACTGGAGTAATCGTAGACCTCGAGAATATTGGCATGGCGAAGCCGCGCGATGGCCTTGGCCTCGCGGTGAAAGCGCAACCTGTTCTCGGGTTTGCTCGCAAGATGTCCATGCAGCATTTTGACGGCCACCTCGCGCTCGAGGGAGGTGTCAAGGCCACGATAGACCACGGACATGCCGCCCTGGCCGAGCTCTTCCAAGATTTTGTATCGCTCTACCGAAGTGCCGATCATCGGTTGGGTCAGACCTCATGAGATGCGCGTTACGAAAGGAGGGCGAGTCTACGGACCCCAAGGAGGTCTGTAAATCGGCACTTTGTCACAGCCTTGAGTGCTCAAGGCGCGCGTTGGCTATTGAGGCTATCACCGGAGAGTGAAACTTCACAGAGGCGCTCAAACCCCGAAGCGCTTTGATAAGCCTGCCAGCGTAGTTGGGTGCTCGCATCGTCCTCAACGATGATCGACGCCGCGATCAAGGCCTGACCAAGCGTTGTTGAAGGCCTCGCGTCGGTCACTTGCGGTGCGGCGTCGAAGTCTGCGAGCCAGCGGCGCGCGTGGCCGGCGCGAAAGAGCGAGGCCAGCGCCGCCTCGGGAAGATGCGCAAGTCCGGCATCGAGATCTCGAGGCAGCGCTGCTGGACGTGCAGCGCTGAGGCGTTCGGCACCTTGCAAATTTCCTTCAAAGATGACGGTTTCGAGAAAGGCAATGCGCGCCAGACCGGCCAGATGCTTGATGCTCTGAAAGTCGGCGCGGGCCTCTTGCAGTGAGCGCGCTGCAACGAGCGGGCGACCTTCGGCCAGAGCGCGTCGTGCGACCTGGAAGGCGGCTTCGCCGCGCGAGACGACTGTGGATGCCGTGCGCAGCTGCAAGAAATCCGAGGTTGCCACCGGTGCCAGCTGTATGGAGGCTGCCAGTTGTGCGATCTCGGGCTCGATCTGGCTCAAGAGGTCCAAACCGAGCGGTTGCAGGCCGATGCACGCTGTTTGATGGTTGGCCTGGCGGCTGGCGGGCCATTGGCCGCTGCGCTCATGGGCGATGTAGGAGGCCACCGTCGAACGTGAGCCGGCGTAGGTGTCGGCCGAGCCACCACAGTTGGAAAAGAGCAGTAGATGGCGCTCGGCTGCTTCGAGCTGGCCATCACGGGTGAGGGCCGTGGCGAGCGCCAGATTGAGGCGTCGGCACTGTTCGGCGCCGCCGAGCGTCGCACTCAAGCGGGCAAGGCGCTCAACGCGCTCGGCATCGACGCCACCTCGAGCGTGACGCCCGAGCAGGCCATCAAAGAATGGAAAGACAAGGTCGAGGCGCGCACTTCGACTCTGCGCCCAACGAAGTGATGCTTCCTCAAAGGCGGCCGTGCCCTGGCAGGCGGCGGCATAGACGCTGGTGGCAAGCCAGCTCGCATGGTGGGCCAGTTCGCGATCGTCGGGTTGTGCGTCGGGGCCGGTCGCGCGAACGCGCAACTCGTCTCCCAGCGCACCGATTGCGCCAAGCTCAGCACAGCCCTGGTCATGGGTGGCGGACACCGAGTCTGCCAACGTATCGGCGAGCAGCGTCAGCGCCGTTTGACGCTCGACGGTCGAGAGCAGCGCAAAGCCGGCGAGCAGCGCGCGGGCTTGCTGTTGGGGGCGTTGGGCGGCGTTCTTGAGGCGCAGATCTTCGAGACGAAAGCCGGCGCGAAGCTCGCCAACGTGCAGTTGGCGAAGCTCGGCGATCAGCGTCTCGGGTTGTCGGGCGAGCAGGCTGGGCAGGCGGCGGCCGTAGACGTC
>JACCWM010000130.1 GCA_013697635.1 Lujinxingiaceae bacterium | reverse complement strand
CGGGCTGCCCCCTCCAAATTGGGCGGCAGCATCATACGTCAATTGTCTGGTTTGCATCGTTCTTCCTCCTGACGAGGGGGTCAATTCCTCGTGTCGTCAGGGGGGCAATTTCTCATGTCGCCTAACAGGCGGTCCGTCGGCTCCCCTGACCCCCCGACGGCGCACGGCCAGCGGCGCCGAAAGGGGATGATGGCGCAGGCGGATCGAGGCGAAGCGAAGTGCACGAAGGACCGTATCGGGGCCATTACTGTCGTTCAATTTTTGCATGGTGCTACCCTCCCAAGGATGGGTCTCCCTCCGGAGACCATGAAAATCTACAACTGCGATGCCTATTACGATAATCAGGGTTGTAAATGAGCACAACCCTCAATTGCACGGCACGCATGTATTTTCTCGCAGGGTCGCTCCGCCGTGTCAGAGGGTATTGATCAGGCTTGCTTGGCATCCTCTGAAGTTTCCGAGGGTATTGATCAGGCTTGCTTGGCATCCTCGGAAGTTTCCGAGGGTATTGATCGGGCTTGCTTGGCACCCACGGAAGTTTCCGAGGGTATTGATCAGGCTTGCTTGGCACCCTCGGAAGTTTCCGAGGGTATTGGTCAGGCTTGATTGGCACCCTTCGACGCCTAGGCGCGCAGGTCGCGCAGGCGATCCATGACGTCTTTGCGCATGGCGGCGGCCGATGGGTAGCGTTTGTCGGGGTCGCGGGCGAGGGCGCGGGCTGCTATCTGGATGAAGGGCTCGGAGACGCCCTTGCCGCGCATCTTGGCGGGGTCGAGGTGGGGGAACTCGGAGCCGAGCTCGCGGGGGTCTTCGGTGGTGACGGCGTGCCACAAGGTGGCGCCCAGGGTGTAGATGTCGAAGCGGGCGTCGATCTGGTGCTCGCGCCCGTCGCTGGCCTCGGGGGCGGCATAGCCCGGCGTGATGCAGCCGGCGGTCGGCTCGGTGGTGCGATCGCCCAGGCGAAGCGTGACGCCGCCAAAGTCGATCAGGGTGAAATAGTCGTCGTGGCTGACGAGGATGTTGGCGGGTTTCATGTCCTGGTAGAGAAAGCAGGCCTTGCGCCCGTTGATCTCGAAGGGGCGGTGCAGGCGAATCAAGGCCGTGAGCACCTCGCGTGAGAGCGTGAGCAGGCGCTCCTCGAGGCGAGCGCGAAAGGCGGGCTCGTGCAGCCTGGTCTCGAGCATGGCGCCGTCGATGTACTCCATGACCAGGTAGGGCTCGCTGTCGAGCAGGTCGCCGGGCAGGGCGTAGTGGCCCGCGCGGCCCTCGTAGCGCTCGGCTAAGGTGAGCGAGCGGTCATAGAAAAAATTGTTGGGGGAGGGCAGGTTGTTGAGGCCGTCGTTTCGAAAGCGCACGAGGACTTTCTTCTCCCACTCGAGGATCTTGCGCGTCTGAGCGATGTGTTTGACGGCCTCGTCGGCCGTGTAGCGAAAGTTGCGAAGGTGGCGGCCGGTGTCGTAGCGCGTGGTCTTGATCAAGACCTTGTTCTGAGCGCAGCGCGTGTCGTGGGCGGCATAGATGATGCCCATGCCGCCCCCGTCGGCAAAAACGCGATCGATCGCGTAGCGGCCGCCCCCGAGGCTCTTCACGCCTGCGCTTCGGGCAGCTGAAACTTCATGGCGAGCTTGCCCGCGAGCACGATCACGTCGCCGTCGTTGAGCGTGCGTCGGTCACCCAGACCAAGCAGCTCGCTGTTGAGCTGGGTGCCGGTGTTGGAGATCACGTAGAGCGTGTAGTTCTTGTGCTGGCGGTAGATGTAGGCGTGCTTGCGCGAGACCTGGCCGTCGGGATCGAAGCCGCTAAGATCGATGTCGGGAAAGGCGTTGGCCACCGGGTCGCGCCGGCCGATGAGCAGCTCATCGCCGTCGATGTCGTGGGTCTCGACGGGCAGGCGGTTTTGAAACACCGTGAGCGTGGCCGGCTGGCTGTGTGTGCCGGGCGTGGGAAGCGGCGTCAGGGCCTCTTCGCTGCGCGGGGTTGTGCGAAGCGCCGAGATAGCCGGGCGGGCTGCTACCGGCTCAGGCTCAGGCTCAGGCTCAGGTTCAGCTTCGGCCTCTGAGGGCGCGCGGGCCTCGTAGTCGTCGTGAGCAAAGCCTGCGCCTTCCTCGTCGATCTCGGAGTCGTCGTAGCCGGCCTCATGTGCGGTCTCGAGCGCCTCGACGTCGCCCAGATCGGGCTTCTCGGCGACGAGCTCTTCGCCCATCGGGCCAAAGCCGTCCTCGAACTCCGGGGTGCCCGCGGGGTAGGCCGTGCCGTCGACGGGTGAATAGAGCACCTGAAGCTCGGCATCGCTGGCATCGTCGCCCAGATCCTCGTCGTCGTCGTAGTTTGCGCTCGAGCTGTGGCCGAGGCCGTCGTCGTCTTCGAGGCCGTCGTCCTGCTCGGCGTACTCGTCTTCATTGGCCTCGGAGTCGTCGACGCTAAAGCCGGTGACCTGGGCGGCCGCTTGCTCTTGAAGCATGCCCGAGACGTTCTCCTCGGGATTGAGCACTTCGCCTTCGCCCAGCGGCGCGAGGCGCTCACCGCAAACCTCGCAATTGACCGCGCCAGACTCGTTGGGGGTATCGCAGATGGGGCAGACAAGGGATTCGTTCATGCAAGGCTCCAGATGAAGAATATCGGTGGTGTGTGTCAAGAGTAGGGCTGGCGAGCTAGATCAAACTCGAGGCGTCGACGAGTTGCACTCCGCTGTCGCGCTTCTGGGTGGACTTGTGGCGTGTGTAATTCATCTCGTCTTGCGAGATCTGGCCCTGGGCGGCGTACTTTCGCTTGAGATCGCCGTAGTGGCTGGCCATGTCATGGTCGCCAAACTCGCGATAGCGCTCCGCGAGCAGGTCGAAGATCATGGCGACCTCGGTGTGCTTGGTGGCGCGCATCGAGGCCTCGAGCTCCTCGAGCAGCCGGCCCACCTCGGCCTCGTCAAAGGCGCGCTCGACCTCGCCGTTGAGCCGCGTGAGCAGCTGCGGATCGTCGGTGTACTGCACGACGATCGACTGGGTGCTCGAGCCGCCCTCGATCCCAAGGGTGGGGATGTCGTAGTGCAAATCGGCCTTGATCAGGCGGATATTGCCGACCGCTCGCGCCTGCACGGCACAGGTCACAAGGTAGGAGTACTCCTTGTCGCGCTCGATCGTGCCGATGGGAATCGAGATCGTGCGCACGTCGCCGGGCAGGCGCATGCGCCCCAGATAGCTGATCTCGGGGCTGTAGCGGTAGCCGTGTTGGGCGCGAACCTGGGGCGTGAAGTTCAAATCCAGGCGCACATTCTTGGCGATCACGTTGGTCATGTCGCGAACCCGGCTCTGGAAGACCTTCTTGATGTCTTCGGGCCGATCGATCTTGGCCGTAAAGCCGTTGGAGTAGGAGACCAACCGCTGCACGAAGCGAAAGTCGAACTCCTGGCCAAAGCCCATGGCATCAATAGCGATGCCGCGATCGGCGATCTCGGCCGCTCGACGAAGGCAATCGGCAGGCTGGCCGGTGACCTGCCCGTCGGTGAAGACCATGATGCGGCGAACCTGCTTGTAATCAGGCACCGAGACGAGCTGGTGCTCGGCCTTGGTCAGCGCGTACTCGAGATCGGTGCCGCCGCCTTGGAACTGATCGATGACCTCGATGCGATTCTTGATGTTGGCGCGCGTCGAGGCGTCGCGGATGCGCGTGGGCTCGACGATCTCGTAGGCCACCGACTGAAAGGCGATCACCGAGACGAAGTCGCCCACGTTGAGCTGATCGACGCCCAGGCGCGCGGCCTCTTTGAGCGCGCCGATCTCGGCGGTCTTCATCGAGCTCGAGACGTCGAGCACGAAGACCAGATGCAGGGGCAAGATCACCTCGCTGCCGGCTGCCCGCAGCGCGTTGGAGGCGTTGATCTTGAGCAGCACCTTGAGGCGCGTCTCTTCTTGCACCGAGGAGACGCAGGGGCGGTCAATCGCGTAGTCCAGCAGGATCTCTTCTGCCATTACTTCCTCTGTTTTCTGGAGCCGAAGTGGCCAATTTGCAGCCGAATCATCGTTTGCTTGCAACCTTATACTATGTGTTGGCGCGAAATTGAAATGGTTCGCGCTTGGCAGACTATGCTCATTTGCCCGACGCCGTTGCATCCACCGGGCACTGGCGCTAGGATCACGAGCGCGAAACGCCACCCTGGCTTGCCGGCCGCACCCCATTCCAACGGACAGACGCCATGAAATCGACGGCTCTACTGATCTTCATGCTCGCGATCGCCCTGACTGCGTGCGACTTTGAGCCCGATGGAACGCCCGGCGGCGAGTGGAATCTTTACGAAGATCAGAACACGCCCGGCGCGCGCGTCGATGCCGGCGATCTCGACGACGCCGTCGACGGCCCCAACGGCCCCGGCCGCGATGGGGGAGGGCCGAACACGCTCGATTCAGGCTATCCGCCGGGCGACGACTCCGGCTCCGGCAGCGAGGACGGCACGACCCAGCCCGGCGTCGACGTCTCGCCCCCGCCCGTCACCAACGATCCCTGCACGCCCGCGCCCTATGTCGATTGCTCGTCCAAGGCGCTGAGAAACGTCAACTGGCAGGGTAAGGACTTGACCGGGGCCGATTTGAGCGGCTCGGATCTGAGCGGCGCGAACCTCATCAACGCCAACCTGCGCTTTGCCAAGCTCTCGGGCACCAACTTGAGCGGCGCCAACTTGAGCGGCGCCAACCTGTGGGGCGCCGACCTCGAGGGCGCAAACCTCACCGGCGCCAAGCTCGCCGGCGCCGAGATGGGCTACGTCAAGCTCGCCGGCGCCGTGCTCAACGACGCGGACTTGAGCGGCGTCAACCTCACCGGTGCCGACATGCAGCGCGCCGAGCTTGTGGGCGCTGACTTGAGCGGCTCTACGCTCAAGTTCGTCGACTTTTCGGACTCGGATCTGAGCCGCGCCAACTTGAGCCGCGCCGACCTGTTCAGCGCCAAGTTCAAGCGCAGCCTGCTCATCGATGCCAAGCTCATCGGCGCGACCCTGAACTACGTCGACTTTGCCGACGCCCAGATGCAGCGCGCCAATTTGAGCCAGGCCAACGCCACCGGCGCGAGCTTTCGGCGCACCAATGCGAGCGCCGTGAACTTTAGCAGCGCCGTCTTGCGTTTTGGCAATCACATGGCGAGCGCCGAGCTTGGCGGCGCGACCTGGCTCAACACGACCTGTCCCGACGGTACCAACAGCACCAACCACGCCAACACCTGCATTGGGCATCTGTAAGATGAGCGTAGCAAGCGAGCAGCGAGCGATACCGCTCGATTTTCCGCCGGTCTCCGGCCCCGTGATGAAGTTCGTTCGCCAGGCGGTGCGCGACTTTGACCTGATCTCGCCGGGCGACCGCGTCGCCGTGGGTATGTCGGGCGGCAAAGACTCGCTGCTCTTGGCCGCCGCGCTGCGTGAGCTCTCCCTGGCCGGCGACTTCGACTTTGAAGTGCAGCCGATCCACCTCGACCAAAACCAACCCGGCTTCGATCGAGCAGGCTTTGACGCCGCGCTCGAGCGCCTGGGCATGAGTTGTCTGGTCATCGACAAGGACACCTATTCGGTCGTTCAGGCCATGCTCAAGCCCGGCCAGATCCCCTGTGCGCTCTGCGGGCGCATGCGCCGCGGCATCCTCAACAAGTTTTGCGCCGACAACGGCTACAACAAGCTCGCCCTGGGCCACCACCTCGACGACGCCGTCGAGACCTTCTTTCTCAACTTGCTCTTTGGCCGAAAGCTCGACGCGCTCAAGCCAGCCACACCTGCCACCGGGATCGATGTGGTCGCGATTCGCCCGCTGATTTTAGTCGAAGAGCGAAAAATCGAGGCCTGGGTGAGCGCCCACGGCCTGACCACCGTCGCCTGTCCCGTGTGCGACTCCCACGCCGAATCGCGCCGCCGCGACCTCAAGGGACTCGTGGAGGGCTTTCGCGGCCTGCACGCCGACGTGCACGACTCGATTCGCGCCGCGCTCTACAGCGCGCCTCAGTAGGGCGAGCTGTCGACGAGCACTTCGCGTGGCTTGCAGCTGTCGGAGGCGCCGACGATGCCGTCGCGCTCCATGAGCTCGACCATGCGCGCGGCGCGGTTGTAGCCCACGCGAAGCTTGCGCTGGAGCATGGAGATGGAGGCCTGCTTGGTGGCCACGACGATGCGAACGGCCTCCTCGTAGTGCTCGTCTTTCTCGCTGTCGTCGATGCCGTTGTCGGCCTCTTCGTCCTCGTCGATCAGGATCGACTCGTTGTACTGGGGTTTTCCCTGGGACTTGAGAAAGGCCACGACCTGGTCGATCTCCTTCTCCGAGACGTAGGCGCCGTGGGTGCGGGCGAGGTTGCTCGAGCCGGGCGGCACAAAGAGCATGTCGCCGTTGCCGAGCAGGGCTTCGGCGCCGTTGACGTCGAGGATCACGCGGCTGTCGATCTTGCTGGTTACGCGAAGGGCCAAGCGCGTGGGGAAGTTGGCCTTGATTAGCCCGGTGATCACGTCGGTGGAAGGGCGCTGGGTGGCCAGAATCAAGTGGATGCCGGCGGCACGGGCCTTTTGGGCCAGGCGCGCGACGGCCGTCTCGACGTCCTTGGAGGCGGTCATCATCAGGTCGGCGAACTCGTCGATGATTACGATGATGTAGGGCAGCTTCTTGTGCTCGGGGTTGCCCTGGGCGTCGATGCCCAGCGCGCGAAGCGCGTCGGTCTCGTCGCGGCCCTGGAGCTGGTCGATCTCGGCTTGCTTGGTGAGCACCTCGACCTTGGTGTTGTAGCCGCGCACGTCGCGAACGCCCATGTCGGCCAGGCGCTGGTAGCGACGCTCCATCTCCTGGACGGTCCAGTTCAGGGCAACGGTGGCCTGCTTGGGGTCGGTGACCACGGGCAACAAGAGGTGGGGGATGTCGGCATAGATGCTGAACTCGAGCATCTTGGGATCGACCATGATCATGCGCACGTCGTCTGGAGAGTGCTTGTAAAGCAGGCTGCAGATCATGGTGTTGACGGCCACGGACTTGCCCGCGCCGGTGGCACCGGCCACGAGCAAGTGAGGCATGCGCGCCAGATCGGCGATCATCGGGCCGCCCTCGGTGTCTTTGCCCAGCGCGAGCGGCAAAAACATCTTGGTGTTGTCCTGAAAAGCCTCGTCGGCGATGATCTCCTTCAAATAGACCATCTCGCGCGACGGATTGGGCACCTCGATGCCGACCACGCCCTTGCCGGGAATGGGCGCGACGATGCGCACGCTCAAGGCCGACAGCGCCATGGCCAGGTCGTCGGCGAGCCCGGCGATGCGCGAGATCTTGACGCCGGCGGCCGGGCTGAATTCGAACATGGTGATGACCGGGCCGGGGCAGATCTCGACGATCGAGCCCTGCACCTTGAAGTCGGCCAGGGTCTTCTCGATCTGGGCGGCCATCTGGCGCAACAGCTCGCTGTCAACGGCGACGTCGTCGGTCTTGTCGTAGTTGAGAAAGCTCAAGGGCGGCAGCTCGAAGCCGCCGCGCTTTTGGGGCTTGAAGAGGGGACCGTTGCTGGCGTCGTCGGCCAGCAGGTCTTGGCGGTCGCGGGCGCGCTTGGCGGCAGCGCTCTCGACGATTTGCGGGCCAAAATCGGCGTCGACGCCGCTGATCACCTTGGCCGGTGCGCGCTCGGCGCGCATATCGACCACATCGGTGTCGGTGACCTCGATCTCCTCCTCGTCGTCGACCGCAACAGGCACAATGGCCTCGCGCACCTCGACCTCGATCTCCTCGTCGGTCGCCAAAGGCTCGCCGATCTCCCAGCGGTCCTCGGCGACGTCTTTGGCGTCCTTCTTTTTGCGCTCGCTTTTGAGCGCGCGCTGGCTGGACGACTCGGCCTTGGCTGGCACAGCCGCCTCGGCAGCAGGCGCCGGGTTGGGCGCAGAGCGGCCCATCAGGCGAGACAGGCGCGAGGCGACCTTGCGGTCAACCTCGACATCGAAATCTTCATCGAAGTCGTAGCTCTGGGGCGTGAGCGGCTTGAGCGAGAGGCGTGCTGCACGCTTGGCATCGACGGCGATGCCGACTTCGTCATCTCGCTCTTCGAGCAGGCGCTGGCGCTCCTCGTCGAAGCGCTGCTGAAACTCGCGGTGCACTGCGAGGCGGTGGCGCCCGTAGGCCATGAGGCGATGGCCGCGCGCGATGATCGAGCGCACCACGGCGCCAAGGCTCATGGCCGTGGCGAGCATCAGGCTGAGCACCATCACGCTCGAGGCGATGATGTAGGTGCCCACCGTGCCGAAGAAGCCGCGCAGGATCTCGCCGCCAAATTCGCCGACGATGCCGCCGGGCATGTGACCAAGGATCATGTAGTTGTTGAGCGCGAGGTGGCTCAAGACGGTGCCGGCTGCGACGAAGAGCAGCTGGCCTGCGACCTCCGAGCCCTTCGTGTCGACCGTGCGCCCGATCAGCAAGGCAAAGCCCAGATACCAGATCACCAGGTTCAGGCAAAAGGCGCCCACGCCAAAGATGTAGAGCAGGGCGTCGCCGACAAAGGCGCCGGCCGGGCCGATCAGGTTTTGGGCGGCGGCGTCGCTGCTCAGATCGGCGATGTTGAAGCTCACGAGCGCGAGCAGCACGGCCAGCGCCAGCACGAGCAGCGCCAGGCCGCCGATCTCACGGCGCAAGCTCAGGCTGCCCGTTTTGGGCGCCGCGCTCTTGGCGCTAACGGAAGTCTTTTTGGGGGTCTTGGCCTTTGCCTTGGCCTTCTTCGGTGCTGCGGGAGCTTGGGCTGCCATGTAACTACCCTCCGTGGAAATCGACGCGCCCGCCACGGACCCATTGATGGTGTCAGTGGCGGACTGGGAGGCTGCGAGCGCGTCCTTGCGCTCGAGCGTTCCCAGAGCCGTACTAAAATTAGAGCAAATCTTGCCTCAATGAGGCTGCTCTCAAGCTAGCATAGGGCCGGGGTGCGTCAAATTTTCACGGGCGTTGCCATTGAAGGCTTAAGTCGTGAAGGATCGGCCGCACGGCAGCATCGGAGCTGGTCATGCGGATCTCGACCTCGAAGGTGCGCCCCGTCATCGGACCGCCGCTCGCGTGCAAATCGATGTACTCGCTGAGCACGCCGCGAGGATAGACAAAGTAGTCGGCCACACCGTTGACCTCAGCCGGGCGCCAGGGGCCGCTGGGGTTGTTGTTGGAATCGAGCGGGCGAATGCGAACACCGATCGTCGTTCCATCGGGCGAGTAGCCCTCCCAGGTGATCCCGTCGAGCTGGGCATTGGGATAGCCGGTATCAAAGTAGTAGCGCCAGTAGCCGCGCGGCGCGGTGAAGCTAAACGCCGTCGAGCCGGTGAAGTCCGAATAGGTGTAGTGGCCGCCCACACCCAATTTGACAACCTCGACGCGCGCGTTGGTCACCGGATCGACCTTGAAGACATACTCGCTGCTCATGCCCAGATGCCAGGCGTAGCCAAGGCGATCGAAGCCGATGCCGCGCATGTCCGGCGCCGAGCCCAGGCCAAGGCCGCCCAAGAGGGCGTTTTGGGCATCGCGCAGCACAGGAATGTAGGTCCACTCACTCTGGGCCAGGTCAAGCTCGTTGAGCTCGAGGCGAAGCAGGTAGCCGATGCTTCGCACGGTCGCCCAGACGTTGCCCGTGGCCGGCTCGACGGCAACCGCCGTGGTCTGGAAGCGGCGCGCGCAGTTCGAGCTCGTCAGGCAGCTCGTCACGACCGGCGAGGTCTCGTTCCAGGTCGGCAGTCGGGTTTGAAACTCGTTGGGTACGAAGAAGCGCGTGACCTTGTTGGTGGCCGGATCGAAGACGGCAATGCCGCCGGCGACTCCGGTATGGGCCGGTCCCCAGCCCGCGTCCGAGCAGCCCATCCAGATGCGGTTTCGGCCGTCGACGGCGATGCCGTAAACCTCGCAGTTGAAGCCGGTATAATAGGCATCCCACTCGCCCTTGGCCGTGTCGTAGCGAAACAGACCGCGCGACTCCCAAAGACCCGAGGCGTAGATGAAGCCGCGCGAATCGCCCACGAGGCCGTAGATCGAGCCGGCATTCTCACGCACAGCACTGCCGTTGGCGTTGAGTACGGGCTGCTGAACGCCGTTTGCGTCCGGCGAGTACAGCGGCACGTTGGTCGAGGGCTTGAGCTCGCCGACCTCGTAGGTGTGCGGATCGATCGAAACGATCGCGCCAAGGGAGAGCCCTGCATTGCGATCGGAGTATCCAAGCCAGATCTTACCATCGGGGGCCACGGCCACGCCGCGCCCGTTGGAGCGCTGCACGCACACGCCCGGCGAGCACAGCGCGCTCGAGGGGTGGCAGCCGCTGATGCATGTAGCGTTGGCGCAGCCCGTGCTGCACACACCGGTGGCGCAATCGGAGTGCTGGTTGCAGCTCTGAGCGGGAGAGGACGTCGCCGCCGGAAACCCAGAGTAGACCACGCACTCGTCGCGCAGCAGGTCGTTCGGTGTGTTGATCTGCGTCGGCCCGACCGCTGTGGGCATCGAGGTCGTATTACCCGGGCAGGAGGTCGAGTCCCAGAGCACCTTGGTGACGCGGCCGTCGCCGCGACCGATCACCCACATGTTGCCGTCGAGATCGACGGCGGTGCGGCTGGGGTTGGTGCCGAAATAGGCGTCCTCGGCGGAACGGCTGTGCTGGCTTGCGCCGACAAAGTAGCGGCCCTCCTCGGTGCTGGTCTCGGTGTTGAACTTGGAGACGGTGCCATGGACGCTGTTGGCCGCCCACAGATAGGGCGGAAAAAAGGTCTGCTTGGCCAGCGTCAGCCCGGCACGCCCGGTGGGGTTGTCGGCGGCGTCGGCGTCGATGAGCTGGGAGCCTTCGTCGAGGATTCCGCTGTTGGCCGGGTCGGCTTCCCGCACGTAACAGGAGTTGCCGCAGGTGCCGCAGGCGTTGAGCAGGCCCTCGTCGTTGATGCCGTTGCAGTTGTTGTCGGTGCCGTCACAGACCTCGGTGGCCGGGCCGATCGCGTTCTGGCAGCTGCCCCAGAGGCCGCCTGCGCAGGTCTGGGTGCCGGAGCGGCACTGGCCGACGTTGGAGCCGCACGAGCGGGTGGCTCCAGCGGTGCAGCCGCAGCCGTCATCGATGATGCCGTTGCAGCTGTTGTCTTTGCCGTTGCCTGTGCCGTCGGGACCACACAGCTCCTGGGTGGGAAGCATGGGCTGACCGGTGCCATTGGGGCCGGTACATGGCCCCCATGCCTCGCCCAAACAGCTCTGAATGCCCCACTTGCACTCGCCGACTCCGGCGGCCTCCGCCGGTCCGAGGTAGCAGCGCTGCGTGGAGCCGGTGCACGGGCAGCCCTCGTCGACAAGCCCGTTGCAGTTGTTGTCGAGGCCGTCGCCGCAGATCTCGTCGGTCACCGCGGTGCAGCCGCCACATGCGTTGCGCGTGTTGCCGTTGGGGCAGGGCACGGTAATGATCCCGTTGTTCAGATCGTCGCAGGTGTCCATACCGGGCGGACAGCCCGGGCAGCCATCGTCGATCACGGCGTTGCAGTTGTTGTCGATGCCGTCGCCGCAGACCTCGGCCTGGGGCGTGACCTCGCCGATGCACGCCCCCCAGCTCCCATCGATTTGGCAGTCGCGCACGCCGGCGCGGCAGATGCCCACGCCCAGGGTATCAATGTGCGCGCTGTAGCAGGGCTGGCCGCGACGAAGCGTCTCGGGGTCGCCGTCCTCGGGGATCTCGCACGAGCAGGGACCGCCCACCGAGCCGGCGCTGCCTTCGGTGCAGAGCACATTGGCATCGGCCGGATCGCCGCGCGGTCCTTCGATGCACTCACCGAATTGGTCGATGAAGCCGGCGCAATCGAGCAGGTCGACGTCGACCTCGCAGATGCCATCGTCAGGCGCAAGCTCACCGTGGCACTGCGCCTCCCACTCGCCTTTGATGCAACGTTGGGTGCCGGCGCGGCAGGCCGATTGCGGGCTGAAGCTCAGCGGATCGCCCAAACTCGAGCACAGCTTGAGCTGGCCGGCGCGGCAGGGACAGACCTCGACGTTGGGGTTGCACTCATCGACGACTTCACAGCCTGGACCGACGCAGACATCGGACTTGGCAATGTCCTCGATCGCCGTGGTGTCATCACCAGGGCCGACGTCGTTGTCGTTGTTGGTATTGGTATTGTTGACGGAGGTATTGTTGGCCTTGGGTCCACGTCCGACGTCATCGGAGCATGCCGGCAAAACCAGAGCCATACATAAAACAAGAAGTAAGACCCATTGCAGAAAGAGTGGCCTCATCAGGGCTCCAAAATTTTTTTAAGGTAGGGATCTGGTCAGTTGCGGGTAACACCGCACCGCCAATCATAGGGGTAATCCGCGTTGACGTCAAAGGCCACCTTGTACTCGGTGGGCCGATCATGGCCAATCCAATTGCGCCATAGCGTGGGCCAGCCGAGTTGGGCATAATGGCAGACGGTGCAGCTTGAAGCCAGCGATCACGAACCAAAAACAGCGGGCGATATTCTATGAGTTCTGAAGCGAAGCACATGGGTTGGGTGGCCGTCGCCGCGCTTTTGGGGGTGCTGGTCGCGGGTTGTTCGTCGGATCCCGAAGCGCTCGCCAGCACCGACATCGCCGTCGCTGATCTGGGCGTCGACGTGGCGCAGCACGACACCGCAAGCGCCGACATCGCGGCCGATGCCCCCTCCGATGTCGACGCTGGTGTCGACGCTGGCGAGCGGCTGGTGATCCCGCAGGGGTGCAATCCTCTGGCCTGGGAGCACGATTGCATGCTTCCCTATCCATCGAACTACTTTCTGGTCGACGACGCGAGCTTGCCGGGCGGCAAGCGCGTTGCGCTCAGCGAGGAAGCCTTGCCGCGCACCAAGGCTCAGGTTGGCGCGAATTTTTACACCTATCACCCGGCCGATGGTTTTTCGCACCATATGCCGATTCTGGCGCTGTTTCCCCATGGCGTGAGCACGGCCAACGTCGTCTTTCACACCGACGATCCGGCGCCCACCCTGACCCCGCAGAACACGACCTTGCTGATCGAGGCCGACACCGGCCAGGCCGTCGCCCACTGGGCCGAGCTTGACCACTCGACGATGACGGATGCTCATCGCGCCTTTGTCATTCGCCCCTACAACCGACTCAAGAATCGGACGCGCTACATCGTGGCGATCCAGGCATTGCGCGATCGCCAGGGCGCGCTGATCGAGGTGCCTCGCGGTTTTGGCCATATTCGAGATGCCGACCAAGGCGTTCATCCCACACTCGACGCCGAGCTTGCGCGCTATGAACAGACGATCTTTCCGGTGCTCGTCGACTTCGGTGTCGCGCGCGCCGACTTGCAGCTGGCCTGGGATTTTACCACGGAGTCCGAGGAGCACGTCACCAACGACCTGCTGACGATGCGCTCGAGCTATCTGGCAAGCGTGCCCGAGAGTGGGCCGCAGGTGACCATCGATCGCGTGCGTGACGAGGTTGACGCGAACATCTTTCGCCATGTTACCGGTACATTGCGCGTGCCCCTCTACCTGGAGGATCTCGAGCCCGGTGGCCGACTCAACCGCGATGCCAGCGGGCAGGTGGTCGCCAACGGCGAGGTCGAGGTGCCCTTTAGCTTGCAGATTCCACGCAGTGTTGCCGAGCGGGGCGAGCTCGATCCACCGGCGCGCCTGCTTCAATATGGGCACGGCTTCTTTGGCTCGCGTGAAGAGGCCGACGGAAGCTATGTGCGCAAGATGGCCAACGACCTGGGTTTTGTCGTGGTGACCGTCGACTGGTGGGGCATGAGCAGCGATGATCGCATTGCGGCCGCAGATCGTATTTTGCAAAATGCCTCCGAAGCGCTCTTGTTCACCGATCGCGTCCACCAGGCCATGATCAATGCGTTGGCCGTGGGCGAAGCGGCGCGTACGAGCTTCAAGCAGGTCGAGGCTTTTAGCCTCGATGGCAGGCTGGTCTTCGACCCCGACCACCTCTATTTTCACGGCAACAGCCAGGGCCACATCCTCGGTGGCACCTTCGTCGCGCTCTCGCCGCGCATCGAGCGTGCCGTCTTGGGCGTTGGCGGCGCCTCGTTCTCCTTGATGATGTCACGCTCGACGAGCTTTCGAGAGCTGTTGGCGTTGATCGTACACACCCTGGTCAATCGACTCGACGTGCAAAAATACATCGCCCTGACCCAGAGCGTCTTTGATCGCATCGATCCGCTGACGTATGCACCCCTGCTGATCGAGCGCCCGTTGGCCGGCACGCCGGCGAATCGGCGCATCCTGATGCACGTCGGAATCGCCGATACTTCGGTGCCCAATCTGGCCAGCCACCTGCACGCACGAGCGATCGGTCTGGCGTTGCTCGTGCCCTTTGCACGGTCGCTGCCACAGATGGCCACGGCCGCGGCGCCCTTTGATGGCTCGGCGCTCGTCGAGGTCGACTACGGCATCGACCCGATCCCCGATCTCTATGCGGCCGTGCCGCCCTCGAACCAGCAAAACGGCGTGCACGAGGGAACGCGTCGAAATCCCAAGGTCTTGGAGCAGCTCGATGCATTTCTTCGCCCGGGCGGCCTGGTCGTCAATTTCTGCGATCAGGCCTGCGATCCCGAGTAACGCCTGCGTGCCCTCAGGCACACACATCAGGCGACAAATTTCCTGGCGTCAGAGGGAATGAAGAGACTAATCATGTGTTTAAAGAGCTGAACAAACCCCTGCTTTTGTTATCTTTGTTCACCGTGGCATCAAGGTGATATAGAAGACTTCAGCGGCGTCAAAATTAGATTTTTGTATGTCTCTGCGTGACAACGTCTTGAAAATCAGGTAGCCGCAACGCGCAGCACCGTTCATGCATTCAGCAATCCATCCAATCGAGTAGGAAAATGGCCAACGATCTCTCTTTGCTTCGCAACATCGGAATCTCCGCGCACATCGACTCGGGCAAAACGACCCTGACCGAGCGCATCCTCTTTTACACCGGAAGGATCCACGCGATCCATGACGTCCGTGGCAAGGATGGCGTGGGTGCCAAGATGGATTCGATGGATCTCGAGCGCGAGAAGGGCATCACGATCCAGTCCGCGGCCACCTTCTGTGAGTGGGGCGACACGGCGATCAACATCATCGATACGCCGGGCCACGTCGACTTCACGATCGAGGTCGAGCGTGCACTTCGCGTGCTCGATGGCGCGATCCTCGTCTTGTGCTCGGTTGCCGGCGTGCAGTCGCAGTCGATCACCGTCGATCGTCAGATGCGCCGCTACAACGTGCCGCGCCTTGCCTTCGTCAACAAGTGCGACCGCGCCGGTGCCGACCCGCTGGGCGTCTGCGCTCAGCTGCGCGAGCAGCTCGGCCACAACTCGGTGATGGTTCAGCACCCGATCGGCCTCGAGGACAAGTTCCAGGGCGTCATCGACCTGCTCACCCGCAAGGCTCACTACTACGATGGCGAAAACGGCGAGGAAGTGCGCACCGAAGACTGCCCGGCCAACCTGGTCGACGTGGTCGAGGAGCAGCGCAACAAGCTCGTCGAGGTGCTCGCTGATCTCGACGACACGATCGCCACCGCTTATCTCGAGGGCGAAGAGGTGACACCTGCGATGATGGCACCGGTGATTCGCCGCGCCACGATCGAGCGTCAGATGACCGCGGTCTTTTTGGGCTCGGCCTTCAAGAACAAGGGCGTACAAACCCTGCTCGATGGTGTCGCCGCCTACTTGCCAAGCCCGCACCAGATGAATTACACGGCGCTTGCGCGCGACGGCCAGGAGACCAAAGTCGATCTCCTGCCCGATCCGGCGCGGCCGCTCGTGATGTTGGCGTTCAAGCTCGAGGACGGCCGCTATGGCCAGCTCACCTACTGCCGCATCTACCAGGGCAAGCTGAGCAAGGGCGACACGATCTTCAACAACCATAACGACAACAAGCACAAGGTCGGACGTCTGGTGCGCATGCACTCCAACGAGATGACCGACATCGACTCGGCCGAGGCCGGCGACATCGTCGCGCTCTTTGGCATCGACTGCTCCTCGGGTGACACCTTTACCAACGCCGATATCTCGGTGACGATGACCTCGATGCACGTGCCCGATCCGGTCATCACCTTTGCCGTCGAGCCCAAGAAGAAGGAAGGCCTGGCCAACTTCTCCAAGGCGCTCAACCGCTTCTCCAAAGAGGATCCCACCTTCCGCGTCTCACGTGACGAGGAGTCCGGTCAAACGATCATCGGTGGCATGGGCGAGCTGCATCTCGAGGTCTATATCGAGCGCATCCGCCGCGAGTACGGCGTCGAGGTCGGCGTCGGTGCTCCGCAGGTTGCCTACCGCGAGACGATCACGGGCAAGGCCGACTTCAACTACACCCACAAGAAGCAAACCGGTGGCTCCGGACAGTACGCGCGTCTTGCGGGCTGGCTTGCTCCGGCGGATGAGGGTGAGAACTACCAGTTCGTCAACCAGGTCAGCGGTGGCACCATCCCCAAAGAGTACCAGGGCGCCTGCGACAAGGGCTTCCAGGACGCTTTGGAGGAGGGCGCGCTCATCGGCTTCCCGGTCGTCAACGTCAAGGCCTGCATCAACGACGGTGCCGCACATGCCGTTGACTCCTCGGACATGGCGTTCCGCATCGCCGCACGTGCCGCGTTCAAGGAAGCCTACCGCAAGGCCAACCCGGTCATCCTCGAGCCGATCATGAAGGTCGAAGTCGAGACGCCCGAGGAGTTCTCCGGCACCGTGCTCGGTGGCGTCAACAAGCGCCGCGGCATCATCACCGGCTCGCGTACCCGTCAGGGCTACGTCATCGTCACCGCCGAAGTGCCGCTCAACGAGATGTTCGGCTACTCCAACGATTTGCGCTCCTCGACCCAGGGCAAGGCGGAGTTCTCCATGGAGTTCGCCAAGTACACGCCCGTGCCGCGCAACGTTCAGGAAGACCTGATTAAGCACTACACCTCGCAAAAGGGGTAATGAGTTTGCGGCCATGCCCAAAGGGGCATGGCTCGATGTTCAGGGCGGTGGTTTGTTTTTGTCGGGAGCCTACTCTCTTCAAATCAGACCACCGCCCATTTTTTTGTTCAACGAGTTGGAGCACCTTTCATGAAGATATTTGCCTTTGCCGCATCCCTTCGCCGAGAGTCCATCAACCACGAGTTGCTCGAACGGGTTGCGGATTTTGCCCGCACACGCGATGTCGAGTTCGACCTCGCACGCTTTAGCGAGTTTGACATGCCCCTGTACAATCAGGACATCCAAGACGAGCAAGGCTTTCCTGCAGGCGCCGAAGAGCTCAAGCGTCGCGTGCTGGAGTGTGACGCGATGCTGATCGCCTCACCCGAGTACAACTTCTCGATGCCAGGCACGCTCAAAAACGCCGTCGATTGGCTCTCGCGCTTTCGCCCGGTGCCCTTGCGCGGCAAGCACTTGTTGCTGCTCTCGGCCTCGCGCTCGCTGGTGGGCGGCAACCGCGGTCTATGGCAGACGCGCGTCCCCTTCGAGGCGCTCGGCACCCACGTCTACCCCGATATGTTCTCGTTGGCCGCCGCCCACAAGGCCTGGGGCGAGGATGGCAAGCTCGAAGACGCCGCGCTCCAAGAGCGCCTCGAGGCGCTCGTGACGAGCTTCATCAAGTTTGCCGGGCGGTAAAATTAGAGGCGCTCGACCCAGATCGGCGCCGTCCACGCCATACGCTCGACGCCGGTCTCGTTGACGTCGATGTAGATGAAGTGCGTGCCCTTGGTCGGCAGGCTGACGCGCTGCTCGATCCACTGGCCTTCGGCCGCGCCGGTCAGATGGGCAATCTCTTCGACGCTCTCCTGGCCCACGGTACCGCGGTAGACGCGCACCTCGAAGGGGCCGTCGTAGTCCGGGTCGCTGAAGTGGAACTTCACGCTGACGTGGTCACTGAGCGTGCTCAGCTCGCCGCCCATCGCGACACGGCCGCCGGCGTAAAAGCCGATCGCGAGGTTCTCGTCCTCGGAGGCATACACCTGGCGACGATCGATGGCAGTAAGCAAGGACTGCTCGCTGAGAGTGGGCGCGATGATCGCCGTGCGGCTGCTGTGGCCGGTGCCCCAGTTGGCATAATGGTTGTCGTGGTTTGCCGCTGGCGCCATGCGAAAACCGTGCAACAGGTAGTACTCCCAGTCACTTTGCACACGCGTAAAGCGCTCCATCTCCTCGCCGCGCTGCACCCAGCTTGGGTTCTGAGCGTTTTCGTGAGCGATCTCGGTGCCGCGCCCGATCGTGACCTCCATCAGACGCAAATAGGGTCGGGTGGCCTGATCGAGGTTGAACAGCGTCTGGCTGACCACTTCGCGCGAGGGCACCGCCTCGCCCAAAATCCAGCTGTTACGCACTTCGCTCATCGGCGGGTAATCATCGAGGCCAAAATCGTTGAACTTCTGGCGACGCTCGGCAGCGCGTGTGATCTCGAGCAGGTTGACGTCGAAGATCTGGTCCCAGTTGCCGAGCAGGCCCTCGTCGTGGCGGCGAAAGGTGCGCGGGTGATTGAACTGCAGCAGAGGACGCTCGCCATTGTCGACGCGCTCGCTCAAGAACTCGCCGTAGAGCACATCGAAGCGGTCGCGCTCGACCTTGCACAGCACGTCGGTGCCAAAGATATTGATGTGGTTGCCCGCCGAATTGGTGTTCCACTCCGCGGCCGGGATTGCGACAAAGCGCCCGGCCGATTCCCGGCTGACCGCGCGCGAGGTCGCGATCAACTGCTCAAAGCCGAGCTCGGAGATGTTGGGATGATTGGCCGCGTCACTGGCACGGTCGTCGACCACATGCGGTGAGAGCGCCATGAAGTCCATCTTGCCCTGGTCACGCGCGTACTCGTAGGCGTAGCGCGCCGCCGGACGGCCAGCCAGCTCGTCGAGAACGCTAAAGAGCTCGCCGCCGAGCACGTCGCTGCGCTTGAGCTCTCCGTCGTCCCAGGACTTGCCCTCTACGCTCTCCTCAAAATGGGCGTGCAAGTTGCCAAAGTAGACCGTATTCGCCCCGTGGTGCTGGCGCGCCGCGCTCCAGCCCTCGTCGAGCGCCTGCGGGCTGAGCGACCAGTCCCAGAGCCGGGCGAAGAGCCCGACAAACGGAGTGACCACGGCCTGGTTGCGGTAGCGCACGTAGAACTCGTAGTTGTTGAAAAAACCACTGCCCGACCAGTTGCCCGAGCCGTGCAGCAGGGTCTTGTTGTCGACCACGGCCAACTTGTTGTGCATGATCTGAAAGGCGTCGGCGTTGTTCTGCTTGTAGCGAATCTCGCCGCCGGCCGCATGAAAGCGATTCCAGGAGGGCCCTGTGTAGGCGTGGCGGTCTTCGACGTTCATGATGATGCGAACGCGCACGCCACGCTCGGCCGCTACGGCGAGCTCTTTGATCAGGTCGTCGAAGAGCAGGTGGTGCATGAGTACGTCGACCGAGGTGCGAGAAGCGCGGATTCCGTCGCGAAGCAAGGTACGGCCCGCCGAACTCGGCGAGAAGCGCGCGTCATCGGTCGAGCACTCGCCGCTTGCGCCCGTGTTGCTCGCCCAGATCGCGTCGAAATGACAGCCGAAAGCCTTGATCAGCGGGTCGTTGGTCACTGAGCGCACGACGATCGTGTTCTCCTCGTTGATCGTGATGCCGGTCGATGACCAGTTGTTGCTGCCCGAGAGAAGGGCGCGGCCGTCGACGATCATAAACTTCGAGTGCAACAAGCCGAAGCGATTGTTGCCGCCAATGTCGGCCCCCTTGACGAAGCGCACGTCGACGCCATTGGTCGCCATGCGCCGTGCCAGTGAGCCGTCGCGGTTTTGACCGGAGTCGATCGCCAGGCGCACTTTGATGCCGCGCGCTTTGGCGCGATACATGGCGTCTTCGATCTCGCGCACGCTGAAGGTGAACTGTGCAACGTCGACGCTGATGGTGGCCGCATCGATCATCTCGATGACACGCGCGATGATCGCCGAGTTGGCCTGAAGATAGGTCTTGTCGGCGTTCGTGCAGGTATCGCAAAACGGCTCGGTCAGGAGCACTTCGTAGGTGCGCTGGCTGTCGAACTGATCGCCCTTGCCCTCGCCATCTTGAAAGCCCGGCTCGACCGCAGCAGTTTCATCGGCCGAGGGGACGCAGGCCAGCGTCATCGAGGCCGCGAAAATCACCGCCCAATAGGCTGTTCGTAGAGGTACTGTGCGCGGATACCAAGTGTTTCTCATCGGGTGAACCTTTCATTTGAAATCAGCCAACGTGCAAAGAACCAGTGATACAGAAATGAGGCCATCTTCTCAACATTAATTGGCGCTTTCGCCCGGCCAATCACCGCGATGCAGTTGCAGTCTTGGCGCCAAGGGCATACAAAGTGGCCCGCTCATGTTGCTGTGCTGTCAATTTGGCAACGCACCTCAAGATTGTGAACCATTTCAACTCGAAACAAGGAGCTCGATAATGAAGAAGATGACCCCCTGGATGATGGCGATGCTGATCGCCGTGGGCTTGATCGCCGCAGGCTGCGACAAGACCGCCACACCCGAGACCGTCACCAAGAGCGAAGAATCGACGACGGAGAAGACCGTTGAGAATACGCCCAATCAGGCAGATCAGCAGGCTGCCAACGAGAAGGCTGCCGACGAGAAGCCTGCTGCGCCCAAGGCTGACAGTGGCGTCGACCCGTTGGCTGCGCCGGCCAACGTGGCTGCCGCTCCTGACGAGGCCGAGAAGACCGCCTCGGGGCTGGCCTCCAAGGTGCTCGTTGTGGGCTCGGGAACCACCCACCCCACGGCAACCAGTGTCGTTACGGTGCACTACACCGGTTGGACCACGGACGGAAAGCGCTTTGACAGCTCTGTCGAGCGCGGTGAGACGATCGCATTTCCGCTCAACCGTGTTATCGCCGGCTGGACCGAAGGCGTTCAGCTGATGGTCGTCGGTGAGAAGCGTCGTTTCTGGATTCCCGAGGCACTTGCCTACCAGGGACGCCCCGGCGCGCCGGCCGGCATGCTCGTCTTCGACGTTGAGCTCTTCGAAATTCAATAATTAGCTACTCCGGCCGTGATGCTCGCTCCTGGCG
>JACCWM010000125.1 GCA_013697635.1 Lujinxingiaceae bacterium | reverse complement strand
GTGGTGCCCTGCACCACCGCCAAAAGCCAGCCGTTTAGAAAGCTCATCGTCCAGATCATCATGCCCACGGCGACCGCGATGCCCCCGGCCGTCAGCACGCTTCGCCACTGGTTGCGGCTGAGATTGCGAATGGCGAGCCTGGCAATCATCGTGTCCTCGCCACGCGACGCAGACCCTGCTGCGTGAACATCGCCGCATCGATCTTGGTGTCGAACTCCAGGCTCTTGTAGACCATTCGCGTATGCTCGCCCTCTTTTTGTGGCTTGAAGACCATCACCGTCGGGACGCGCCGCCCGCCCATCTCCTTGATCTCCGAGAAGCTCATCGTGCGCATCACCTTGCCCTTGTCATAAAAGCTCGCCTCGACCGGCAACCACTCGTCGGCCGTCATGCGGTAGACGATCTTGTCCCAGACCACCGGCGCGGTGGGCTTTGGCACCATCGTGGCCTGCAAAAAGCGCGCGCCACCCTCGTGGACCCAGGCAAGGGTCGTATCGTGGTCGCTCTCGTAGCTCGTCTCGCGCATCAGGTCGTCGTTGGACAGATGGCTGCCCATCCACGAATCGCTGAGCAGCCCGGATGGGATGCGAATCAGCCGGTCGGCGCGCGGCGCGTAGTTCCACAGACCGTCTTCGAGCTTGAGCGTCGCTGTCCCCGCCTCACGTGACGGCTCGCGGATCACCATCAGCGCCTTGTCCTCGCCCATCGTCCACTGCTCGATCGTCAGCTTGCGTGTGCCACGCGCGTTGACCACGGTCATCTCGATCGTGCCGTGCGAGGAGGTCGATCGATACATATTGTCGAGCTTGTCGACGATCTCCTTGATCGTCGGCAGCGCCGGCTCGGCCGGCTTCTCGACGACCGGCCGCTCGACGACCGGCTTCTCGACGACCGGCTGGGGCATCTCTTGCGCGACGAGCGGCGCGGCCACGCTCATCAAGGCCAGCGCACCGGCGCAAATCCATCCATGCTTTTTCATGTATCACTCCTCGCCAGGTTCTCACCGTCACTTAAGGGCTCAAGACTCTCTTGTAGAGGCCGAGCAAAAGCGTCACATACTCCTCGTATTCTTGTTGGGTGAGCGTATCCCAGCGCTCCATCAGCCACTGGTCGCCGGCATCGCCCATCGCGAACGTCATCCGGTTGAGCATCTCCATGGGGATGTCGACGCGCACCACCCCAAGCTCCTGACCACGACGCAGCAAGCTCTCCTGATAGTTCAAGGCCCACTGCATGATCTTGGCCGCCGGGCCCTTGTGGTCGCCGTGGCGATGGCGCATCGCATAGAACGCGCGCGCCATGCGGATGTACCACGTGTTGGTCTGCGTCAACTTGAAGCTCTTTCGCGACAGCCCCTCGAGCGTCTCCCAGAAATTCTCCGCCGTGAGCGCCTCGAAATCGAGGCCACCGGCCATCTTGACAAAGCGCTCGCTGGCCTTGGTCATCACCGTGGCAAAGAGATCGGACTTATCCTCGAAGTAGTAGTACAGCGAGCCCTTGCTGATGCCCGCCTTGCCGATGATCTGATTGATCGAGGCCTGCTCGTATCCCTTGGTGGCAAACTCCTCGCCGGCCGCCTCCAAGATCTCCTCTTGCTTGTCCTCATCGAGATTTTCAAAACGCGGTCGCACCATAAAACCTTGACCTCACTGGGATTGCGCTTTGGACCGACCGGTTCGACCCGTCGGTTTGACCGACCGGTTCGACCAGCTGGTCTAACCACTAATAGCACCCTGAATATGCCGGTCAAGGAGATCTTCTGGAGCCCAAATTGGTGAGCGTCTTGCTCAAAGCCCCACGACTCACTTACACTCCACGCTTCCGAGGAGCTTTGAATGCACGAGGACATCCCAGACAACGAAGCGCCCCGTCTGACCCTCGCCGATTTTGCGATCAAGCTCGAGACGCTGGGCATCAATGATCCGGCCTGGCAGCATGATGTCACCTGCACCTTGATCCCCGACGAGCAGCGCCGCCTGGTCATGACGCTTGACGCCGTACCGGCGTTGCAACGCCTGGAGATCGGCGCGCGCCTTGAATCCCACACGTCGCCCGAATTGATCATGAAGGGCACGATCGGCGAGGGCGGTATGGGCCTGATTCGCCTGGCCGACCAGGTCGCGCTCGAGCGCGAGGTGGCCGTCAAGACGCTGCGCGGCGAGTCGACCGATGCCTTTGCCACAGCCGCCTTGCTTCGCGAGGCGCTGATCACCGGCATCCTCGAGCACCCCAACATCATCCCCATCTATACCCTGGGGCGAAGTGATCAGGACGCCCCCCTGATCGTGATGAAGCGCATCGACGGGCGCGCCTGGAGTGAGCTCATCGAGCACCCCGAGCAGGTTGACGCCTCCGAGCACCGCGACGTGCTCGAGTGGCACATCCATGTGCTCATGCAGGTGTGCAACGCCGTGCACTTTGCCCACAGCCGCGGCATCATTCACCGCGATCTGAAGCCCGACAACGTCATGATCGGCGAGTTTGGTGAGGTGTACGTGCTCGACTGGGGCATCGCGGTGAGCATTCGCGAGGAGCACGCCGCGCGCTTTCCGCTGGCGCGCGAGGTCAACACGCCAGCCGGCACGCCCTCCTACATGGCCCCCGAGATGGCCTCCGGCAATGGCGCACAAATCGGCGTGGCCACCGATGTCTACCTGCTCGGCGCGATGCTCCACGAGGTGCTCACCGGCAAGCCACCTCACGCCGGCGACACGCTCATGCAGGTGCTCTTCGCCGCCTACCGCGCCCACCCCCCGAGCTTCGATGCCTTTGTACCCGACGAGCTCGCCGGCATTTGTACCCGCGCGCTGGCCCTCGAGCCCGGCGAGCGTTTTGCCACCGTCGAGGCCATGCGCCGCGCGCTGGCCGACTTTTTGCGCCACCGTGAGTCCACCGAGCTCTCGCGCGAAGCCAGCGAACGCCTGGCCCTGCTCGAGCGCCTCGTCGAGGCCGACGATGGCAGCGAGGCGCTCAGCCTCGAGGTGCATCAGGTCTACGTCGTCAGCCGCTTTGGCTTCGAGCAGGCGCTGCGCGTCTGGCCGGCCAATCTGGCGGCCCAACGCGAGCGCGAGACCCTGATCGAGCGTATGTGTGACTTCGAGCTCGGCCGCGAAAACCACCGCGCCGCAGCCCTGCTCTACTCCGAGCTCAGCGCACCGCCGCAAACCCTGACGGCGCGCCTCAACGCCCTTGCAAACACATTGGCCGGGCGCAACGACGAGCTGCAAAATTTCCGACGCGATCAGCACGACAACGACATCAACGTCGGCTCTCAAAAGCGCGGCCTCCTGGTCGCGATCATCGGCGTCTTCATGCTCGCCCCCATCCTCCTCCCGCGCCTGCCCGGCCTGGAGTTTTTGGCCGTACCCTTGGATTTGAACACCTATGTGCTTTTGGCCATCCCCTATGGACTGATGCTCGGCATCGGCGTCTTTCTGGGGCGCAAGACCTTCTTTCGCACCACCGCCAGCCGCCGCACCCTGGGAGCGGTCTGCCTGACCTATTTGGCCATGGCCCTGCACCGGATCAAAAGCTGGGTAACCCAGAGCCCGCCCCTGGAAGCGCTCGGCCATGAACTGCTCATCTATGCGCTGGCGATCGGCCTGACGGCATTGGTCATCGATCGACGCCTCTTTGGCTCGAGCTTGATCTTTCTGGCCGGTTTTTTCTTCTGCCTGGCTTTTCCTGCCTGGACCTTCGACGCCTTTGGCGTCATCGGTGCACTCGGTATGCTCGCCATGGCCGGTGCCTGGCGAGCGCCTCGCAGAGACGCCATCCAAGAGGGCCTCGACGCTTCGCACCGACCGAAATAAGATAGCTCGGATTTGTTCGCACAACACCTCGGCTCCTTCAGCCCCCTCTTCACCATTGGACGATGTCATGGCTCTGCCAGCGCTCTTTAAAAACCTTCGCCTGCCCATCGTGGCCGCACCCATGTTCCTCGTCTCTGGCGTCGAGCTGACGCTTGCCGCCTGCAAGGCCGGTGTCTGTGGCACCTTTCCCGCCCTCAATCAGCGCACCACCGAAGACTTCGAGGCCTGGCTGGTCGAGATCGAGGCCCAGCTCGCGGCGTTTCGCCTCGCAAACCCCCTGGCGCCCTGCGCGCCTTACGGCGTCAACCTGATCGTGCACCGCTCCAACCCGCGCCTGGAGGCCGACCTGACGATCTGCGTCAAGCACAAGGTTCCGTTCGTGATCACCTCGCTGGGCGCGCTCAAGGATGTCGTCGAGGCCGTGCACAGCTACGGCGGCCTGGTCTTTCACGACGTCACCACCCGCCGCCACGCCGAGAAGGCGATCGAGGCCGGCGTCGACGGCTTGATCCTCGTCACCGGCGGCGCCGGCGGCCACGCCGGCACGCTCAATCCATTCGCCTTTTTGGCCGAGATCCGCACCTTCTTTGACGGCACCATCCTGCTGGCCGGCGCCCTCTCATCGGGCCGCGACGTCGCCGCCGCGCGCGCCATGGGCGCCGATTTGGCCTACATGGGCACGCGCTTCATCGCCACCCAGGAGAGCGGCGCACAGCCCGAGTACAAAGCCCTGATCTGCGATGCCTGCGCCGAGGACATTGTTCACACACCGGCCGTCTCCGGAATCCCCGCCAACTTCATGATGCAGAGTCTGTTGCAAAACGGCTTCGACCTCGAAAAGCTCTTCGATCGCGCCCACGTCGACTTTGGCAAAAAGCTCACCGTCAGCGACGAGGCCAAGGCCTGGAAGACGGTCTGGTCGGCCGGCCACGGCGTCAGCGGCATCGACGACGTGCCCTCGGTCGCCGAGCTCGTCGACCGCCTCGAAAGCGAGTACCGGGCCGTGATCAGCTCACTGGCCGGCGAGCTCGCCTAGCGCACAAGACGGACATAACCCATGCGGCGTCAGCCGACGAGGAGGCGGAGCCTACGGCGGACGTCCCCAATCGAGCGCCCCAAAACGTCACACCACGACATCAATGTCGGGGGAAGTGCCTCCTTGAGGCCCGATTCTGCTGAAATCGACTACGGCACGGCAATTGCTTTGCCTTTTCCTGCTGAAAGTATGACGCTGTGTGAGATTTCACGAATTTTTGTGTGAACCATTGTCGAAGAAGAGCCTTGAAGAAATGTTTACTACTGCTAATTTCCTGCACCCTCTTGAGTGGACTCACCGCTTGTGAACCCACCGATGACGAGCCCGTGCTCGCCGACGAAGATGCTGGCCAGGACGTGGGTGACGACGATACGCAGGAGTTTTGCCGAGCGAGCACTCCGGTGCAGTGCGGCGACGGCAGTTGCGTATCGACGGCCGCGCGTTGCCCCGATTTTGTGTCGATCGAAGGCACACTCGACGCGGCGGTCAGCCCGGGCGTGATCTCCGCCCAGAGCCCGGAAACGGTGACGCTGCGCCTGCGCGTCAACGCGCCCGATGAGCTCGATGCCCGGCTTGCTGCCGGCGCATCATTGGTCGTCGAACTCGCGTTGAGCGACGAGGTGCTCACAATCGACGCCCAGGTGGTCGGGCGCGATGGCGACGCACATTTGCTGAGTTTTAGCCCCGCTGCCCGCGCCAATCGCGGACCGGAGCGCGCCGCACTGAGCGTCTCGCTTCGAAGCGGTGCTGTCGAGATCGCGCGCTTTGGCCGTGCCAGTCTGCGTTTTCGCGGAGACCCCGAATCGTTGCAATTCGACGGCAAAGCGGGCGGGCGCCTCGAAGGCATCGTCGATGCCCGGCAAGCCTGGGCCATCGACCTCGACGATGACGGCGTCGAGGATCGCGTCGTCTTTGATGGCGGCTCCACCCTTCACGTCTTTCGCTGTGAGCACGACGACTTAGATCGCTGCGAACCGGCGGGCAAAATCGACGTCGCTGCCCTCGACGGCCGAATCTTCGTTCCAGACTACCTCTTTGCCCCCAACCACCAAGACGAATCCAAAGCCCCGGGTTTTGTTTATGCCACGATTACAAAACGCGATGCTGAGGGCCAGCCTCAGGTAGTCGAAGTCGGCCAGGTGGAGCTTGGGCTTGCCGACATGCAAGCTCATCAGGTCAAAATCGACCTTCGGCTCGACCTCGAGGTGGGCGAGCGCCTGCTCGAAGATACGATCATGCCCCGCCAGTTCATCGATCACCGCATCAAAGAGATCACGCTTGGACTGAGCGTGATGAGCACCAACTCGGCCGACCGCTTTACCAAATGGACGACAAAGCTGATCGATTCGGACGGCAAGGCGTTCTCCTACAGCTCGCCGCTCAACGGCCTGAACCTCGATCCGGTCCGTGCCCCCCCAACCATGACTCCTTGTTTGACAACGAGCGCGTTGCAGACCAAATCTGACGCTGCTGACTCCATGGTCGTGGCCACCTTTTGGAGACCGGGTCAGGTGGGGCCTACGCTCGCCATCGGCCCGCTTGCCAGCTCGGAGCTGGCGATGAAGGAGTACCCAATCGCGCCCACCGATCGTGATCGCAACGATGATGTCGCGATCGCCTGCAGATTCAAAGATCTCGATGGTGACGGCATCGGCGATCTGGCCATCGCCGTTGGCAACGGCCGTTCAGGCTCGCTTTACCTGGCCCGCGGCCTGTCCACGAGCGGGGGAGAAGCCCTTGCGAAGATCGGCCCGCTACAACTCCTGATCGAAGACGTCGACGTACACGATTGGCAGATTTTTGCACAAGACCAGCGCGTCTATCTCCATACCAACACGCAGAGCGCGGCGATGCTCGGTCCGGATTTATGCCCACAATGTCCGCGTGAGGACGCTCAGCGGCTCGATTTTCCACTGCTGGCAACGCTGACCATCACTGCCGATTCGGCCGACAGCTTTGGCATCGCGCTGGTCCACCAGGGGGGCGGGCTTGTCCGTGGCACTGCGCTCGTCAACTTCAACATCCCGGATGCTCCTGGCTCCATCCCGCAGGGCAACGATAAGGTCGTTCGCAAGAAGCCCGGCCCCCGTACGCCCGGCTTCGCGCCTCCCAACGGAGGCTTCGAGACCGAGCGCCACGTCTTTGCGACAAAGCAACTCGTCACCGACGACGGGATCTGGCTTGCGACCAGTGTCGCTGGCTCGATCGAGCAAGCAGACTCCGGGCGGCCGGTTGCGCTGAGCATCTCCCCCGGCGAGACGCGCGTCGGTCTGGTCACGACCCTCAAGCCTTTCCAACAGGTCGTCGCACCCGCCAGCCTTGGCTTTGACGCGCGCACCGAGCTCATTCATTCGAGCTGCCCTTTCATCGGCGACTGTAGCGCGCAATCGGCCGACGCTCGCCCTTTGATCTATGCGTTGAGCATCGACGATGGGCGTCTTCGTGCCGACCGCTTGAGCGTCGTCAACGACTTGCCGGTGATCAAGAACGAAGCCTTCATCGAGATCCTCAGCGAGCAGGCAAACGAGATCGTCGGGCTGCACACAACCGCCCTGCCCGCAGGCCGCTGGGGTGCCGGCGCCGAGAGCACTCTGCTCGTCTTCACCATGGGCTCGGGCGAGCTCTTCACCGCCGTGCTCGAGCACGGCACAACCGAGCCCGTCACGCTCACCAAGGCGCTCCTGCAAAAGACCCTGTTCGAAGCCCTCGGGCTCGTCGAAGCGCAGGGCTTGCAGAGCGCGATCTGGGTTGGCGATCTCGGCGCCGGCCCCGTCGTCGCCTTGCGCGGGCGCCACGGCGTCGGCGAGGCCGTCGTACTCTTTGACGGCACCTCCTACAAGACGTTGACCACCGGCCTCGAAGAGCGTTTTGCCTTCGCGGACACGCGCGGCCTTGGACACGCCCAACTGCTGCGCATCACCAACGTTGCTCAGTGCTCACAGGGCGCGAGCGTCACCATCGCCTCGGCCTTCATGCACCCCGACGACGGCGCCGACGACCCATGGCAACACCTCGAAGCATCGCTTGAGAGCGCATCCGAGCCCGTCTGCCTTCCCAAAGGCCGCCTGCACGTCGTTGATCTCGACGGCGACGGCTGCGACGACCTCGTTGCCGATGGACGCCTGCTCAGCAGCCGCTGCGACGGCGATTTCCAGCTCACCGAGGACACCCTGGCGCGCTGGATCGACCACCTCGACGGCGACGACGGCTGGGACGAAGGCCCCCAACGCGGCGTCGGCTACAACTCCTCGCGCTCCAACAAGTGCAACAGCATCGCCTTCGACATCAACACCGACATCGACGCCGAAGGCGACGGCGACACCGCCCCCGGCCTGCCCTTTTTCGATGGCGTGCTCATGCTACGCTGGTGACGCTCCGAAGACCAACCTGTGGGCTGCCGCGAATGCGCCCTTGATGTCCTCGAGAATCACGTAGGTCGTTGGCACCAAGATCAACGCGATGAAGGTGACAAAAAGCACGCCAAAGCCCAGGCTGATCGCCATCGGGACAAGGAAGCGCGCCTGCACCGAGGTCTCGAGGATCATCGGGGCCAGGCCGAAAAAGGTGGTGAGGCTGGTTAAGACGATCGGGCGAAATCGACGCGTACCGGCGTCGAGCAGAGCGTCGTGCACGCTCATACCCTGGCGTCGGTACTCGTTGATAGCCGAGATCAACACGAGCGAGTCGTTGACGACCACGCCCGAGAGCGCGACCATGCCCATCATGCTCATCAGACTCATGTCGTAGCCCATCAGCACGTGGCCGGCGATCGCGCCGACGATGCCAAAGGGAATGGCGAACATGATCAGCAGGGGCTGCAGATAGCTCTTAAAGGCGATCGCCATCAGGGCGAACATCGCCAACAAGGCGAAGAGCGCACTGCTTTTGAGCGCGCCCAGCGACTCGGCCTGCGATTGTTGCTCGCCGCCAAAAGCAAATCCAAGGCCTGGGTAGTCGGCCAAGAGCTGGGGCATGACGGTCTCGCGCAGATTCTTGCCAATCTCGTTGCCGGTGGTGACCGTCGGGTCGAGATCGCCCGTGACGCTCAAGATTCGCCGCCCGTCCTTTCGAATGATCTCGGTATAGGAGCGGCCGCGCTCGACGGTGGCCGCCTGGCTCAGAGGAATCTCGCCGCCCGAGGGCAGGCGCAAGAACATCTGCTCGAGGTTGTACTCCGAGCGACGCTCCTCGAGGGGCAGGCGCGCAAAGACGCGCAGCTCGTCGCGGCCGCGTTGCTGGCGAACGGCCTCGGCGCCGTAAAACGCATGACGCACCTGGCGGGCCATGTCGATCTCGGTCAACCCGAAGCCACGCGCCTCGGGCTTGATCCGAAGATTGAGCTGCTCCTTGCCTCCGCTAACGCCGCTGTCCACGTCGAAGACCCCGGCATAACCCTTCAGGGTCGTGGCCAGCCGCGCGGCCGCCTCCTCGAGCACCCCCGGGCGGCTGTGGCTGAGTTCGACGTTGATCGGGCTGCCGGCCTGTGGCCCGGTGCTGAAATTGAAGCTCAAGGTCTCGATGCCGGCAAGCTCGCCGGCCTGGGCGCGCCACTTCTGGGCAAAACTCGCGGCCGTCACGCTCCGCTCGCCAAGGGGCACGAGAAACACCGAGATCTGGGCTGCGTGGCCGCCGCCCGACTGGGAGGTCGCGCCCATGCCGTGGCCGCCGCCGATCGAGCCGAGTTCGGCGTAGATCCCCCGGCTAAGCCCGGGCGCACCGCCCTGGTTCACCATCACCTGCTGGGCTGCCTCGACAAAGTGCGCGATCAACGCCCGGGTGTCCTGGGGCGCGGCGCCGTAGGGCAGCAGCAAGTTGGCCGTGATCACGTCACCCTCGATCTTGGGGAAGAAGGTGAACTTGATCTTGCCGCTGGCCACCGTGCCCAGCGTCACGATCACCATCGCCAGGCTGATCGCAAAGGTGATGTAGCGGTAGCGAATCGCCAGCGAGACCGTCGGCCGATAGACAAACGCGATGAAGCGCTCGACCCCGGCGCTAAAGCGCGCCTGGGCTTGCCCGATGAACCTCAGCGGACCGCGCGCCGGGCCGCGGCGCCCGTGCGACAGATGGGCCGGCAAGATGAACAGCGACTCGACCAGCGAGAGCAACAAGATCGGGATCACGATCAGCGGAATGACCATGAAGATCTTGCCCATCGTGCCCGGCACAAAGAGCAGCGGGGAGAAGGCGATCACGGTTGTGAGCACCGAGAAGATCACCGGCTGCGCCACGTCGCGCACGCCGGCAATCGCCGCGTCGAGGTGGTCGAGCCCCTCGGTGCGACGCTTGTAAATCGCCTCGCCGACCACGATCGCGTCGTCGACCACGATGCCCAGCGCCAGGATGAAAGCAAACAGCGAGATCATGTTGATCGAGACGTCCATCGCCGGCAAAAAGAACACCGCCCCCAGAAACGAGATCGCGATGCCCATGGTCACCCAGAAGGCCAGACGCAGATCGAGAAAGAGTCCGAGCACGAAGAGCACGAGCAGCAGGCCGATAAAGGCGTTCTTGAGCAGCAGGTTGATCCGATCGCGATAGATCTCGGAGCTGTCGTTCCAGACGGCCAGCTCGATGCCCGGCGCCAAGTTCTGGGCGTTGGCGTCAATGTAGGCATGCACCAGCTCGGAGATCTCGAGCGGCTTCTGGTTGCCCACGCGAAAGACGCGCACCTGGATGGCAGGCAATCCATTGAAGGTGGCCTCGCGATCGACCTCCTGGAAGCCGTCGACGACCGCGCCCAGATCCCCGACGCGCACCTGGGAGCCGTCGGGCTGGCTCAAGACCACGATCTCTTCGAACTCATGGCCGCGCACACGGCGCTCATCGGTGCGCAGCAGCACCTCGCCGCCGCTGGTCTTGATGCCGCCTGCAGGCAGCTCGACCGAGGCGCGCCCGATCGCGGTCGCCACCTGATCGAGCGTGAGCCCATAGCGGCGAAGGGCTTGCTCGGGCACCTCGACGGTGATCTCCGGGGCGCGCACGCCGCCGAGCTCGACGAGCGTGATCCGCGGATCGTCGAGCAGATCGTCGCGCACACGCTCGCCAAGCTCGCGCAGCGCCTTCTCCGAGGCCTCGCCGTAGAGCACCAGCGAGAGCACCTCGGAGCGCATCACCGAGAGGCTGATCACCGGGCGCTCGGCCTCCTGAGGGATCGAGGTGACGCGGTCCACCGCGCTCTTAATGTCGTTGAGCGCCGTCTCTCCGCGCGTGCCAAGCATCAGCTCGGCCGTGATCGAGGCCGAGCCCTCGCGCGCCGTCGAGCGCAGCTCCTTGATGCCGTCTACCGAGCGAATCGCCTCCTCGACGACCAGAATCACGCCCTGCTCGACCTCGAGCGGGCTCGCCCCGGGATAGGCCACCGTGACCTGTACCTGGTCGAGCGAGACCTCGGGAAAGACCTCCTGCTTGACGCGCCCGATCATCAGGATGCCGCCGACCAAAAACAAGAACATCAACAGGTTGGCGGCCACGGAGTTTTGCGCCATCCAGGCCAGCGGGCCTTTGCGACTGGTTTGGGCCGAGAAGGCCTGATGCTCGCCACTAAGCTCACTCATGGCCAGCCTCCACGGTGCGCAGCTTCATGCCCTGCATCGGCGCAGCGATCGAGCTCGTGACGTAGCGCTCGCCAGCGCTCAAGCCCTCCTCGATCAGCACGCTGTCGCTCGTGCGCCAGACGATCGCCACCGGGCGCAGCCCGAGCGTGCCATCGCTCTCGACGACGTAGACCGTGTCGCCGTTGTGCACGTTTCGCCGCGGGATCTCGATCAGCTCGCGGCTCTCACTGCCCTCGATGGCGACCTCGACAAAGGCGCGCACCAGCAGGGGCAGCTTGGCCTTGGCCGAGGCCTCCTTCTTCAAGTCGAAGGGATCTTCGACCTCAATGAGCACGCGAGCCATGCGCCCGACCGGATCGAGATCGCCCAGCAGCCGCACGACCTTGCCCGGCCGCTCGACCGTGTGCGAGCCGGTATCCTGGCGAATGATCGCCTGCGAGCCCGGA
The DNA here is from genome assembly GCA_013697635.1 of Lujinxingiaceae bacterium. Lineage (GTDB taxonomy): Bacteria > Myxococcota_A > Bradymonadia > Bradymonadales > Bradymonadaceae > JACCWM01. Next base: position 1,826 of record JACCWM010000125.1, on the reverse strand, counting down.
ATCTCGATCGCCGCGAGCCGCTCGATCGGCACCGAAGCGCTCACCCAGACTGTATCGGTGCCGACCAGCGTGGCCATCTGGCTCTGGTTATTGACGAGTTGGCCGAGTTCGACGGCGATCGCCTGGACAAAGCCGTTGAAAGGCGCGCGCACGACCGTTCGCGACAAGTCAAGCTGGGTGCGCTTTTGGCGCGCCTCGGCCGCCTTGACGCTGCTCTCGGCCATCTTGAGCTGGGGTTTTCTCAACGCCAGACCCGGATCGTCAGCGCCGCTTCGCGAGTCGTTGGCAAACAGCGCCCACTCGCGCTGGGCGATCACCTGTTGGCCCTCTTCGATCGCGAGCTGTGCGCGCGCCTGGTCGACCACGGTCTTGCTCTCCTCGGCGGCGATCTCGTAGTCGCGCGCCTCGATGCGCAGCAGCACCTCGCCCTCTTTGACGAAGCCGCCGATCTGCAGCTCCGGATGCATCCAGACCACGCGCCCGGCGAGCTGCGATTGCAAACTCACCTGCCTGGAGGCCGTGACGGCCCCGCGTACCGCGACATCCATGCGGTGCATCGAGCGCGCAGCCGTCGCCGTCTGCACGAGGATGCCCTCGCTGCCGGGCGCCGCGCGCTGCGGCTCCGGGCGCGATTGCACGAGCGTGACGGCCGTGGCCAGCGCGGCGGCGATGATGATCAGAGGCAACACGGCCTGCAAAACGATTTTCTTGAGCATGATCATGGATTAATCCTCACGGTGAGGAGCCTCGAGCTCCTCGGTCCAGCTTCCCCCAAGGGAGCGGCAGAGTTGAACGCGATGGCCGAGTTGACGACGGCGTGCATCGAGCAAAAGATGTTGTACTTGCTGAAACGACTGAAGCGTCGTGAGCACCCGCAGATAGTCGATCGTGCCCTGGCGGTAGCGCTCGCGCGCCAGGTCGAGCGCGAGCGCGGCCTTGTCCTGCTGGATGGCGAGCAGCCCGACGAACTCAGCCTGGCGCGCCTCGAGCACCAGCGCGCTTTGCACCTCGAAGAGCGCCTGCAACAGCGTCTGGCCGTAGACGTAGAGGCGCTCCTCGGCCACGGCCTGGGCCCGGTCGAGCTCGGCCTCGCGCCGGCCGCCGTCGATCAGCGGCTGGGCAATGCTGCCCGTGAGCGTCCAGAATATCTCGTCGATCAGATCGACGAGCGATGCGGCCTGCAAAAAAATGCTCGCCGACAGCCGCACCGAGGGCAGACGGTCGGCTGCGGCGACCGCGCTACGCTCGTCGGCGGCCTCGAGGCGAAGCAAGGCCGCGCGCAGATCCGGTCGATTGGCCAGCAGCGAGGCCGCAAGCCCCACCGCCGGCACAGGCGGCAGATCGACGAGGCTTGTCGCCTCCCCGCTGAGATCGGTCTGCGGCGAGCGGCCCACAAGGATCGCCAGGCGCTGGATGGCGATGTCCTCGGCGCCCTGCACCAGCACGCGCTGGCCGCGCAGCGACTCGAGCTGCTGCTCTTGCTGATTGACGTCGAGCGCGCTCGCCATGCCGCTTGCCAGGCGCACCATGAGCAGCTCGAGAAACTGCGCGGTCGTCGCGATCTGGGTCTCGATGAGCAGCGCCTTTTCGCGGTTGTGCACCACATCGAAATAAGCCTCCGTGAGCTCAGCCGTCAGCGAGATCGCCATGGCCTGAGCATCGGCGCGCATCGCCTCGGCGTCGTAGACCACCGCCCGACGCCCGGCACCAAGGCGCCCCCACAGATCGAGCTCGTAGTTGGCCGCCACCCCAAGCGAGAAGCGATTGTCCGTGCTCGCCCCGATCATCGGCACGGCCGAACGCGCACGCGACGCGCTGGCCTGGGC
>JACCWM010000159.1 GCA_013697635.1 Lujinxingiaceae bacterium | reverse complement strand
CCATGGCCGTGGGATGAAACTGCACGAACTCCAGGTCTGCGAGCATGGCGCCGGCGCGCGCGGCGATCGCAAGACCGGCGCCGGTGGCCTGGGCGGGGTTGGTCGTTGCGCCATAGAGCTGGCCGACGCCGCCGGTGGCCAGCACCACGGCCTGGGCCAAGATCGGGCGCACGCGCCCGTCGGGCTCGACGCAGATCACGCCGCGCACGCGCCCCTCGACGACGATCAGATCGACGACCTCACCGCTGGCCCAGCCGACGTTGGGGCAGTCCTCGCCCATGGCCTCGACGAGGCGCGCGAGCAGGGATTTGCCGGTGGCGTCGCCGCCGGCGTGCACGATGCGGTTTCGGCTGTGGGCGGCCTCGCGGCCCAGGTGCAGCTGGCCGTCGGCGCCGCGATCAAAGGGCACACCGAGCTCAAAGAGGCCGATCATCTGCTCGAGACCCTCGTCGACGAGCTGCCAGACGCGATCGATGCGCGACAGGCCCATGCCCGCGCGCAGCGTATCCTCGACGTGCAAGGCCAGCGAGTCGTCGTCGGCCAGGGCTGTGGCGATGCCGCCCTGGGCCAGGGCGCTGGCGCCGGCGCCAGGCGGCCCGTCGCTGATCACGAGCACCTCGCGCCCGACGATGTTGCGCGCTGCGCTCAGGCCGGCAAGCCCTGCGCCGACGACGATCACATCGGTGATCTGCAGCTCGTTCATCGGCGCACCCCGGGCGCAACGCCGAGCATTCGACCCACCGCCTGGCGAGCGCCGTGAGCTACCTCGGGCGCGATCTCGATTTGTGGCTGCAGGCTGAGCAGGCTGTCACGAACGGCCTCGAGCGTGATGCGTTTCATGTACGGGCAAAGCGCGCAGGGCTGGATAAATTCGATGCCGGCAAACTCGGCGGCGACGTTGTCGGCCATGGTGCACTCGGTGATCAGGGCCACCCGGGGGGGCCGGTGGGCCGCGATGTAGTCGACAAGACCCGTGGTCGAGCCGACGTAATCGGCCTCGCGCAGCACCTCGTCGCGACACTCCGGGTGGGCGATGATCTTGATCTCGGGGTACTGGCGACGAAGCGCGCGCATCTCGTCGGCGCGAAACTCCACATGCACGATGCACTCGCCGCTCCAGGCGATGATCTCGGTCTCGGTCTGGCTGGCCACAAAGCGGGCGAGGTGCTCATCGGGCAAGAAGATCACGCGTGAGGCGCCCAGCGACTCGACGACTTGCACGGCGTTCGACGAGGTGCAGCAGATGTCCGAGACGGCTTTGACCGCCGCCGACGTGTTCACGTAGCTGACCACCGGCACGCCCGGATAACGCGCGCGCAGCTCGAGCACGTCGGCGGCCGTGATCGAGTCGGCAAGCGAGCAGCCCGCGCCCATGTGCGGCAAGATCACCGTGGCGTCGGGGTTGAGCAGCTTGGCCGTCTCAGCCATGAAGTGAACGCCGCAGACGACGAGCACCTCGGCCTGGGCGTCGCGCGCCTTGGCCGCGAGCTGGAGCGAGTCGCCCGTGATGTCGGCGATGCCGTGGTAGATCACGGCCGCCTGGTAGTTGTGCGCGAGGATCACGGCCGAGCGCTCGCGCTTGAGGCGGTTGATCTCGGCGATGAGCGGGGCAAAGAGCTGCCACTCGGGCTCGGTGACCACGTGGCGCACGCGCTCGTAGACGTCGGCAAGGCTCTGGGAGTTGGAATCGATCATGGGCGGCGCTCGGCAAAAGAGGTGATTTGCACGGGCCAGCATAAGGCCGTGCCGGGCGCCGCTCTATGATCTCGATCATGGGGCGGGCAGGCCGCCGGTAATAGATTGAGCCTCGTATCAGAGGCATCCCCGAAACGGCATGGGCAAGAGGCTTATGGTACGGGAGCTGGCGGCCGTATCGTCAAGCAACGACGCCAAACGCCGGGGCCTCATGGGACCCGACAGTGTGAATTCTATAGACGTACGGCATGGGCAAGATGTCCATGGGACGGGAGCGGAGTTGAGAACATGCAAAGACTTTGGAGCGCATCGCTCGTCGCATTCGTCGTGGCTGCCGCCGGCGGGGTGTTGTTTCGCGGGGGCATGATCGACGGCTTTTCGTTGGGATTTGTGCCCAATCACATCCGCCACGCCCACTCCCACTTGATGTTGATGGGCTGGGCGACGCCGGCCTTGATGACCTTGATCGTCACGAGTTGGGCGCGCCGCGGGGCGCGCGCGCCTCGGGGCACGGCCGCCACGATCTGGATCGCGTGGGGCCTTGCGATGGCGAGCTTTGCGCCCTTTTTGCTTCATGGCTACAAGAGCTTTGACGTCGGCTTTGCCAGGATGCCGGTCGCGGCGATCGTCAGCGGGCTTTGCATTCTCTCCTGGTACGCCTTTGCCGCGATCTATGTGCGCGCTACGCGCGGGGTGGTGCGCGACGCCGCGCTTCGCTGCTTTGATGTGGCCGTCTTCTTTTTGTGCATCTCGTCGCTTGGCGCCTGGGCCGAGGGCATGCTCATGGCGCTCAAGGTGACGGACACCTTCTGGCTCGCGTTGATGATCCACTTCTTTGTCGATCTCTTCGGCGAGGGCTGGCTGATGATCGGGCTGCTCGGGCTGATGTATGCCTGGCTGCCTGGCGAGGAGCCCCGATTTGTGGGCCGCTACCTGGCCCTGATGGTCGCAGGCCTTGGCACGCTCTTCTTTCTGGGCATGCCCTCGGCCATGGTCGAGGCCGGGCTTCGAGCGGCCGGACACGTGGGCGCACTGCTCGTCGGCCTTGGCATGCTGGGCCATCTCAAGGCGCTGTGGCCGCGCATGCGCGCGCAGCGCTCGCTTTTGTGGACGGTGGTCGCGGCGATGCTCGTGCTCAAGACGGCGGCCTTTTTTGCAGCTGCGATGCCGCCAGTGCTCGCCTGGGCGTCGTCGGCCGGGCTGCGCCTGATCTACTTGCACCTGGGCTTTTTGGGCTTTGGCTCGATCGCGCTCGTCGCGCTGGCCCGACACGTCTGGGGTAAGCGCGCCTTTGGCGGGGCGGAGTTTTTTGCCGGGGCGTGTCTCTTCTTGCTCGCGACGCTGGTGCCGCTCTCCGGGCTGTGGCCGGTGGCGCTCGGGGGGCGCTGGACGCTGTGGCTGGCCGCGATCGGCGCGGCGCTGCCGGGGCTGGTGGTGTTGGGCCAGATGGTGGCCTGGCGAAAAGTTTGCGCGCCGGGAGTCGGTGCGCAAAATTTGCGAACCCCGGGCCCAAAGATGGCGCTCACAGGGGCAAAAAAAGAGTGATGGTCGGCACGCAACTTGCGAAGTGGGCTGGCGAGGTGTGTGCGGTCTGGTTGGAGTTTAGCGCAAAAGGAGTGCCATGAGCGTCATGTCGGTCGATCTCGATCTCATTCGAAAATACAACGTGCCCGGTCCGCGCTACACGTCCTATCCGACGGCCCCGCACTTCTCCGAGGACATCAATGGCGAGGCGGTTCGCGCCGCCGTCAGCGAGCGCTCCGAGAGCCTGGGGCCGCTCTCGTTGTACTTTCACATCCCCTTTTGCGAGACGCTTTGCTGGTACTGTGGATGCACGACGGTGATCGGCAAGAACAAGGGCCAGACCGAGATCTATCTCGATCACCTGTGCATGGAGATCGAGAAGAAGGCGCGCGGCATCCACCCTGAGCGCGAGGTCGTACAACTTCACTTTGGCGGCGGCTCGCCGACGTTTTTGACGCCCGACGAGATCCGTCGGCTGGGCCAATGCATCGCCGACAACTTTCGTTTTTCGCCCTTTATCGAGGCCGCCGTCGAGGTCGATCCGCGCCGTTTGACGCGCGAGCACGTCGAAGCGCTGGCTGAGGCCGGCTTCAACCGTGCGTCGATCGGGGTGCAGGACAACGACCCGAAGGTGCAAAAGGCCGTCAACCGCTTCCAACCCATGGCGATCACCGAGCAGGCCATCGGCTGGCTTCGCGAGGTAGGCATCGAATCGATCAACATCGATCTGATCTATGGGCTGCCCTACCAGAGCGTGGAGAGCTTTGCGCGCACGCTCGAGGAGGTGCTCACGCTCGAGCCCGACCGTTTTGCGATCTACAGCTATGCGCACGTGCCCTGGATCAAGCCCTCGCAAAAGATTCTGGAGCGCCACAACCTGCCCTCGGCCGAGGTCAAGCTCGCCCTGCAAAAGCTCACGATCGAGAAGCTCACCGCCTCGGGCTATCTGTACATCGGCATGGATCACTATGCCAAAGCCGACAACGAGCTCGCCCGCGCCTGGCAAGAGGGCAGCCTGCAGCGCAACTTTCAGGGCTACAGCACCTTTGGCGGCGCCGACATCTACGGCTTTGGCATGTCCTCGATTTCGCAGATAGGCGATGTGTACGTACAAAACGCCAAGCTGCTCGAGGACTATTATGCGGCGGTTCGCGCCGACGATTTCCCCGTGCACAAGGCCTGCCTGCTCTCGATCGACGATCAACTGCGCCGCGAGACGATCATGCGCCTGATGTGCGACACCTACTTGGACTTTGATGAGCTCTCCGAGCACCTGGGTGTGGATTTTCGCACCTACTTTGCCCGCGAGCTGGCCTCGCTCGACGACATGGTCGAGGACGCCCTGATCCTCGTCGATCCCCACGGCATCACGGTCACCGACCAGGGCCGGCTGCTGCTTCGCAACATCGCGATGCGCTTTGACGCCTACTTGCAGCACGCGCAACCGGCCGGCTTCTCGCGCACGATCTAGCGCGGCTCATCGAGGGCACCGTCTTGACCGTCGGGCCAGTTGAGCAACTCGGTGCGGGCTTTGCGCCGGTCCCACAGCGCGCTGCCTACCAGCGCCGGCGCCACGAAGAAGCACAACGGGCACACGATCCCCACGGCCGCCGTCAGCGTTCCCACCACCCCGATGCCCACCCCAAACTTCATCTGGCGATGGCTATCCGTGACCTTTTGCGCGCACTGCGCCCTGACCTGCTCGACATCGACGCCGCTGGTGTTGCTCTTCATGTTGACCTCCGCTCCAAGAAACCAATGACCACGATAACCACTCAGCTCTTGAGATGCACGCCAGGCCCAGCAGGATTCACCAGCCCCAGGGGCAGCCGGGCTTGCATGGCGGCACGGTCGGGCCCCAGGGGCAGCCGGGCTTGCATGGCGGCAAACGCGCGCCAAAGCTAGCCCATCGGGCCGTCCACCCCCGATTTTTGTGCTCAAATGACTGTGCTCGACCACGACCTGCGGCAGCGAATGCGTCGACACATCGACCATCGACCAGCGGCGGACACTGCGATATTCTGCGGAGCAGACAGGAGACGAATTGAGGTTGGAGATGGTTGAGGCGAAGCACGAGTTGGTCGACACGGCGGCCTTGGTCGGGACATATCGAGCGAGCGCGAATCCGCTCGCCCAGGCTCGGGCGATTCTGGCTTTGAGGTACAGCCCGGAGGTGCTCATTGCGACGCTGAGGGCGGCCGTGGCCGGTGGTGAGGTGGTGCTGGCCATGGATTTGGCCGTTGAACTCTATGTGATGATGGCGGGGCAGGTGGTGGAGATGCTGCCTTTGCTGGAGATGTTCGAGGGCGATGCTTTTTCGGCTTTTGAGGCGCGCCTGGACAGGCTGGCGTGCCAGGAGTACCCGAACAAGAAACAGGCGACGGCGTTGTTTTTGGCGTTGGGGCGCTTTCAGAGCGAGCAAAGCGTACTCGACTTGCGCTTCGATGAGCTCTTCAATGGGCTGGTGCTGCGGGGCATGGATTCGCCGGCCGATGGGCCGCTTGTCAAGAGCTTGCACCGGCTGTTGCGCAGTCTGCCCGAGGCGCGCCGAGAGAAGCTCGTGCTCTCGTATTCGATGGAGGAGAAGTCCTACACGGCCAACTGGCTGGCTGTGGAGACCTGCCCGACACAACGCGTGATCGCGGTTTGTGTGGCCGAGGTCGTCTCGTGGGATGACCACCGATTCGTCGATTGTGAAGCGCTGCACGCGAGCGTGGTGCATGCCTTTTTGGCCTTTGGCGCGGCCGCCGTCTCGTTGCTCATGGAGGCGCTGGCGGGCAAAGGGGCAAAGTGCGCTCAGCGCGAGATGCTGATCCGGGCATTGGGCGAGACCCGCTGCCCGCAGGCCGCGCCGATCTTCGGGAAGTTCTTGGGCGACGCGCTCGTGCCCGCTCGCCAGGCTGCGGTCGAGGCGCTGTTGGCGCTTGGCGAGGCGGCCTTGCCGCAGCTCGAAGCGGCGTTGAACTCGCCCAAAAAGGGCGTGCGCGACTTCGCCGTCGAGACCTTGAGCGCGCGTGGCGAGGAGATCTTGCCCGCGCTCTGGCCGCTGCTCGTGGGCCCGGTGAATCAGGTCGCGAGCGTGGCCACGATCCTCGGCAACGTGGCGTCAACAGCGTCTGTGCCCTATCTGACGGCGGCCTTTGCGGCCGAGGAGAATCCCGGGCGCCAGGCGCACCTGCGCGCCGCGATCAAGGCCTGCCAGTTTGAAGAGGGCACAGGCAACCCCGACAACGAGGCTGTGGCCAAGCTCGATCGCACGCTCGATGAGCTCGTGGTGACCAAACCTGGCCCATTCGAGCCGACGACCAGCCTGCGCTGGATCGATGGCGAGCCGGTTCCCCAAGACAGCGTGCAGGCATTGATGTCGGCCTTGCGCGCGCTCGGGCCTGCCGGCCCAGGCGGCGCGCTGGCCAGCATGGCCGAGCGCCTCGACGCCCCCTGCCGCCACGTGCTGGCAGAAGAGCTGGTCGGCGAGTTCGGTTGGGAGCCGTGGGTGATCTACGCGGTGGGGATGCTGGGCTCCGAGTTGCTCATCGATCGGCTCGGGTCCGGCTTGCAAGAGCTCGTCCACCAGGTCAGCGCCCATCGCGCCAACCACGGCGTCAGTGCCCTCGTCCAAAATGGCTCGCTGGCGGCCGTGCGCTGGCTCGACCACTGGGCGCGAAAGGCCAAGAGCCGCATGCTCAAACAAGACAGTTGCCAGGCGCTCGCGGACTTGATGAAACGCGAAGGCCTGAGCGAAGCCGAATTGGGCGATCGGGCCAGCGCAACCTTTGGCTTCTCGGCCAACGGCGAGCTGGCGTTCGATTACGCCGGCCGCGCGCTCACCCTGGTGCTCGATGCCCAGAACAACGTCCTGGTCCGCGACGAAAATAGCGTGCTCGCCGCACGCCTTCCCACCGTGAGAAAGGACCAGGACGCCGAGCAAGCCCGCGCCGCGGCCGAGCGCTTCAAGGCCCTCAAAAAAGCGGTCGGCGTCGCCACCAAACAGATCGTGCAACGCCTCGAGGAGGCGATGATCGTCGATCGGCGCTGGCCGCTCGCCCGCTGGCAGGCGTTCTTCTTGCAAAACCCGCTGATCTACGGGCTTACCCGCGGCCTGGTCTTCGCAACCCACGACGACCCCACCGGCGCCAACGCGACGCTCTTTTTCGTCACCGACGAGGGCCTGGCCGTCGACGAGCGGCTCGACCCGCTCGCCCTCGAGGCGCCCACGATCATCTCCATTCCCCACCCCATCTCGCTGAGCGACGCCCAGCGCAAGACCTGGGCGGCCCTGCACACCGAGGCCGAGATCTCCCAGCCCTTTGCCCAGCTCGAACGTGAGCTCGTGATCGACGCCGCCCCGGTGCTGGAGATCATGAAGGGCAGCAAGGTCGCAGCGCTCGCCATGGCCCGCAGCCTGGCGCGCATGGGCTACCGAGCCGCCAGCCAGCAAGAGGGCAGCTACACCCTCGAGGCTCGCCGCGAATTGAGCAGCGAGATCGAGATCGTGCTCTCCCACAGCGGCTACGACATCGAAACTCGCCGAATCTCGCCCGACGCCATGCTCGAGATCTTCAGCCTCGAGCCCAGATGGTCGAGCGGCACACCCGACAGGCCGCTCCCACCGGGCGTCTACAGCGAAACCGTACGCGATCTGCGGGTCCTTCTGGCCTGACGCCGCCTATGTGCACGTCGGGTCCCTTGACACCCCGACCTCGTGCACCGTCCGGGGCGCAAGGCCCGCGGCCGGCGGCAGGGTTGCGAACCATGGCCCAACAGGCTTGAGCTGGCTTGAAAAGCCAAGGTTTGTTTTTGAGGTCGGCTCGAGCTGACCGGGCGACTAAAAATTTGGTGGCGAGGTCGGCTCGAGCTGACCGGTCGACTAAAAATTTGGTGGCGAGGTCGGCTCGAGCTGACCGGCCAGTGAAAAATTTGGTGGCGAGGTCGGCTCGAGCTGGGTGGTCGACTAAAAATTTGGGGGTGTGGTCGGCTCGAGCTGACCGGGGAGTGGTTGAGTGAACTTTGGGGTCGGCTCGAGCTGACCTGCGAGTGCATGGGTGAACTTTTGGGGCGGCTCGAGCTGTAAATGGCGTTTGCGGGTTGACGAGCGATCCGGCTTTTGCCAGATTGATCGGCAGACGTTTAATTTGCTCGGGGGACCGGGCATCCACATCAGACCATCGTGTCGCCGTGTCGGACGGCTTTTGAGCCATTGGGGCTTTAAAAGTCTTGGCCGTGATTACGGAGCTTTCGCGTGATGTGGAGTACACCCAAGGGGAAGAACCATGTCCAGCGCTCTTAGGATTCTGACGACCAATGCCATGATCGGTGTCACTCTTCCGCTGATCAATCGCCCGCCCAACACTCCCAGACTCGACAACGTCACCGCGCTGGTCAGCAGCATGGACGCGCTCAATCGTGCCTACAAAAACCTTGCGGCGCTCGATCAAAAAGAGGGCGAGGTGAAGGCTGAGTTCGATCGGCTCAGCGCGCTGCTCGCGGAGGGCGATATCGAGCACGACCGCTACTCGCGCGCCGTCTACCGCGGTCTGAGCTACGCCGCGGAGTCGGCCGATGACCCCCAACAGGCCGCGCGCTATCTCGATGCCCGCCAGTACAGTCATCCCACGGGCCTGAGCGTCAATCAGATCTCCTATCTCGAGCAGGCCGGCAACACGCACCGCATCGCCGAGCGCGTAACGCCCGAGCTGCGCGCGCTGTTCGCCAGCATCTCGGCCAACGGCACGACGGTCGAGCACTGTTTTGATCGCTGGATTGTCGCCGGTAGTCTGATCGGCGAGCTCGAGGAGCGCCGCGCCGCGGTGGGCACCGAAGAGGACAAGGGCCGCGTCAGCGCCAGCGACATCGTTCGCGCGCGCAACGCCTGGATCCGCGCGATGTCCGCCTTTGTCGCCTCGCTCGAGCTCACCGACTTTAGCGAGGAGCAGAAAACGACGATCCTCGCCAATTTGCGCGCCGCCCAGGCCCGCGCCGCGCGCTCGCGCAACAAGCTCACGAGCGCGCCCGAGGCGCCGCTCGAGGCCTAAACCACCTTACGTTGAGTTGCCCTCCCCACATGGCATCACCTGCGTGCCG
>JACCWM010000061.1 GCA_013697635.1 Lujinxingiaceae bacterium | reverse complement strand
AGGGCCCCCACCGGCTCTTCGAGCCACCTCCCCTTCCCTTCGGGTTGGGAGGGGTTTTAGATCCAACCGGCTTCCCGGTACCAGGCTGCAGTCTGCTCGGCGCCCTTGGCCAGCGGCCACTGGGGTGTCCAGCCGATCGCCTCGGCGATCGCTGCGTGGCCGCAAACCCAGGAGTCCTGCCGCATTTCGGCGAGCTTGTCGCGGTTGAAGATTACGGCCTGCTTGGTGACGCGGCCAAAGATCTCGCTCAAGTTGGCGGCGGCCCGAAACAACAAGGGCGGCACCTTGAGCGAGAGCACGCCCTTGCCGACGCCGGCGGCGACGTGCTCGCCGAGCTCGTTCCAGGTGTAGATCTGGCCGTCATCGACGGTGAAGACGGAGCCGGTGTCGTGTGGGTGATCGATGCAGGACACGATGGCGTCGGCCAGGTCGAAGGCGTGGATGATGCTGAGGAGGCCGGAGCCGTCGCCGTAGACCGGGGCGACGCCGTAGCTTGCCATGCGGAAGACTTGGAGCATTTCGTAGTCGCGGGGGCCGTAGACCGCCGGGGGTCGCACCACGGTGACGGCCATCTGGTCGGCAAGCTCGAGGACGGCCGTTTCGCCGGCGAGCTTGCTCTTACCATAGTGGCTGACGGGCTCGCAGGTGCGCTCGAGGGGCCGGGCCTGACGGCCGGCGCTTGGGCCCTGGGCGGCGATGCTCGAGACGGCGACAAAGCGCTGGAGGCCGGGATTGACCTGTGCCACCAGGCGCACAAGGGCGCCGGTGGCCTCGCCGTTGACGGCATAGAACTCGTCGAAGCTGCGGGCCTTGATGATGCCGGCGATGTGGACCACGGCGTCGACGCCTGCAACAGCCTGTTCGAGGCCGGCAACGCGGCTCATCGAGCCCTCAAAAGTCTCTACGCCGAGCGCCTGCAAGTGCGCCGTATTCGAGCTTGGGCGCACCAGACAGACCGGGTCGTGGCCGCCCTTTAAGAGCCGCTCGACGACATGTGAGCCCACAAACCCCGTGGCGCCTGTTACAAATACGCGCATCACAACTCCGTTCGGCTGCTCAAAGACCCTTCTCGAAGATCCGGTAGGTTTTGTAGTGCTCGGCGCCCATAAACGACATGCCGTAGTTAATCCGCTCGTTGTTGGCCAAGGTCCAGCTCGCCTCGGCCTCTTCGTAGCCGCGGGCGTAGGCGTTGCGATGGATCGTGACGTACAGGTGCAAGCTCAGGCCGCCGAGCACGCTGCCGCGAAACTCCTTTTTGACGCCAAGCAGGATCTGGCGAAAGGTGCGTGGGCGCTTGACCTTCAGGTTGTAGATCGCGCGCGCCCAGCCCAGGGGAAACAGCCGCCCGTCGAGCTCGTGGAAGGCCTCGTTGATGTTGGGCAGCGCCACGGCCATGGCCGCGGGAACGCCGTCGACCTCGGCGATCAGACAGATCTTCGGGTCGGCGATCAGGCGAAACTCGGTGACCACCTTGGCGACCTCGGCCGGCGTCAGCGGCACGAAACCCCAGTTGCGCGACCAGGCGTCGTTGAAGATGTCCATGATGATCTGCACGTCGCGCTCGAGGTTCTTCATGTCGAGCTCGCGCACGACCAGACCGGGATACTCGGCCACAGCGTCGGCGATCTGGGTGACCTGCTCGGGCGGATGCTCACGCACGTAGCGCCAGGCGAACAGATCCATGGCGCCCTCATAGCCCAGCTTTGCGAGCAATTCCGGATAATAGGGGCGTCCGTGGGCCATCATCACATAGTTGGGCGTATCAAAACCCTCGACGAGCAGGCCGCAGACCTCGTTGATCGAAAACGAAAACGGCCCACGCATGCGCTGCAGACCGCGTGCGCGGCACCAGTCCTCGGCCACCGACAAGAGCGCCCGGGCCGTGTCCAGGTCGTCTTCGCACTCGAAGAAACCAAAAAATCCGGCCTGATCGTCGTGGATCTTCAAATGTTCATGGTCGATCTGCGCCGAGATGCGCCCGACCACCTCATTACCACGGCGCGCCAGAAACAATTGCGCCTCGCCATGCTCAAACCACGGATTTCGCCGGGCGCTCAACTGGTCGAGCACGAGCAGATCGGGAAGGCTGCGGTAGTGGGGATCGTCGGCGTAGAGCTTGCGCGCAAAATGCACGAATTCCATCATCTGGCGAACGCCCAGAACCGGCGCCACCGTCACCGGCGCGCGCGCGCTGGCCACCGCAAATTGAGTCAGAGCCATGACTTTCTCGCAATTTCAATAGAAACATCAATCAATCAATCGATCGGCCTCGAATCCTGTCCCGTCCCCAAAACCTCGTCCATGCGCCGCTCCAGAGCCACCAGATCGCGGCTCAACGTGCGCTGGCGGCGCATGATCATGGCCAGATAGCCAAAGACCAGCAGCCACAGCGCAATATAAGCGGCGATCATCAGCGTGCCACCGGCCACGTTGACCTCCCGGGCAGCGGGCGAGAGATCGCCGCCCGCCATGGCCGCACTGGCGCTGAAGGTGCCCGAAAAAACTACCGCGATCCATGAGAGAGTCTTGCCACCAAGTGAACGCATCGCCTTAACCTTTTGATTCGAAATGCCAACGGTCTGTCGATCTTCAAACGCCTTATTTGATCACGACGCTTCGCGCGTGCGGGCAATATCCTCGAGCTCGAGGTGGAGCACGTCGATCTCGTGCTCCTTCCAGCGCACCCGAAAGCGCAGCCAGGTCAACACGGCGAACAACAACAAAAACGCCGCCATGCTCACGCTCAAAGTGAGCTTGATCGGGTCCGAGAGCCCGTCTCCGCCTTCACGCTCGACGACCGGATGCAGCCCACCCCAGATGCGCACGGCATAGTGGATGATCGGGATATTGACGAAAGCGATTGTCGCCAACACCGCCGCGATCTTGCGCATTCGCTCGTCGTTTCCCGAGAACGTGCGCAGCAGCACATAGCTGCCATAAAGCAGCAAGAGCACAAAAGTCGCCGTCAACTGCGGATCCCAGACCCAGGCTTTGCCCCAGGCCTTCAAGCCCCAAAGCGGCCCCGAGATCAAGACGTAGACACAAAAGAGCAGGCCGACCTCGGCACCCGACACCGCCGCCATGTCCCAGTGGCGGTGCGGCTTGACCAAATACAAAAAGCTGCACACCGACGCCAGCGTAAAGCCGGCATAGGCCGCCATCGCCGCAGGAACGTGCACATAGAAAATCTTCTGCACGATCCCCATCGTCAATTCCACTGGCGCATAGAAGAAAATCAGCCCCAACGAGGCCACGATCGCCACCATGGTCAGCGCGACCAACACCGGAAACAATTTCTCGTCAAGCACTCGAATCATGGGGATCTACCACCTGAAATTGCCCTTCAACCGCTCTAAAAACCTCACCGGGTGCACAACCTGACCCCAACACCACTTATTTCGCGCCGCCGGGCGCCTTGGGCTTAGCACACCGTCCCTCGGCCTGTACAGATGCACCGGGCGCACCGGCCATGGGTGCACGCAATACGCGTCGAACGAAAACGAACTCGGCTCCTTAATTGACGTACTTTTTAAGCCTCATGTATACTGCCCCCCATCGCTGGTTTTGTGAGCAGTATATTTGCTCGAGATCCTGCATACCGCTGCACCCCTGGCGAGGGCTTTGAAAACCCTGTTGCCCGTTGCCTTTGCCTGTAAATCAAGCGCTCTTTAGCTCGCGTGGTGTGAATTGACATCGTCCATGATTCCAAAAGAAATCTTTGAGCAGTCCATCCGTCGATACTTCAAGTGCGTCATGCCTTATCTTGACGACGAGAAGGTCAGCGAGGTCATGATCAATGGACCCGACGACATCTGGATTGAGGTCAAAGGCAAGCTGCAAAAGACCGACGCGCGCTTTGAAACCGAAGACGACTTGATGGGCGGCGTCAAGAACATCGCCCAGTACGTGGGCAAGGTCCTCAACGAGCTCAACCCGCGCATGGATGCCCGTCTGCCCGACGGCAGCCGCGTTCATGTCGTGCTTCCACCCTGCGCCAGAAACGGCGTCTCCGTGGCGATTCGTCGCTTCGGCAAGTTCTCGCTCACCATCGACGATCTGATCGGCTTTGGCAGCGTCTCGCGCGAGGCGGCCAACTTCATCGACATCTGCGTCAAGCTCGAGCGAAACATCATCGTCGCCGGCGGCACCGGTAGCGGTAAGACCTCGCTCTTGAACGTCGTCTCCTTGCTGATCAGCGGCGCCGACCGCATCATCGTGATCGAGGACTCCACCGAGCTTCAACTGCAGCAGCCTCACGTGGTCATGCTCGAGTGCCGCGGCCCGGATTCCAAGGGACGCGGACGCGTCGAGATTGGCGACCTCTTCCACTCGGCCATGCGCCTTCGCCCCGATCGCATCGTCATCGGCGAGATTCGCGGCGGTGAAGCCTTGACCCTGTTGCAAGCCATGACCTCCGGCCACGGTGGCACCATGTCCACCACCCATGCCACCTATCCCGACGATACGCTGCGCCGCCTCGAGACCATGGCCATGATGAACGAGGTCGAGCTGCCCCTGATGGCCCTTCGCAGCCAGGTGGCCTCGGCCGTCCAGATCATCATCCAGACCAGCCGCTTCAACGACGGTTCACGAAAGCTCACGCACATCTGCGAGGTGCTCGGCCTGGACTCGAGCGGCGAGTACCGCATCAAACCCATCTTTCTCTTCAAGCACCGTGGAAACGAGGAGAACACCGGCAAGGTCCTCGGACAAATGGAGGCTACCGGCGAGAAGCCGAGCTTTCTGGCCGAGGTACGCGAGCGCGGCATCAAGGTCGATGACCGCTGGTTCGATCCGCCTCGCGCTTGAGCGAGAACGCTGAGCCGCAACTTGCCTTTGATATTACTTTTCACCCAAGTGTCCTGAAATCATGTCTGACGATCGTTTCAAACAAGCTCGACGCAGCCTGATCGACAAACACAATCAGCGCCATCAACAAGGCGACGACGACGATTTTGGCGATGACAATACCCAGATGGTCGATCTCGAAAGCCTCGCGCCTCGCTCCGAGCCCTCGTACTCGCCACCGGCCCACATGGACGGCGACGATGCCACCCAGATGTTCGAGATCCCGACCGGCCCCGATCCCTCCGGCCCGATGACCTCGGCGTCTTCGGTGAGCATGCCCTCACGCTCTTCGGGCGGCTACCAAAGCGAGCCCAGTCATCGCAGCAACGACGCGCCCTACGGCCACTCCGCGCCTCAGAGCCAGGCTTTTGCCCCGAGCGAAGACGACGCAGGCTTTGAAGGCCACACCCAGTTCGTCAATCTCAACGAATTTGCCAGCGAGGCCGCCCACTTCACCCCTGAGCAGCAAGCCGCAGGCTACGATGGCAACACCCAGTTCGTCGACGTCGCCTCCTTGATGGCCGGTGGCCCCTCGGAGGCACCCGGCGGCGACATCGAAAACGACAACGTGCTTCGCCAGAGCTACCAGTACGGCCCGGAGTCGATTCAGCACGGCGAGGTCACCCTGATCTTTGCCAACAACACGCTCGGCCAGCAGGTCGTGCTCAAGCGCGTCTGGGAAGGCCGCCCCGAGCAGATGAGCACGCCGCTTCGCCAGCGCATCGCTCAGCTCAACGCGCTCAAGCATCCCAACTTGATTTGCATGAACGGCATGCTCGCAAGCCCCACAGGACTCTGGGTCGAGATGGATCATCCCGGCGGCGCGCGGCTGACCGCCTTGCTCCAGGAGCAAGGCCGCCAGCCCAAAGAAAAGGTCATGCCCTGGGTGCGAACGACAGCCGACGTGCTGCGCACCGTGCACGCCCACCAGCTCGCGTACGCCAATCTCACCACCGACGCCTTGTGGGTGCAGCCCGATGGCTCGGTGCGCATCGAGCCCTTCGACATGCTGCGCTTTGAAGACCGCGGCAGCCTGGGCGACTTCGGTCCCCAGGAGATGCATCGCCCGGTCGAACAGCGCCAGCTCAGCCCGGCAAGCGATGTCTACAGCCTCGCTGCGCTGGCCGTGGCCACGATGACCGGCTTGCCCCTCGAGCTTGGCCGCGTCCAGCAACTCGACAAGAACCTGGCGGCGCCCCTGCAAAAAGCCCTCTCGCCCAACCCGGCCGAGCGGCCCCAGGATATCGACGCTTTTCTGCTCTCGATCTCCAAGAAACCCGGCTTCGACCCGTCCAAGCTCGACATCAAGGTCGTCGGCGCCGCCGTCGCCGTCGTGCTGATGATCCTCGTCGGTGGCCTCTACTGGCAACAACAAGAGGCCGCCTCCAAGACGCTCGTAGCGCAGCAGATTCTCAAGGCCAAGGCCGTCGCCGAGAAAGAGCAAAAGGAGAAGCTCAGCGCGGAGGCCGCCCAGCGCGCCGCCTCTGCGTCCGCGCTCGCCGACTCGATCAACCGACCTGACCAGGCGGGCAACGCCGCTGCCAACACCCCGGCCCCCAAGACGCTCGGCGCCGTTCAAAACGACCCCCGACTGACGATCACCACGAGCTATCAACTCAATCCACCGGCTGATACCACGACCGTCCAGGCCAAGTCGCCCGAGAGAGCCGCACAGCTTCGCGAGCAAGCGCGCCAGTGGACCAAAGAGGGTGCCCAGATGCCCACCACGCGCGCCATGGAGAAATATCGGCCCGCACTCGAGGCCATCACCGAAGCGATTCGCCTCCAAGATCAAGCGACCGAAGAAGATAATAAAATTTTGGCAGATCTTTATGCGCAGAGCGCCGTTAGAGACTATGTCAAAAACCTGCGCGAGCGTATCGACTCGAGCGTCTCCCAGGGAGCCATCAGCATGAGCCGTCAGAACTACCGTAGTCTGAGCGCCGTCGATCCCAACGCCCAGTCCATGGAATTCTTTGGCCAGGTCAACTCGGCAAAGGTCCAACGTGTCACGCGCAAGGCCAAAGCCGACTAAGATTGTCCCAGCTGCTTCCCCGTTGCATTCGCCTCTTGAGCGGCGACGTACTTGCCGGAGATCACCATGAACGCTCGAATGAAAACACAACTTCGC
Organism: Lujinxingiaceae bacterium; assembly: GCA_013697635.1. GTDB lineage: Bacteria > Myxococcota_A > Bradymonadia > Bradymonadales > Bradymonadaceae > JACCWM01. The sequence goes on along the minus strand of JACCWM010000061.1, from coordinate 11,056 downwards.
CCGATCCTGGCTACCGTCGCCACAGCCCTGTTGACGAGCTCTTTGGCCATGGGCTGCGGCGATCCCCCTCCTCCAGCGACGCCGAAGGACTTCACCTTCGGCATCGAGGTGAGCGTCACGGATCAGGATCGCGCCGGCGTGGCCCGCGTGCCGGTGACCATCGATGGCCAGGTTGTGGGCTTTACCGACAAGGCCGGCAAGTTCGAGGGACGCATCACCGACAAGCACAACACCCCGATCGAGCTTGCCCTGGGTGACATCGACGGCTACCGCTTCACCACGACGCAAACCAAAGCCGAGAAGCTCACCGTACGCCGCGGCGTCTCCGGCGAGCCGCAGGGCCTTCCGATCAGCCTGATCGCCTCGGTACACTCGCTCAAGAACGACTACCTGGTCTGGATCCGCATGGAGTGTGACGAGATGCTCGGCGCTCCTGCCTGCGCCGACTTGCAGATCAAGATGAACAACGAGGTTGTGGCCAAGACCGACATCGAGGGCAAAGCCCACCTCTCCTTTGAGGGCATCGTCGGACGAAAGGTGGCGATCTCGGTCGTCACGCCCATCTATAATCCCAACGCCGAGAAGCCCATGCTCTTCGAGCCGCAGAATCCGGCCTATGAACTCACCCTGGGTATGGACACCACCGTCTATCTGATCGAGGATACCTTCACCGATCCGGCGGCGCGCGCGCGGCCGGTCAAGCGCTCGCCGGTACGATCGACCGTACCGCGGCGGGCGGCCGAGCCCAAGAAAGAAGCGCCCAAGAGCGACTCGAACATCATCAATCTTTGGTGAGCCAAATCTGCGCGCCTGGCACACGCCTTTTGTGAACGTGTGGCAATTTGCCGCGCGCTGGTGCATTCCGTATTTGCTTGTCGTGGACCAGCCTTTGGGCTACCACTGGCCATCGGTTCCCGATCACGGGCACCACCGAGTGCCGGGTTTGCCGGGAATGAATGCACACCGTGTCGAGGTTACCTGCTCGCATGAAGCCGGTTCTCTCAATGCCCAATGAGTGCGGATAATAGCTATGGCGAACAGCCAAAAAGATGAGCAAGCCCGACATCTAGAGCTTATGGCTCTCGATGACGAACTCTTGGACGGCCCCGATAGGCCGTCATCGCGTCGTGAAGGCCCCAACTGGGGCATGATGATCGGACTGCTCGTGGCGATGGCCGCGATCACCTTCATCGTGCTCGATGGCCTCAAAGCGGAGACTTACTTCTTTGGCGTCGATCAAGCCGTTGCCCAGGGCAGCGAGCTGGTCGGCAAGACCGTTCGCATCAAAGGCATCGTCGAGAACGGCACGATCGAGGGCACACCGGGCTTGCTCGGACACCGCTTTCGACTCTCCGAGAATGGCAAGTCCATGCAGATCACCTACGCCAAAGCCCTTCCTGACACCTTCCAAGAAGGCGTAGAAGTCGTCGCACAAGGGCGCATAGACAGCTCGATGACCCTCAACGCCGACGAAGTGCTCGTCAAATGCCCGAGCCGCTACGAAGGTCAACCGCCCACAGCGCTCGAGCCACAGGCCTCGCGTTAGTTCCTTGCCCAAGGTTGTTCGATGAATTGGATCGGGATGTTCGCGATTTACGTCGCCTTGTATGTTTCGCTGGTTGGAATCGCCCTGTGCTTTGTGGCGGGCAGGACCGGCTCGCGGCGCTTCGTGCATGCCAGTCGCTTCGCCTCCTACACGGTCTTTGGCGCCCTGGCGGTGGCCTCGGCCGTCCTGATTCACGCCCTGGTCACTCATGACTTCAGCCTGCAATACGTCGCGAGTTTCTCCGATCGCACGATGCCGCTCTTCTACCTGCTGGGCGCTTTTTGGGGCGGCCAGGCCGGTAGCCTGCTCTTTTGGACGCTGAAGGTTGCACTCTTCACCGCGCTTTGCGTCTACATCAACCGCAATTCCTATCAAGACTTTATGCCCTGGGTCACGATGGTCTGCCTGGTCGTGCTCACGGGCTTGCTTGTGATCCTGGCCTTTGGCTCCAACCCCTTCGATGCCTTCACCCTGATCGACGACCCGACCACTGGAAAGGGGCTCAATCCGCTTTTGCAAACCCCCAAAATGGTCGTGCATCCGCCCGCGCTGCTCACGGGCATGGCCTCGATGACCATCCCCTTTGCCTTTGCCATCGCCGCTTTGATCACGGGCAATTTCAGCAACGTCTGGGTGGAAGCGGCGCGCAAGTGGATCCTCATTCCCTGGCTGTTTCTCTCGATTGGAAATATCTTGGGCGGCATGTGGGCCTACGAGGAGCTGGGCTGGGGCGGATACTGGGCCTGGGATCCGGTTGAGAACGCCGCCTTTTTGCCCTGGCTTACGGCCACCGCCCTGATCCACTCGCTCATGATTCAAGAGCGCCGTGGCATGCTCAAACGCTGGAACGTCGGTCTGATGATCGGCACCTTCTTGCTCACGATATTTGGCACCTACATCACGCGCAGCGGCCTGATCGAATCCGTGCACAGCTTCGCCCAGAGCGACATCGGCCCCTACTTTCTGACCTTCTTGATCTCGCTGACCCTGGCTAGCGCGTCGCTCTTCATCTGGCGTTGGAAGGCCATGTACGCCGAACAACGCCTGGACAGCCCGCTGAGCCGCGAGGCGACCTTCATCTTCAACAACTGGCTCTTCTTGAGCATGACCGGCGTCGTGCTCTTTGGCACCCTGTGGCCCAAGATCAAAGAGGCCCTGACCGGCCAGGAGATCGCCATGGGCCCGGCCTGGTTCGACAAGTGGATGATCCCGCTGGGCCTGCTCCTGCTCATGCTCATGGGCGTGGGCACGATCATCGCCTGGCGACGCGCCTCCTGGAAGAACTTTCGCAACAACTTCATCTGGCCGATCGCCTCGATGCTCGTGCTCACGCCGCTTTTGGTGGGCACCTATTGGAAGCTTCGCGGCGTGCATCTGGGCGTCAACCCCGACGGCCTCGAGGCCGGCTACGCCATCTCGGCGATCGCGCTGTGCATCTTCGCAGCAGCGACCACCGTCCAGGAGTTCGCCCGCGGGATCTTGGCCCGAAGGCGCATGCACGAGGAGTCGTTCTTCGAGGCGGTCGTGCGCCTGTGCGTCAAGCAAAAGCGCCGCTACGGCGGCTTTATCGTCCACATGGGCATCGTCTTTTGCTTTTTGGCCTTTGCCGGAAACGCCCTCAAAATCGAGAAGGACGTCTCGCTCAAGCGCGGTGAGTCGGTTCAAATCGGCGACTTCAAGATGACCTTTGAAGGCCTGCGCGAGCGCAACGACCGCGAGAAGACCCTGATCATCGCCGACGTGCCCGTCGAGCGCGCCGGCAAGCTCGTCTACAAGCTGCACCCGGGCAAGGCGATCTTTCACTCCAGCCCTCAGATGCCCACCAGCGAGATCGACATCCGCTCGACACCGCTCGAGGACGTCTACGTCGCACTGGTCAACTACGAGCCCAACGGAAACACCGCCGCCTTCAAGGTCTTCATCAGCCCCTTTACCTGGTGGTTTTGGTTCGGCGGCGTCGTACTCGTTCTCGGCACGATGATCTGCTTATGGCCAACGCGCGAGTCGCTGGAAAAGCTGCGCTTCTCACCGGCCTCATTTGGCCGCGCGACCCTCTTCGGCGCTGCCGTCGCACTGTGCTTTGCGCCGCTCGTGGTCTGGACCATCGAGTCCGAAACCCCCTGGGGAGCCGCGCTTCGCTACGATTACATCTCCGTGGAACAAGGCCCGGTCCTGCCGGAAGAGCTCATCGCACCGCCGGCCTTGCAGGATGCCTCATGACCCTGTTCTTGGTAATGTTGACTCTGGCCTTTACGGCCTTCACGCTCTACAAGACCGTCGCCCCCTTTATCACCAGCCGTCACGGTCAGGTACGCTTTGAACTGCTCGACGAGGAGCTGCGCGAGATCGAGCTGCTCGTGGCCAAGAAGGCCGCACTGCTCCAGGGCCTGCGCGACATCGAATACGACTGGGATACCGACAAGGTCGCCGAAGCCGACTACCTGCGCTTCAAAGCTTCTTATGAGCGCCAGGCCATCGGCGTGATGCGCCGCCTCGATGCCATCCACGGCGGCCGCCAGTGGGAGGCCCAGATCGACGAAGAGCTCGCCAGGCGCCTTGGCCAGAGCCAACCCGACACTAAAACAGTCGACCAGCCTGTCGATCCGCCAGCGGCCAACGCCGACGACCTGGACGAAAGACTCGATTTTCTAGGTGCCAACCCGACCGATCTTCGCAACGAGAGAACCGGATGAGAGCTCGCCAACGTATCCTCGTCACCGGGCTTTGCCTTGCCGTGACCACGCTGGGCGCGAGCGCCGTGGCCCAGGAAAAGGGTCGCTACGGCGAGCCAGCACCCAGGCTGCAAGAGACCGAGCTGCCCGAGGCGGTCGCCACCGAGTCTGCGCCGCCAAAGCACGACAGCGCCCACGAGCAGACCATCGCCGTCAACGTGCGCGTCGGTCACGGCGGACAGGGCGATGCTTCGCTCGCCAATTTGCCCGTCTTGCTTCAGGCTGCCCGCGCCCGTGGTCCGTTTGAAACCAGCGCCCCAAAACCGGAGTTCGAGCTCACGGCCGTCACCGGCCAAGACGGCGTCGCGCGCTTTGACGCCGTGCCCGAATCGATCATCAATCGCGGCCTGCGCGTGCACGCCCTGGTCAACTACGCCGGCATCAGCTTTGCCAGCGCTCCGGTCACCCCATCGCGCTCGACCGCGGTCGACGTCAAGGTCTACGACAAGGGCCATGACCCCTCGGGGATCACCGTCTCGACGCTTCGCATGATCGTCGAGCCCTGGGAGGACTATCTGGTCTTCACCCAGTTCTGGACCTTGTCCGTCCAGGGCGACCACGCGCTCGATGTATCGCTGTTGGCTGACCCCAAGTTCGAGCGCGGCCTGCCCATTGCCCTGCCCACCAAAGCCAAGGGCATCCATGTCTCCGGTGCCGGCCAGTCCGACATCGTCAACAGCATTGTGTACTGGAAGGGCGTGCTCGTGCCCAACCAACCCGTCACCGTGCAAGTGCGCTACTCGATGTCGGCCAAATCCACCGAGTTTGTCTTTGAACAAGTCATGGATTACCCAACGCAAAACGTCGAAATCATCGCGCCGCTGCAGACGCAATACAAGAAGGTGCCTCGCCTCGATCGCCTCGAGATGTTTGCCCCCGGCTTCACCGTCGGCGCGGGCGCCGGGCTCGCTGGCCTGCGCTCCGACATGGAGTTTCTCACCGCCAGCGGCAAGAGCGTCGCGGCCGGCCAGAAATTTACCTTTGCCCTGCATGGCCTGCCTTTTGAGCAGCCGATCGGCCCCTGGCTCGCTCTGGCCATGGGCGCTGCCGGCGCGATGTTCGTCTTTGGCTACGGCCGCCGAGAGCACAAGCGCCTGCGCACCTCGGAGGCGGCAGGCGTCGCCCTTGACGCGCTCACTCAAGAGCGCGACCTTCTCTTCGACCAGCTAGCCGATCTCGAACGCCAACGCCTGGCCGAAGAGATCGCCCCGGCCAACTACGAAAGCGACAGCTGGTTGCTTCGCGAGCGCATCGCCCTGCTGCTCAAGAAAATCCAGGATGTCGAGGCTGCCGCCTGAGCGAGCTATGAACACCGTGCATTTGCGCTCGCTTTCGCGAAGTTACGGCCGGCTGTTCGCGCTTCACCGCGTCACTACCAGCCTTCACGCTGGCTCAATCACGGCGATCCTGGGCGGCAACGGCGCCGGCAAGACGACCTTGATCAACATCTTGGCCACCCTCGACTCGCCCACCGCCGGCGAGGTGCTCTACGACGCGTGCTCTTGGTCACACTTTGCGCGACGCCACCGCGCGCGCATCGGCTGGGTCAGCCATGACTCCCTGCTCTACGACGAGCTCAGCGGGCGCGAGAACCTGCAATTCTATGCGCGCATGTATGGCCTGAAGCACCCCGAAGAGATCGCCCAACGCTGGCTTGAGCGCGTCGGCATGAACGAGGCCGCCGACCGACGCGTCGCCACCTACTCGCGCGGCATGCGCCAGCGCCTCACCGTCGCACGCGCCCTGATCCACGAGCCGTCGCTGGTTTTGTTCGACGAGCCCACCAGCGGCCTCGACCAGCAGGGCATCAACGAGGTTGGCGCGCTGCTCGCTGAGTTGCGCGAGGCCGGGCGCATCGTCGTGCTCATCACCCACGACTTTCACGTGCTCGATGCCAACATCGATCGACTCCTCATCCTCAAACGCGGCAAGCTCACCTTCGATGAAGACGCGCACAGCAGCGCCGAAATCCTCGACGCCTACGCAAAGTTTGCCTGATGAGCAGCGTCTTCGTTCGTCAAACCCTCACCTTGCTGCTCAAGGACTTGCGCCGCGAAGTACGCACCAAGGAGATCCTGACGACCACCGTCAGCTTCGCCGTGTTGCTGATGGTGGTCTTTACCTTCGCCTTCTATCAAGACGACGAATCGGTCAAAATCGTCTTTCCCGGCATCTTATGGGTCTCGATCCTCTTCTCGGGCGTGCTCGCCATTGGACGAACCTTCGCCCAGGAAAAAGATGGCGGTTGCCTGCGCGCGATCGCCTTGATCCCGGGCACCGACCTGAGCCTCTACTACGCCAAACTGATCATCAACTTGTTGTTTTTATTGACCTTCGAGGCGATCCTCTTACCGATTTTGGCGCTGGCCTTCAACGTGGCTATCGTAGCCCAGCTGCCACTCTATGCCGTCGCGCTCGTCGTGCCGACGCTTGGCTTCGTGGCCATTGGCACCTTGATCGCCGCGATGCTTGTGCACAGCCACCTGCGCGAAGTGCTGCTGCCGGTGCTGCTCTTCCCGCTGGCCGTGCCGCTGATCATCGTGGGCGTCAAAATCACAGCCGCGCTCTTCGAAGGCGCCGACTTTGCCACGATCTGGCCATGGCTCAAGCTCGCTGTTGCCATGGACTTCGTCTACGTCTTCATCGCGCAGTTCTTGTTTCGCTGGGTGCTCAGCGCCATCGAGTGATCGTCTCCAAAGCCTCGGCCTTGAAAAACATCACTTGCGCCTCATCGAGCCACACCCGCGTCCAATCAGCGCTCGCCTCGAGCTCCTGAATCAATCGCCACTGACCCTCGAACTCCAGCACGAATGTTTCGATACCGTAGATCTCGACCAGATCCTGCCAACCCGGCGACGTCGATGAGATCGCGAAATAGTCGTCCCATATCTTGGCCGAAATGATCTCCATGCGCTGATCGACAAACGAGACCGCACGTGGCTTCTCGGCCGCGCTCAACTCGAACTCGAGCAGGCCGCCGATCGCCTGATAATGAAAGATTTGTCCTGGATAGCCCCGCTCAGCCAGCAAGCGCACCAGGCTCACACAGCTCTTGACGTGCAAGACGCCCTGGCCTGGCCCAGTTCGCCTTGCCCAGGAGGACGAACTGACGTTCAAGAAGCTGTGAAGCGCCTGGCCGGGCTGCGCGAGCACGGTGGCCACGACCAGAGCGCTCGCCACGACCAGATGAACCACGCCCTGGCCGACACTGACGCGATCAGCGCCCGCCGAGGAAATCCGGAACAAAGCGCGCAGATGCGGGGCAACGATCACCAACATCACCGCCGCCCACCAGAACAGCGAGCGAATCGCGCTCATCGCCAAAATGGCCATCGCGCAAAAGAGCAGCACTTCCCAAAGGCGCACCGCCTTGAAGCGCAAAGCGAGCACCACCATGCTCGCCACGAACGTGACCGTAATCAAGATCCCAAAATCCGAGCTCGGATCCGGCGGCTGCCATTCTGCCACTTTCAGCGCCACCTCGACCTGGCGGACCAGTCCGATGACATAGCCGTAGAGGCGCACACCTTGCGGGTTGATCAGCGCCGCCAGCGCCGTGGCCAGCAGCGCACCGCCCCAGATCAGCCCGGCTCTCACGGGCCACGTGCGACGCTCGAGAAACTGCTCGAGCAGCAAACCGGCTCCCACACAGCCCACCATCACCAATGCGAGGATGAACGTGCCGTGCAGATTTGCCCACAGCACCGTCAAGGGCACCAACAACCACAGCATCTTGCGCTGCATACGCCCGTCGGCGATCTCCACCAACAAGGCCAGCGTCACCACGAAGGGAACCAGCGCGAAGAGCTGCGTGCGCACCGCGAACAGCGGACCACCGCCGACAAAAACCACGGCCAGGGCCAGTCCCCCGACCACCCGCGCGTCCGGACAACGCCGCAAAGCCAGCACGACCACAGCGAGCCACGAGAACGCCACCAGGGCGTTTCGCATCACGGCCAGGCCCGCGTGACCCGCAGCCGCATAAAGCTCGTAGAGCATCCACTGAGCGAGCCAGGGCTGGTTATGAAAAGGTGCGTCGGCCTCGAGGGTGTACAAAAACAGATTGGTCGTGGGGATCTCACCGCTCAAGGCGATGATCCGTCCCATCGCCAACGCCCACCAGTAGTCATAGGGAAGGATCGGCTCGAGGCTGACGCGAACCACGATGCCGACCAACGGGACGAGCAACCAGATCACGGCCAGCGGCAGCGGCCAGCGCACGATCTTCTCAGGGCCCGTCACCTCTCAACCGTCTTTTTTGGCAAAGAAGACGTAAACCAAAAGGCCCGCCAGACCCAGGAAGACGAGCAAGATCCACGGATTGATCCCGCCAACCGAGCCCGACTGGGCAACAGGCTTGTCCTGCTCGTACTCGTAGCTCTCGCTGCCAGGCTCGCGCGCACCAGCGCCGGCTTTGCCCGAATCCGCCGAGCCTGCGCCGCCAGCGCCCGACTCACCGGCTGCGCTGCCCGAGCCCGCAGCACCACTTGCCGCTGAGCCATCGCCCTTGCCGGCGACGACATAGTCGTCTGGAGTGGTCTCACCGACGGCGGCGATCCCGCCCTGAGCACCGCTGATCTTGCCCTTGATCGTGTCGCCAAAGAGGCGAAAGACCACCAGACAGACCATCGCGATCAAGATCAACAAGATCATGTACTCGGCTGCAGTCGCGCCACGTCCCACCTTCATTGAACGCCGCAATTGCCCAAGCATCATCGATCTCCTTTAATTCAAAATAGGTCAGCGAACCTAAAGCCCTGGTGCCACCGCCGGGCAGTTCTTGAGCGCGCCGGCAAACTGCGCGCGACCCGAAAATCGGCGGCAGACTTCCTGAATGCGCTCCTTATTCTCGATGAGCGTGTACACCTCGAGCAAAATCGACACCGTATCCGGGCGCGCCTCGCGATTGAGCGACCACTCGAGCCAGGGAATCGCATCGCCCGCGCGACCACTTCTGGCCAACGCCGAACCAAGCAGAGCCATGTCACCCGGATCGAGCAAATCCACGGGAAGCTGCGACAACTCGCGCACAGCCTCCTCGAAGCGCTTCTCCTCAAAGGCCGTGCGAGCACGCTGCTTTGCACCCGAGCGAGTCGAGACATCCGGCTGCTTGGACCGGTCGACCGCCGAATCACCCTCGGCCATTCGCTCGATCACGACATCGCTTGCTTCGGGCGCGGCGCTCTCGTCACCTCCTGTGCCAAGATCGATGACATCACCATCACGCCACTCATCGCCCTCAAAATGACGCTTGAGATTCTCCACCTTATGGCTGACCGGGCGATAAGCCTCACCACACTTCAAACCTTCGTCCTCCAACCCGATCGCGTTGCGATGGGTCATCTCCTGGACGCGCGCCTCGACGGCACGCTCTTGCTCTTGTTGGTTCTTTGCAAGCTCCAGATAGCACTGAAAGAATGCGAGCGCGAGGCGAGGTCGCTTCAAGTGCTGGTCGTAGAGCACGCCCAGATTGACGTAGGGAAGCGCGTCTTGCGGTTGCATTTGTTGAGCGATCAGCAGGTAGGACTCTGCATCCAGGGGCAGACCGGCGTACATCAGCGCCGTCCCCAGATTGTTGTAGACCGGCTGGATGTCGTCCTCATGCTTGAGCAAAAACTGATAGACGCGCACAGCGCGCGCGTAGTTGCTCGTCTGCACATAGAACTGGGCCAGGTGACGGGCAACCGTGACCCCGCCGCCGTAGCGAAGCGAGAGGCTATAGTAGCGCTCCGCCGTCGAGAAGTTTCCCACCCGCGAGGCGGCCTCGGCAGCACGAAAATACAACTCGGCGTCGTGCGCGCCGTGCACCATCTCCTCTTCGTAATACTGCAACGCGCGCTGATAGTCGCCCGCCTCATAGGCACGGTTGCCAAGGCCCTTGGCGTTGCCACACGCCGCACAAAGCCCAAGCGCAATGATCAAGACCAAGGCGCTAACCCGGCGCCCAAGGCCCCCGAGCGCCTGTTGATTGATTGTTTTTTGCATCACTTCAGTCGTGGGTAGGTCCCCTTCGATTTCATGTCCACTTCGCGCTGCACCGCCCAGCGATTCTCGCGCGCCGTGCGGTCTGGAAAATAGACGAAAATCGCGTTGAGCACGCCCACCATCTCTTGATAACCCTGTCTCTGGGCAGACTGATGGTAGCGCATCTGAAACTCTCTAAACTTCGCATCGAGCACGCGACGCGCCTCAGACTCCGTCGACTCAAGCTTGGCCATCTCGTCGGGAATGCCAACGACATTGCCCTTCTCCAACAACACGCGCGTCTCGCGCATGCGCTTGTAGCCGTCGAAGAGGTTGCGGTTCTCGACGTCTTGCTTCTCGATCAAGTCCAGGCCACGCATGTAAGAGGCACGAGCCTGGCGCATGCAATCGGCCTCACCGATGCACTCGACGGTAATTTCCACCGTCTCCATGCTCGCGAAATCGACCGTCGGCCCCTTGGAACCGCCGCCCTTCTTCTCACCGCCAAGAAAGGCATAGCTCATCATCACCACGATCAACAAGCCGGCGCCGACGACCAAAACCGGGTTGGTTCCCTTCTTATCGCTGCTGGCTGCACTGATCTTCTGAAAGTCGGTGGCATGTGCAACCATCTCTTCGTTGGCTTCCTTGCTCTGGGCGATCTCATCCCAGGAGACGATACCGGCCTCACCCTTGGGTTTCTCTGGCATCGGTGGCGCGCCACCGACAGGCGCACCAAAGCCGCCACCTGGCATCGCCGCGCCAAAGCTCGGCTGCTGTGCCTGCTGCTGATGCTGCTGGGGCGGCGGTGCCC
>JACCWM010000046.1 GCA_013697635.1 Lujinxingiaceae bacterium | reverse complement strand
GCCCGGCGACGAGGGGGAAGATGTGGTGGGGGTGGGCACCCGCCTGGGTTTTGATTCGGAGCGCTTGGAGCACGGTGCGGGCTGCGGAGCCGAGGGTTTGGGCGAGGTATCTGGCGAGCAACTCGAGGAGCTCGGGATCTTCGAAGACGCGGTGGATCGAGCCGGGGTTGACGGCTGCCCAAACAAACCAGTCAGCGAGGCGTGTGGGAGTATTCTCGAAGCCGAGAGCGCGGTGGAAGTAGGTGTTCCAGGCGGTGTCGAGGCCGAGGATGCCGGCGGTGACGGCGGGGAAGCTGCGGCCGTTGGCGCAGCGTAGGAGGGCGCGGCCGAGGGGGCGAGCGTCGCGGCGGGCGAGCTCCCAGCTCAGGGTGGTGGCGCCAAAGAGGGTCGGGAGGGCGCCCCAGGGGTTGAAGTCGAAGAGGCCGCGGGCGGGGAAGCGTACGCGGACATCGATGGCGAGCTGGCGCTCGTTGAGCGGGGTGATGATAGCGAGCAGTTCGTCGCCTTTTTGCTCGACCATGGCCTGGCGGATGGCGAGCTCGGAGGGTGCCTGGACGATGCGCCAGCGCTCGTTGTCGAGCGTAAGGGAGACGAGGTCGACGCGGCCAGTGGGCAGGTTGAAGCCGTAGATAGCGGCGTCGGGCTCGAGCTTGCGGGCCGTGCGCAGGTGTTGTTCGAGGTCGCGCTGGGTCAGCTCATTCATTCTTCAACTCGCACGGAGACGACGATCTTTTTGCCGGCGTGGGTCTGGAGTTGGGTGTGGAGCCAGTCGATGGCTGCCTGGGCGCTGGCGGTGTCGTCCGTGATGGTGAACGAGTCTGTGGGGGGCGGTGGCGGTGTGGGGTCTGGCCGCGGCGGTTGTGGCGGAACGACGAAGACGAGGTCGATGATTCGCTTTTCGAGGTTGCGCAGCGTTTCCAGATGGGTGGCGTGCTCGGGGCTGGCGAGGATTTGCTCGGCCTCGGTGATGAGACCGCGTTCGGCGACGGAGAGCTCCTGCTTATTGGCAAGCTTGCCGATGACGTTCCACAGCGAAGGGTCGTTGAGGATCGCCAGGTTATGAACCGCTTTGGCCATGGCCGTCTGGATCGCCTTGCGGTCGTGCTCGCCGACGGCAACGGCGACCAAGGCTTCGATCAGGGCGGTGGGCTCGTCGCATTCGGTGGCGAGGAGCAGCTCGCGCATCTGGCGGGCGATGGCGTGGCGTTTGGTGGCGGCGACGATGTCGTGGGTCAGGCCGAGATGCGTAGCGCAGACCTGGGTGAGGCGGTCGGCGATCTGGAGGCCGGCGAGGCGCGAAGGAGTGGCTGCGGTGGAGATCTCGCGGGCGAGGTGTTGGACGTTGCGGGCATTGCGCATGCGGGGTGGTCGCACGTTGAAGACGGCCTCGGCGAGCTCGCAGGCGCGGTTCCAGGTGGCTTCGTTGGGGAGGCGGCGGCGCTCGAGGGAGTCGTCGGGGCGCAGCGTGCCGATGGCGGCGTCGAACTCTTGGCCATGGCGGCTGACGAGCATGTCTTCCATGTCGGCAAAGGCCAGGACGATGAGATCCTTGAGGACGTGGGGCAAGCCGGTGGAGGCGTCGGGTGGGTCGAGCAGCGCGTAGATGTTGCCAACGGAGATCGGGGCGTCACCGGGTTGGAGGCGCTGGTGGATCTCGTCGGACCAGAAGCGCTTGTACACAAAGTGTGTCTCGCCCTGGGTGCCGAGCTTGAGTGGTTCGGCGTAGTGGACCATTTGGCGGCGAAGGGCGGCGCTTTCGACGAAGGCGCGGTTGTCTTCGGCTTCGATCGAGTCGCGGATCACGTCGTAGAGCTTCTGGACTTCGCGTGCGCGTAGGGCCTCGTCGGGGATGCGCGCAGCCGCCGGGTATTTGGCGACCATCGCCTGGCGGGCGAGGGCTTCGAGGGCGTCGGGAAAGGACTTGCCGAAGGGGATGGTCGGGGTGAAGCCGCGTTTGAGGGTGTGGAGGTGGTCGGGGATCGTTTTCGAATCGTCGATGAGCTGGGTGTCGTCTCGGGAGAGTCCGTAGGCGGCGTGGAGGGCGAGCTCGAGGCGTGACTCGACGGCGCGCTTGTTGTTCTCGAGCATGGTGCGGGCGATGGGGCGGTCCTCCTGGCGCAGGTTGGAGGCGTATTCGTCGAAGCGGGCGAGGACGTCCTCGATCTTGAGCAGGCGCCCGAGCAGCTCCTTGCCTTTGGCGTCGATGAAGGAGGGGAGCCAGGCGATCGTGTCGCTCTCGGAGCGGTGGCCTTCGCGGTATTCGTTGAGTACGGCTCGGTCATCGGCGGGGCCGTGCGTGCCCTCGTCAAAGGGATAGTCGACGACGATCAGCCAGTGCTCGCCGTCGGAGGTGAGGCGCTCGGAGCTCATCTCGCGGACGTTGCCGTAAGCGATGTGGACCGTGCGGCGGGCGCCGCGCCATTCGAGGTTGTAGTCGGCGCGAAGGGCGTGGTTCTCGGTGAGGCCGAGCCAGCCGTAGAGCAGGTCCTTGACCTTGCGGCGGCGGTTAGCGCGACTGTCGACGTTGTCGGCCTGCTTGAGGAGCGGCTCGATGTCGACGTCTTCAAGGCGGATCTGGAGGACCGGATTGGTGGTGCCTTGCAGCGAGATTTCGTTGACTTCGGAGGCCCAGTTGCTCAGCTTGCGCATGGCCATGCCCTGCTCGGCGCCGGGAATGGGGGCGCGAACGGAGCCGTGGTTGAGGGCGACGAGGCGCTCGACGGTGAGTTCTTCGAAGACCTCGAGTTTGGGGACGAGGGCGGCGATGAGCATCGTCTTGAGGAGGCGAGCGTCGTTTTGGAAATGTCCGGCGGCGGTGGGATCGACGACGGCACCGGGCTCAGTGGGGTCGATGCCGTGCTGTCGCACGAGCACGGGGTGGAGCTTGTGCTCCCAGAGGCGCCGGGCGGTGCGCATCATGCGGCGCATGAACTCGTTCATCGGCTCGTCACCCTCGGCGATGACGTCCCAGAGGTCGCCGACGGGGATGACGTCGCCAAGCCTCAGCTCGTCGCGTTTGCGGATGAGCAGGGTCTGCATGAGCTTGAGGGCTGTGCGGTCGCGCTGGAGGGTGGTGGAGAGCACGATCAGGGCTTGCACGAGCGCGGGGCTAAAGGGGTAGACGAGGCCGAAGTCCTTTTCGTCGTGGCGGGTGGTGAGCATCGTGTCGCGCGAGGTCTTCTTGAGGCCGGAGGCGAAGCGATCGAAGGACTGGCGGATCTGCTCGCGGGCTTCGAGGTTTTTGGGGCGGAGCAGGCGCTCGGAGGCGATGATCGGCAGGTTGCGATCCTCGAGCTCAACGGTATCAAAGCGTCCCTGCCACCACTCCACGGACAAGCCCAGACGGGTTCGCTCCTCGCCGATCATTGCGTCGCCGAGCATCTCGCGCAGATCGCGCTGACGAGCGACGAAGCTGATGATCGGGATGGGACGGTCGGCGTGTTGGGCTTCGACGAGCTTGGGAACCTTGTCGAGCTCCTGGCGCAAGAACTTTACGTCGGCGGCCTTTCCGGAGAGCCAGAGGATGAGCTCGTCGAGAAAGAGAATCAGGCCGTCGTAGCCGAGCTCGGCGGCGTGGCGCGAGATGATCGAGAGGCCTTCGTCGAAGCTCACGAACTTTTGTTCGGTGCCGGCGCGAGCGGAGTCGCGCACGGAGGGCAAGAGGTAGCGAACGACGTCGCCGACGAGCTTCTCGCGTTGGGCGCTTCGTGGCCCGGCCTCGCGGGCAACTTCGTAGCTCTGGGAATCCCAGCCGACTTCGAGCTCTCCCCAGCCGCCGCTGGCGGCGCTCGAAGCACCGGCATTGAGCTCGGTGAAGAAGGTGGTGTCGCCCATCTTGGTGCGCAGTGACTCGGCGTTCTCCAGGATGCTGTCAGCGAGGAAGACGCCGGGCAGGCGGGCGTCGGGGTGATGGGTTTCGACGTAGTCGACGTATCCGCCGAGGATCGCAGTCTCCATGCTCGCTGCGCCGAGCATGTGGTAGGGGATCATCAAGAACTTACGCTCTTTCATCCAGGCGTGCTTGACGACGACGTCGGTCAGCGCCTCGATCGAGCGCGCCGGGCCAAAGCCCTTGAGCAAGAGGTTCAAGACGGCCATGAAGTGGGACTTGCCGGAGCCGAAGGAGCCATGCAGGAAGGCGCCCTGGCTCTGGCTCGACTTCACGGCCGTGTCGATCAGGCTTAGCGTCTGGTCAAAGCGCTGTGCGATCGAAGGCGTGACAACGTATTTGTCGACCGTCTCGTGGGCATTATCGATTCCCTCGGTGAGCTTGAGCACGAAAGTGGAGCGGTGCTCGGGGATTTCGATCAGGTCTTTCCAGAGAGGGGCAACGGTTTGAGTGGTCATCATTTCTTAAGCCAGCGCGAAGGGATGCGAATGTATTCGGAGTCGTCCGTTACAGGAACTGGGGCGTTGTCGATCTGCGGTCGGGTGCGTTGGGCGTCAGCGGATATGAGGAGCCATACGAGCTCGGGGCCTGTGGTGCTGGTGAGCGCATCGCGCAGGGCGTCGAGCAGGCTCATGGTGGCGGCCTCGTCGTTGTATCTGGCGAGGAGGCCGGGATTGGTCAGGAGGACGCGACCGCGCAGGGCGAGGAGCTCGGTACGAACGTGGTCGAGGACGAAGTGGCGCAGGAAATGAGCGAAGTTTCGTCGGTCGCGGTCGTCGGCGTTGGGGGCGTCGGCGCTGAGTAAGGTCGTCCAGGAGATGTTCTTGGCTTCGGCCTGGGCACGCATGTGGCGAAGGAAAAACTCTTCGAGGGAGACGATCGTGAGATCGTAGGTTCTGGCCAGGTGCGCGGGTGCTTTGGGAGCGTGGGCCGGGTGGACCATCAGGGTGAGGAAGCCGCCGTTGCGGCTCTTGTAGCCGAGGCGGTCTTCGAAGCGCTCGATCTCGAGATCTGCGTCGTGGCCGGTCTGATAGGTCGTCGAGGTGACGAAGAGCGTGGCGGCCTGGGTGCTGCGCGAGATGGCGAGGTCGGGGTGGTGATCGTGGGCGAAGTCGAAGCCACCTTTGCTGGCGAAGAGTGCGGTGTTCCATTTGAGGGCGATCTCGGCCTGAGCAAGCAGAGCTTCGAGTTCGGAGCGCTCGGGGAGTGGTGCGGCCTGGGGGTAGCGGTTGTGGACGGTGGTATGGAGTTGCTCGAGGCTCAGGGGAGCCTGGCGCAGGAGCACGTTGGCCGTGAGGGTGAGCGTGCGGCGTGCGGACATGCCGCGGGGGTAGAGCTCGTCACGTTGGCTCAGGGCTGCGTGACTGGAGGCGGCGGCGGCCAGTGCGAGGGCGCGGTGGCGCTGCAGTTGCTCGAGGTCGGCCTTTTCGAGCAGATCGTTGATCGCGTCGTAGGCGCGCTCGGGTGAAGCTAGCGGATCTTCGGTGGCGAGTTGGTCAGCGAGCTCGGCCAGGCGCGGGAGCAGCTGGAGCAGGGCCTGGTTGGTGGCGACAAAGGTCTCGTCGTTTTGGCGGCGGATGAGCAGGCGTGGGGCGTCACTGACGAGCTCGGCTTCGATGGCAGCGCGGGTGACGGCAGTGGCGGCGGACATGCGCTCGGCGCCAACGCGGATCGAGCCGCGCTCACCGAGAACGGTGTGGCTGAGGTCGGTGAAGCTAATGGCGCCGCCGGCCTGGTCGATGATCCGGACGAGATCTTGGCGCAGGGGCACGAGGGCAAGTTTACGAAGCCAGCGGGCTGCTATCTCGGTGAAGAGCTCGGCGAACTCAGCGGAGCTCTTGCCGGTGCGTTTGGCCATGGTTACGGCCATCGGCCAGGGCAGGGATTGGTCGGTGCCGTCGCTGACGAGCATCGTGGCGATGAGCTCGGTGAGGTCGCTGCGGGCAGAGCCGCCGCGTTTTTCAAGGACGTATTCGAGCAGGTGGTCGACGGTCTTGAGGCTGTAGTCGTCAGGCTCGACGGGGTCGGCCGTGTGTTCGGAGCCGTAGACGAGTTGCGGAAAGAGATCGGCGAGGCGGTCGCGCAGCTCGCGAAGCTGCGTGCGGATCTGATTGCTGACGCCGGTGAGGAAATTGTAGTCGTGTGAAGGTCTGGCGAGCATGTCGCGCACCGAGATGACGTTCATGGTGTCGAGGGCGTCGATGGCGACCTGGCTAATGCCGAGGGTGGCCAGCGCTGTTGAAGGGCTAGCTTTTTGGAGCTGCTCGTCGAGTCCGTCGACGCCGTGGTCGGTGTGCAGGGTTCGCTCAAAGATGTCGTCCCAGGCACGCAGCATCTCAGTGGCATTGTCGAAGCGGGCGGTGACCTCGCGAGCGAGTGCTTTTTCGAAGAATGGTCGCAGCTCGTCGCGCACGGCAGCCGGGAAGCGCTCGGGGGCGAGTTGGAGTCGGGAGTCGGGTTCGACGGCAGGATTGCCGCGGCCGTCGCCCCAGCGCGGGAGTTGTTGGGCGACCATCTC
Source organism: Lujinxingiaceae bacterium (assembly GCA_013697635.1). Classification (GTDB taxonomy): domain Bacteria; phylum Myxococcota_A; class Bradymonadia; order Bradymonadales; family Bradymonadaceae; genus JACCWM01. The sequence goes on along the minus strand of JACCWM010000046.1, from coordinate 10,961 downwards.
GTAGAGGACGAGGGCGCCGGCATAACGTTCGGCGTAGGCATCCCAGCGGCGCCGGGTGATGAGAAAAGGGTCGCGGTAGGCGGCGGTACCAACATCGACGCGTTCGATGGCCACGCCTGCCAGCGAGAAGTCGAAGAGCATGAGGTGCTGGCGCGAGCCTGAGAGTTGGCCGATTCCAAGATTGGCGGGCTTGATGTCGCGGTGAAAGACGTGTTGGGCTTCAAGGGCCTGGCAGGCCTGGCACAGATCGCTGCCGAAGCGGCGCAGCTCATCGAGGCTCAAGGCGCGGCTCTCGCGCAGGCGATCGCGAAAGGTGGTGCCGGCATTCTGGATGGCCAGGATGGTGCGACCGCCGGCTTCGAAGATCTCGACGAGGTCGACGATCAGCGGATGATCGAGCCTGGCGAGCGCTTCGGCTTCGGCCTGGAGGCGGCTGGTATGGGCGTCGTCGTTGGCGATTTTTAGAACGAATTCGCGGCCCTCGCGTTCGACGAGGAAGGCCGTGGCTGTGGCGCCGCTTCCCAGGCGTCGTTTGACCTCGTAGCGGTCGGCGATGATCGTGCCAGGCGCGGCTTCTAGCGGGTCGATGAGGCCGGCACGACCGACGGCGACAAGCGAGCCACGGGCACCGGCGAGGCGGGCGAGGAAGGCGTCGACAGAGTGAAGCCGGTCGTCGGGACGCGCGCGTGTTGCGTCGAAAATCAGGGCGTCGAGCTCGGGAGTGACGGCATCGCGAACGGCGGTGAGGCGCAAGCCACCGTGCTCGAAGAGCGTGCGGATGTAGTCCGGCAAATCGCGCGCCGGAGGCTCGCCGGTAAACAAGAAATAGGCAATGGCGCCGAGGCCGAAAACATCGGCAGCTTCGTCGACTTGCACGGCCTGGCCGAGCTCGGGGGCGAGAAAGAGGTGGCTGGTGTCGTGCAGGTAGTCGGCGATGTGGCGCGTGCCGGTTTCCTGGCCAGCGTGGGCGCCTGTGTGCCAGTTGTAGAGGCGGACTTCGGGTGGTTGGTCGTCGACTCCCGGAATGACCAAGACGCTTTGCGGGCTCAGCGCGCGGTGCACGACGCGGTTCTCGTGGGCGTAGCGCACGGCCTCAGCGGTGGCTTCGAGGATCTTGAAGCGCGTGGCGGCTGTGATGCCGTTGGTCTGGTCGAGATAGTGGTCGAGGCGAACGGCGCCCGCGGGATGCTCGAAGAAAACGGTTGGACGCGTCTCGTGGCCGAGGTGGCGGCGAGCCTGCAGGATCGATGGATGCGTGAGCTCGGAGACGATGGCGTACTCTCGGCGCGCGGCCTCTTGAATGCGTGCGAGTTGTTCGTCGCCGGCCCGACGTGGTGCTCGAAAGAGGCGGGCGCGCAGGACTTCGTCGGTGGAGCGATGGCGTGCTAGGAAATCCTGGTAGAACTCCGTCGTGTCGATGAGCTCCGTGATGTCGAAGTCGCCGAGGCGTCGACGCAGCGAGGTCGGCTCAAAGCCGGCGTTATCAACGACCTCATTGAAGCGGCCGAGCACATCGCGGTTGAGCGCCTTGGTCAGGCGATGGACGCCCGGGCCGTTTCCATCGACGAGCGCGTGGAGAACGGACGGAAGTTGCGCGAGGCTGGGATGACAAAAGACGCCGGCTGCTGCGTCTGCCGAAATCTCCGGTTCGGCGCGGTCATCGCAGACAAAGACGAGCGCCTGGATTGGCGGCACATGGTAGTTGCCCGGCGTATGGTACTCGAGCAAGGCGTGGAGGTTTTCGGCCTTCAGACGTGCCGTGCGCATCGGGCTATCGAAGACGCGAAACTGGCCGTTTTGCTGGGTATGCCGCCAGGTACGCGCTCCGATCTCGAGGCGGCCACGCTCGGTAGCGAGCTCGACAAGGAAGATGCCGGCCTCGGAGAAGACCAATGCGTCGACATCGAAGAAGCCACCCTCGAGCGAGAGGAACTGGAAGTTCGTCCACGCTTTGTAGGGCGCATAATCGGGTAGTGCGCTCTTGAGAAATGCAAGTGCTGCGCGCTTGCGTTCACCGTCGGCAATCGTCGCTTCAACCCACTGAACGTCGTTCATAACGGCACTGCGTTTAAAAGTGTGTCGTGATCCCACCCGTCGCTATGAGGTGTTCGACGTGGGTTGGCCGGTGAGTTTAGTGCGGGGAGGGAGGGGGCGCAAGGGAGATGTTTGGCTGCGCCAACTCGAATGTTGCGTATGGGCGCGTCAATGCTGTAGCGTTCTGGCCATCGAAAGTTCGTTCAGTAATTTGTTGGGGTTGGCCATGAATCGAGATCACCGCATTGAGTCGCTCATTGTTCAACTTGAGCATGGTAGCCTGGCTCAACAGCAAGAGGCCGCACGCCGATTGGCTGAACAGCCATTAACTTCTCGTAGGTTCGTCGTCTCGAGGCTGCCTTATCTCAATCACAGAGGGCGACTTGCGCTGCTACAAAGACTGGGAGGACTTCGAGACCCGCAACTGCTCCTGCCGCTGATGCAGTATGTATTCGATTCGCGCGACGATCTCGACGAGGCCGACGGACGGGCGATCGCAATGAAGGCGATCGTCGAAACCGTCACGGAGGGCGAGGCCAAACGAGTCGGGCGATTTGCCGCGGATGTCGTGGTCGATCGGGACCCGTTCGTGCGCGGCTATGCCATCACGCTTTTGGCTCGTACCACGGGGCCGAATGCGCAGGAGATCATCGAGGCATCGCTTGCCGATGAGCATCCTTTTGTTCGAGAGCAGGTCATCCTTGCGCAGGGTTCGCTGCAAAATGGTGATTTCTTTGCCAATGCCGTGATCCAAATGGATCAAACAACCCTGCTGAGGCATGTGCGCGGCTCGAGCGGAGCTGAATTGGAGCAGTGGCTCGCCAGATTGAGGAAGCATCCGTCAGCGGTTAGGAGTGCAATCGAGTTGGTGCGGGAGCGGGGACATCGCACGAAGACAGGCCTCTTGTTGCTTCTCGAATTCGGAGATCCCAGGGCACGTGCTGTCGCGTGTGAGCACGTTCGATGGACAACGTGTGCCGATGAGCAGGCGATATGTTTGCGTATCGTGGCAGCCCATCTCGACAATGACGCAATACGCGAGGAACTCCAAGCCATTCGGGTCGGACTCAACTCGGGAGACCAATTTGTTTATACCGCAGCATGGAATGCAGCCGGCCGAACAGGGAACGGCGTTCTCATTGATGCCGCGATCGATGCTGCAGCCGATTCAGATATCGACATCGCGTTTGCCGCCGCCGGTTCGCTCGCGATTTCGCTTCGACCTGAGCAGCTGTGCCACGCTAATCGATTGGCTCAATCGTTGGAGACTGTGCATTGTCGCGGCGTCGAGGTGAGCGGATTTCGTTGGGTTCAACAGCAAAAGCTCGAGATGTTGTTGGCCATCGCCCTGGCACAAATAGTGGGTGTGGAGCAGACCGGGAATACCATACGCGCGATCCGTGAAGCCCATCAGCGGGAGATCAGCGAGGCAGCCAGGGCGAGGAATGCACACGCTTTGAAGCAGTCGGTAATGCATGCGCAATCGGCGAGTGCAGATGTCGATCGCGTGCCTTCTTCGGGGGGAAGCGGTTCTGGGATGATGGATGCCGTACCTGCAATAGCGGAAATAGCACTGACGTTTCTTAACCACGTTTATGGCGAGGAACTTCTAGGCTACGGAATGGATACCATTGGCAACCTTCTTGGCGCGCTAGCCTCAGAAATGTTTTGAAGGATCGCATTGCGAGGGGAAATGGTGAGGTTTGTGGTGTTTTTGAAAAAAACTTTCGGATGGCGATTGTTCTTCGGGAAAATAGCCGTTACGCTGTTTGGAAGACATTACATAAACCGACCGACAGGAGGTGGGACATGCTCAATAGTAAAACTCGTAATGAAGCAGTGAACAAACTCGAAAAATCGATTGGCAAGCACGAGTCGCTTCGAAAAGAGGTCGGGAATTCCAGCGTTGAGCTGTTTTCCGAGAGGAAACGCGCGGCGGGAGAGGTGATCGAAAGTGTCGAGGCTTTCGTCAATCGCCTGGCCAACTCGCCCAAAGAGTTCAAAAAGTCCGTCGCCGAGTATCGTGTCGAGGTCAGTCGATTTGATCATACGGTGCACAAGATCGAAGCAGAGGCTACCCGTATCCGTAAAATCGGGAGTGCGACGGGAGGAGCTGGCGCCATGGCTGGTGTCGGGGTAGCTGCCTTCGGACCGACTGCTGCTATGGCTATTGCGACGACGTTCGGGACGGCGTCCACGGGTACTGCGATTTCGACGCTTTCTGGGGCTGTTGCGACAAAAGCGGCGCTGGCATGGCTTGGTGGCGGCGCGCTGGCGGCTGGTGGCGGTGGCGTCGCTGCTGGAAATGCCCTGCTCGCGATGGCTGGGCCCGTCGGATGGACGATCGGTGGCGTTGCCATTGTCGGCTCCGGGTTGTTCTTGCATCGCCGCAATGGCCAGATCGCCGAAGGCGCCACGAAGGAACGTGTCAAAGTAGAAGCTGAGGTGCGATCTTTGCAGATAGCGAGCCGAGAGATTTCAAGTTTGACGTCACTGACCCGCGATCACGCTGACGGATGCCTCAAGGATCTCAGTTGGCTTCAATCCAATGCTCCCACAGATTATGCGCGCTTCGGCGCCGCTGAAAGAACGCGAATCGGCGCGTTGATCAACCACATCAATTCTTTGAGCGAGCTCTTGAGCAAAGAGGTGGCGGTGTGACCAAGGAGAAAAAGGGGGCGGAGGAATCGCACGTTGCTGCACAGGTCGCAGCAGCCTGGGCCGCGCTCGATGCTGCCAGTCGAGATGCTCAACTGCGAGAGAGCCTGTTGGCTCAGGATGGCGCATTCCTGAAAGCTTTTCGCGAGATGCAGGCGGTGCGCACCTTCATCGGTTCCCGGCATACGATTCTTGGCAGTGAGGCCACCAAACATGGAGAAATTGCTGAGCAAGTCCATGTCGGTGTGCGACGCGCGATGGATGCGCTGAATGGACTTAGTCCCAGCGCTAGCTTTGACGGCGTCGGTCGGTTTGATGCGGTTGATTATAAGGTTGATGGAGTTTCCATTCAATCGAAGTATATCAACGGTATACAAAGGACCCTTGACCACATCAAAAGCCACGCTGAGAAGTATCCAGAGTTTGCAGCTGGTAACTCGCGCTATCACATTCCGCGCGATCAGTTTGAGCAGCTGGAACAGTTGACGGCCACCGGGGAAATCGACGGGTTTGCAGATAGAAGCGCCCAAACACTGCAGAGAAAATTGCGGGAAATCGAGCTTGCTACCGGTCGTCATCGCAGCGAGCTCATCGAGCCGGGCGAAGCAACTTACAGCGAAGTTCAGCAGGGGAAGATTCACGAAACGGTGGAGTCTCGTGAGAAGGGTATTGCAGACCGCAACGAGGAATTGAAGGAAGCGGCTCGCGTGAGACACGGCCCTTCATTTGAAGGCCTGGCCAAGGCGAGCGCTCTCGGAGCAGCAGCAGGCGGCGGCGTCCGGATCGGGCAGGCTTGTTGGGTGAAGTATCGGGAAGGAAAGAACCCGTTCAAGGGCGACTTTAGCGTCCAAGATTGGAAGGACGTTGGAGTCGAGGGCGGCAAGGGAGCTGCCGGTGGTGCAGTCGCGGGCGGTGCACTTTACGTACTCACGAATTCGACCGACCTGGCTGCACCGTTCGCAGGCGCGATGGTCAGTGGCCTTATGGGTATGGGCTCACTTGTGAACCAATATCACGCCGGTGAAATCAATGCCGACGAGTTTGCCGAAATGGCTCACTTTGTTGCAGTCGACGCTGCCATTGTCGGCCTCGCTTCAGCCGCCGGGCAGGTGCTCATTCCGATCCCCATCTTGGGAGCCTTTATTGGAAGTCTGGCAGGAAAAGTAGCGGCTTCCACGCTCAAGGCGTCACTCGGTAAGGCCGAGCAAGAATTGATCGACCGTCTCGCACGCTATGAGGCATGGGCGTATGGACAGCTCGACGACGAATATCAGGCAGTTTTGACCAAACTCGATTCCTATTTTGGGAACCTGGAGTCGCTAGCGGCCCTGGCTTTTGATGAAAATGTAAATCTCGCGCTTCGCCTTCAGGTGAGTATCCAATTTGCCGAGGCCGTGGGCGTACCCACAGAAAAAATCCTAAGAACGACCGATGATATTGACGCTTTCATGATGGAGTGAATGTGAATCCCTTGAGTAATCCCCTGGAAGGTTTTTCTGCAGAGTTCTATCTCGCGACGCTAAGTGAAGTGGCGCACTCTGACGGGCTACACCCGATCGAAGAAGAGCTTTTGCGACAGCAAGCGACGAGCTTTGGCGTAAACTTTGATGAGCTTCCGCAGGTGCCTCACGATCTTTCTCAAATCCCTTGGGCTACTCGCGTCCTTGTCTATCGCGACGCCCTCATGCTGGCTTATGCCGATCACGATGTCTTGAGCCCTCAAGAGGTGGAGTATTTGGGCCAACTCGTCAATCGCATGCAGCTTCCAGACAATGTCGTCAGCGAGATCGGCACTTGGGTGATTTCTTATGAGAAATTGCTTGATGGCATGATGTCGCTGCTCGAGGAGCCGACCTGAAGCCCGAGCGTCTTGTGAAACGAACGGTGCCTGGCGACTTCGTCCTTGATTCGTTCGCCGGCTCGGGAGGTAGCCCGTACTATTGCGCCCTCGTGTGCTTGAACCCGGAGGCCTTCGCAGACATCCACTCTTCGGATGGATTCTTTTTTTGAACGTGGTCCGCGCGGCCACTTGCCGATTGAGCCGTGGCGGAGCGTGAGGGTATTGACGAACAGCTTGAGCAGCATTGCGCACACTGCCTGCCCCAGAACTCGCCGGCGCAGATGTCTGCTCTGGTCCACTTTGGATTTCTAATGATCAAGGCTCTTCAGCTCTGTCTGTATATTCTGATGCTCGCACTAACTCCGGTGGTCGGGTCCTGCGATCGCCCCGAAGGTCTAGAGCGCGTTACGACCACCATTAGTGGTCGGGTGTACGACAGCACCACCGGGTTAGGTCTTGCTCGCGTGGTAGTAACTACCGAACCGGCATCCTCACAGGTCGCTACCAATGGGGAAGGGCTGTATCGCATCGAGACGGATGTGCAGGCCGGCCGCATCTACCGGGTGCTCGTCACTCGAAGCGGCTATCTTCCTAATTCCACAACTATTGACGTTGCCGAAGGGCGCAATACCGCAGCGGACATCGCGTTATACCTCCAAGGGCCGCAGCTCCAAGTAGACACGACAACCTTGGAGTTCGGGGGCAGACGCGAGCGCCAGCAGCTGTTTCTGTCAAACGTGGGGCGCGGCAAATTGGATTACCGAGTTGCGCCCATTGCGGGTGACTGGCTTGAACTCGAGTCCGCGACCGAAGGCAGTGTGACGGACACATCGCAGACGCTCACGTTTCGTGCGCGGCGCACCGACCTCGATATTGGGGAGTACCGCACTGATGTACGTATCACCTCGAATGGAGGGGATGTTGCCATCAATATCCGTATGGAAGTGCTCGGCCCGGACGCGCCTCGCCTCGCCATCTCTCCTCGAAGCCTGACCTTCGGCGCAGATTCCCCGCCCCAGTACTTGTCTATCGAAAACATTGGTACTGGTGTGCTGACGTGGCAGATCATCCCCTCGGAGGGCTGGATCGGACTGACGCCTCAGGCCGGTGAGACGACCGGGGGGCGGGACGAGGTCGAGGTCAAAGTGAACCGCACGACGCTTCCCGTCGGCACCCACTCGGGAACCATCGAAATCAAGACCAACCACGTTGATGCCAGCATCCCTGTGACGGTCACGATCCGCGGCTCTGGAGCCTGCTTGGAGGGCGAGGTCGAATGCAACGAGCGGTGCGTGAGCACCAGGCGCGATATGCGCCACTGCGGTGGTTGTGGCATCAACTGTGTCGAAGGCGCCCAGTGCAACGACGGTACATGCGAGTGCCCCGGTAGCGAGGTCGTGTGCGATGGGCGCTGCGTTGATACCCGACGTAACACAAACCACTGCGGTGCGTGTCGCGTCTCGTGCGTGGATGGGACCTGTGATACCGGGACATGCGTCTGCCCCGACCGGGATCTGTTCTGCTCAGGACGGTGCCCGAACACGTTCATCGACGTGCGCAACTGCGGCGGCTGTCACGTTAGCTGTGCCACAGGCGCAAGCTGTACAAGCGGTCTGTGCGTCTGCCCGAGCAACGGCATCGTCTGCGACGGCGTTTGTCGCGCCATCGCCACCGATCCGTCGAACTGCGGGGACTGTGGCATCGCGTGCGCAACCGGCGCAACATGTTATGCCGGTCGCTGCCAGTGCCCCAACGAAGGCCAAGTCTGCGGCGGAGAGTGCAAGGATACCCTCAACGATATCATCAACTGCGGGGACTGCGACGTGCAATGCGCTCAGGGGGCTGCTTGCGATAACGGTACGTGCCTATGCCCGGCTGGCGCCATGGTTTGTCAAGGGAGCTGTGTCGCTACGGTGTCAGACTCCGTAAATTGCGGTGGCTGTGGAATTGTTTGTCTGCAGGGCAAAGAATGTAAGGGGGGAACTTGTACCTGCCCCGGCGACGGGCTGGTGTGCGATGGCGTTTGCCGCAATACCCAAGACGATCCGATCCACTGCGGTAGTTGTGGCAACGTGTGCGCAACTGGTGCTCAATGCGCAATTGGTCTGTGCTCATGTCCGACTGGAGAGCAAGTCTGTGACGGTCAGTGTACGAATATTTTGGTTGATGCTGCCAATTGCGGCGATTGCGGCAACAAATGCGGCTTGAGACAGCTTTGTGAGGCAGGCCAGTGCACCCCATATTCAGAATTGTACACTGTCGTTCCGCCAGGGACGTACACACAGGCGCCTTATGGCTGGACCCGTAAAATTACGCTGACCAGGCCGTTTGCTGTGCAATTAACGGAAGTCACTCAAGGCCAATGGCGCAATCTGATGGGGTCTAGCCCATCCTATTTCTTCGCCTGCGGGGATGATTGCCCCGTCGAGCGGGTCAATTGGTGGGAAGCGCTCGAATACCTGAATGCAATGTCCCAGCGAGATGGTCTTGAGCAATGCTACACGTTAACTGGTTGCACCGGCACGATTGGCGCCGGGTGTCCAAGCACAGGAACCAGCGCGACCTCTTGCAGCGGGGGCACCTACATTTGCTCTTCGGTGACCTTTGTTGGACTGGACTGTCGGGGATATCGCTTAATGACTGATGCCGAGTGGGAATATGCGGCGCTCGGAGCCGTCCTTGGATGGCATCGGGGCAACTGTACCGTAACCTATAGCCCCTCCTATGACCAAAGCCCTATTGGCCCTAGTTCATGCGGCACACATCCCTTCGGAGGGCATCAACCCAATTCCCGAGGATTGTACGATATGTTGGGCAATGTGTCCCAGTGGGTATGGGACTGGAAGCCTGATGGCTACACGAATTACTCGCTGCTAGACCCTCTCGGCCCAGATACCGGCTACATCAAAATCACGCGCGGGTGTAGCTGGCTGAACAATAGCAGTGATTGCGAGGTCAGTGATATTGGTGTGCAGTATCCTTACAACCGTTACTTCTCCACAGGGTTTCGCGCCGCGCAGACTGTACCTTGAGGGTGGGCATTCGCGAGGCCTTTCTTTCGCATCAGCCACTCAGCGAATTCGGCGAGGGGTTTTGTCGCCTCACCCACTATGCCAATGTGCGGCGGCCATATCCTCCGTCCTATGACTTGCGAAAGGGATTCAGCGCAAATTGCCCAGGTGCTGCGACGCGGGTTTACGGGGTTTACGTGGTCTACGGCGCGGTGGTCGGACAGCATTTACTCGCGCTTGGCGGCAGCACCAAGGAGCACTTTGATGGCCTCCCTCAAAAATTCAGAATAAGGTCCAGTCCTGTGCCGCGAAACGCTATCCCGATAAAAGGTTCCGCAGGTGCTGGTTTGCTTGCATAATATTGGACGTGTGGCTCTGACAACGAAGCGTGAGCTACGTTGTAAACGTAAACGCCAGCGGCCACAGAAAACGACACGATTGCGGCGATGTTGAACTGATCACCACGCTCGAGAAAGAAGTTCTGGTCACTCTGTCGTGTTGCGGAGCTGGCGTCCGCATAGTGTCGTTGAGCTAGAATCGCAGAGATTATGCCAGTCCCCAATGACACGGCCTCCAGTCCCATAATTGTCCAACCTGCCGTAGACTGTCCTTTGTAAAGTTGCCCCCAACCAGGCAACAGCATTGACCGCCAAAGCCCATCCATGGCCGTAATCGGAGGTTTTGCTCCGCTATTCGGCGTCAGGCGCGGCATTGACACCATCACGTACACGTCGTAGCTGGGACACGACCGCTCCCAATACACATCATAGAGTCGAAACCCGTCGAATTCATGGCTTGTCTCGAGCACAATGTTTTCCATGAGTCTGGAGAACTCGTTGACGTCACGGTCGCGAATCGTCTGAATCTCCTCAATCTCAAAAGTGGACTTGATGCGAACACCTTGTTCTGCGCTGGCTTTTGACAGCGCATGACCCAAAGCAGTGATAAAACCTCGCTCGATGTTGAGTGCGTTATTTGCAACACCGACGTGATAGTCGTTCATCCGGCCGACGCCGTGCATCCCTCGGACCCAAGCGGGTTTTTCGCCAGATGAAGAAGCAGTGCAGGCGCTTGCGTTTGGGGAGACGAAAAAAGTGGAGCACAGCATTAATGTCGTGATGAGAATCTTCAACAGCATCCAACAAACCTAAGTCTTAAATTGCCCGCGGACGACCACTGAGTACGACCTGTCCAGGATGGCGGCGGTGGCGGCGGTGCATTGCCGAAAGAATTTTAAAATACTTTGTGCTAGTAGACAGTCATCTCGAATGAGACCCGCCACGGCTGACCCTCAGCATCAAGCAGATTGAGCACAAAAGGCACAATTGTATTCGGCGGAGTACTCGGTGCGATCTGCACTTTACTGCTTGGTATAGATGCCGAACACGGGCTATCCACCCGGCAGTAATAGCCGAAGT
>JACCWM010000018.1 GCA_013697635.1 Lujinxingiaceae bacterium | reverse complement strand
TCGCTCACGGCTGCGCTACCGCCGAGCTACACCACGAGACGGGACGTGACCTTTGGCCACGGTTTTTCAGTGAATCCAGAACGATTGGCTAACCCCATGTACGACTATGAGTTGTATGTGGGCGAGTCACCATGATAGCCATAACCCGCTGCGCCTGACGCATTCGCTTTTTATTGGGGCCTAGCATGACAGCATCGACAAAGCAGCCGTACAAGATTTACAGAGACCCAATTCCAGCGCCGCAACAGCGGAGCAGGTTGAGCGTGCCGTTTGGACGGATGAAAGTGGGCGAAGTCAGTTACCCTCCGACCGATTTGAATTCACCCAATGCCCTCGCGATGTCAGCTCGACAATGGGCAGCCCAGAATGCCAAAGACTGGATGTTCCTAGCAGGCTGTCGGACTGAGGCTTGCGAATTGGGGCACGGGGGGGTTGGGGATGTGAGGATTGCATGGGTGCGGTTTGTTTCTGTGAGAGGGTGTTGGCGTTTCCTCGCTCAGGCCTGATTGAGGGCGAACATCCGCTTCATGTTCCAGGCCAGGGTGACCAGGTTCCACTCGCCTTTGACCTTTTCGAGCCCGCGCAGATGGAATTGTCGGAAGCCCATCACCGACTTGATGATCCCGAACACCGGTTCGGGTGTGTGCTTGCGCAAGGCGTAGGCTTGCCGGCCCTCGGGCGTTGCCAGTCGATGCGCCATCGCCTGCAACGCTGTCGGGGCCGCCGGTGCCGGCGGCGCGGCGGCGAAGCGCTCTTTCCACGAGCGATGATGGCGCTCGCGTCCCGGCGCGATCAGCGGCGCGATCCTGGCCTTGGCGCAGGCTTCGACGTTTGCTTCACTGAAATAGCCGCTGTCGGCCAGCAAGGTCTCAGCGCGCCCCAGAACCTCACCAAGCCCGGCAAGCTTGTCCAGCATCGGTTCCACCTGTTGCTTATCGTTGGCCGCCTGAACCACATCGTTGCAGACCACCAGCAGGCTGCCTGTCGCCACCGCGGCCTGGGCATTGTAGGCCTGCTCGAAGCCACCGCCCGCCACCGGCATGATGCGCGAGTCCGCATCCGTCAGATTGACCTGGTCGGTCGGCCGCGGTCCGGCCGACGGCGGCTCAGGCGGCCGGCCGGGCGGCTTGCGGCCGGTCCGCTTGGCCTTGTCCTCGCGCGCCTTGATCTGTGCCTGATGCTCGGCCTGCTGGTGGGCGAAACGCTCCTTGGCCCGCGCCTCGATCGCAGCCTTGGCCTCGGCGATCCGTTGCAGGCGCGCGTCGCGCCGGGCCAGCTCTTCGGGCACCGACATCCCGTCCGGCACATCCGCCTGATCGGCCGCCTCCGCCAGCGCCATCAGCTCGCCAACCTCAGCCCGCAACTGCGCTTCGATCTTGTTGGCATGCTCATAAGACAGAGCGCTGTGCCGGCTGGCATTGGCGTGAACCTTGGTGCCGTCCAGCGCGACAGTGCCCAGCTTGAGCATCCCCATCTCCCCCGCCAGCACCAGCACCTCAACAAACAGCGCCTCGATCTGCTTGAGAAAGCGCCGCCGGAAGCTGGCGATGGTGTCGTGGTCGGGATGATCGTTGGCGGCGATGAAGCGAAACGCAACCGAATCATAGGTCGCCCGTTCGAGCTTGCGGCTGGAAAACACTCCCGTCGCGTAGCCGTAGACCACAAGCCCAAGCAGCACGCTCGGGTGATACGACGCCGAGCCCGAGCCGCGATACGCCTTCACCATGGCAGACAATTCCAGCCGCTCGATCACCTCGACCACAAACCGCGCCAAGTGCCGCTCCGGCAGCCATTCATCCACCGACGGCGGCAGCAGAAAACCTGTCTCACGATCAACCTGGCGAAAATTGCTCATCGGGGCTCCGTTCCATCGACACCGAATCAATCAATGCAACTGAATCCCATCCCAGCCCTCACCTCAAGTCCGACAGGCTGCTAGCGTGATGCGGCGGGCACTTGACCAGAGCGAGGCCTGCGTCGCGCTCGGCGGTGCCGGTGGCATGGGTTCAGCAGCCTGCTAGCGCTCAAGCGCCAAACGTGCTATGGGGTGCTTGGTACCGTTCAATGACAACTTCCGGTGGTCAAGTGTTCATAGTTGGTGATAGAGTGCCGAAGCT
>JACCWM010000210.1 GCA_013697635.1 Lujinxingiaceae bacterium | reverse complement strand
GGAGAATCAGGGCAAGGAGAATCAGGGCAAGGAGAATCAGGGCAAGGAGAATCAGGGCAAGGAGAATCAGGGCAAGGAGAATCAGGGCAAAGAGAGAACTCAGCCAGAAAATCAGGGCAAGACGCGGGAGAGGGCCGACAACACGGACAAGGGCAGCGAGAAGGCGCGCGAGCGTCAGGAGGAGCTGCGCAATCGTGAGCAGACGCAGTACCTGGATCGTCGCGCCGTCGACAAAGAGGCCAACCCCAATCGAGGCAACGCTGGGCTCAATCAGGGTCGCAACCAAGACCAGGGCCGGGCGAACAACGCTAATCCTGAGCGCTCCAACAAACCCGAGAAGGCCGACAACGACAATCGCCAGCGCGGCCTCGCCAACAAGCCCGAGAAGGCCGAGAAAGCCGACACTCGGGGTCAGGCGATCAACCCCACACCCGATCGAGAGCGCAATCCCAACGCGCGACCGGAGCGCCGTCCCGCTCCTGCTCCCGTTGCCACCCCAGAGCCCCGACCGACACCCACAGAGGCGCCGGCCCCGACTCCGACTCGCGCCAACGCTCCTACGCCGCGTCAAACGCCGCCGACACAGGCCGCTGAGCCGACGCGAACGCGGCGCGTGCGTACCACGACCAATACCAATACGCATACCAACACACACACGCATACCAACACGGTCACGCCCGGGCGCACATCATCGAGTCATACGACCAACAACGTTCACCATCATCATGGCGAGTCGACCGCTCAGGCCAGCGCTCCACTCGATGCGTATTTGACGCTGGGCATGGGCATGGGTGGTTTTGCGAACCGCAACGTCGCCACCTCGACGCTCAGCGGCACCGAGCTCAACCTGGGTCTGGGCCTCAAGGGTAAGCTCCTGGGCGTCGAGCTCGGCTTCAACGGCGGCGGCTATTCGCTGGACTCGGCCTCGGTCAACCGGGAGGTTTCGGTCATGGGTTTGAGCACGGACCTGAGGCTTCAGCCGTCGTTTGGCATGTTCGAGCCCTACGCGATGGCCGGCGTGGGCGGCTACAGGCTCAATGGCGCCTCGATGGGTGAGGCAGAGCTCGTCGGCGCGCTGCGCCTGGGGCTTGGCGCCAATCTGCGCTTTGGTGATTATGCCGTCAGCGCGCGCTACCTGTTCAACCACTACGGCTTGACGAGCAACGGCAGTTCGCCAAGCCTGGCGTCGAAGTCCGAGTCGCTCGGTCTGAACTTTTCGATGTACTTCTGAGCAACCACTTAAGCGTCGATGAATCGGCGCAAACGCTCGACGATGACATCAAGGGCGATCTGATTGTCGCCCCCCTCGGGGATGATCAAATCGGCCCAGCGTTTTGAGGGCTCCACGAACTCGATGTGCATGGGCCGCACGGTGTCGTAGTACTGCTGGCGAATTGATTCGAAGTCGCGGCCGCGCTCGCGGATGTCGCGCCGGATCCGACGAAAGACGCGAATGTCGGCGTCAGTGTCGACGAAGAGCTTGATGTCGAAGACTTTGCGCAGTTCGGGCAGAGCAAACAACAAAATACCCTCGACGATCAGCACCGGCAACGGCTCGATCGTGACCGTCTTCTGCTGGCGAGCATGCCGCGAGAAGTCGTACTGGGGCGCCTCGATGGCGCGGCCGGCCTTGAGCTCCAACAGGTGGGCGACCAACAGCTCGTTGTCCAGGCTATGCGGATGGTCGAAGTTGACCTGGGCGAGCTCGTCGGCGGCCAAGCCGCTGCGATCGTGGTAGTACCAGTCGTGTTGGATGATGCAACTGCGCGCTCCCAGGCCTTCTTGGACGCGCTGGGAAATCGTTGTCTTGCCCGAACCAGTGCCGCCGGCAATTCCGACGATCACGGGCAACTCCATCGATCGATCCAACGGCACGCGCATCGAGAATACCTTCATAAATCAGCACATTGTCGCTCACAGCCACGCCGCGGCGTACAGGCATACTTTGCCCATGGCGCCTGCGATGTCAACGCTGCCGACGATCGTTCAGGATCCCGGCGCCCTGGCCCCTCCCAATCGGGTCGATTATTGACTCAATTGAAGCGCAACTGAAAAGGACCCAATCGCGGCCCGTCTGAGAGATTGTAACGGACGCTACACAACCCATGGAGAATGCGATGAAAAACCTTATAAAAGCCCCTAAGTTGATGAACCTGGTCATTGCGCTGGTTGTAAGTTTCGGTGTCGGACAAGTGTTGAGCGTCAACGAGGCGCAAGCCAAGCAAGGCAAGGGACAACAGGGCATTGAGCGCGCTCTTGAAGCTCTTGATAAGAATGGCAATGCCAGTGAGACAGCTCGTGAGCGCCTCGAGGGCTTGGTCAATCGCGACAAGACGCAAAAACCTGCTCTCAACGTCGACCAAGCAGCCGATCTTCACGTCGAGGAGACCGAGGTCGACGCAGGCAAGCCGGCACACGCAGGCAAGCCGGCACACGCAGGCAAGCCCGCGCACGCAGGTAAGCAAAAAATCTGAGGCTTGCTCGGAGCGCGCAGTTTCATCGCGCGCTCCGAGCCGGTGCGAACCTCTCGGTTCATCCGGGAGTTGACGCGCACCCGCCCGAAAGCATTGCGTTCCCTCATCTGTGCTACTACACTGCCGACCCATGAAAGATGCTGCGACCAAAGGAGTGTGGGGAGAGATCGCCGAAGTGGCCGGGCCGACCAATAAGTTGGCCCAGGCGCTTGTCACCGAGCTCGACGAGGGGCTCTTGATGCTCGACGCGATGCCGCCGGCCGTCACCTTTTTTGGAGGCGCGCGCGTTCAGCCCGACGACCCCTATTATGCGATGGCCACGGCCATGGGAGAGCTGCTTGCCGAGATTGGCGTGCCGCCGCGCACGGGAGCTGGCCCGGGAATTATGGCCGCCGTGCCGGACGGGTTTCGTCAACGCCTTGGCCCACGCGACGATGCCGACCTGCCGGCCAGTCGGGCACGTGGCGAGGGCGCCCAGGCCTTGACCCAGGGATTTAACATCGTCTTGCCCTTTGAGCAGGCGATCAATCCCTCGATCGACGTCTCGATGGAGTTGAGCCACTTTCCCACCCGCAAGCTGATGCTCTATCAGAACTCGCTGGGATTGGTGATCTTTCCCGGCGGCTTTGGCACGCTCGACGAGCTGCTCGAGGTGTGGCGACTCAAGACCGCCGGCAGTCTCGACTATCCTCTGGTGCTCTTTGGCCGCGATTTCTGGGAGCCACTTGGCCAGGCTCTGCGCGCCTGCGGTGCGGCAAATCCCAGCACGGCGCTGCCTGAGAATCTCTACAAGATGCTGCTCTTGACCGACGATCCCGAGGAGGCGATCGCGCACGTCACCGCGCCTCAAGCCAAACGCGCGATCATCGAGCCGCTGGCCAAGCTCGGCAAACGAATCGCCCACGAGCTGATCGAGGGTCTGGACTTTTTGGAACGGCTAACGCCGGCGGTGACCGTCCTTGGCGGCTCGCGCCTCCAAGAGCACGACCAGGCGATCGCCCACGCCACCGAACTTGCGCGCGTACTGGCTCGCCAGGGTGTGCCCACGCGCGCGGCCGGCCCGGGCAATCTCTCGGTGGCGCTCGCGCGCGGCGGCCACGCCGGCGACGAGATATTGGCACAGCAGGCGTTTGGCATGCGCCGACGCGATGCGCGAAACCTCTACGGCGCGGACCGCGTGCACCTGGTCAGCGATCGGCTGACACACAAGGTCCTGCTGACCGAAGGCTCACGTGCCGTTGTGGCGCTGCCAGGCGGCCTGGGTACACTCGATGAGCTGTTCTCCGTTCTTTGCCAGTTGCAGACGCGCAAGGTCAGCAGCCGGCGAATTATCTTGTTGGGCAGCGCGTTTTGGGCTCCGCTGCTCGACACGATCCGCGAGCAAATGCTCAACGGAGCGCGTCAGACGATCAGCGCCGGAGATCTCGATTTGCTCACACTCACCGACGATCCCACCGAGGCCGCAGCCCTCGCTCTGGAACCCCCGCCGCAGCTTGGCGCGAAGTTGCGCCGCGGCTAACACCCCCGAATTGTTGATACGCGGTTTTTTCTCATGTCGATCTGGCACCCGACCATAACGTGGCCCTCAGCAAGCGCTTGTCTGTGCGCCTTGGCACTGGCAGGCTTGCTCAGCTCGCTTGCTGGCTGCTCCACTTCCACCCAATGCCAGCAGAGCTCCGATTGCTTTGCCGGTGAAGTGTGCGCAAGTGGCGCCTGCCGGCTGCTGGGTTCTGGGCCGCAAGATGCGAGCAGCAGTGACGCGAGCAACAGCGACACGAGTTCGAACAACGTGAGCCACGATGTTCAACGCGACGGCGCTGGGGCGGACACGTCGATAGAGGACGAGCCCCTGGCGGCCTGCATATTTCATCCCTTCGAGCGCTGCGAAGATCCCTTCGAGCTCGATCGGCGAAATGACACACGCTCCAGTCCAAGCCGCCCGTTTAGCTCCGCCGGATGTGTCCACAACGAAACGCTCGTTACTTTGGAGGGCTCCGTTGAAGGCAAGTTGTGCCACACGCAGCCAGCCGATTGGTATGAGTTCGTGCTCTTGAGCTGCACGGATCAAACGCTTCGCACCGAAGTGCGCCTCACCGCCCGCGAGTGCCCCGTCGAGGTTGTACGCCTCGAGCTTCGCATCAATGGCACTCTGAAAGATTGCGAGGATCCTGAAATCGACTGCCAGATCGAAGACGACTCGACGGTCGTGCGGCTGCTTTATCGGCCCACGGGCCGCCGTGAGATCAGAAACCTCGCTGTCGGCGTGTTTGCAGGGCGTGAGTCCGCGGGCTTTGAGTACGAGCTCTCGATGAAGGTGAACTGAGGATCGCCGCAACGACCCGGTGCTTAAGATCAATGCTGTTCGTCTGATACGTCCCACTTGCCAGAGATGATCTCATGCGCCTTTACTTCGTGATGACGCTTACGCTGCTGGCGCTTGGCTGCGAGAGCCCAACGGCGGCTTCCGACGCCGCGCCATCGAGCGCGACGCCGGCCGCAGCGGCACGCGCAAGCAGCCCGCTCGCTGATCCACAGCCCGCAGAGGCCAAGGCTCGGCTCTGGACGCCCGAAGGCCTGGACGTGCAGCCGCGCATGCAGGAGTTTCGCGAGCAACTGCCGCTCGAGCTTGGATTTGAGCCAGCAACCACCGCCTGGCAGCCCTTTGGGCGCGACATCCCTGCAGCACTGACGAGCCCCCAATCGAGCCAGGCGCGCTCGCCAGGTGAGCTGCTCGTGGATCTGGTCAAGTCGATCGATCAAGCGGGCTGGCTGGGACAAGACGCCTGGGAGCAGACCTTACGCGTGCTGCGCGAGGGCGATGACCTGGCCATTGGCGTGGTGCTCACCTGGGGCTTGCGCGATGACGCCGTGGCCGGCTCGGATCTTCGCGCCACGATGCAGCGCCGCGATGGCCACTGGTTTATCGTCAAGCTTGAGCAGCGCTTTCACTGTGCACGGGCCGTCACCGATAACCTCTGCGCCTAGGCCATTGATGTTTCAAGCCGCCGAATCGCTTGTGCCCATCGTCTTTCTGGTGCTGCTTGGCGCCGCGCTGCTCAAGACGCGCTTTATCAGCGAAGACGTGCGAAGCGGCCTGGATCGTTTCACCTACTGGATCGCCCTGCCCAGTCTGTTCGTGCATGAGCTCTCGTCGACGGACTTTGGCGCCATGGCGGCCGGCCAACTCGTCTTGGTTTTGGCGCTGACTGTGATCGCCGGCTGCTTTCTCGCTGCCTGCGTTGCGGCCATCTTGGGGCTCTCGCGCGAGAACTTTGGCGTGTTCGTCCAGGCCGGCTTTCGCGGAAACCTGGCCTTTGTCGGCCTGCCGCTGATCATTTTTTCTTTGAGCGGCGCCCAGGCCGCCGACGGGCTGGTCGCGGCGGCCCTGGTCGCGCTGGCCGCGCTCGTGCCCCTGGCCAACACGCTCTCGGTGATTGTGCTCGTCGTCTCGCGCCACTGCCTGAGCTTTCGCATGGTGCCGCAGTTGGCGATGCGCCTGGTCAAAAATCCGCTGATCATCTCGGCGGCGCTTGGCGGCCTGCTCGGCTTGCTCGGCTGGCGGCTGCCCGTTTTCATTGACCGGCCGCTGCAGCTGCTCGGCCAGACGGCGCTGGCGCTGGCCTTGATCAGTCTGGGCGGCGTGCTCGTGCAGCTCGAACTGCGCGGACGCCTGGGCCTGGCATTTGCCGCCAGCCTGCTCAAAGTCGTCGCCATCCCGGCCATCAGCTACGGGCTGTGTCTGGCATTTGCTTTGCCCGCCGATCAAACCTTTGTCGCCATGGTCTTTGCCGCCTGCCCTACGGCGTCAGCCTCGTTCATTCTTGCCAGCCAACTGGGCGGCGATCAGGCGCTGGCCGCAACCTGTGTGTTCATGAGCACGATCCTGTCGCTTGGCGCATTGACGGGCGTCGTCTTGCTGTTTTGAGACGCCCACTTGTAGGTCTACTCACCGGGAAATGCCATCGACGCGGTGCGAGCATTCTCCGCCTGGCGCGTGTCCACCCGCGAGAAGAGCACGACGATCGGCACGTTGGCCTCAACCAGTGCAGCATAGTGCGTGCAAAGCGGGATCGCCTCCGGATCGATCAGGTCGTTGAAGCGCACCTCGCGCACGCGGCGCGCTGCGAGCGCGAGCTTGTAGGGGCCGACCGGCTCGCGGTCGACATAAAAGATCGTGATCTCGACCTGGGCATCCTCGGCGCCCAAATTGAGCATCGAAAGGCTGTCGCGGCTGGTGAAGTCGGGCTCGGGCCCGCTCTGATCGAGCGCGATGTTGCCGCCCACGATGGCCCAGCTCGTTCGACCGATAATCTTTGTCAAGGCGTGCTCCTGTTCATCGATTCTGGGCCGATTCGGCGCCAAGCAGCTCGTTCAAATACGGCGTCATGAATACTCCACGAGGATCGAGTTGTTGGCGGATGCGCGCAAAGCTCGCCCACTCCGGGTAGAGCCTGGCCAGCTGATTGGCGCGAAGCGTGTGCTTCTTGCCCCAATGCGGGCGGCCCTCGTGGGCGCAGAGCACCGGCTCGATGTCGTGAAAGTAGTCCCAGTAGGGCAAGGTGTTGTTCTGGTGAATCGAGACCGACACCGAATCGCGCTGGTAATACGGGCTGAGCATGGCGTCGTCGGCCGCGATCGTGCGAATCAGGGTGCGCCAGGCGACCGTGCGCCGGTGGGTGGCTAGCGTGCGCCGACGCACCTCCAAGAAGGCGGCGATGCCAGCAGCCGCAGGCAGCGCGTATTCCATCTCCTCAAAACGCAGCTCGCGCGACTTGGACAAGATTAGCGGGCCCCAGTCGATGCTCTCGGAGAGCAGCCGCGCGTAGGGCAAATCGGGGCTTTGGCCGGGCAAATTGTGGGTACGAAGCTTGATCTCGTCGCTTCGAGGGTACCAGTAGAAATCGAAGTTGCGATTTTGCTCGATCAGCTCGCCAAGATGCGCCATGCAGGCATCGACGCTGGTACACCACTCTTGGCGGTGCAGCTTGTAGCGAGGCTCGAGCTTGATGCGAAGGCTGGTGAAGACGCCCAAAACGCCCATCGAGACGCGCAGCGCCCGGATGAACTCGGGATCATCCTCGATGTTTCGCTCGATCAGCTGGCCGTCGGCTGTGACCAGGCGCGCGCCGAGTAACATGGTAGACAGGTTTCCCAGTTGACGGCCCGTGCCGTGGGTGCCCGTGCCAATCGCACCGCCAAGCTGCTGAACGTCGACATCGCCCAGGTTGTGGACGGCCAGGCCCTCGTCGAGCAGCACGGCGCTCATATCCTTGAGCATCGTGCCCGGGCGCACCCAGGCCTCACCGGCCTCGGCATCGACCGACTCGACGCCGGTAAAGTTCTCCAGCGAGAGCAGCGTATCAAGCGTGCACACGATACCCGACGAGGAATGTCCTCGCCCGACCGGGCGCAGCGTGCGCCCCTGGCGTGCCTGGTTGCGCACGAGCTCCTGGATCTGAGCTTCGCTGGTCGGACGCACGATTTTTTCAGGGGTGAATTGCTGGCTGCCGGACCAGTTGGTCCACTGCTCGGCCATGGCTTTGCTCCGTTGCGGATAACCCTCCTGCTTTAAATGCTAGGGTGGTCAACGCAGCGGGCAAGCAGTCAGCCGTCGAGGCGGCGCGTGTCGAGGCGTCCCTGATAGGTGGTGCCGTCTTCGACGGTCACGTAGAGGGTCTCCTCGGTGCGCAGCAACTCCCAGGTATTCTTGCGATCGAGGCGCTCGCTGAGCGCCTCGAGCAAGGGCGCGGGGATCGCCACGATCTCAACGGCCTCGGCGCGGTGAACATTCTGGCCCACCAGGCCGGCCAGGACCAGCTCGACATCCTTGTGGGTGTAGACACGCACCTCGTCGGCCTGCTTGCAAACCTTGTGCATCTTGGCGGCCGACGGTTGCCCGATCTCGACCCACAGCGCGAGCCCTCCGATGGCGTTGGGCGCCGAGATCGCCGGCTCATCGGGCGTCGAAAGACCGCGCCCAAAGCTCAAGTCCTGGCGCAACTCCAAGGCGTAGGCCAAAACGCGCGTCAACAGATAGGACACCGATTCCGACGGGTGGCAGGCCACACGCACATCGAGCGATTCGTAGACGCTGCGGTCGACATCGGATACGGTGAACTGGAAGCGATAGATGGTCGAAGTAAGTGCCATGGCGCATGTCTATCACGGCCACGACGCCATGTCACGGGCACAGCCTTGCAACCCGGTGTTGAAACATGCTCCCTCACTTGCTAGCTTTTGAAGACTGAGTCGTTTGAGCTCCCAAATCCGAATTGAGGCCTGGCATGTTGAAGTATAAGCGCTTGCTCCTGATCACATGTATCGCAGCGGCTTTGTCGATTACGACGGCTTGTGATTTCGACGCCTCAAAACCGCGAATGATCGTGGAAACCGACGGTGCCCTGAGCGACACGGAAACACATGATGTGTTCAACGACGGTGAGGATGCTTTTGCACAGCCAGACACCACGGGCGGTGGCGATGGCATCGGCGCCGAGGACGCCGTCATCGAAGACGATACGTTGGTAAGCGATACCACAGGTGGCGACGCGGCTGACGACGCCGCCGATGATGCCACGGCTGACGACGCATCTGGGGATGCCACGGGCGGCGACGCATCTGAAGATGCCACAGGCGACACAGGCGATGACGCCACCAACGACGCAGCCAACGACGCCACATCTGACGATGTCGATCCGGCCGATGGCGGCGATACCGGCGATGACAGCGATACCGGCGATGACAGCGGCGCGCCGCCGCCCATGGTGTGCAAAGACACCTTCGGTGTTGCCGACGCCTGCGGAGGTAACCCCGTTGGCACGTGGAGTCTCGATGAGGTGTGCACCGACTTCGACTTCGAGGCGCTGGTCAAGGGCGCATGTGACAGTGCCGTTGTGCACAGCGTAACATTTGCGGGAAGCGGCGAGCTGGTCGTCACCGGCTCAACCTACACGCGCAATCTCACCAACGTTGCCAACGGAAGTGCCACGTTCCCCGTCCTGTGCGTCTTCTTTGCTGGTGGTAGCTGCGCCGCTCTGGCTCAAACCATCGAAAGCAACGTCCCAGGCTCCACGGCGAGCTGTGTCAGCGCCGGTATTGGCGCCGGCTGCACCTGCGCCCTTACGCTCACCACCACAGAGACGACAGCGGGCAGCTACACGGCGGCCAACGCCGTGGTAACGACCAACGACGGGCGCACCTTCTATTACTGTGCACAGGGCCAGGCGCTGAGCGTGCGCGAATTTGGTGGCAACAGCGACGAGCCCAAGTTCACCGAGGTCTACTCGCGCTAGATCAGGCGGCAGAGTCGACTTCCTTGGATCAAATCAACGATGACGAGCGGGGAAGAGCGCGCGCCACTCGGCCGTTGCAACCGGTGATTTTGCCGTGTGGCGTGGTCCGTGGTGCTGTGGGTTTGACCCGTGGTAGCGCGTCGTGATAGGTCGGGCCGGCGATCGCAGGATTTTTGCAACCCAGTCAGTGCGCAGGAGTAAGAGATGATTTCGACGTCGGGCATCATGGTCAATTTTAGCGGCAAGCCGCTGTTCGAGGACGTGAACGTCAAGTTCATGCCGGGCAACTGCTACGGATTGATCGGCGCCAACGGTGCCGGCAAGTCCACCTTCCTCAAGGTGCTCGCGGGCGATATCGAACCGTCGGCCGGTGTGGTGTCGATCCCGCCGAGCATGCGCATGGCGCGCCTCGAGCAGGATCAGTTTCGCTACGACGAGTTCAAGGTCGTCGACGCCGTGCTGCGCGGCCACCCACAGCTCTTCGAGCTGCATCGCGAGCGCGAGGTGCTCTACGCCAAAGCCGACTTCTCCGAGGAGGACGGCGCGCGCGCAGCCGAGCTCGAGATCGACTATGCAAACCTCAACGGCTACGAGGCCGAGGCCGAGGCGGCGATCTTGCTGGCCGGCCTCGGTGTTGCCGCGGAGCTCCATGATCGTCACCTCAAGGATCTCGAGAGCGGCATCAAGGTGCGCGTGCTGCTCGCCCAGGCGCTCTTTGGCAAGCCCGAGATCCTGCTGCTCGACGAGCCTACCAACCATCTCGACGTGCACACCATCGCCTGGCTCGAGGATTATCTGGGCCGGCTCGACGCGCTGGTGATCGTGGTCAGCCATGATCGCCACTTCCTCAACAACGTGTGCACCCACATCGCCGACATCGATTTTCGCCGCATCACGACCTATGTCGGCAACTACGATTTCTGGTTGCAGGCCTCCGAGCTCGCCCTGATGCAGCGCCGCGACGCCAACAAGAAATCCACCGAGAAGGCCGCCGACCTCAAGGCCTTCATCGAGCGCTTCAGCTCCAACGCCTCCAAGGCGCGCCAGGCCACCTCGCGAAAGAAGCTGCTCGACAAGCTCACCTTCGAGGATCTGCCCATCTCCACGCGCAAGTACCCGCACATCGCCTTCAAGTCCGAGCGCGACTGCGGCAAGATGGTGCTGCGCGTCGAGGGGCTGAGCAAGAGCGTCGATGGCGAACAAATTCTCAACAAGGTCAGCTTCACGGTCAATCAAGGCGACCGCATCGCCTTTGTCGGCCTCGACGGGCGCTCGCGCACCGTGCTCTTTGAGATCTTGGCCGGCGAGCTCGAGGCCGACTCGGGCAGCGTCGAGTGGGGCAGCACGATTCGCCACGGCTACTTCCCCAAAGAGAACGAGACCTTCTTTCACGGCGTCGATCTCAACCTGATCGACTGGCTTCGCCAGTACACCGATCGCGGCCACGAGGAGGACGTTCGCGGCTTCTTGGGCCGCATGCTCTTTGGCGGCGACGACACCCAAAAAAGCGTCAGCGTGCTCTCCGGTGGCGAGCGCGTGCGCTGCATGCTCTCGCGCATGATGCAGGTCAACGCCAACGTGCTCATTCTCGACGAGCCCACCAACCACCTCGACCTCGAGAGCATCACCGCGCTCAACAAGGGCATGTCCGAGTTTCGCGAGGACAACGTGATCTTGTTCTCCTCGCACGACCGCGAGCTGGTGCGCACGGTGGCCAACCGGGTCATCGAGGTCTCGCCCAAGGGCATGATCGACCGCTTCATTCCTTTCGAGGAGTACCTGCAAAGCGAGCAGGTCGCCGAGGACCGGCGAAAGCTCTACGGTGCCGACATCAGCCTCTGATTTCTCAGCGCGAGAGCATCTGGCGCACGGCTTCTTTGAGCGCGCGCACGTCGTAGGGTTTGGCGATGTGCACCTGGTTGGGGCTGATGCGCTTTCGGCGCAGCGCCTCGCCGGCGTAGCCCGAGACAAAGACCGCGCGCATCTCGGGATAGAGCTCGTGAAGCCTCTCGGCGAGCTCGACGCCGTTCATGCCGGGCATGACGATGTCGGTCAAGATCAGATCGATCGGACCGTCGTGGCGCTCCGCAAGCTCGAGCGCCTCTTCGGCGTTGGCCGCCGAGAGCACCGTGTAGCCCTCGTTCTTGAAGACGCCCGTGAGCGAGAGGCGGATGTCGTCCTCGTCCTCGACGAGCAGAATCGTGTAGCTGCCCGCACGGCTGGGCAGCTCGGGCGAGCGCACGGGCTCCTGGCCCTTGCTCACGTCGCCCTCGGCCGCCGGCAGATAGACGTTAAAGGAGCTGCCTTGGCCCTCGGCGCTTCGCACCTCGATCAAACCCCCGTGGTGCTCGACGATATTGGCGACGGTGGCAAGGCCCAGCCCGGTGCCGTGTTCTTTGGTCGTAAAGAACGGGTCGAAGATCCGCTCGCGGATCTCGGCCGCCATGCCGCGACCGGAGTCCTCGACCTGGAGCAGGGCATAATCGCCCGGGGCAAGCTCGCTCGGATGTTCGCCGCAGCCATGCTCGGCGCCAATCGTGACGTTGCAGGTGCGAATGGTCAGCTCGCCGCCGCCGGGCATGGCGTCGCGCGCGTTGATGATCAGGTTAAACAAGATCTGCTCGATATTGCCCAGATCGGCATCGACCACGTGCAACTCGGGATCGAGCTCGGTGCCAAAGGCGATGTCCTCCTCGAGCACGCTGTGCAAGAGCCTCTCGACGTCTTTGACCACGTCGTTGAGCGACAAGGGGCCAAACTCGGTGACCGGGTTGGGGCTGAGCGCGAGCAGCTGGTCAGTCAGGCGCGCACCGCGCTCGGTGGCCGCGAGGATCTTCTGGAGCTGCAGGTCGGCCTCACGATCGAGGCCGCCCTGCGACTCGAGCAGGTAAGCAAAGGTGGTGATGATCGTGAGCACGTTGTTGAAGTCGTGGGCGAGGCCGCCGGCGAGCTGGCCGACGGCCTCCATGCGCTCCGAGCGGCGCAGCCGCTCGATGAAGATCTTGCGCTCGGAGATGTCGCGCAAGGCGGCCGTAAACTTATGCTCACCGTCTATCTCCATGCGCGCGATGCCAAACTCCAGGGGAAAGCTCGCCTCGCCCTTTCGTCGTCCCTGAATCTCGTGGCGCTCGATGTCCTGGCCGGCCTGCTCGAAAACCGGCTCCAAGACCGCCCGGGTAAACGACGGGATCAACTGCGCGATGTTCTGGCCGATCACCTCGCCTTGCGCGTAGCCGAACATGCGCTCACAGGCGCGGTTGGCGCTCTCGATCGTGCCGTCGGCGTCGAGGGTGACGATGCCATCGACCGTGGTGTCGAGGATGGCGCGCTCCTTGGCCTCGCGCGCCTGCAAGTCATGCATGGCGCGCTTTCGCTGGGTGATGTCGACGATGATGCCGATCACGTGGCGAAACGAGCCGTCGGCGTTCCACAGCGCGAGCAGGAAGAGATCTCCCCAGACGAACTCGCCCGTTTTGGAGATGTAGCGCCGATCGTTCCCAATGTGGTGCTCGTACTCGGCCTCGTGGGTCGCGCGCCGGCCGCCGCTTGCCAGCAGCGCGCCATACATCTCCTCGGCGTGTTCGACCTCGTCGGGGTGCATGAATTTGTAGATCAACTGGCCGACCATCTCGTTCTCGTCAAACCCAAAGAACCGCGTGGCGGCCTCGTTGACTTGGAGCAGGCGCCCGTCGGCGTCGAGCACCTTCATCGGCACCGGCACCGAGTCGAAGAAGGCCCAAAACTGCAAGCGGCTCATCTCGACGGCGAGCAGCGCGGGCAAGTCGCGCCGGCTGCGTCGCCGCGCGCGCATGAGCGCCTCGCTGAGCAACTCGTGAAAGCCCGGCTCGCCGTCGCGGATGACGTACTCGTCGAGGCCGGCGTGTTGAGCCAGAACGATAAGCCCTGCGTCCTCGGCCCGCACGATCATGACCACGGGCTGGAAGGGATTGCGCTGTTTGACGGCGTTGACCACGTGCAACACGCCCATGCCCAGGACGTCGGCGTCGGTGTCGATCAAATAGACATCGTTCTCACCGGGCTCAAAGGCTTCGAACGCCTCGAGCGTCTCGATTCGGCTCACGTGCAGGGCGCAGCCGCCCAGCTCGTCTGGTCTTTCAAAGTAGGCGCGGGCATCGGGCAAGGCCCCGAGGATCACCAGATGTATGCTCTTGATTTCTTCGGTCATGGGTCCATTGCCTGAAAAGTCGACACCAGCCGGCTCTAGCTAGAGAACGGCCGGTGCACGCGAAGACTGACAACCTAGACACTTCAGCATGCGCTGACAGCGAGGCCCTCAGCGCTGGAACACCGCGCGCACGACGTCTTTGAGCTTTCGCACGTCGTAGGGCTTGGAGACATGGACCTGGTTGGGGCTGATGCGCTTTCGCTGAAGCGCCTCGCCGGCGTAGCCCGAGACAAACACCGTGGCGATCTCGGGATAGATCTCTTGCACCTGTTCGGCGAGCTCGACGCCGTTGAGCCCGGGCAGGACGATGTCGGTCAGCAGCATGTCGATGGGCCCCTGATGGGCCCGGGCCAGCGCGAGCGCCTCGAGCCCATCGCCGGCGTCGAGCACCTCGTAGCCCTCCTGCTCGAAGATCCCGATCAGCGACTCGCGGATGTCCTGCTCGTCCTCGACGAGCAAGATGGTCTTGGGCGAGTTCACCCGCACCGGGCCAATGTGCTGGTGGGTGTGCCTGATAGGCATAGGCACCTGCGCATCGTTCGCCGGCAGGTACACGATAAAGGTCGTGCCCTGGCCCTGGGCCGTCTTGACGCCGATCGCGCCGTGGTGGCGCTCGACGATGCTGTAGACCGTGGCAAGGCCCAGGCCGGTGCCCCCTTCTTTGGTCGAAAAATAGGGGTCGAAGATGTGCTCGCGGATCAGATCCGGGATGCCCTGCCCGCTGTCTTGAACCTGGACCACGGCGTAGTCACCGGGCGCAAGCTCGGGGGGATGCTCGCGGCGCGAGGCCGCCGAATCGATGGTGACATTGCACGTCTTGACCGTGATCTTGCCGCCGTGGGGCATGGCGTCGCGGGCGTTGAGGATCAGGTTCAACAAGATCTGCTCGATCTGGCCCAGATCGGCGCGCACCGCAACCAGCCCGGGCGTCAGCTGGGTGACCAGCTCGATGTCTTCCTCGAGCGCGCTGTCAAAGAGCTGGCCCAGGTCGACGACCACCTCGTTGAGAATCAGCGGATGGGGCTCGACCAGCGGGTTGGGGCTGAGCGCCATGAGCTGGCTGGTCAGACGCACGCCGCGCTCGGAGGCAGCGAGGATCTTCTCGGCATACTCGACGGTGTCCTTGTGATCGGCGCGCGCCGCCTCGGAGAGGAGGTAGGTGTAGGTGTTGATGATCGTGAGCACGTTGTTGAAATCGTGGCTGACCCCGCCGGCGAGCTGGCCGACGGCCTCCATGCGCTCCGAGCGGCGCAGCCGCTCGAACAAGTGGTGGCGCTCGCTGACATCGCGCAACACGAAGGTGAACTTTCGGCCCTCACCTTCACCTTCGCGGATCGCGCCGATGCTCAC
The DNA here is from genome assembly GCA_013697635.1 of Lujinxingiaceae bacterium. GTDB lineage: Bacteria > Myxococcota_A > Bradymonadia > Bradymonadales > Bradymonadaceae > JACCWM01. Next base: position 34,707 of record JACCWM010000210.1, on the reverse strand, counting down.
CTCGACGGGAAAGCGCGTGCCGTCTTTTCGCTGACCCTCGAGCGCGATGCTCTCGGCGCTCAGGCCGCGGCTGAGATACCAGCCGACCTGCTCGCGCGGCTTAGAGGGCAACAACAAGTTGAGGTCGTAGTCGAGCACCTCCTGGGCGGCGTAGCCAAAGATGCGCTCGCACGCGCGGTTGAAGATCTCGATCTTGCCCGTCTCATCGACCATCAAGATGCCGTCGACAGCCGTATCGAGCAGGGCCCGCTCGTTGGCCATGGCCACTTGCAGCGCCACCTTGCGGTGGGTGATGTCGACCATCAGCCCGAGCACGTGGCGAAGCGAGCCATCGGCGTTCCAAAGCGCGAGCAGGTAGATGTTGGCCCAGACCAGGCCGCCGTCATTTCGTACGTAGCGCCGATCGGTGATCATGGAGTAGCGGTACTCGCTTTGGTCGTGATCCTCGCCGCTGCCGCGCTCGAGCAGGCACTGGAAGGCACGCCGGGCGTCGGGGATCTCGTCGACGTGGATGATGTCGAAGATCCTCGCCCCCACGAGCCCCTCGTCGCGGTAGCCCAAAAAGGTGCTGGCCGCCTCGTTGACGCGCACGATCGAGCCCTCGGCGTCGAGCACCTTCATCGGGATGGGCACCGATTCGAAAAACGCCCAGAACTGGCTTTGGCTCAGCTCGGCCGCGAGCAGGGCCGGCAGATCCTGGCGCTGACGATCGATGGCGCGCTGTAGGGTCTGGCCCAAGAGCTCGTCAAAGCCCGGATCGTCGATGCGCAGCACGTACTCGTCGAGGCCGGCCTGCTGGGCCTCGACGATCGTTTGGACCTCGTCGACGCCGGCCACGAGCACGACCGCCTGGTGCGGGGCGCGCGCCTTGATCGTGTTGACGGCGTCGACCACCCCCAGGCCCAGCGCCGCGCTGTCGGTGATCACCACCTCGCACTCGCCCAGATCGAAGGACTCCAACTGCTCGAGGCTGGCAAGCCAGATCGGTCGAAGCCGGCGCTGGCCTACCTTTCCCCCACGCTCGACGAAGCGTTGGACACCGTCGAGCTCGCCCAAGACGAGCGCACGCAATGTCTGGTAATTTTTGGCCATGGCGTTTGTTCTTTGCAGGGGAACCGGGTGAGCACCGCCTCCTTCTCCTTCGACCGCGTGGTCGAGCAAGTGTTCGGTGCTGCGATCAGGCCAAAGATACGCACTCATTCCCTGGGCGCCACAAGCGGGCGCGGCTGGACCTTTGGGGCCCGGCGGCGCTATGCTCTTGGGCCGCTATGGCCTGCCACTCGCCCATCATGGAGCTTTCCACCATGCATCGCCTCACCACGCTCGCACTATTATTGCTCTTCGCCCTGCTCGGCGCCTGCTCATCGAGCGGCGGCGTCGACACCCCGATCAGCCCCAACAGCGCGCCCGACCAAGCGCCCGACCAAGCGCTCAACGGCACCCGGCTTGCCCCCGAGCCCGGCCAAGGCGAGCAGCTCGCCACCTTTGCCGGGGGCTGTTTTTGGTGCATGGAGCCGCCCTTTGAAAAGCTCGAGGGTGTGGCGGCCGTCCTCTCGGGCTACACCGACGGCCCCGAGCGCGCGCCCACCTACAAGCAGGTCTCCGGCGGGAAGACCGGCCACACCGAGGCCGTGCTCGTCTACTTCGACCCCAAGCGCGTGGGCTACGAGGAGCTGCTCGAGACCTTCTGGCGCGCCCACGACCCCACCGATGCCGGCGGCCAGTTCGCCGATCGCGGCAGCCAGTACCGCCCCGGCATCTACGTGCACACCCAGGAGCAGCGCCAGATGGCCGAGGCCTCCAAGCGCGCCCTCGCTGACAGCGCGCGCTTTGAAAAGCCGATCGTCGTGCCGATCGAAGACGCAGGCGATTTTTGGGTGGCCGAAGATTACCATCAGGACTACTACAAGAAGAACTACGCCCACTACGAGCGCTACCGCCAGGGCTCGGGGCGCGCCGCGTTTTTGACAAAGACCTGGGCCGATGCGCCCTGACGCCCAAGGAGTCGCCATGATGCCCCCCAAGTTGCTCGCGCCCGCCCCGCTCGCCCTCGCCCTGCTCGGCTTTGCACTGCTCAGCGCCTGCGCCTCGACGCCTGCGGCCACGGTGGACGTCGCGGCCGAACAGATCCCGGCGCCCTTGGCCGAGGCCGAGCGCGATTTCCAGAGCTATCTGCGCGCCCACCGCCTGCCCACCGGCGGCGAGAGCCACAACTTGCAACAGGTCATGCAGGAGAAGTTCTCGGCCTTTGAGCCCGTGCGCGCAGCCTTTGGCCGCGCGCTCACCGACGAGCGCCCCGCGCTGGCCGGCTTTGCCGCCTATCGTATCGGCCAGCTCTACCTCAACTTCGCCTGTGAGGTCGAAGCGATTGAGCCGCTCGAGGCCCTCGAAGAGGACCAGAAAGAAGAGTTTCGCGCCGGGATGCGCGACCAGGCCGCGCCGCTGGTGGTGCGCGCGCTCGACGCGATGAAGCGCGCCCAGGTCCAGGACTCCACGCCCTGGAGCGCGCGCGCCGCCGAGGTGGTCGCCGCGCTCAGCGTAGCCGATGACTCCGGCCGCTCGCTGCCTGCGCAGTGCGCGGCGACCACGCGCCACTGGCAGGCGCCCGAATAAGAAAGTGGTGGGATAGGCTCGTTAGGCCTCGAGCTCCTCGTCGTTCTCGTTTGCGGCCCCGGCGTCGAGCTCCTCCTCGATCGTAACCTCGCCGGTGCTGCGCCGGCGCGTGGGGCGCACGCGCCGGGCGAGCGCGGGGCGATCGGCCAGGCGAAAGAAGTGGGCCAGAATCGAGGCGCATGCGCTGTAATCGAGGTTCCAGGCCTCCAGGGCGGCGTCGCGCGCCTCCTTGGCGAGCTGATTTTGGCGCGCGTCGTCGGTGAGCTCCTCGAGCGCTTCGCGCAAACGCTCCATGGGCATCTCGAGATCGACGGCGATGTCGACGGTGCGAACGGTCACGCCGGCCTGGCGGATCGTCACGTTCTTTTCACGAAGCTGTTTGACGGCGAAGCCTGCGTACTTGACCAGGCGATCGGGCGTACGCGGCACGGGCTTGGCCAGGCCCAGGCTCGCGACGATGCTTGGCGTGCTGAAATTTCGCAGCAGGCGGCGCACGTTGACCAGGCGCGAGGCAAGCTCGTTGATCGCCTCGTCACGCTCGTCGCGTTTGGGCCCGTCGTTGCCAAGCTCGGAGGCGTGGTCCTGCTCGCGGGCGTGCAGGTTTTCGGTCGCGCGCGTGAGCACGGCCATGCAGCCCGCGACGACGCGGTTGATTGTGGCCGCGTCGACGTCACCGAAGCCGACGTCTTGGAACTTGGCCGCGACCCTGGCGCCCACCTCGGGGCCGTGGTTCTTGCCCGAGCTGACGACCGTCTCGGAGTTCTTGATGCGGTTGACCACGGATTTGGTAAGTTCTGACATGGTGTCCTTGCCTTTCGCGCAGGGCGAGATCGGGCACGCTGTGCACAACATCGCTGTTTCAAAAAAGTCCTGGGCATTTATACATCCCCCCAGGACACCGGTTGGAATGAGCACACTGTAAGACGTGGTTGCCCACGGCGCAAGCCCCAGGCGAAATTTTGGGAAATGCGCGCGCACGACGTGCGCACGCCTCGAACCACAGTTTTTGACGTGCGCACGACGTGCGCACGCCAAAACCTTTCCTGAGCGGCGCCCACACGTTGTGCGCACGCCAAAACCTTTCCTGAGCGGCGCCCACACGCTGTGCGCGCGTCAAAAACTTTTGCGAGCGACGCCCGCACGTCGTGCGCACGCCAAAACCAAACGCGATCGACGCCCGCACCTCGTGCGAACTCCAAAAACTGTGGTTCGAGGCGTGCGCACGCTCTGCGAACGCCCTTCGCACTCGTCTGTAGGCCCCTGTCGGTTTACTATCGCCGCCGGCACCTGGCGTTTTGGCCCCACCGAGCACTTCACCCCATGCGCAAAATCATCCACGTCGACATGGACTGCTTTTATGCAGCGATCGAGATGCGCGACAACCCCGCGCTTCGCGATGTCCCGCTGGCCGTGGGTGGCCACCCCGAGCGGCGCGGCGTGATCGCCACGGCCAACTACCCCGCGCGCGTCTTCGGCGTGCGCTCGGCGATGGCCTCGGCGCGTGCGATGCGCCTTTGCCCGCAGCTGACGATTCTGCCGCCCAACATCACCAAATACCGCGAGGCCAGCCAGACGATCCGCGAGATCTTCGCGCGCTTCTCCCAAGTCATCGAGCCGCTCTCGCTCGACGAGGCCTTTCTCGACGTCACCGGAAGCGAGGATTTCCAGGGCAGCGCGACGCTTATCGCCAACGAGATTCGCCGGCTGATCTTCGAGCAGACCGGCCTGACGGCGTCGGCCGGTGTGGCCTCCAACAAGTTCTTGGCCAAGGTCGCAAGCGACGTCAACAAGCCCGACGGCATCCAGGTCGTCGCCCCCCACGAGATCGATGCCTTCATCGCGCCGCTGCCCGTGGCCCGCATCCCCGGCGTCGGACCCGTCACCCAGCAGCGCATGAAGGCCCTGGGCCTGCACACCTGCCGCGATCTCCAAAAGCGCTCGCTCGAGCAGCTTGCCCGCGAGTTTGGCAACTGGGCACCGCGCCTCTACGAGCTTTGCCGCGGCATCGACGAGCGCCCCGTGCGCACCGAACGCGAGGCCAAGAGCGTCAGCGTCGAGAACACATACCCACACGATCTGCCCGATCTCGGCGCCTGCATCCAGGCGCTACCCCCGCTGCTCGAGTCGCTGGAGCGACGGCTGCGCCGCAACCAGCATGCGGCGGCGATTCGCGGCATCTTCGTCAAGGTCAAGTTCGACGACTTTCAACAGACCACGCTCGAGCGACGTGAGATCAAAGAGCCCACGATCACCAACTATGCCCGCCTTTTGGAGAGCGCCTTTGACCGCGGAAAGCGACCCGTGCGCTTGCTGGGCGTTGGCGTTCGTCTCGAATCCGAGGACGACGAGGGGCCGCAGCAGCTCGAGCTGCCGCTAAAAAGGTGACGATCACGGTCGCGATCACGATCACGGTCGCGATCACGGTCGCGGTCTCGATCACGGTCGCGATCACGGTCACGATCACGGTCGCGATCACGATCAGGGTCGCGATCCGTGAACGTGATCGTGATCGTGATCGGCTCCGTGCACGTGATCGTGATCGGCTCCGTGCACGTGATCGTGATCGGCTCCGTGAACGTGATCGTGATCGGCTCCGTGAACGTGATCGTGATCGTAATCGTGAACGTGATCGGCTTGCAGGACAACGCTCGCCCGGGGTAGTTTGTCGTCCATTGGAGATCGACCAAATCCACTGCAATGACGAGCTATCCTAAAGGGTTGAGGAGCCGCACATGAATTCAAAAGCCCCATCGCTGTCGTTTGTCACGTCCCAACAAAAGCTCGTCGAGCCGGTTCCGATCGCGGTGCCGGATGTACGTGCGAAGCGCGGCGCGGAGTTTGCCGCGCCGGGCGAGCGGCGCACGCGCTACTCGTTGCCGACGGGGCTGGAGACGGCCTCGCCGGTGGGCTATCGCACGCGGGTCTCGCTGAGCCTCGAGGAGACGCGCCAGGCGTTGAGCCTGCTGTCGTTGGAGCGGCCGACGGCGTTTTTGGCGCCGTTGCCGGTGCGTGAGGGTGAGCTCTTTGAGGAGAGCGCGTTGGGGATCGTGTCGGCGCGCCAGTCGACGAACTACCGTGGCCACCGCCAGGTTAGCTTCGGGCCCGAGGACTCCGAGCGGATCAAGCATGTGTTGCGAAGCCTTCGCCACCTCGACGCGCCGGTGCTCGATCAGGCGGCCTACACGCACGTGGTGCTCAGCCGGCCGTATCGCACGCCGTTTACGATGTTGCTCACGTTGATCGGTCATGCGCCGGTGGCGAGCCTTTTGACGGTGCCGGTTCGGGCGTTTCGCAAGCGCTTTCAGCACGTCGACGACATTCCGACGATCGGCTATCTGCAGCAGCTGCACATCGGCATTTTGGCCGACGCGATGGAGCGCGCGGCGGTCGTTGCATCCAACGGGCAGCGGCGCGCGCAGGTTTTTTCGGCGCCGTTTTGCAGCGCGCCAAGGCGCGAGGACAACCGCCCGATGCTGCGCGCGCTCGAGGAGATGTGCGGACTGACGGTGGCCGAGCGCAGCGCCGGTTGGCGCGTGGCGCTCGTCGCTCAGGTCGGCCAGGCCCGCGTGGAGGAGCGGGTGGCGCTCAGCGAGGGGCTGTGTCGAAAGCTCGGGGCGAACATGATGGCCTTTCGAAGCGAGCGTATTCAGCCCGGGATCAACCACGAGGAGAAAGCCCCCGAGCCCTACCAGGCGCGCCAGCAGATGGACGTGCCCGACGATCTCACCGTGATGGCGGGGCGCGCGGCCTACAATGCGTTCGCGCACTGGACGGGCTGCGAGCGTGAGCGCTCCAAGGAGCTCTTGTTGCTCGAGCGCATCGACGTGCTCACGCCGGGCGGCAAGGAGCGCATCCGCGAGGTGCGCCAGATGCTCGACGCGGTGACCGACCGGGTGATGAAGAACATCCCGCTGTGGGCCGATTTGCCCGTGGGCAAGGCGTTTAGCCGCAACGCGTCGCGAGGCAAGAAGGCCTTCGGGCTGGCCGGCCAGCGCATCTATATCGTCGGGCTGAGTCGAAAAGAGATTGAGGCCGAGGGCCTCGACTGGGAGGCCAGCGTGCGCGCGGTGGGCGCGGCGGCCGCGCGAAGCGGCCTGGTCGCCGAGATCATGGGGGTGACCGAGCTTCCCGACGACTGTGACCTGCTCGCTGGCCTGTGTTTGATGGCCGGGCCGGTCAACCAGAACGACATCGGCAAGTCCTTCTACGGCGACCAGGATCTGCTCGCTCGCCAGTTTGGCGATCGCGACCCGACCTCGCTCTTGGTCTGGACGCTCAAGGCCAAGACCGTGGCCGATCCGATCGGCAACGAGGAGCAGCTGATGAACGCCGCCCAAAAGGGCAGCCTCGTCGACCTGCGCCCCGGCCCCCACCAGGTGGTCATGCTGCGCCAAGACGGCCGCCTGCAGGCCATGCGCAGCGCCCACGGGCGCGTCAACGCCGAGCGCGCCTTCTATGACGTGGGCAACTTCGTGACGGCCGCCGACGGGCGCGAGATTCCGGGCAACCGGGGCGCGCCCTGGTCCAAGAGCGCGCGCGAAGCCGTGGTCTGGCCGCTCGAGGGCGGCCAAGGCTAGCCGCCGGGCGATCTCTGCTATCTGATCTGGGAAAACGCCCTACTTCTCACTAGAATCGGCGGCGCACCCTGCGTAAGCCTTCCTGACCCGTGTCACTTCAACGGTTCACTTCCCCGAGCAAGACCGCTATGTACACTTTCCTGGCCGCCGATCTTCGACGCTTTTTACTCATCTTGAGTTTGGTCCTCACCGCAGCGCCGGGCTGCGCGCTGCTCGACGCCGTTAACGGAAGCGGCGAGGAGGAGCCGAAGTTCGACATCAACGTCGACGACGATGCGGGTGGCGAGCCCGATGCCGACGTGGGTGGCCAGTCCGATGCTGATGCGAGCAGCGAGCCCGATGCCGATGCGAGCAGCGATGCCGATGCCGACGCGAGCAGCGAGCTTGATGCCGACACGAGCAGCGAGCCCGACGTGGATGCGAGCGGCCTGCCTGACGCCGATGCGGGCAGCGAGCGGTCCCTTGAGATGTTCGCGGTCACGACTGTCGGCGCGCGCGAGGCTTTGCTGGCCGGCCAGATTTATCGCACGGGCGACGATGCGATAGACGACCACGGGTTTTGCTGGTCAGCCACGCGCGAGCCCGCCACGCCGAAATGCCAGCCACTCGGTGCGCTGCAAGACGCCGGGCAGGTGAGTTTTCAGGTCACAGGCCTGGAGCCGGGCACCCGTTATACGGCCTATCTCTATGTGAGCATCGCGGGCGGGGAGCAGACCGACGAGGCGCAGTTTCTCACGCTGGCGCCGACGCCGCCTGACTTCACAGCAAGCCAGGGCGTCCACCTGGATCATGTGCGCTTGAGCTGGACGCCGGTTGCCGGCGCCACGGGCTATGTGATCGAGCGCGACGCCACGGCGCTGGACGTTGGAGCCGGCCAGAGCGTCTACGACGATGCGGGCGCGATGGGCGGCCATGTGCCGTCGGCGCCGCTCAACGTGGTGACGACGAGCACGATCGGCTCGCACATCACGCTGAGCTGGGACGCGGCCACCGTCAGCCCCGCCCCCCAGCACGCCTACACCATCCGCGCAACCTATCCCGACGCCGGCAGCGCGCCGAGCCAAAGCGCGAGCGGCTGGCGCGCCTCGGCGCCCATCACCGGCTACCAGGTCGAGCGAAACGGCACCTGGCAACTGGCGCAGTCTGAGCTCTCCATTGTGGACAACGCCGCCGACTCGCCCACGGTCAACGCCGGCGTCGTGCAGGCCTCGCAAGGAACCTCGAGCAGCTTCGTCGCCCTGAGCGTGACCGGGGCCGCGGCCCTGCCCGGCGCCTCGGTGACCTACCGCGTGCGCGCCCTCAACAACGTCGGCGCGGGCATAGAGAGCGCCACGCAAACCGGCAACCGGGCTGTCGGCGCCCTCGTGCTGCAATGGCAGCGATCGGCCGCCGACAGCGACGCGAGCTACTCCAACATTGGCAACGCCACGGGCACGACCCATCAGGACACCGGCGCACCGGCCAACGGCGATGGTCGCTACTACCGCGTGGTCGCTAGCGCCGCGGGCGCCAACTCCTTGGAGTCGGCCAGTGTGCGTGGGTTTCGGGCCAACAACACGAGCATCAGCGGGGAGAACGGCAAGCGCGCCGACGGCGTCGATGAGGCTGAGATCACGATCACCTTGAAGGACAACTGGGCCAACGGCGTCCAGGGCGTCGTGCCGACGTTTTCGGCCAGCCCCGCTGAGGGCAACATCTACAAGGCCTGCTCGTCGAGCAATTTTGACGGCGTCTCGACCTGCAAGATGAGCGCGACGATCCCAGGCTCAAAGACGCTTTTGCTCACGAGCCCGACCAGCATGAGCGGACAGACAATCACCTTTGTCGACGCCTGCGACCCGGCCTGGTTTGCCAGCGCGGCCGAGGGCACCGTGGGCAATCCGCATGAGATCAGCACCGCCGCGCAGCTCGCGCGCATGGGCGGGGTTTGTCGGACCAAGCACTTTCGCCTGATCAACGACATCTATCTCATCGCGACGAACTCGCCGATGATCGCCACGGTGGCGGCCCCCTTTGTCGGCACCTTCAACGGGGCGGGCCGCGCGATCTTTGGCTTGCGGCTCGACAGCGACGGCGACGATGTCGGCCTGTTTCGCGCGCTTGGTCCAAACGCCCAAGTGTACGACCTCACCCTTGGCAACGCCGAGGTCGTCGGTGCAAACCGCGTCGGACTGCTGGCGGGCCAGAACTCGGGGCTGATCTCCAACGTCAAGATCGACGGTAAAGCGCAAGGCCTCGCGAATTTGGGCGGCGTCGTGGGCCACAACCTGCCGGGCGGCACCGTCTCCACGTGCAAGTTCAGGGGCGAAGTCAGCGGCCAGGATGACAACGTCGGCGGTATCGTGGGCTTGAACACCGGCTCCACGTCGGGCGCTTTGGTCGAGCGGTGCTCGGTGAAGGCCCAGATCGTGGGCCGCGACAATGTCGGCGGCGTGATCGGCAACTCGATCGACCCGTCGGGCGCCTCCGAGCTTCGGCGCAGCCTGTCCCAAGTCAGAATCGAGGGCCGCAACAACGTTGGCGGCCTGATCGGGCGCCAGACCCTGCCCATTCGCGACAGCTATTCGACTGGCGAGGTCACGGGCAACCAAGCCGTCGGCGGGCTTGTCGGCCTCAACGCGGCCACGGCCGCCACGACCACGCGCGCCTATACGCGCACCCGGGTCACGGGCCAATCGAGCGTCGGGCGCGTCGTCGGCTCGACGGTCGCCACGCCGACGAGCACCTACTTTGATTCGGATAAGGCGTGTCGGACACAGGCGAGCTGCAACGGGGTGGGCCAAGCGTTGAGCGCAGCGCAGATGAGCGGCCAGAATCAAAGCCTATTTGCGGACTACGACTTTACCGCGGTCTGGGAGATGGTGGGCTACGGCGCGCCGCGCCTTCGCTGGGAGCAAGCCGTGCATTGCGATCGGATCAATGAGCCGGATTTTGTCTACGACGGCCAGGGCGACCAGGGCTCGGCGAGCAATGCGCACCTGATCTGCTCGCTGGCCCAGCTCAACCGCGTTCGCCTCAACGTGTGGACAACCCAGCACTATCGCCTGCTCGACGACATCGACCTGCCCACGACGAACTTTGCGCCCATCGCCAGCGAGAGCGTGCCCTTTAATGCCAAGTTCAACGGCGACGGCTTCAGCATCAACAACCTGAACATCGCCACCTTGACCAACGACGACGTCGGCCTCTTCGCCGCGATCGGAGCTGGCGGCCAGGTATCGAATTTGCGCCTGGCCAACGCAACGGTTTCGGGGCGAGACCGCGTCGGCGCGCTGGCCGGGATCAACCGCGGCCAGATCATCGGCTGCTCGAGCAGCGGCAGCATCACCGGCAGCATGATGGTCGGCGGGCTGGTCGGGGCTAACGGCTTCGACGCCACGTTCACGTTCAATGCGCAGGTCACCCAATCCGGCTCGTCGGCCAACGTGCTCGGCTCCCAGCAGGTAGGCGGGCTGATCGGCCACAGCACGCTGGGCACCGTCGCCGACTGCATCGCCAGCGGCACGGTTACCGGCAAGAACATCGACATCGGCGGGTTGGTCGGCTTCGTCGATCGCAGCACGGTTCAACGCTCGTTCGCCACGGGCAACGTCGAGCCCAGCCCATTCGGCATCGGAAACTTCAATACCGAAACGACCAACACCGGCGGCCTGATCGGGCGCGCGGTTCAGGCGAACATCTCCGGTTCGGCCGCCTGGGGTTCAGTGCGCGGCGGGGTGCACATCGGCGGACTTGTGGGCGCCGCGCAAAACTCGACCACGATTTCCGCCTGTCATGCCCATGGCGATGTCACCTCGGATGTGGATGCGACCAGCCTGGAAGCCAAAGTCGGCGGCCTCGTCGGCCAAAGCGTTGACGCCCAGATCTCGTACTCGATGAGCAGCGGCTCGGTGACGGCCATAAAGGACCAAGTCGGTGGTTTGGTCGGCTACAGCGAGCAGGGCAGCGTCGCCCAATCCTACTCCTTTAGCTCGGTTTACACCGACGGCATCGATGTCGGCGGGCTGATCGGGCGCTCCAATGACACCACGCTCTCCTTCTGTTACGCGCGCGGCGCCGTCACGGGCCACAACATGGTCGGCGGCCTGGTCGGAACGCTCACGGGCTCGATCACGCAGTGCTTCTCCGATGGCCCGCTGTCGTACAGCAGCTCGATACCCTTGATTCCCTACTTCGGTGGCCTGATCGGTTTTACCGAGTACACGGTCACCGTGACCGACGCCTATTGGAACATCGCAACCAGCGGCTTCTCGGACAGCGCCGATGGCGAGAGCCTGAGCGCCACGGAGATGGGGGTGCCGTCGAGTTTTCGATCCTGGGTCTTTGCGCCTTCGGCCAACCACAACTGGTCGATGCGCCCTGGCGGCCCGCCCTATCTGAGCTGGGAAGACGACTGAACGCTCAGGCCGGCTCGAGCGTGCTCGATGTCTTTGAGAGTGCCGCTTCGAACTCGCCCACGACCTGCCCGGCGGCCTTGATCGCATTGATGCTCGCCACGCTCTTTCCGGCCTGCCAGTAGTCGTTGTAGCCGCCGCCGCGCGTTGCGCCGCGGCCGAGCTGCCAGACCGAGCGCGCCGCGTACCAGCCGCGCACCCAGTGCTTGAAGCGCGCATGCTGGAGCAGGCGGCGCACCACGGGCCCGGCCGTCGTGCCTACGCGATCGACATAGGCCGTGCGGATCACCGAGACGGGCACGCCCGAGATGCGCATGGTCAAGACGATGTCCTCCTCGACGGCCTCGAGGATCGCCGCCTTGTAATCGGCATGTGCGGTGCACTCGACGGTGGCGATAAAGCGCGTACCGAGCTGCACGGCCTGATAGCCCATCTCCAGGGTGCGCTGAAAGACCTCCGGCGAGCCGATGCCGCCGGCGGCGACCAGCGGCACGCCAAGCGGCGCGAGCTCCTCGTAGAGCTCCTCGATGCCGCGCACGCCGGTGTGGCCGCCGGCGCGCCGATTGACGCAGATCAGGCCGTCCACGCCGCCCTCGAGCGCGCGCTCGGCCCACTTTCGCTCCGTGACATCGTGGTAAACCACGCCGCCGACGGCGTGCACGCGATCGACCACCCAGCGCGGATTGCCAAGCGCCGTCACAAAGAAGCGCACGCCTTCCTCGAGCGCGACGTCGATCCAGGCACGCATGCGGTCCTCGTAGAGCTTGGAGGATTTCTCGACGATCGCGTTAAAGCCTACGGCTCCGCCGTTGTTCTGGGCCAAGATGGTGCGAAGCGAGGTGCGCAGATCCTGGCGGTGGGCGAACACGATCGACAGCGGCTGCACGATTCCCACCGCGCCGGCGGCGACCACCGCGCCGACAAGCTCGGCGTTGGAGCAGGGATACATCGCGCCGCAGATCAGCGGAACACGGGCGCCGGTGTGGGCGAGGAACTGGTCGGTCATGGCAAAATCCTGTCGGTGTTGAAGGGCTGACTCAAGTCTGCTCGCCGGCCAACAACTCTTCGAGCGTGGCGGAGGTTATCCAGGCGTCTTTTGCGGGCAACTCGAGCGTCAATGGCTCGAGCTCGGTGTCGATGAAGGTCTGAAAATGGTCGATGAAGGCGTCGGTGAAGCTCTCGAACAAGCCGGGCTCGTCGGTATAGTCGCCAAGGCGCGCCATCGGGGCACCGGGCATGCCGCAGGGCACGAACATCGAGAAAGGACTCAGGTCGTTGACCAGGTTGATCGCGGCGCCGTGGGTGGTCACACCGCCGGCGACGCGCATGCCGACGCTGGCGATCTTGCGCCGCGGCTCGTCGAGCGTCGTCCAAAGCCCAGGAAGCTCGGGCTCGTAGACCGCACTAACGCCGTAGCCGTGCAGGCTCGCGGCCAGAGCCGTGGCCAGGCCGTGGATCAGATCAACCACTCCCATGCGCAGCGCATCGAGGCGAATGATCGGATAGATCACGAGCTGGCCGGGGCCGTGGTAGGTCGCCTCGCCGCCGCGATCGGTCTTGAAGACCTCGACGCCTTGCTCGGCAAGCCAGGTTGGTGAAAAGAGATCGGCTGCGCGGGCGCGCTTGCCAAGGGTGATGACCGGATTGTGCTGCAGACAGAGCAAATAGCCCACCGACTCCCGATCGTGGCCACTGCGGGTTTGCAGGCGCTCGCGTAGCTGCCATTGCAGCGCGAGCGCCTGCCCGTAGGGCACGATGGGGAGGCGGATGAGCTTCAAATCTTACTCGCTGAGATCGTCGATGAAGGCCATGTCCACCAGGGCAATGGAGACCTGATAACTCTTGACGCCGATACCATGGCGCGTGAGCAGATCGACGAAGGTCGTGCGATCGATGAGCGTGATCGGGGCCAGGCGCTCCTCGCGGCTCTCCTTGATCGCGGCCTGCGAGATCGATCCGAGGTGGATGATTACGCCCTCGCTGGCCGAGTAGTGGTGCAGCGTGCTGCGAAGCTCGGTGACGGTCTCGGCCGAGAGCTCGACCTTGGCGTCGCCGACGACCTCGATGCAGACGCGGATCTCGGAGAGGCCCTGGCGCCAGTCACCGGTGAAGAAGACGTCGCCTTCGGCCGAGCGCTTGGAGACCTTGATGTTCTTGTAACCGAGGCGCTCGAGCAGGGTCAGCGCGAGATGCTCGAGGGCTTCGGGCTTGGTCTTCAAGAGCGCGCTTCCCAGGTGGCTGAGCGCGTCCTGGCGGATCTCCTCGGCCAGGCTCAACATTTGCTGCTCTTTGCGCACGCCCTGCGAGGAGAGACCCCACTCGCTCAGGCCCCAGCGCTCGCGGTCGTATTGCACAAAGAGCGGACGATGGCCGCTTTGCTCGCGCATGTGATTGTCGTTGGCCAGCGCAGCCTGCACGGTGGTGGCGGCGTCATGGGTGTGAAAGCGAACGAGCTTACGCTTGAAGATCTCGTCGGCGAGCTCCTTGACCTTGAACGCGGCCTGGTTGCTGTCCTTGAGCACGGTGGTGGCAGCCTCGGCGATGCCGTCGAGGCGCAGCGGGCCCTGGCTGAGGTGCTTCTGCTCGACGGGAGCATCGCTCGAGGTTGCTGCGGCGCCACTCTCGCGGCCCCGTCCCTGCTGCTGCTGCTGTTGGCCTTGAGCGCGACCCTCGCCGCCACGACCCTCGCCGCCACGACCCTCGCCGCCACGACGGCGCCCGGATTCACGCGGCTCACGCGCGCTCTCGCTGGGCGCACTCTCGGTCTCGACGGCGGCCACTGCAGCCGGCGCTGCTGCTTGCGCTCCCGGCTGTTCCCCGGCTGACTCGTCTCGCCCGTTGTCGCCGCGACCATTGCCACCGCGGCCACTGCGCGACGAGCGCCGGCGCCGGCGACGACCGCCACCACCACCCTGGCCACTCTCGGGCAGGGGAGCCTGAGCGTCGGCGTCGAGCAGCAGCGCCGAGCTGCTCGTGCTCGGGGCGCTCTCCACGATCGGGCGCAGCTCACGGCGTGGGCGCAGTTGGGCCTCTTCCTGCAGGCGCTGGAGAAACTCCTCGCGCAGCATAAAGACGCCTGGGCGCACGCTCACCACGGGCGAATCCTCTTGCTTCTTGATCTCTTGATTGAGGCGCTCACCCATGGTCACCTCCGGCGTCTTGCCGACGTGGGACAACAGGTTCTCCTGGATTGCGGCCTCGGTAATCTTCTTGTAGTGCAGGGGCCGTCCAGCCTTGAGCAAGACCTCGATTGCTGCTTCGTAAAATGTCATGAAATTCTCCTCGCTAGGCGAGGAATTCACGTCTGGGATTTTCCCACAAAAACTGGTCCGAAGCGTGCGCGCATGCCCTTGGCCCGCATCCGCGGGCGCTCCCCCAGAGGCCGGACAGATCCCGACCTCGACGGAAACCAACGAGAAACCTCCCCACTCCTATGGCCCAATGGCCCGGTGAGAACGTCGCAGGTCGATGGCGTGCTAGAAAGGTTCGGCACTTAGTAAAGCTCGTGTTAGCCAGTTTTGGCACGGTCTCGGGGCTGTAAAGTTGGCTGGCGAGAGCGCCGGGAGCCTGATGGCTGCTCACGACGACCCCGACAATGCCCGTGCACCCTCGTACCGCCGGTCCAATCCAAAGACTTGAAGTCCTCTAGACCAAAATAAGTGGCGATGAATCAAAAGATGTTGCGAATGCCTGGTGGCGACGCCTGCTGAACGCCTGGGCTCAAAGAACTTCCGTGCTCAAAGAGACCTGACGGCCAAAACACAAGCTGACGCGCACTGCTAAAGATCAAATACACCTGGGTCGTACAAAATTTCCCGGCCCTGCGCTTTGTGCGCGGACCAGCGCCTCATGGGGCACCGGCTGGCGACGTTCAAAGCGAAGCGCCACGAGAGTTAAAAAACTCTCCAAGTGGCGCATATCACTCGCCGTCTTGCTCTTCAGGCTCGGGCGCACGTGCAATGTTGTAGCGCTTGTGGAAGCGATCGACGCGGCCTTCGGTGTCGACGAGCTTCTGCTTGCCCGTGTAAAACGGGTGCGAGTAGGCGCTGACCTCGACGGGGACCACAAAGTGCTCCACACCGTCGACGACGCGCGTCTCACGCGAAGACATGGTCGAGCTGGTGATGATCTCGTGCTCGCCGTCGACGAAGACGACCGGGCTGTACTTCGGATGGATTTCGGACTTCATGGTGATTCTCCTGTCTCAAAAACTATAAAGATGCCCGTGGTATGGCCATCAATCGGCTCGAATGGCCCAAGCCATCCTACCAGGGACAATCCTTTCGGCGTTTTTGTTTCTGTTAGTCGTTCATTCGTTCATTATATTGCAAGCAAACCCTTATCAGGGCATGGCTATTAGCGAAATTTTGCTACAAACACAAGTGTTGCATTCACAAAATAGAGTCGCCCTCGAGCCAAGCGGTAAATGCGCAGCTTCCAACCGGATTGAAAATGACGCATGTCTCCCCACTATTGCCAAAACAGGGCTGGCGCCCCCAGGTTCATGAGCGCCTGCTCACGTTGATCGCCGACCAGGGCGCGCGCAGCAGCCAGGCGGCGCCTCCTCTGGCCGTCTTCGATTTCGACAACACGTGCATTCTCAACGACATCGGCGAGCTTTTCTCGCATTTCTTGATCGACGAGATGCTGTATCGCTATGATCTCGACGCTTTCTGGGAGCTGATTCATCCCGATGATGGCCGCGACGCGCTGTGCGAGCTGACGCGCGAGGCTTATGCGCTGGCGCCGACTGCGCGCACGGCCAGCGCTTGTTACCAACGCTATCTGCGTGAGATGGGCGCGCTCTACGGGCGCCGCCTGGTCCGTGCCGGAAAGGCCGACTGCTACGAGTGGGCTGTGCGTCTTCATGTGGGCATGACAATCGCCCGGATTGAGCAGCTCGCCACAGAGGCGATCGTGCGCGAGCTGGGCCGCGAGGTGCACCGTGAGCGCCGAGAGAGCCCATCGGGCTCAACGGTCTCAATCGACCGGGGCATTCGCATGTTCGCCGAGATCCGCACGTTGATCGACGTGCTCACAAAGAGCGGCTTCGAGGTCTGGATCGTGTCGGCCACCAACATCTGGACGGTGCAGACCTTCGCACCGTTATTTGGCGTCCCTCCCGAGCGTGTGCTCGGCAACCGGCTGCGCGTGGGCGAGGATGGGGTGCTCTCCAGCGAGACGCTCGCGCCCGTGCTCTTTCGCCAGGGCAAGGTCGACGCGATAGCCGAGTATATCGGGCGCATCCCGGTGCTCGCACTGGGTGATTCGGACACCGACTACGAAATGCTCTGCGCGGCAAGCGAGCTTGCGATCGTGGTCGACCAGGGAAACGCCCTGCTTCGAGACGAGGCCCGTCGCCTGGGCTGGGCCGTGCAGCCGCAAAGCGAGCTTACGCCGCTCGACGCCGCCATCGGCGGGCTCTCGTGAGCTCGCAGCGCCCGGCAGTCCTCAGGGTCGATGCTTTGCATCCCGAGCCGGAGTTGTTGGAGCAGGCCGCACGGATCTTGAGCGCGGGCGGGCTCGTGGCCTTTCCTACCGAGACGGTCTATGGCCTGGGCGCCAACGCGCTCGACGAGGCGGCCGTCGCCCGAATCTTTGCCGCCAAGGGGCGCCCTGAGCGCAATCCGCTGATCGTTCACGTGGCCAGCATCCAAGCAGCCCGAGCGCTCGTTACGCACTGGCCGGCTGAGGCCGAGGCGCTGGCTGCGGCCTTTTGGCCCGGACCGCTCACGCTGGTACTTCCCAAGCGCGCGCTCATACCGTCGCTGGTCAGCGCCGGGCTGGACAGCGTTGGCATTCGCATCCCCGCTCATCCGGTGGCTCTGGCATTGATCACGTTGGCCGCCATGCCGATCGCCGCGCCCAGCGCCAACCGCTACACCCATATCTCGCCAACGACGGCGGCCCACGTCGCCGACGGCCTGGGCACGGGCGTCGATCTGATCCTCGACGCCGGACCCACCCAGGTTGGCATCGAATCGACGGTAGTCTCGCTGCTGGGAGCCGCGCCGCAGATCCTTCGCCCCGGCATGCTCGGGCGCGCCGAGCTCGCCCGCGTTGCACCGACGATCGACTACGCAAAAAGCGAGCCTGCAAGCGACGAGCAGCGCCCCCAGCTTGCGCCTGGCCTTGCCCGAAAGCACTACGCACCGCGCGCGCGCGTCATGGTCGTCGAGCACATCGAGGCTGATAACGACCATGGTATGACTCGCGTGGGTCGGTTGAGCCTGCACCCCTCGCGCTTAGCTTCGAGCACGGACCCGGAGCTGGCAATCGTCTTGCCGGCCGAGCCCGCAGCCTACGCCGAGCACTTCTATGAGGCGCTGCACCGCCTCGATGCCTTGGGCTGTGAGCTGATCGTGATCGAGGCGCCGCCGCGCACCGAGCAGTGGCACGCAATCTGGGATCGCTTGAACCGCGCTCGGTCTTGAAGCCTGACGAACTTCCTGTATAAAGGGCGCGCGCAAGCGTCCAGCGAACCAACAGCACCAAAACTTCAACCCGTATGAGGAGAGCCGCCATGCAATATGATTTCGACGCAGAAGTTGACGTCGTCGGACCCGGTGAGCGCGCCGTCGTCGGCGTGATTATGGGAAGTGACTCCGATTGGCCGGTGATGAAGAAGGCCTGCGACATACTCGAGGAGCTGCAGATTCCTTTTGAGCGCCTGGTGCTCTCGGCCCACCGCACACCGGAGCGTGCGCTGGCCTACGCCCAGGCGGCCGAGAAGCGCGGCCTCAAGATCATCATCGCCGCCGCCGGCGCCGCCGCCCATCTGGCCGGCGTCGTCGCCGCGACCACGAATCTTCCGGTGATCGGCGTGCCGATCAAGTCCTCGACGCTCGACGGCCTCGACTCCCTGCTCTCGATGGTGCAAATGCCCTCGGGCATCCCGGTGGCCACGGTCTCGGTCGGCTCCGGCGGCGCTCCCAACGCCGCGATCCTCGCTGCCCGCATCCTGGCGCTTGCCGACCCGGCGCTTCGCGAGCGCCACGCGAATTATCGCAACAAGCTGGCCGAGGACGCGTCGAAGAAGGCGCCCTGGAAGGAGCGCTAAAGGCGCTCGTCAAGCAGGTGCGCGCCCGGGCCGGGCCGCGTTGAGAGCACGTCGAGCACACCCTCGACATCGCGCAAAATCGTCTCGCACGCGGCGCGCTCATTGGCCGGGCAGAACACCTTGACGTGGGGTCCGGCGTCGATCGTGAAGAACACGGGCAGGCCTTGCGCTCGCGCCAGGCGGACGCCGTGGATCAGGCGCACCGTGGTCGGATTCCAATAGAGGATTCCCGGATCGGCGGCCAGCGCGCTGGCATGCATGCGCAAACAGCTGCGCTCGGCGACGACGCCAAGCGCCTCGAAGTCGCGCGCGGCGATGGCCTGGCGAGCAGCCTCAATGTCGCCCGGCACGTGGGCGATCCACGGATCGTAGTAGGGTGAGCTGCTCATCGTCTGGAGCATGCCGTCGGTCGAGCCGATGGCCTTCTCGCCGTGTGCCGTTATCGCGACCAGACAGCGCAAATCCCAGTGCGCCTCGTCAGCTAGTCCCACGGCGAAGCTGTCTTGGCCGTCGGGGCGATGGCCGACCTTCATCTCGGCAAAGCCGCCAAAGATGCTGCGCGCCGCCGAGCCCGAACCCAGGCGCGCGAGCACGGAGAGCTCGCTGGCCGAGAGCTCGAGATCAGCCGCCGCGCTCGCGGCCAGCGCCAGGGCGGCAAAGGCCGAGGCCGAGGAGGCCAGGCCGGCGCTGGTCGGGAAGTTGTTGTGGGTTTGCACACGGGCAAAGCGGCGCCTGCCCGACATCTCGCGCACGCGATCGAGAAAGGCCGTGACGCGCTGCAGGTTGTGGGCGTGGGTCAACAAGACGCCGTTGAGCTCGACGAGGTCGCCCTCGAGCGCCTCGTCGAACTCCACGCTGGTGCGCGTCTCCATGCCCGCCAAAGTCAACGAGAGGCTCGCCGAAGCCGGCAGATTCAGGCGCTGATCGCGCTTTCCCCAGTACTTGACGAGCGCGATGTTGGGATGAGCGAGCGCGGTCGCCTTGGTCATGGAGTCACCTCTGGAGCCTGGCTGCCGAGCACCACCTCGAAGCCTTGCAAACCGATCGCCTGCCAGGCCTCAAGCACATCGCCGGCGCCATCGGGCACGAGCGCATAGACACAGCCACCACCGCCGCCGCCGGTGAGCTTGGCGCCCGGTGCACCGGCCGCACGAGCGACGTGGCAGGCCCGATCGAGCTCCATGGTGGAGACGCCCAGCGAAACGAGCGCGCCGTGATTGATGTTCATCAGATCGCCAAGGCGAGCCCAGTGACCGGCCTCCAACGCGCCGAGTGCCTCACGGGCGATCTCGCCTATGACGGCGTTGACGCGCTCGACCAGGGAGCGCTCGCGCGCGAGCAGAGCAGCAACGGCGGCGACCATCTGTGCCGTCGAAGCCGACGCCCCGGCCTGGCAGATCGCCACACGCACTTCGGGCACCACGAGCGGCGTTAGCCGAGCAGGAGCACCGGCGAGCCGTTCGAATCCGAACAGACCACCGCGAAGCGCCGCAGCCTGGTCAATGCCGGAGGCCGCGCCGTGAAAAATCGTCTCACAGCGCTCGACGGCGGCCTCGACGCGCGGCGCAGCTTGCACCTCGGTCAGTCCGTTGTAGCATGCCAGCGCCCGGCTCAACGCCACAGCGAGTGCCGCCGAGCTGCCCAGTCCGGCGCCAGCCGGGAGGTTGATCGTGAGGCACACCTCGAGACTGGCGGCGTCGAGCTCGAAGAGCGCGAGCATCGCCTCAAAGGCCTTGCCAAGCCTTGTATCGTTGGGATTTTGAGAGTGGTGTGGCGCCTCGACACCGCAGGAGTCGAAGAGACGCAGCCGGCTTGGCTGACCGCTCGGCCCAGCCTGGACCAGCGCCTGGGCGCCTCGATCAAGACCGGCCACAACGGCCATTTGCCCATAGACGACGGCATGCTCCCCAAACAAAATCAGTTTACCAAAACCCTGACCCGTGGCCGGCGAGCTCATCAGCGAAACATGCCTGGCGCAAGACCGGTCTCGTTGACTTCGACGACGATCGACTTCGGTAGCTCGTCGGCGTGCTCGGTGGCGTAGGCGCGCGCAGCCTCGAACTCCTCACCCTCGTAGACGCAAAGATACACTTCGCGAAGGTGGCTTGCACGCGGCAGCTCTTCGGCCGTGATGCGCCAGAAGAGCTCCAAGAACTTGTCCATCGGGAAACCACTGACGCCGCAGCCCACGGCAGGAAAGGCCACCTGGCGAAGCTCAAGATCGTCTGCCATGTCGTAGGCATTCAAGATCGCGTTGGAGATCAAGCGGTTGTTGACCTTCTTGGCGCCGATGATCGCCACATGGATGAGCTTCTTGGCGTGAAGTTGGCCCGGCTCGGTGGCGAGCGCCTTGCCCGGGTCGAGGCGGTTGTTGCGCAAGCGGCTGCGCGCCATATGCAACGTCTGCTGCATGAACGGCCCTCCGCGCCGGGCAATTTGAGCCCCGACACCGCTGTTGAGGATCAGCCCCGTGTTTGACGGATTGACAAGGGCGCCTTCCTTGAGCGGGATCAGTGTGATGTCACCCTGGGTGACGATCAAACGACGTTGCTGCGGATCTCTCTCCATTCCAGATTTCCGAGGTGAAAGTAGGTGTGTGTTGGGTTGCGCGACAACATGACCACGCGGTGGTCTTGTCGGCGACGGACGTCTTGACCGAGAATCGGTGCCTTTGTACTTAGGATAATACGGCGCGCTCGGCAAGGTATTCTGTGTAACGGGCGTTCTTTTCTTAGGTGCGCCTTCCAGGCAGGTCTTCAGGCCTCTGGATTCTCGAGCGCGTTGATGATCGGACAGCCCTCTTCCGATTCCGAGCTGTCGCAGCGCTCGACGAGTTCCTTGAGCCGCGAGTGAACCGCCTGCAGGCTGCGGATCTTATCGCTGACCTCGCGCCGCTTCGAGTCGGTAAGCTCGCGCACCTCGGCGCAACCTGCCTCGTTTAAATCAAAGCCAATTTTGATCAGCTGATGAATCTCGTCGAGGGTGAGACTGAGCTCCTGGGCCCGCTTGATAAAGCGAATTCGCTTCACGGCCTCGTCACTGTAGACGCGCCATCCCTCATCGGGCCGCTCCGGTTGCTCGAGCAGTCCGATGCGCTCATAGTAGCGCACGGTCTCCACATGAACGCCTGCCTCTTGTGCTAGCTTGCTGATCGTTCTCGCGGGCATGCGTTCTCCTTTTACTACATCGACGTGCGCGACTCGCCGAGATCCGAGCGCGTTGTTCAAGAGAATCACTGTACACTCCGTAAATACCTACGGAGTCAAGGAAAGTTAGTGAACAAGGCGTGAGAGGTCGTCGGTATTCCGTGCTTTGTAAACGCTGGTCACTCGGCAAAGACGCAGGGGCGTCCGATCGCCTCGACAAGTTGGCTTTCATAGTCAGAGCGCGGGATCTCCACGGCGCCCAGGCTGCGCAAATGCGCGGTCATGAACTGCACGTCGAGCAAGCTAAAACCGCGCGCGCGCATGCGCTCGACGAGATGAACCAGACAGAGCTTCGAGGCGTTTGTTTCGCGAAAGAACATCGACTCGCCAGCGAAAAAACCTCCAATTCCGACGCCGTAGAGGCCGCCGACGAGGCAATCATCTCTCCAGGCCTCGATCGAGTGGGCAAATCCCAGCCGGTGCAGCTCGCCGAACACCGCCGTCAGCCCCTCGGAGATCCAGGTCTCGGCCTCGATCTCACGCGGCGCGGCGCACTGAGCGATGACCTCGTTGAAGGCCGTGTTGACGCGGATCTCGTAGATTGCCTGGCGCACGCTCTGGCGCAATCGACGCGAGACGATCAGCCCATCGAGCGGGATGATCGCCCGCGGATCGGGCGCATACCAGTAGATGCGGTAATCCTCCTCCGGATGCGCCATGGGAAAGATGCCCTGAGCATAGGCGGACAAGACGAGTTGTGCGGTAGGACGTTTCATCGCGATTGACCGGGAGCTCGGCGTTTGTCTGTGAGGCTCGAACCGCGAGCGTGCGATCGCCAGCAGCCCTCTAATATGCGAGCCGCCAGGCGTTCGGCAACCTCGCTGAGCGCTCAACCGCTCAGCGCGGGCTGATCATGTCCTCCGGCCTGACCGCGCGGTCGAAATCCTCGCCACTGAGATAGCCTAGCTCAATGATCGTCTGGCGCAAGGTCTTGTTCTCCTTGTGCGCCTTCTTGGCGACCTCGGCGGCGCGATCATAGCCGATCACGGGGTTGAGGGCGGTGACAAGCATCAGGTTGCGCTCCAGGTAATCCTTGATCTGCTCGTGGTTGGGCTCAATGCCCACCACACAATTGTCCGTAAACGAGTTCATCGCATCGGTGAGCAGTCGCGTCGATTCGAGCACGTTGTGTACGAGCATGGGCTTGTAGACGTTGAGCTCAAAGGCGCCCTGTGAGGCGGCAAAGCCCACGGCTGCGTCGTTGCCCATGACGTGGGCGCAGACCATCGTCAGCGCTTCGCTCTGCGTCGGGTTGACCTTGCCGGGCATGATCGACGAGCCCGGCTCATTGCTGGGAATGAAGAGCTCTCCCAGACCACAGCGCGGGCCGCTGGCCATCCAGCGGATGTCGTTGGCGATCTTGTTAAGTGAGGTTGACAAGGTCTTGAGTGCGCCGTGACCCTCGACGATCGCCTCTTTACCGGCCAGAAGCGCGAACTTGTTCGGCGCCGAGATGAACGGATAGCCGGTGGTGCGCGCCAGGCTCTCACATACTTTCTCGGCGTAGCCAGGCTTGGAGTTGATGCCCGTTCCAACGGCCGTGCCGCCGATAGCCAGCTCGCAGAGCAGCTCGAGCGAGCTGCGAATTGCTCGCTCACAGTAGCCAAGTTGGGCGGCGTAGCCGGAGAACTCCTGGCCAAGCGTCAGGGGCGTGGCATCCATCAGGTGAGTTCTTCCCACCTTGACGATATCGCAGAAAGCCTCGGCCTTGTGCTCGAGCGCGCCTTGCAGTCGCGCCAGCGCCGGCAACAACTCCGCATAGAACTGATCGACGATCGCCACCGCGCTTGCGGTCGGGAAGCTGTCGTTGGTCGACTGGCTCTTGTTGACGTCGTCGTTGGGATGGATCGGCTCCTTGGAGCCGAGCGTTCCGCCGAGCATCTCAATCGCCCGGTTGGCGATCACCTCATTGGTATTCATGTTGGTCTGTGTGCCGCTGCCGGTTTGCCAGACGACCAGCGGAAAGTGCTCGTCAAGCAGCCCGTCGATCACCTCTTTTGCTGCCTCCTGGATGGCGTTCAACTTGGCCTCGGAGAGCTCGCCCAGCTCAAAGTTCGCCTCGGCCGCCGCCGACTTCACAAGCCCCAATGCCTTGATCATCGGGCGCGGCATGCGGTGCCCACCGATCTTGAAGTTATGCAGCGAGCGCTGTGTCTGCGCTCCCCAGTAACGATCCGCGGGAACCTCCACCGGCCCCATGCTGTCGATCTCGGTACGTGTCGCCACGACGCCCTCCTTAAGAGTTGAACAGTCTCGTTTATCCACCTTTAGCCGGCGGCGAGATGACTACAAAGCGTTGGAAACTTCAAGCGACACTTGGCGTGCTCTATTTGTCAGGGTGACGCCTTGACCTGGCCCAGAGCCGCGCGATGAGCAGCCCGACGACACGACCCGCCACCGACGCGCAGCCCGGCTTCGCGCTCGAAACCATCGAGCACGGCCGTGCCATGGCGCTCTTCTCCTATGCAAGTGTCTTGTTCGGCGTGCCTGTCTTTCTGATAGCCTTTGCCAAACGCGACAACGCCTTCGCCCTGAACCACGCACGAGCGGCCGCAGCGTGCTTTTGTCTGTGCTATGCGCTGATATTAATGTCGCTGGTTAGCTGTGCCGTCTTTTTCCCACTGGCAGTGCTGTGCTATATCCCGGCCATCATCGGGATGTACCACGCCGCCGCCGGACGCCCCGCGGGCCGCTCGGCGCTTGGCCATTTGGGAGATCGTGCTTTTGGAAGAATCGACGTCCGACCAGTTGACCGCGCGCGCTGAGCGCATCGCCACCATCCTCGACGAGCTCTACCCCGAGCCGCCCATCCCGCTCGACCACAGCGACGCGTTCAGCCTACTGATCGCCGTGCTGCTCTCGGCGCAGACCACCGACAAACGCGTCAACCTCGTCACCCCCGCGCTCTTCGCGCTTGCCGACAACGCCTTTGACATGGCCGAGCTCAGTGTCGAGCAGATTTTGGGGGCGATTCGCACCTGCGGGCTCGCGCCGACCAAGGCCAAGAATGTGCAACGGCTCGCCCAGATCCTCGTCGCCGAGCACGAAGGCCAGGTGCCCGACACGCTCGAGGCCCTCGAAGCCCTGCCTGGCGTCGGCCACAAGACCGCCTCGGTGGTCATGGCCCAGTGGTTCGGCGTGCCGGCCTTTCCCGTCGACACACACATTCACAGGCTGGCCGAGCGCTGGGGGCTGAGCAGCGGCAAGAACGTCGTGCAGACCGAAAAAGACCTCAAGGCCTACTTTGCCCGCGACACCTGGACGCGCCGCCACTTGCAGATCATCTACTTTGGCCGAGAGCATTGCCCGGCACGAGGACATGTGGTCGAGAGCTGCCCGATCTGCAGCTGGGTGTCCGCCGAAGACGCGCCAATATAGCGCTGTTTGATGCGTTCCAGCAGGCGCGCCCGAGCTGCGCCGCACCCGCTGAAATTGACTCGCACTGCCCGTTGGGCCAAGATGGGCTCTCTGTGAAATTGCCTGCAATGTTTGCGAGAATGTGAGACCACGATGGTATCCCTTGGTGACTCGATGCGCGTCTTAAAACCGGTTGGATTCGTCGCAACGACTCTGCTGCTCACACTGTGGGCGCCCCAGCCTGCCACGGCATTGGTCAACTACAGCTACTCCGGGTTCATTGGCGGCGACGGCGACGATCGACCCCATGCGCTGGTGGCCGGCAGCGACCATACCGCCTATATCGCCGGAAACACGACCTCGAATCAGATCAATTTCCCCGTCACGGTGGGTCCCGATCTCACCCACAACGGTGTGCGTGACGCGTTTGTCGCACGCGTCAACTCCAGCGGTAATGGTCTGATCTATGCCGGATACATCGGCGGCAACCAAAACGATACCGCCCAGGGAATGGACATAGACAACGATGGCCAGGTGGTCATCACGGGCGCCACGCAGTCGACGAACAACCCGGTGCTCATCGGCCCGCCCTACAACAATGCCAACAGCACCTATGTCGCCAAGGTTGCTGCCAACGGGGCCAGCCTGATCTATGCCGGCTACTACATCAACGGCATCACCGAAGCCCACAGCTTGGCGGTTTCATCCGACGGACTGACCTACTTTGCCGGGCGCTCGGAATCCAGTTCGCCCCTGTTTCCGGCAAGTGTCGGCCCATCGTTGGTCTATAAGGGCGCGGGCGATGCCTTCGTCGCCAAGATCGCTGCCTCGGGCGCGAGCCTGCTCTATGCTGGCTACATCGGTGGCCCCGCCGTGGATGAGGCCTACGGCGTGGCCGTCGATAATGCCGGCGCAGCCTACGTCACCGGCTACACGCAATCGGTTCAACCGGGTTTTTATGTGCGCACCGGCCCACAACTGATCAGCGGAGGCGATCGAGACGGGTTCATGGCCAAGGTCGTGCCCGACGGCAGCGATCTGGAGTACGCCGGTTTTTTAGGCGCCGGCGCAGGTGACGAAGGCCATGACCTCGCCATCGGAACGGACAACACGGCCTATGTCGTTGGCGCCACGGCCTCACCGACTTTTCCCGTCGTCGTTGGACCGCGCCTGGTCCATTCCGGAGGCTTCGATGCCTTCGTTGGCCGACTAAACGTGGTCGGCGATGCTTTTCATTATTTGGGCTATGTTGGCGGCGACAACGAAGACAAAGCCTACGAAGTCACGACCGATAGCAGCAAGTCAGCTTACTTTACGGGCTATACCAAAAGCACGGCCGCAACTTTTCCTGTGGTCGATGGGCCGATGCTCACCTTGCAGGGCGCGACTTCGGCATTTGTGGCCAAAACCACCCCTAACGGCACAGACCTGGTCTTCTCGGGCTATCTGGGTAGCATTGGCCAAGACTTTGGCCAGGGCATTGATCTTGGGCCCGATGGCCAGGTCTATGTGACCGGTTGGGTGGGATCGGGCACGGGTTTTCCAGTCGTTTCTGGACCATTTACGGCGGCGTCGCTTGGAACCATAAACGGTTTTGTCACGCGCTTTCGCCATACGCCGCCCGACACCTGCTCGCCGGCCTGCACACCAGGTGATATCTGCTGGGTCGAGAGCTGTTTTACCTCGTGCATGACCCACCCGGACTGCCCGGAGCTGTGCTTTGGCTTCGAGGGCGATTCGACCTACAACCGCTGTGTCGAGGGCAACGCGCCTTGCGAGGGCATCGATTGCGGTGCCCAGGTTTGCTACGGCGGCTCGTGCTTTGATAGCTGCACCGATGACGGCGATTGCGTACCGCCCTTTGCCTGCTTTGCCAACCACTGCGCGCTCACTGCCTGCTCCGGTGTACAATGCCCCATCGACGAGAGCTGTTATGCTGGATCCTGTTTTGACGTGTGTGCCGAGGACGACGACTGCCTCGATCCGATGCTCTGTTTTGATGGACGCTGCTCAAACGATGCCTGTCATGGCGTCAACTGTGCCTCGTCCGAGGTCTGCTACGCTGGCTCCTGCTTTGACAAGTGCCCGTGCACCGTGGCGGGCTTCTCGTGCTACGACGAGCGCTGCGCGACCGACGTCTGCCAGGGCGTGCAATGCTCGAGCAAGCAGTCTTGCTATGAGGGCTCCTGCTTTGACGACTGTGTCGATACAGGCGATTGCACGCCGCCCTTGATCTGCAGCAACAGCATCTGCGTCGGGGATCTCTGCGCGGGCGTAACCTGCCCCGGCTCCGAGACCTGCCATGAGGGCAATTGTGTCCTTGTCTGCAGCGCGGACGATCAATGCGATCCTGCCCATCACTGCTATCAAGGGACGTGCACCTCCAATTCATGTGTTGGCATCGTCTGTCCGGGCACCCAGGTCTGCCATATTGGCACCTGCTTTGACAGCTGCGCCAGCCACGATGACTGCATCGAGCCCATGTTCTGCTTTGATGGGCGCTGTGCCCTCGATACCTGCGAGGCCAAGTACTTCGACTACGACACGGATCATGTTTTTAGGGCGGCGGGCGGCCACTGGCCGGGCGTTGTGCAGCGATCCTCACCCTGGCACTTCCCCAGGCCCGTGCTGCTCGCTTCGGGGGGCCTGCCCGCGATCACCGCCGCTCTCTCGGCGACGCCACCTTTGACCTCAAAAGGCCGTGCACGCGCCGTCTTGTTTCTCGACCGCAGCACGACACCCGCGCGCTATGCGCTGGCCCTCCTGCACGGCAGAAGCACGAGCACCCAGGGTGAGGCCAGCGCGACGTATTCGATTCGCTATCCCAGCGGCCAGCCGGCACCGAGCCTGCTGCAGGCCATAGGCACCGTTACCCAGGTCGTGACCAGCGAAGGTGGCTTCAATCACCATCAGATTCAAATTCACACCGCCCCCGGCCAGCACGGCGGCGTCATCCTGGGCTACTTTGGCGCCGACATCCCCTGGAGCGCCTATGTCAGCGCCTCATTTAGCGGTGATCTCAGTGCCTGGCAGTTTTACTCGGCCGAGACCGGGAGCTGGCTCGATCTCGACGCCCATGAGGAGATGGCGCTACGCCATGTGGCGATTCCCTCCAACGTCAAGCTCTCCGTTGAGGTCGGCGTTTCGCCGTGCCGACCAGGCGCCAATGTCCACGGCATCTGCGGCCATGGAACCGTGACGAGCTGCACCATCGGCCGACTCAAATGCGATCAAACCGTGCTCCCCTGGAACTACGAGGTCTGCAACGGGCGCGACGACACCTGCAACAACATCATCGACGATGTGGCCACGATGCGCTTTCCCATGGTCTCCGTGCGCGAGCAAGGCGAGTCGAATTGGACGGCCTGGCCGACCGTCGACAAGGCCCAGTCAGCCGGCCACTTTCTCAATTACACGCCACACGCGGGCGCCATCCAAGAGGGCAGCGCCAACGTCTTGAGCGTCGGCGACGCCACCGCGCTCCAAGCCCTCGATCGTAGCCTGATGTTCTTTCACCGCAACACCCAAAACGGCGTGCTCTCGATGCCTCTGGTGCACGGCATCTTCGAGACCGACCCCGCGCTCAGCGCAACCACGTCCTCACCGGTCGGGGCGCGCATCGACTTCGCCAATGCCCTGGCCACCTACTACGACAGCTCCGATTTGATGTTCGTCGCAGGCTACGACGACTGGGTGGCACCGAGCAATACGGCCATGCGAGACGACGTGCCCGAGGCGGTGCACCAGGACCGCTACGAGCTCGCCTGGACGGTTCGTCGCTGGACGGCAGGTGCCAGCGCCTCACGCGAGGCGGACGCGGCGATCATGCAGCTCACCTGGCCGCGCGGCGGCAACGCTCAGCCACTTCGCTTCGATCTCGGTGTTACGCTGCCCACGGCCATAGGCAATTGGCGCCTCTATGCGCCGCATCTGGCCCTGCGCGCGCTCAATGCGAGCAAGAAGCTCGAGGTCAAGGTCGAGCACCTGCCCGCCGCCCTGACCATGTGTATGGCCGAGAGTGACGCCAATGGCTGTCGCATCACGCGCTACGTCTGCAACGCCGGCGGCGTCATCGCCTGTCCGACGCCCAGCGCCGCCGCTTGTGCCGCCGGCGGCTGCCAGGACCTCGATTTCGATGGCCATCTTGGCTACCACCCCATCGACTGCCCAACAGGCCCCGATTGCGACGACAACGACTATGCTGTCAAACCCGGCGCCACAGAAGTCTGCGACGGCAAGGACACCAACTGCGACGACGTCGTCGACGGCCTAGCTGCAGGCATCGGCGGCTGCCCGGCCGGAGGGGATGTCTGCGGCCCAGCCGAGTGCGGATTCAGAAACGCCTGCAGCTGCCCATCCGGATCGGCCGATTGTTTCTGCGAGTCAGGCCTGAGCGAATGACGATCTCTTGGCCACCAAACATTTATTTGGGCCGAAACGCCGAGAGCGCTTTCTCATGCTCGCGCAACCATTCCAATTTACCGGCCGTGATGTAGCGATAGATCTCGAACTCATCGGGATACTTTGCGCGCACATCGACCGAGTCGGTGGCATCCTCGCGCCACTTCACAAAACGCGTCTCGCCGGCGCGCCGATTATCGATAAAGTAGAAGTCGTTGGTGCGCGCACCGATCTGGCGAAAGCCGTCTTCTTTGCGCTTGACGCCCTCGGGGATGTATTCGAGCGAGAAGGTGATCGTCTTTTCGATGGGTTTACCTTCAAACAATACCGGCACCAGGCTCTCGCCGCGCCAGGATTCCAAGGGCTTGGTGCCAACGATGTTGGCAAGCGTTGGAAGCAGGTCGAGGTGGCCCGTAAGCCCATCGAAGCGCTTTCCACGCTGCTGGGAGGTCTGAATGATGAAGGGCACATGCAAGGTGGCCGTATGCACCGTATTGCCATGGCGAAAGCGCGTATGGTTGACATCGAATCCCTCGCCGTGATCGGAGGTGAAGACCATCACATACTCTTCGGGCGTCCACTTCTGCTCCACCGCATCGAGCACTTTGGCCCAATTGCCGTCGGCATGATGGATCTCACTGTCGTAGCGATCGACCTCGGCCTTGCCGTCTCCGAAGATCTTGCCATCAGCAGGCATGACATAGGGCTCATGGTGATCGTAGTAGTGAATCCAAAGAAACATCGGGCCTTTTTTGGGATCGTGCTCCTGGAGAAACTTCAAAGCCGAGGCGGTCACCGCCACCGAGGTGTGCTCCTTGTGTTGCTTGTGCGCCTCGAAATCGAGCGTGTCAAAGCCGCGCGTGTAGCCATTCCAGCGCGCGAAGTAGCGATTGCCTGGCACGTGGATCGTCTGATAGCCCGCCTCCTTGAGCAGCGAGGCGATCGTCACCACGTTGTTCGCATAGTGGTAGGGATGAACGCGCGCATTCTTCATCGGCGTCATGCTGTTGAACTGGCTCGTGAGCAAGCCGGGCAGCGCCAGACGCGTACTCGTCGAGGTGGAAAAAGCCGACTCGAAGACCGTCGCGCGCTTGGCCCAATCATTCAAATTCGGCGTCACGTCGCGCTTGTAGCCACCGACGCTCGTGTGGTCGAAAGACAGAGCGTCCGAGGTCACCAGGATGATGTTGGGCTTGGCTTCGACGAGCCCAGCGGGCAGCGGATGGCTCCTCTTGCCGTCGCGAAAAGCATCCTCGTCGATCACTAAATCGCTTCCCGAGCAGTTCTGGTCGATTCCATCGCCGACGATCTCACGCTGGTGCGGACCGATATCGGGATCAAACGGTGCGCAGTCGCCCTCGCCGTAGAAGTTCAGTGCGCCGTCGCCGTCGAAATCGAGCACCGGATGAATCGTCGCATACCAGGTGCTGGCCACCGATTCCTGTCCCACGAAGACGCTGCGTCCCCCGCGCAATGCGTGCGGCAAAAAGAAGGTGAAGACTCCAATCCCGAGCACAAGCACCATGAAGACGCTGCCCATTGAAAGCGCGCCCACCTTGAATCGCTTGACGAACAACGCCGCCGACACGACCGCCAACATCCCCGCCATCGGTCCAAGCGCGAAGCTCCACGGCAGCGCCTTGAGCACGTCAGGGCGCAAGATCGCCAGCACCAACACGCCCGATAAGCCCGTCAAAGCACAGCCGACCAGCAGCGAAAGCGGTCGGCTCACATACTGGCCGACACGGCCCAGGCGCGCGATGAATCCGAAAAAAGCGCGCGCAATGAGCGCGATCAAGGCGCTGCCCGCAAGCAAAAGCGCACCGACGATGAACTGCACCAGGATCAACAAGAGAAGCGCGAGGCTCGGCGTAACGACGGCCCTGAGGATCTGATTGCCGGCCACCACACTGGCCGCCAACCACACCGCCCCCGAGAGCGCCGCCGCCACGATCCATGCGCTGCGCTGCACGAGCCTCTCGGTTGAGTCAGCCCACAACCAGCGCCATGCCTGGCGCTCCATGCCGGGCCCCGGGCCCAGCATGCGGCTCCAGGCCACGCAAGCCACCGCCATGAAGAGCGCGAGAACAAGGACGAGCGGCGCGCCGACCCCGACATTCAACGGAACGCTGGCAAATGAGACTTCCCCCACACTTTGCGCCAGATAAAGGCCTTCGCCTAGAAACATCGCGGTCCCGAAGACCAGACCGGCCAGGCCGCCATTGACGGCTTTGTTGCGGACGCTCATCTACACCATCTCCCATATCGGTCACGGCGCGACCGATCGCTGTCGCCATCGGTCGCGCATGCGCGGCAAGCTACCCCGAGTGCCAGCTTGGTTCAAGCCAGATGGCGCGCAAAAAATGCCGCAATCTTGGGGTACGCGTCGAGCCGATTCGAGCGCTTGGCGATGCCATGACCCTCATCTTCGTAGATCACCAGGTCGACCTCGTGTCCCTTGGCACGCACGGCGCGCGCCACTTGATCGGCCTCGCTCACGGGCACGCGCGGATCGTTTCGCCCATGCACCACCATCAGCGGCGCCGAGATATTATCGATCCATGTCAAAGGCGAGATGCTGTGCAAAAATTCGCGATCGTGCTCGAGCGAGCCGTACTCTTGCTCTCGCAGCGCGCGACGATAACTCGCCGTATTCTCCAAGAAAGTCACCAGACTCGCGATGCCGACAACGTCGACTCCCGCAGCCCAAAGCTCGGGATAGGTGACCATGGCGCTCAACACCATGAAGCCTCCGTAGGAACCGCCCATCAACCCAATTCTATTCGGGTCGGCGTCGGCCCACTCGATAAGCCAGCTGCGCGCAGCCGCGATGTCCTTGACGCTGTCCATACGAAGTTCGACGTCATCGAGCCCCATAAAATGCTTGCCGTAGCCGCTCGAGCCGCGCACGTTGGGCGAGAGCACCGCGAAGCCCTGCTCGACAAGGTATTGAAACACGGCCGCAAACTGGGGCCGGCGCTGTCCCTCCGGGCCGCCATGGATATCGATGATCACCTTGTAGGGCCCGGGCGTTGTCGGCTTGTAGAAAAATGCCGGGATGAGAAGACCATCGAAGCTCTCAAAGCGCACCAGCTCCGGCTCGATCAGCGTCTCGCGCACGATGCCCGCCATGCTCGAGCGCGTCCAGCGGAGCGCCTGCCCGCTCGCGGCATCCACGGTCCAGACGTCCATCGTGTCCGACGGCCCGCTCAGCGTCACCGCGAAGCGCTCGCTCTCATGGGCGAACGCCAGCCCTGAGGCCACGCCGCGCGCGATCCCCTCGATCTGTTGCACGCTGCCTGTGACGAGATCGCGTACCTCGATCACCGAGTAGCCCTCCTCGTTGGTCAACATGGCCAGATAACGGCCATCGCAGCTCAGCGCCACCTCCTCGCGGTCCCAGTCATGCTCGTCGACAAAGGTGCACTGTGCGCTGGCAAAATCAATCACGGCGAGATTCGCAAAGTCGCGGCCGACATTGCTGATCACAAAGCAACCAAGCCCATCGGGCGTCGGTGCGACCGAACCATAGTAGGCGTCGCCCTGGCGCGCAGTCAGATGCACACGCTCACCACTGGCCAGTTCCAGTAGCCACAAGTCGTTGTTCGCGTTGGATTCGGCCTTGCCCGCGATCACACGTTTGCCATCGGCAAGCCAAGCCGCGACATAGTTGTAGCCTTCGCCCTCAAAGACCAGAGACTCGCTTCGCGTCTCCAAATCGTAGATATAGATGTCAAAATCGCGCCCGTTTCGCCCGTTGTGACTCCACGCAATGCGCCTTCCATCCGGGCTCCAGCCGCCCCACAGGTGCTTGGCCTGAGCAAGGCTTGCCTGTGCGGCCAGGCCGCCCTCGGCGTCGATCAGAAAAATGAGCTGGTCTTCGTCGCCGCCCGCGTCCTTGCCAAAGGCGACTTGTCCGCCTGGCCCAAAACTCGCGAACATCAGCCGATCGTTGTAAAACGTCAACTGCTCGGGCCAGGACATCGGTTTATCCAGCATCCACAATTGCGCGGTCTGGGTGATGTCGGTTAAAAATGCCAGGTGCTCACCATCGGCGCGCAACGAACCACACGAGGCCGACCGCGTGTTGAGAAAGCGCTCAAATCCATATTTGCCCACGACATCCTCACGATGGGGTCAAAATAATTCAATCAATTTTTAAATCATCGCCCGCTGGCTCGCGTCAATAACAAACGAAGCTGGCAATACTCTCGAGTCCCGGTCTTATCATGTTGTATGTAAAACCTCGCTATTTGAGCTTGTTTGTACTCGTCTTGATCGGCGTTTTCCTGCTGCCGCCAGCCCTGGCCGACGCCCAGCAAAGGCCTCGCCCAACCCAACAAAAAAAGAAGCGCCCGCCCGGCCCTGTCGTACGCGGCCCCCAGCCGGTGACGGTTCCGGTCGACATCGGCGTTGGCCCAACCTTCAACATGCTCGGCAACATCGATGTCGAGAACCTGGGTTTGAGCGGCCCGATCTACGAAGATCAGACCTTTCACTACGGCATCCGTATCTCGCTGGCCGCGATCATCGATCAGGAGTTCATGCGCAACAACCAGCGCCTGATCCCGCGCCAGTACCGTGACCAGGCCAAAAGCATGGGCGAGATTCGCATCAAACCCGGCGTTGCTGCGCTGATTCCGACATCATTGATCATTTCGCCCAAATTTCGCAATACCGGCGTTTATGCGGCGACCTGGACACCGCTGGGCCTGGGCCTGGCCCTGCTCAGCGAGCCGGTGCGCCTGAGCTTGCACGGCGGCGTGATCGCGACCTACGCCTTCATCCACTCTGATACCATCCCCTCGCCAACCCACTTTCTTCGCCCAGGCGC
This sequence comes from Lujinxingiaceae bacterium, assembly GCA_013697635.1. Taxonomy (GTDB): domain Bacteria; phylum Myxococcota_A; class Bradymonadia; order Bradymonadales; family Bradymonadaceae; genus JACCWM01. The sequence goes on along the minus strand of JACCWM010000210.1, from coordinate 265 downwards.
TGAGCTCTCGCTCGATCTCGAGATCCCGATCACGCGCCAGTTTCTCATCAGCTTTGGCTGGGCCAGCCAGTTCTACATTCCGCAAAAGATCGGCGGCTCGATTCTGGAAACCGGCCTCGAAGACGGCCCCAGCCTCTGGCACATCGGGCAGGGCTTTTTGCTGCTTCATTTCCGCTTCCCCTACACCACCTATCTGTGATCATGGCATTCTCGAAACCACGTCACGCAAGCTGGTTGATTCTCGCACTGATCGCCACCTTCGCGC
>JACCWM010000207.1 GCA_013697635.1 Lujinxingiaceae bacterium | reverse complement strand
AGTGTATCGAAGGCATTTGTACCGACGATCTTTGTCACGGCGTCAGCTGCAACCCAAGCTCAACATGTTACACGGGCACCTGCTATACGAGTTGTACGTTCGACAGTGAGTGCCTCGGCTCCAACCTCTGCTTCGACGGTCGGTGCGCGGGAGCGGCCTGTGAAGGTGTCCAGTGTTTGACCGGCCACAGTTGCCATCAAGGAAGCTGCTTCAAAACGTGCACCGGCAGCGCGGCCTGTCCAATCGGCGAAGCCTGCTACGACGGCCGCTGTGCGAGTTCGATCTGCGACGGCGTTCAATGCTCAAGCGCCCAGAATTGCTTTGAAGGCGTCTGCTTCAATTCCTGCACAACGGCGAGCGATTGTGCGGGCAGCTTGGAGTGTGTCGACGGTCGCTGCGCCGAAGTCTTCTGTTATCCCTGGCAGGAATGCGACTACCTCGACACGTGCGATACCTCCGGGACCCGCGAGCGCCTGTGCGAGGAAGCAATCTGTGACAGTGTTTCCTGCATCACCTATGAGCACATCCAAATCGAGGCCTGCAGCCGCGATGTGGGTTGCCCGCCGGCAGGCTGCTCGCCGGCATGCCCGGGCAACCAGCTCTGCTGGGGCGAACAATGCTTCCCCAGCGGCTGCTTGAACAACAACCAATGCGGCACCAACCAGCGATGTCTGGGCCTGCAAGGTAATGAGGATTACAACCGCTGTGTCGGGCAAGTCGACCCCTGCGCGCTGCTTACCTGCCCCGACCAGTGCTACCAGGGCGGCTGCTTCAAGGCCTGTACGCTCAACAGCGAGTGCCCCTCGGACAGCTTGTGCTACGAGGGCCGCTGCGCCCAGGATCCCTGCGCCTATGTACTCTGCGAGACCGAAGACATCTGTGTGGGTGGCACCTGCTTTGATCCCTGCACGGGCCCGGTTGACTGCGCCACCGGTCTGGAATGCTTTGCAGGCCACTGTGCTGTGGACGCCTGCGACGGTATCCAGTGCCCACAGGGCCAGCAGTGCGAGGAGGGAACGTGCTTCAATCCATGCACCACCGAGCTCGATTGCGATCTCGGACAGGCATGCTTTAACGGCCGCTGTGCCACGGGAGCCTGTGAAGGCGTGGTTTGCAGCACCAGTCAGGCTTGCTACGAGGGAAGCTGCTTTGACTCCTGCACTACCACGATCGATTGCGCACCCGATCACGCCTGCTACAGCGGTCGATGCGCGACCGATGCCTGCGATGGCGTGCTGTGTTCAACGGCCCAGAATTGCTACGAGGGAAGCTGCTTCGACTCGTGCACCACCACGGTCGACTGCGCGCCCGATCACGCCTGCTACAGCGGCCGATGCGCGACCGACGTGTGCGAGGGCGTGCAGTGTCTGACCACCGAGGCGTGCTACGAGGGAAGCTGCTTTGATACCTGCACGGAGAGCATCGACTGCGCGCCCGATCACGCCTGCTACAGCGGTCGATGCACGACCGATGTGTGCGATGGCGTGCAGTGTCTGAACACTCAGGCGTGTTACGCGGGAAGCTGCTTTGAAACCTGCAACGAGAGCGTCGACTGCAAACCCGATCACGCCTGCTACAGCGGATTGTGCATGACGGGCCCCTGTGACGGCGTTCAATGTCTCAACAGCGAAGTCTGTTACGAGGGCAGCTGCTTCGACTCGTGCGCCACCACGGTCGACTGCGCGCCCAATCACGTCTGCTACAGCGGTCGATGCACGACCGGGCCCTGTGAAGGCGTGAACTGTCTGAACAGCCAGGTTTGCCACGAGGGAAGTTGCTTTGACACCTGCACCACAACGATCGATTGCGCGCCCGATCACGCCTGCTACAGCGGTCGATGCGCGACCTCCGAGTGCGACGGCATTCAGTGTCCTGATACCGAGGTCTGCTTTGCTGGAAGCTGCTTTGACAGCTGCACCGAGGATGTCGACTGCCAGCCCAACCACGCCTGCTACAGTGGCCACTGTGCCACCGATGCCTGCGTGGGTGTGTTTTGCCAGGCCACCGAAGTGTGCTACGGCGGAACGTGCTTTGATTCCTGCCTCACCGAAGTCGACTGTTTGCCCAACCATGCCTGCTTTAGCGGACGCTGCGCCCTCGATGCCTGCGAAGGGGTGGAGTGCTCGGCCAGTGAGAGCTGCTATCTGGGCTCGTGCTTTACGGCCTGCAACGACAACGACCAATGCTTGCCGACCGAGGGATGCTACAACTACCGCTGCGCGGCCAATCCTTGCGCTGGCGTGAGTTGCCCGGCAAAACACGTGTGCTCCGAAGGCTCGTGTTTTCTCCAATGTGACGATGAAGACGCTTGTGATGAAACCAGCCACTGCTATCTGGGGCTTTGCACCCAGGATGAGTGCGACTTCCCCAATCCCGTGGTCTGCCATCCGGGTCAGAAATGCCATCAGGGCAGCTGCTTTGACACCTGCGGCAGCAGTCTCGACTGTACAGAGCCTTTTGCCTGCTTTGAAGGGCGTTGCGCGGCGAACTCCTGCGCCGCCAAGCGCGACGAATACAACGACAACCACGTCTACCGCAAGGTGGGCGCCTATTGGCCGACGATCCACCAGCGCTCGATGCCCTGGTATCGTCCTCGCCCGTTTGTGTTTACGGGCACCTATGAGACCGCAGTCGCGGCAGGTATTGCGGCCGGCATTCCCGCCCGAGGCAAGGCCGGCGTGGTGCTCTACGTCAATCCGACCACCAAACAATATGGCATCGTTTTGGTACACGGTCGCGAGACGCCCTCCCAGGGCGAGGGCGGCGCCACCTACTCGGTGCGCTATGAAGATCTCAAGACCGCGCCGGCCGTACGCATGTCTGCGGGCACCTACACGCTTGTCACGCTGGACGACGACTTTTTGCATCAACAAATCCAGATACACAACAGCGCCACGAAAGTTAGCGCCGTGGCACTGGGCTATCTACCGGCCGATGAGGATTGGCGTTTGACGATCGACGCATCTTTTCGAGGCGACCTGACGAGCTGGGAGTTCTACTCGGCCGACACCAAGACCTGGATAGCGCTCGACGCCGGCGAGTCCTTGCAGCTTCGTAACGTCGCCATGACCCCCGACATCTATCTGGCCGAAGAAGTCGGTGTCTTGAGCTGTGATCCGGGCTTGCCGCAGTCGAAGGGCATCTGCAAAAGTGGCATGATCACCAATTGCAAAAACGGCCAGCTGATCTGTGATTCCATCGTGATCAAGATGGACTACGAGCTTTGTGACGGCCGCGACAACAACTGCAACGGTGAGATTGACGAGATCGAACATCTCAAAGTACCGATGGCTTTCGTGCGCCAGGAGAACACTGTCCCTGATTGGCGCGTGTGGCCAAGCGTTGACCGACAAGCATCTGCAGCCGACTATCTCAACTTCACGCCCCATGAGGACAGCCCGCGTGAGGGCAGCACCGATGTCTTGGCGCTGGGCTCCGGCGAGCAATTGCAAGAGCGGGATCGAAGTCTGATCTTCTTTCATCGCAACCTGCAATCCGGCGTGCTCTCCATGCCGATGGTGCATGGCGCGCTCGAGACCACCTCGCTCTTGTCGTCGGTTTCCCTGACGACCTCGATCGAGGCACAGTTCGAGTTCAAGGCTGGTGGCAGCGACACCCACTCGCGCTCGGATTTGATGTTCACCGCCTTTTTCGAAGATTGGTTTCCGGCCGGTAACGCCAACCGCGATCAGTCGCCCTCGACGCTCAAGTTCGATGAAGCCAAACACCGCTGGCAACTTCGCCGCTGGGGCAGCCTGCTGACGCCCACGCGCGAATCGGATGCTTCCGTGATGCAGTTCATGTGGGCCGCCAGCGCGGACAACAAGGACCTGCGCTTTGATCTCAAGCTCAGCCTGCCAAGCTCGGTCAACCGCTGGCGCCTGCACGCGCCCTATGCCGCGCTGCGAACCCTCGACTCTGGAAAGACCTTCGAGGTCAAGATCATGAAGGTGCCGATCGAGGAGACGACCTGCTTTGCCGAGGAAGCCTTTGATGGCTGTCGCGCCACGGTCTATAGCTGCCAGGCGGGCAAGATCACCTGCCTGACGCCCACGGCCGAGACCTGTACGGGCTGCCGCGATCTCGACGGCGACGGCTATTTTGGCTACGACGAGCTCACCTGCCCGGATGGCGACGACTGCGACGACGACGATCTGAACATCAATCCGGGCGTCGTCGAGGTCTGCGACGGCGTCGACCGCAACTGCGATGGCGTCAAAGACGGCCTGACACCCGGTGTTCAAGGATGCCCCGACGGGAGTGAGATCTGCGGGCCCGCCGAGTGTGCCTTTAGAAACGCCTGTCTCTGCCCCAGCGGCAACGCCGACTGTTTTTGTGACAGCGGCTTGATGGATGTGTCGATGGACAATGGAGGCTGGACGGCCGGTGAACCGGCTACATTGATCAGTTCGTCTCCAGAACTTGGCGTTGACGCGCACTTTGACCATGTCATCGCCACCCCCGACAAAGCCGAATCTGCGGCAAGTTGCGCCGTCTCGAGCAGCAACAATGCGCCCAAAGCATGGCCATTGGCCGGCCTGGCATTGCTTGCGCTGTGGGTGCGACGCAGTCAACGACGACTTGCTAACTTGACAGGGAATTAAATACAGATTAATTGAAGAAGAGTTAACACCGTTTCAGACGACTAGGAACTTGGTGAAACGCTGTCTCTGAATAACAAGAAGAGGATCAAATGGCTCGTCTGCTTGCAGTACTTCTGGTTGGAATGTTCGCCCTGGTTGGTTGTGATGAGAAAGAGCAAGCTGAGACGGAGGCGCCAACTGAGGCCCCCGCCGAGGAAGCTCCCGCTGCCGAGGAGGCTCCGGCCGCTGAGGAGGCCCCCGCCGCTGAAGAGGCCCCCGCTGAGGAGGCCCCCGCTGAGGATGGCGAGGCAGATGAAGGTGTTGATGGCGCTGGTGAGTAACTCTCACTGATCCGCAGCACTTGCAACTTATGAGCTGGAGCGCGCAAGCGCTTCAGCTTTTTTGCTCTGGCGTCCGGCTTGGCCACGGCAATAACGCCGCGCACTGGTGTGTTGAGAATAGCGGCAAAGCTCGGTGGCATGGCAGTTGTCAGTCCAGCTTCTCTCGTCTACAGTGGCCGGGTTTGGGAGTGTGTGAACGGGTGCGAGGAGGCAGGCTCAAGGTGGCTCAAGATTCAAAACCAGAGGTCAAGGACAGGGTGGACGAGGCGATGGAGGCGTTTTCCTCGCGCCTTCAAGAGGCCGGGCTCAAGTCGACCAAGCAGCGTGACCTGATCGTCGAGCGCTTCTTCGAGCTCGATAAGCACATCAATGCCGAGGAGCTGCTCGAGGACGTGCGCGGCCATCAGCCGCGCATTGGCTATGCGACGGTCTATCGCACGCTCAAGCTGCTCGTCGAGCAAGGCTTCGCCCTTCCCAAGGACTTCGGTGACGGGCAAACCCGCTACGACCCGATTCACAATCAAGACCCCCAGCACGACCACCTCATCTGCGTGGATTGCCGCAAAATCATCGAATTCAACGATGAGGAACTCGCGCGCCGCCTGCACACCATCGCCGAAGGCATGCAGTACTCGATTCGGCGCAAGAAGCTCGAACTGTATGCCGAGTGCCAGATTCCGCGATGCCCCAACAAGCTCGGTTGACACGTTCGCCGGGTTGCTCGCACCACACCATGAAGGATTAACGATATGAAAGACGATTTTTCCATCAAAGGCGAAGTCATTTCGGCGCTGGAAACGATCAAGGATCCGGCGACCGACACGAGCATTGTCGACTCACATCTGGTCGAGAACGTGGTCGTCAAGGCTGGCGTCGTCGACCTGACGCTTGTCGTCGACGCCAAGGGCAACCGCGAGGATCGCTTCGCACTCGAGGACGCGATCGCCGATGCCGTCGAAGCGATCGCCGGTGTCAGCGAGGTCAAAATCAAGAGCATGACCGCCCAGGCGCTGGCTCAGGAGCAAAAGGGCCAGACTCCGACGGCGCCTCGGCCAAACGCCAGCCCGGCGAAAACGCCGGCCGCTGCTCAGCAGCAGCCTCGCCAACCGACGATGCCAGCCTCCGAGGCTCTCGAAGGTGTGGGCCGCGTCATCGCCGTGGCATCGGGAAAAGGCGGCGTGGGAAAGTCCACCGTCGCAGTCAATCTGGCGCTCGCGCTTCAAAAACTTGGCCACCGCGTGGGCCTGCTCGATGTCGACATTTACGGCCCCAGCCTGCCGACTCTGCTCGGGATCAATGGACGCCCTGAGGTCAACAACCGCCGCATTTTGCCGCTCAAGGCTAACGGCCTCAGCGTCATGAGCCTGGGCTTTTTGATGGAGGAAGATACCCCGGTGATCTGGCGCGGCCCGATCGTGACCGGCATCATCCGCCAATTCTTGCGCGACGTGGATTGGAGCGGCATCGACTACCTGATTGTCGACATGCCCCCGGGAACCGGTGACGCCCAACTGGCTCTGGCGCAAACGGTGCCCGTCGATGGCGCGGTGATCGTCACGACGCCCTCGGACCTCGCCCTGGTTGACGCCGCGCGCGGCCTACAGATGTTCAAGACGCTCAACATCGCCGTGTTGGGTATTGTGGCCAACATGAGCAAGTTCGTCTGTCCCGCTACAGGCGAGGTTTACCACATCTTTGGAGATCCAGCCGTTGTCGAAAAAGAGGCGCGTCGACTCGAGACGGTCATGCTCGGCGACATTCCGCTGGATATGGCTGTTCGAAAAGGCGGAGACGAGGGACGCCCCGTGGTCGTTGCCGACCCCGACGGCGCAGTCACCGCTGCTTTTATCGCCCTGGCCGAAAAGGTTGCTGCTGCAACCCCGGTGGGAGCAGCATCGGAGCAGCCCGAGAAGAAAAAGGGCCTGTTCTCCTTTCTCAAGAGCTAGCAATCGCCGCCCTGCCCTGCGGCCGGGCGCCAAACCTTGGATGAGGGCTGAAAGCTGACTACAATGTGCTCGATGTGTTATAGTCGCGCAGTGATCAAGCGCATATGGGGCCCGCGCATGAATATCAGGGGATGGACAGTGTCGGGGGACGAGACCGAAATGGTGAGAGGCGCTTGAGTCGATACGGTCGACATTTTATACGGATCCGGGAGATCAAGGAGTTTGAAGAACGGCTGGTGCGCCTGCTCGTTGATCAACCCGGCGCATTGCATCCTCGTCATCAGGCACTGTTTCGCTACGCGGTCAACCTCGCGCAGATGAACCTGTTTCGAACGCCCGAAGGCACGGATGTCGCGCTGGGTGAAGACGTGGACAATCTGCGCCGCTGGTTCATTGAGTCGATCGTCCCGCTGATCCCTCAGGATAAGCCCGCACACATCGAGACCTTGCGCGATATCGCGCCCGTGCTCTCGCTTCGCGTCGAAACCACGCGCAGCACCCTGCTCGAACACCACGCCAACCAGTTCGGCCCCGAGCACCTCGACGAGGAGCTTCGTCAAAAGCGCCTCGTGCTCGTTTTAGGCGGTGGTGGAGGCGCCGGTCTGGTTCATCTGGGCACCTTTGCGCTGCTCAAGGAACTCAACGCCACGCCCGAGCTGATCGTCGGCAGCTCGATGGGCAGCATCATGGGCCTGGTGCGCGCCATCGACCGCTCCTATGACCCGGTGGCCATGGCTTTAGCGCTGCCCAAAAAGCTTGATTACAACACGATCTTTCGGCCCTTCTCAGGCTTCTCGCGCTTTGGCTTTCCCGGCGCCTTTCATCTCAACATCATGCGCCTTGCCCGCGAGATGTTTCAGCAGCTCATCGGCCAGAGCATGCCGCGCTTTGACGAATTGCCGATTCGCCTTGAGATCGTGGCCTGTGGCGTTCGCCGTGGCTTTCATTTCGACGATCGCGACTACGAGGCCCAGGCCATCGACGCCACGCAGGGACTGAGTCCGCTGGCGATGCGCAAGAAACTCAAGCTCTTCTTTGGTGCCGTGCGCCAGCTCAGCCGCAATCCTCGACTGCTCACCCAGGTTGTCTTTGGTCGCGAGCCGGGCACCCAGAGCTTTCCGGTGATCGAGGCGGTGGGCTTTTCGTGCGCCGTGCCCGGCCTGCTTCACTACGACATCTTCCACGACGATCCCGACACCATCCGCCCGCTCGAGGAGCTCTTCGAGCGCCACAAGCTCTTGCGCCTTTGCGACGGCGGCGTGGTCAACAATGTACCCTCCAAGGTGGCCTGGGAGTCCGTCCAAGACGGCTCAATTGGCCATCGCAACGCGCACATCATGGCGTTCGACTCGTTTGCGCCCATCTCGACAGGGCGCAACATCGTGTGGATCCCGATTCAACAGATCGCGCGCCCGGCGGTCGTGGCGAATATGCCCTACGCCAACTTTCACAAGACCTTTCGCAATCCGCCAAGCCCCCTGCAGATCGTGGTCAACAGCTATTCCAAGCTCAAGGCGATCATCCAGGCTGCGCGCGACGAGATGGCCGACGACGTGCCCTACATCAAAGAGACGCTCAAACCGCTGGCGCCCTATGGCACCTGGGAAATCGGTTAGCGCTCGCCTCAAACCATCCAGTGGCGCTGCTTGAAGGTCGCATCCGGGACGATAAGCTCGAGGTTGCCCTCGCTGGGGTGTCGCTCGAGCTCCATCGCCGTCTCACAGACCGTGAGCGCCAGGCGCAGCACCTCGCCGGCCTGCACGCCCAGCGCACTCAAGGGCAGCGCAAACTCGAGGCTGTCCGCATACGCCACGCGCTCAATCGGGCTTGCCTCCTCGTCGATGTCACGGATCAGCCGACCACTTCCACCGCCTTGAGGAGCGAGCTCGACGATGTGGCTCATGGCCGCGGTCAAAACCCGAAGGCGCAACAACAGGTCGGGGTTTGCGACGTGAAAGTCCGGTCCCGTGTCGAGGCGCACGTAGAGGTGTTCGAGATCGAAGCCCAGCCAGATGGCGTCCAAGAAACGGGTGTTCTCGAACATCGCGCCGTGAGCGCCCGTGTTGCGGTAGAGGCCGGCGCCGCTCCACTCGTAGAAATAGGCGCTCTTGCCGTCGATCTTTGGACTGATCAGATCTTCGGGCGGCGAAAATGCAATATCGGCGCGCTTTCGCCTGCCTCCGATCGGCACCTCGATGTCGACCGGCGGCTCTTCGCGCAACATGGAGTAGATATAGCGCAGCTGGCTTCGAAAAAGCCGGTCAAACTCGTCGTCATGATCCGAGGAGAAGTCATCGCCATACCACCAAAACCAGTCGCTGCCCTCGGCAATATGGAGCGCCTCCCAGGCACGTTGCAGATCGTGGGTTGGCAGTTGCTGCTCACTGGTCTTCTCGAGCAGGCGCTGGCGCGCCTGGCCGAGCAACTCCCAACCACGGTTGGTTTCCTCGTGGCCGATCCAGATCTGATAATTGCCCAGGATCCACGAACCCGAATGCAAGGTCTCCAACGTGCCCGAGGCCCGCAGCTCGCTCTCCAGATAACGCGATGGATAGGTCGTCTCGATGGTGCTCGACGTGCTCAGACGCGTGTAGAGCAGCTCCAGGAAGGCCTTGCCGTCGTCGGGATAGTGCTCCCAGGGATTTTCTCCGTCGAGGATGATGCTCACCAACGGCGGTCGGCCACCCTCGAGCGGGGCGACCGCGCCAATGCGCCCGAAGAGATCGTTGACCGCCACCTGAGGATCATTTTTGCTGTAAACAAAACCCAACTGATCGCTCAAGCCGTGATCGCGAAAGAACATCGCCGGCTGCTCGAGGCCGCGCAGATTCCAGCTGCGGTAGAGATCTCGCGCGCGTGACCAACCCGCACCGAGCGAGCGCTGAAGGACATCCTCGTCGGTTGCGATCCAGCGCACGCCGTGGGCTGCAAAGACCTCAACGGCCTCGGGCGATACGCTGCCCTCGGCTGGCCACATGCCGCGCACCTCGATGCCGAGCACGTCGCGGGCCAGGCGAAGCGCCGCCTCGACATGAAAGTGAGCGTCGGTCGGCGCGGCATAACGCGGTGGCCGAGGCCGCTCAGGGGTGGCACGGGCGGCCACGTCGGTGTCGATGACCAGCGGCAAAATCGGGTGGTACATCGGCGTCAGGCTGATCTCGATCTGCTCGCTTTGATGCAGCTTGCGGTACATCGGCAAGAGCAGGCGCATGACTTGGATTTGCAAATTGAGCACTTCCTCCTTGTCCTGCTCGCTGAAGCCGCGGCCTTTAGCGATCAGCGCACGCAGCACCTCGAAGTCCTCGCGTGCAGAGAAGCCAAACCAGGCCACGTTGAAGAGCACCTGCAGATCGCGCCAGTCTTGAGCGTCGAAAGCATTGATGTCGGCGCCGTCAGGGGTTGGACCGCGGCGCTCGAGCAGCTCCCAAAAACGGGGCAAGGGGCGAATGCAGGTCTCCCAGTTGACGCTGAAAAAATGTCGGAGCAGTTGGCTCTTATCATGGGCCGACAGGCTCGCGGCTGGCTTGAGGGTCAAATCCCACCACAGGTCGCGCTTACCTTCGTCGACATACTCGTGAATCTGCTTGAGCAGGCTGCCCGAGAAGTTGATCACGCAGTGCACGTTGGGAAAACGCTCCAACATGCGCCCCATGTCGTAGTAGGCCTTGACGGCATGAAGGCGCACCCAGGGCAGCACGTTCGATGGCCGGTCTGGCACACTGTAATAGGGTTGGTGCAGATGCCAGAGGAAGTGAACCAGGCGTTTGTTTGATGTCATTTTTGATTCGCGTCGATGGCTTGAAGGCAGCTAGAGTTCCATGCCCTTGGGAATGACGACAACCCCGTTCTCGGAGACGGTAAAACGCTCGCGATCGGCTTCCAGATCGTAGCCGATGACCGTGTCCGGCGGAATGGTGATGTCCTTGTCGATGATCGCTTTGCGGATGCGCGCGCGCCGCCCAATCGTGACGCGCTCAAAGATGATGCAGTCCTCGACGTGTGAGAACGAGTTGACCCGCACCTGCGGAAAGAGAACGCAATTGCGGATCACGCCACCGGAGACAATGCAGCCTTCGGCAACGATCGAATTGATCGCCGTTCCCACGCGGTTGTTGCGCGGGTCATCGTGCACGAACTTCGCCGGCGGATAGTGCTTGTAGTGGGTGCGAATGGGCCAGCGCCGATTGTACAAATTGAACTCGGGCGCAACGCTGACCAGATCCATCGAGGCCGACCAATACGAATCCACGCTGCCCACGTCGCGCCAGTAGCTCTGCTCGCGCGAGGGCTGGCCGGGGATGATGTTCTTGGAAAAGTCGTAGACGAAGGCCTTGGCCCCGTAGCGCACCATGTTGGTGATGATGTTCTTGCCAAAGTCGTGCGCGCTGTTGGGATCATGGGCGTCGCGTACCACCTCTTCGGCGAGCACGTCGGTCTTGAAGATGTAGTTGCCCATGCTGACCAGGCACTTGTCCGGGTGGCCAGGCATCGGCTGGGGGTTTTCGGGCTTCTCTTGAAAGTCAACGATGCGCCCTTGCTCATCGATCGTGATGATTCCGAACTCGCTGCCCTGCTCAATCGGCACGGGAATGGCGGCAACGGTGACGTCGGCTCCCTCATCGAGATGAACGGCCATCATCTGGCGCACGTCCATCTTGTAGATGTTGTCGCCGCCAAAGACGCAGACATGGGCTGGACCTTCGTCGTAGAGCAAATTGAGGTTTTGGTAGATGGCGTCGGCGCTGCCCTTGTACCACTGCGGCCCTCGGCGCTGCTGGGCCGGCACGGCCTCGACGTACTGGTCGACGAATTGTGCCAGATGCCAGCCTCGGCTGATGTGGCTGTTGAGTGAATCGCTCTTGTACTGCGTGAGCACCTTGATCTTGTAGAACCCGCTGTTGACGAAGTTCGACAACACAAAATCAATGATGCGATAGCGACCGCCAAAAGGCACAGCAGGCTTGGCGCGATCGCGCGTCAGCGGGCGAAGCCTCTTGCCCTCACCACCAGCAAGTACCATGACCAATACATCATTCATTGCTCCTCCCTCAATCCAATCAAAACGTCCTTTCCAAACAGCGTCGTGCCTTCGAATCGACCCTTGCCCTGCTCAAAGCCGCGTGACCAAAAGATACAAGAGCACGGCAACCAGCAAGCATACCACCACACCACCGCCGAGGATCAAGGCGAGGCTGTTCGAACCGGCGCTCGCCTTTGCAGCACCGATGACCGGCGTGGAATGCGTTTTTCGCGCATGAACGGCCACTGGCATTTCCATATCGGTCGTCTCGACGATGCTCTCGGGCGAGGAGCCCGCCATCAGCTCGCTATTGATCGCCGGTGGCGAAGGACGCTCCGAGGGCGCCGGTTTGGCACGCGGTGATGGCATCGGCGCTGTGGCCACTTCCGCACCGTTTTTGGGCAAAGCGTGGCGCATTCCGCGCAACTCGACGGTCGCATCCTCGGTATGCTCGATGGAGCGCGGCGGCGTCGGTGGCGCCGCCGGCAACGGAGTAGTCGGACGCATCAAGTCTTCGAGGCCACCCTCTTGCCAGGCACCGACGCTTTTCTCCTCGCTGAGGCCCTGCTCCGCCGCGTGGTGATCACCGGCAGCTTCCTCGGCTCCAAAGCCAAGCTCGGCCCACATGCGTGGATCTTCGAAATTTCCGTCGGAGTCGAGGCCGTCGCCACCCTCGTCGGTCATCGAGTCGTAATTCTCGGCCAGGTAGGTGTCGAGATCACCGATCTGCTCGAGCGAGACAATCCGATTGAGTTCTTGCTGAACGGCAGCATCGACGGCGGCGTCGCGCTCGGTGCGCTCGCGGTTGCCGCGCTTGTCCATGTATTCGAGCACATGATGGGCGATATCGTAGCTCGTAACCACGCGCCCATAGCTGTACATGAACTTTGCCAGCGCCTGAGCAAAGCTCTTCGAGGTTTGAAAGCGCTTGGCGCTGTCACGCTCGAGCGCCATGGCGAGCACGCGCTCGAGCTCGGGTGGCACGTCTTTTCGCAGAGTGGAGAGCGATGGCACCGTGGCGCTTCGCACCTGCTGAAGCGTTTCGAAGTCGGTCTCACCCAAAAACAGCCGACGCCCGGCGAGCATCTCCCAGAGCAAAATGCCCACGGCGAAGATGTCCGTGCGCTCGTCGACCTCCTCGCCCAGAGCGGCCTCCGGTGAGAGATAGCCAAACTTACCTTTGACCACGCCCGGATCAGTGATCTCGACCTGGCTCTTGGCCTTGGCCAGGCCGAAGTCCGTGATCTTGACCTCGCCGGAGCGCGAAATCAGCACGTTGGGCGGGCTGATGTCACGGTGCACGATGCCCAGATGGCGACCGGCCTGATCGAGCTTGTCATGAGCGTGGGTGAGACCCTTGCACACCTCGATGGCCACGAAGACCGCCTGCTCGACGGGCAGCGCCCTTTGCTGCTGGTTGAGGTGCTCGACGATGTTCTTGAGATTGGTCCCGTCGACAAACTCCATGACGATAAAGTAGGTGCCGTCGGCAATACCCAGGTCGAAGACGTGAACCGTATTGGTGTGGTTGAGGTGGAGGCTGACCTTGGCCTCGTCCAAAAACATGCGCACGAAGCGCTGATTCTGAGTGAGATTTGGCAAGATGCGCTTGATCGCGACGAGCTTCTGGAAGCCCTGAAGGCTGGTGGAGTTGGCCTTGAAGACTTCGGCCATGCCGCCGGCGTCGATGCGCTCGATCACCTGGTATCGTGGTTGGGCCATACGTGGTCAGTCCTGCAGCGACGGGGAAAATGCTCACCGCCAGTATAATCCAACAATCGATGAACTCGAAAGCGCAAACTCACGCCGGGTGCATGCTCGCATCTGACCCGCAAATAAAGCACCTCTTTAACCCAGGTAAGCCAGAAACGCACAATGATCAACTTTATTGGCGTTTGCCAAACGCTACTCGGGCACGATCACGACCGTCGAGCGCATCTGCTGCACGGTCTTGATCATGACGCTGGAGAGGCGAGACATCGTGCCGGCGTCTTTGCCATAGTGGCCCAAAAAGAGCATATCAATGCCGTTTTGCTCGACAAACTCGAGCAAACCATGGACCGGGTAGTCGGTGATGACATGACAATCGAAGGCCAGGCCACTCAAATCCTCGACGTGGTCTTGGACAAAGCGCTCCATGGACGCCTCGGCCCAATCAACCACGGCCGTGTGCTGCAACTCTTCGGGCAACTCGGTATCGAAGATCAGCGTCGACGACGGCAACACATTGGCGTGAACGATGTCGATGCGGCCACCGAGTTTGCGGGCGACGGCGCCCGCCAGGCTGAGCGCCGGATCGGATGTCTTGGAGAAGTCGGTGCCGACGACCAGCGCTGGTGAAGCTTCGACCTGGCTGTGCTCAGGGTGCACGATGACCACAGGACACGGCGGTGAATGCACGAGCTTGAGCGCCGTCGAGCCGAAGACGAATTTGTTCCACGCTCCCTTGCCGCTCATGCTGAGCACGAGCATCGCCGCCCCCTGGGACTTACAGACTTCGCTGAGGCGATGCAGTGGCGAGCCCACTTCCAGCACGACCTCGGCAGGCGCGACACCGGTATGCTTCTCATACCAGTCGGCCAGCCGTGCCAGAGCTTTGTCACGCAATTTGTTGTCTTCGAGTACGTCGTAGGCGCCTTGCCAGCTTCGAAGTGTGATGTCGAGCACATGAACGACGACAACATCGAGACCCATTCTTTGCCCAAATTGCTCAGCCCAGCGCGCGGCCGGTCCGGCATTCTCGGAGAGATCCGTTGCTAGAATTAACTTGGAGCCCTTCATGCTATTACCCTTTTGCTGGGAAGACGAACGCGATTGAATTAAAAGCGCAGTGATTATGCTATAAGCCGAACGGCCGTGCACCGTTTATAATAGGCATCCGACCCGAGCATCAAGCTGTTTTGATCCCAACAACCATGGCCGAAGCCCTCCAAATCCGCAAGGCTTGCGTCGACGACGCGCCAGCCATCCTGGCAGTGCATATGCGCTCGATTCGCGTGCTGTGTGCCGGCCATTACTCCTCCGACGAGATTCGGTCCTGGACGCGCCACTCCAAGGTCGAAACCTATCGAAACGCCATTCGTGGCTGCTTCGAGACGCTCTACGTAGCCCTGCTCGGCGAGCGGGTCATTGGCTTCTCGGCGCTCGCTACCCGTGAGCTGCGCGCCCTGTACGTCGATCCCGATATGGCTGGCCATGGCTATGGCAAGGCATTGCTCAACGCCACCGAAAAATTTGCCGTCAATGATCGCATGAAGGCTTTGTATCTGGACGCCTCGCTCAATGCCGTACACTTCTACCAGTCACAGGGCTACGAGATCTTGCGCCCGGCGCACGTCGAGTTGCCCGACGGCACCGAGCTGCCATCGCTGCGTATGAAAAAAACCCTGCCCAAGCGAACCGGATAGTGTCAGCCCATGATCGCCATCGCCAACGCTTTGCTCGCCACCGTGAAGCTGTGGTATGAAGCGCGCTGCGCCTCCCACGGCGCGCGCCCTGGTCTACCCTGGAGCCTTGCTGTCCATGCCGTCACTGCAACGCATTTACACCGCATGTTTGCTCGTTTTTCTAACGGGCGGTTGCGCCGTCCCTGCCCAGCATCTGAGCTCCGAGCCCGAGGGCGCCAAGCTTGCACCCGGCGTCTTCTCCTTCGATGCTAAACGGCCAAGTGTGCAGGCCTTTGAGCCCTGGCAAGGTCGCGACAACTATCCGCTCGTGCGGCTCAACCCGGACATCAGCAACACACCAACACAAGCGCCACAAGCGCCACAAGCGCCACAAGCGCCAGAGGTGCTCTCCCACGGGCAGGAACATCTCGCAAAGGGGCCACTTCAAGCGACGGCCTACCTCTGGTGGATCGCCTACAAAGAGAGTTACAGCCGCGCCGACTCCAACACATGTCGCTTCACGCCGAGCTGCTCGCGCTTTGGCCTGGAAGCCGTCAGCACCCATGGCCTCCGGGGCGCGGCTTGGACCTTCGGTCGGCTGATGCGCGATCAAAGTGATCGCAATTTCTATCATTCCAGCGCGAAATTCTTGGCCGATCCCCTGATCAATTATCGTTTCTGGCGCCTGGACGCCCAACTGGATTCCTTTGACCAGCACAAGGATCTTGCGCATGCCTGGCATCTTCACGTGCAGGCCACGCGTGCGCTCGTCTGGCCACAGCCCGATCGCCAGCCATGAAATCGCACACTGCCGGCTGGTGCCTGGTCCTCTTCATCGCTTGTGTTCTCGTGCACACGCATGCCCTTGCCGAGGAATTCGGCGAGGAGCTGCCAGAAGCAGGCCACACGCCCATGGCGCTGCCTGTCGACGACACCAAAGCCGACGATTTTGCCCTCCATATTGCCCGCCAGGCCGCACTCGAGCTCCAAATCGGGTTGACACTTTACAAACAGCGTGACGATTACCGTGCAATAGGATCGCTCAAGCGCTACCAGATCCTCGATCCCAGGCCCGAAGCCGCCTTTGCCGCGGCTCTTATGATTGGCCAGATTTACCAAAGGAATTCCCACCCGGATTTGGCGATATTTCATTTCGAACAGGCCTTCCAAAGTGCTGCCGCGACCAGCGATGGTGTGTTTGCCTACATGCTGGCCGTGCAGGAGATGTGCCTCTCTCTCTCACTTTACGGCGAGTGCTACCGGCGCCTGAATGCTCTCTCGCAAGTCGAGCTAGGACGCGAGAGCGCTGATCTGGTGCGCTATCAACTGCTCTATTCCGAGGTCGTGCTGCGCTCTCCGCATTTGAATGTGGGGCGCCTCGAAACCCTCTCCACGGCGCAGTTTCGCGAGCACGGCCACGCGCTTCTTGCGCGCCACCAGGCCTTCGACGCGCTCGCGCTCAAGCGGCCCTGGCTTGCCGGCACAATCTCGGCGGTGCTGCCGGGCGCGGGCCAGGCCTATAACGGGCGCTGGATCGATGCCGCGATCGCCTTCGGGTTCAATGCAACCTTTGGCGCAGCGAGCTACTACGCCTTTGCCCATGCCGACAGCCCCGTCGCTGGAGCCGCGTTTGCGCTGCTTGGAGCAGGCTTTTACATCGGCAATATCGTCAATGCCGTGGTCGATGCTCAAAACATCAACGCGCGTCGCTACCAGGACTTTTTCGAATCGCTCGAGCGAGATCACTGGCCACGGCTCTCCTTTGGAATCAACGACGATCAAGTTCAGTTTCACTACCGCTTTGGCCAAGATGAGGCGGACGAAGTCTCTGGGCCGCCAACGCCCCCTGCGCCAACCGACAGCCAGCTCGACCGTTTGCTCTGAGTGTTTTGAGCCAGGCGCGGTTGTACTGGCCTCGTCGGCATGTTAAACCTCATGGTTGTCGCCAAGCATTGTACCTTTTGTGCGCCCCTCCTCGCCCAGGATCGACGGAACATGACCCAAGAACGGTCGACATTCACGCTCGATGATTTGCGCACCATGATTCGGGATTCTGGATTGCGCTGCACGGGCTCGCGCGTCACGGTCTTGCAACGCCTCATTGCGGCCACCGCACCGCTGACACACGCCGAGCTGGCTGAAGCACTCGTACCTCTGGGCTTTGATCAAGCCACCGTGTATCGCAACCTGACCGATTTGACCGAAGCCGGGCTGCTCGCGCGCCTCGATCTCGGCGATCACGTCTGGCGCTTTGAGTTTCGTGGTGAAGAGCTTCACAACGACGGTGAACACCCCCACTTCGTTTGCACCGACTGTGGCAAGGTGTCCTGCCTGCCTGATGTCAACATCAAGATCACACACACCGCATCGGTGAAGTCCTTCATGGGCGAGATCTGCGAGATATTTTTAAAGGGTCGCTGCGAGCAATGCGCCTGAAGCGGGCCTGCGACGCCCGACATCGCGCTATTGCGATAAAATGGCTTTTGCAATCAGTTTGCAATTGCATCCCACCTCCATTAGGGTCGTCTCGTTGAATTCGGCGTAGGACCAATTCTGGAGCCTGCGCTGCCGTGACAACTCTGATTTTAGGGAGAAGCTGATGAAGTTGAATGAACGCCTCGCGATGAAATTTATTTTGGTAGGACTGTTGTCGATGACGATCGCAACTTTGGGCTGCGGCCACGATGATCACGACCATGACCTCAATAACGAAGATCCTGCTGAAGAAGCGTGCGCACATGCCACGGACACGCCGACGGCAGTAAGCGCCGCCGCACAGCGTGCTGACGCCACGGCATCGGTCAGCCTGGGCCATACGCACTACCGCGTGGCGCTGGTCGAGGATGCCGAAACGGCCGGGCAATTTCGCGGCTCGGTGCGCTATATCGCCGGTGCCGAGGCGGACTACGCGATATTTCTGAGCGTCGATGCGCCCTTGGCCGTCTTCGAGGCCGACGCGACAACCGCCGTCGAGATTGAGAGCAGCGCCGGTGTCGACGCCTGCGTCGAGCTTGCTCGACAGCACGTCGTCGAGCTAAAAGCAGGCACATATATCCTCGAGCTCGGACCAACGAGCGCCTCGCACGTCAGTATTCTGATTGAATCACTCGGTGGCGCCCATCATCACTGAGGGCCTTGCCTAGGCGTGCCTATTCGTCGCATACTGCCTGCGGTGTTTGCCCCGGTCACTGCGGGAAATTAGAGGCGATTGTCAGTCTGACTTGCCCCGACGATCAAATGGCATGCAAACACATCTTCGATGTCTCCTACGAGCTCATGACCAAGTGAGCGTGGCCGCTTGCTGCGCGCTACTTGTCTGGAATCCGACCGCGGGATTATCCCCATGATCTATTTTCTCTTTGCTGCCACCCTCTTTTTGAGCTCGGCGCTGCTTTTTTTGGTGCAGCCGATGGTGGCCAAGATGCTCTTGCCGGTGCTGGGCGGCTCGCCAGCGGTGTGGAACACCTGCATGGTTTTCTTTCAGGCCATGCTGCTTGCCGGCTATCTGTATGCTCACGCCACAACGCGATGGCTCGGAAGTAAGCGCCAATCCTGGGTGCACATGGCCGTAATGGCTGGTGCTCTGCTGGTGCTGCCGATTGCGATCAACAGCCCGGAGGATGCCGGCGTGATCGAATCGCCGGCCGGCTGGCTGTTGTTTACACTCTTCGTCGCCGTCGGTTGGCCTTTCTTCGTCATCTCGACGAGCGCGCCGCTGCTCCAAAAGTGGTTCTCCAACACGGGACACCCTCACGCCTCCGATCCCTACCACCTCTATGCAGCGAGCAACGTCGGCAGCGTACTTGCGCTGGTGAGCTACCCTTTTGTGGTCGAGCCTTATATGGGGCTGGTCAACCAGACTCAGCTCTGGGCGATAGCCTACGGCGTCCTGGTGCTCTTTGTCGGGGCATGCGCGATCATGCTCTGGCGCAGCAATCGTGACGACACCGGCACCAAGCAGACCCAGGCGTTGGTCGTCGACGAGCCCTCGATTGCCTGGCGACGGCGCGGACAGTGGGTTTTGTGGGCCTTTATCCCGTCAAGCATGATGCTCGGAGTGACGACGTTCATCACCACCGACGTCGCGCCGATTCCGTTGCTTTGGATTGGACCGCTGGCGCTGTATTTGATCACCTTCATCCTGGTCTTCGCTCAGCGAAAGCTACTCAAGACCACATGGATGGTGCGCGTCTTCCCGCTGATCTTGTTGCCGCTGGGCGTGATGTTCATCTTCGACATCCGCTCTCCGCTCTGGGGCGTGACGACTTTTCATTTCGCGGCGCTGTTCTTCTTCGCCATGGTCTTTCACGGCCTGCTCGCCGACGACCGCCCTTCGACCCACCATCTCACCGAGTTCTATTTGTGGATATCGGTCGGTGGCGTGCTCGGCGGCGCGTTCAATGCCCTGGCTGCACCGATGATATTCGATCGCCTGCTGGAGTATCCGCTGATCATCTTGATCGCGGTGGTCAGCCTGCCCGCTCTGGTCTTTCGCGATCGCGGTGTGCGCGTGGCGATCGCGCTCAGCCTGGTGGGAACGGCGATTTGGGTGGTGTTCTTGGTGCGCGAGCTCAAGGAGTGGACCAGCGTTGAACAAGTGCTGATCGTGGTCGCCGCGCTGGTGCCCGTGATCGCGCTGTTGGCGCTCTTGACGCGCTGGACCTGGCTGGTGCGCCCGGCGCTGGCGAGCCTTGCGCTGATGGGCCTGGTTTCAATGAGCCTGCACGAGACCAACGAGATCTTCATCGGACGTAGCTTTTATGCGGTCCACCGCGTCACGGCGACCTCCGACGGTGAATACCATATCCTGTTCAATGGCAACACCACGCACGGCGTCCAGGCGCGCGACCCGGAGTTCAAGCTTGTGCCGCTGTCCTACTACTATTTGACCGGGCCGCTTGGCCAAGTCTTTGAGATGCTCAGCGAGCGTGAGACGCGCCATCCCGTGGCCGCTGTCGGTCTGGGCACAGGAGCGGTGGCTGCCTACACACGGCCCGGCCAGACCATGGTCTTCTACGAGATCGATCCTGGCATCGTCAGCATCGCGCGCGATACGCGCTTTTTCACCTATCTGGAGGATTGTCAGGGTAGCTGTGAGGTGATCATTGGAGATGGGCGCCTGCAACTTGCGCGCGCGCCGGAGCATATCTACGAGTTGATCATCCTCGACGCCTATAGCTCGACGGCCATTCCCGTGCATCTGTTGACCAAAGAAGCGCTCGAGATCTACCTGGCCAAGCTTGCTCCCGACGGGATTTTGGCCTTCCACATCTCCAATCGCCACCTTGATCTCGAGCCCGCCCTGACACGTCTCGCAGATGAACTCGGCCTGGTCAGTCGCACCCAGGACTACTGGATCCGCGAGCGACACCTCTACAATTTGCACGTCGACGATTCGGACTGGGTGATCATCGCCCGCGACGAGGCCGCGCTGGGCGCTCTGGCGACGGACCCGCGGTGGATGAAGATCAGCCCCCTCGATGACGTCTCGATTTGGACCGATGACTACGCCAACGTGCTTCAAGCCTACCGCAGCACTCTCATTCCCCAGCCAATCAAGAATTTCTTTGGGCGTTTCGCCGATACGCCCATGATGACGATCGAAGACGAGCAAGCAGACGACCCAGAAGAATGAGTCAATCCGACATCAGAAAAGCGGGATGTCCGAAACCTTCTTCTCCACAGCCTTTTTGGTCTCGGGTTTGACATCAACCCAGGCATCGGTCTTGGCAGGCTCGGTCTTGGCAGGCTCGGTCTTTTTCTTTGCGCTGCCAAGTTCAACCCAGCCCTGATCGCCGCTGGGGGCCTTCTTCTCGTCAACGACGGTCTTTGCGGTCGTCTCGCGCGGAGGACGCGCCGACGATGTGGTCGTGGTGGTAGTGGTTGTGGTCTTTGTGGTTGCACCGACGGGACGATCCACGGCGGGCTCGCGCTGGCTTTCGGTGGGGATCGCTGCCACGGGCTCGACCTTGATCTTCTCGAGCGTGACATCGACCAGCTCGGGCGAATCAGGATTGAGCTTCACCGTAACCGTTTCATAGCCTTCGGCCTCGAGGCGAAACTCGCTGGCTTCGCGTACCGGAAGCCGAAGCGGCGTGTGCCCCAGCAATTCATCGCCGTCGAAGACGATCGCGGTAACCCGGCCGGTTTGAAGGCGCACCATGAGAGGCTGCACCTCTTCGACGGGCGCCTCGACGGCGATCTCTTCGGGCACCTCTTCTTCAACGATCGGGGCGATGGCCAGGTGTTCGTCGGCCACTGGCTCTGGAGGGACCGGCACAGCCTCGGCATATTCATCGACGACGGTCTTGGTCGGCGGTGCGATAACGAAGACGTAAACACCGCCTACAATCACAAGCAACAAGAGCACGGCCAGACCAAGCATGGCCTTCGACATGCCACCGCCCGAAGCAGCGGCGAACTCTCCGGTATTATCGGGGTTGGTCGCGCTGATACGCTGCGGGGTGAGAGCGGCGCCCGGCGGAATGGTGCCCGCTCGGTTGCGAGTAAGTAGCTCCTGGGGGACCGACTCACCGATCTCGGTGTTCATGTCGGCAAAGCCTGCATCGATCGAGACCCGACCATACGACGGCGTCACAACCGGATTGCGCGCAGAAAAACCACCGCCCTCCTCGAGGATGAACACCGACTCGTCGCCCAGGCTCGCGTCGGAGACGGCGTCGAGCGCCTTGAGCATTTCATCGGCGGTCTTGTAGCGATTATCCTGGCGCTTCTCGAGCGCCTTGAGCAGCACTGGCCCAAGCGTCGTCTGCGCGAGCTGTTCGGGAAGACGCACAGGCTCTTCGCTGATTTGTTGTTGGAGAACGTCCCAGCGACCGGAGCCTGCGAAGACGCTCTCGCCGGTCATCATCTCAACCATGATCAGTGCCAGCGCGTACAGATCGCTTGCCGGGCCGATGTTGTCGCCGGTGATCTGCTCGGGAGACATGTAGCGCAGCGTACCGACCAGGATGCCGGCCGAGGTCAACTGCTCCTTCTCCTCCTCTTCGCCCGGCTCACTCATAATCTTGGCGATGCCAAAATCGAGCACTTTGACGAAGTCCGTCTCGCCGTGCATATCGACGAGCATGATGTTGGCCGGCTTAAGATCGCGATGCACGATGCCGTAGCTGTGAGCCTCCGACAGACTCTTGAGGATCTGGCGCGTGATCTGTTTGGCGCGCTTGGGCGAGACCGGGCCATTTTGCTCGACGAGATCCTTGAGCGTCAGGCCGCGAAGCGCCTCCATCGTGTAATAAAGGATGCCCGACTCGTCGCGGTAGTCGTAGATGCGGATCGTATTGGGATGGGTCAGGTTGCGAATCGCCATCACCTCGCGGCGAAAACGCTTGACCATCTCTTCGAACTTGGGTCCGCTGGCGACGAGCACCTTGAGCGCAACCTCACGCTCCATGTTGATCTGGCGAGCCAGATAGACTGCTCCAAACCCGCCCTTGCCCAGAAGGCTCAGGATCTCGTAGGTCTCATCAAGAATTTGGCCGTTTTGCGGAAGTCCTTGCATCGTATTTCTTTCTCAACCCTGAAAAGATGGAGCTGACTACGGTCTTTGACGGGCATTACCATAGCGGCGCGTGCTCAATGTGCAACAAAATCCGCGGATCGTAAAGACGCTTGCGTATCCAAACTTGCCCGATGATGAGACCTCTTGTAGATTGGCGTTCTTCACGACTATCGTGAGCCCTCAACCATTTCCGGAGGTGGAAGTGAACCGTGTTTGGATAAAGGCAATTTGCCTTGCAGTTGCATTGATGATGACACCGGTGGGATTCAGCAGCAATGCCTGGGCCGATGACGCGCTCAACGAAGATTTGTCGGACGCCGATCTTACAACGATCATTCAAAAAGCTCGCGAAGCCTTCGAGTCGGGCAACTTCGATTTGGCAATTCATCGCCTGCTGATGGCCAACCGAAAAGAGCCCAATCCGCGACTCTTGCTCAACGTCGCGCGCTCCTTCGAGCAAAAGGGCGACTGCGCACGAAGCCTGGTCTATTATTCAGCCTACGTGCGCCACCCCGATTCGGAAGCTGACCTGAGCGTGGTTGCCAAAAAGCAGCTCGAAAACTCTGCATCCTGCAAGGGCTACAACGACAAGCTCTCAGGACGCTTGATGCTCGAGTCCGAGCCAGGCCAGGCCATGGTCTTTGTCAACGGCGACCAGGTTGGCACCACGCCGCGTGAGCTCGCGGGCTACCCCTCCGGGCGCTACAAGATTCGCTTCGAGAAGGAAGGCTTTGCCAACTCCGAGCAGGAGGTCGAGCTTCGCGCCATGTCCGATCACACCGTGGGCGCCATTCTCGAGACGCCCAAGGCGCCGGAGGACGACGTGGTCGTCGCTCCGATAGCGGAGACGCCCAAGGCCTCCTCGATCAACTACGCAGCATTTGCGCTCATTGGTGCTGGGACAATCGGCATCATCGTCGGAGCTGTCTACGACAACGTTTTCATTCCTGAGACCGATGAGGAGCGCAAGCTCGTGCTCGACAATCCGGCCGAGTTCAATCGGCTCACCGAGCAACGTCAGGGCCAAGAAACCATGGCGCTGGTTGGCTACGTCGGTGGAGGCCTTTTGCTCGCTGGTGGGATCGGCTGGTTGGTCTACGACTACATGACCGAGCAAGAGCCCCAGAACGACGACGATGCGATCCAAAAGCGCCTGGGCTTACGCCTGACTCCGCTCTTTGACAGCCAAAGCGCTGGCATGATTTTGCAGGGCCGCTTTTGAGGCAAATGCGAGGCCCTAAGTGGCCACAAGGGCCGAATTAAACCATGAAACCTGTGCGCGGCGTAGCGATTGGGGAGACCTTTGCTGGCCGCTACGAACTGGTTGAAGAACTGGGGCGTGGCGGTTTCGGCGTGGTCTATCGCGCCAAGCAGGCCGGCATGGCGCGCGAGTTGGCCATCAAGATCCTCTTCCCCAGCCAGGACGCCCACCAGGCCGAGCAGGTGCACCTTCGCTTCCAGCGTGAAGCCCTGATGGTCAGCAACCTCAGCCATCCCAACACCATCCGACAATACGATTTCGGGGAGACCGACGAAGGCGTGATGTTCTTCGTCATGGAGTATCTCAAGGGTAGGACCCTCGACGACATCCTTACCGATGATGGACCGATCAGCGAGCAACGCACGATCAATGTCGCGCGCGGCGTGCTCAAGTCGCTTTGCGAGGCTCACTCGTTTGACATCGTTCACCGCGATCTCAAGCCGGGCAACATCATGATGTGCGAGATTCACGGCGAATCGGACTTCGTCAAAGTGCTCGATTTTGGCATCGCCAAGACGAGCATGGGCCAGCACGACATCACCTCGGCCGGCATGACCCTTGGCAGCCCCCGCTACATGGCACCGGAACTGCTTCGCGGTGAGTCACCGCTGCCTGCCTGCGATCTCTACTCGCTGGGCCTGACCTTGGTCGAGTGTATGACGGGCCAGCCCGTGATCCCGGCCAACCATGCCCTGCAGCAGGCGCGCGTTCAGCTCTCCAACGATCCGCTTGATATCCCCGAGCACATCAAAGCGCTTGCGATCTGGCCCTGGTTATCACTCTCGGTCGAAAAGGACGCGCAACGTCGCTTTCAAAGCGCCGAGGCCATGCTCAATGCCCTCGAGCAGATGGTGGCCTCGCCGCCGCCGGCTCTGCTTGATCACGACCCGATCACGGCGCCCCTCACGGCGATTCCCTCGCGCCAGGCCACCCCCCAGCCCGATGAAGACTTCGATGGGGCAACCCAGCGCCTCGACGGTGCCGAAGTCATTGAAGCAATCCGCAAACAACGCCTCACCCTTCCCCCGCTCGATGCCACGCCTCACCAGGCGACGATGCCACTCCAGTCCGTCTCGGCGCTCAATGACGTCGCACGGGAATTGGCCAAGCTCAGTGCCGATGTCGATTCCGACGAGACCATGCCCGGTTCAAGTTCGCTGCCTGGGATTTACACGCTGCCCCCGTTGGCCGCCGAGCCGCTCGGGCGCACGTCGCAGCCGACGCCCATCCAGAGCTCCTCGCCACTTCGAAGCACCCGGCCTCCGACCGCTGGCTTCTCCTCGGGCATCATGCCGGCGCCCATGATCACGCGGCCACCGACCGAGACCGGCAATATGAGCGCGCCGGCGCCGGCGCCGCCCCAAGTGGCTCGCCAATTTGGCGGTTTGATCATCGATGAAGGCACACGCAAAATGGCCATCGGCGGCGGCGTCTTCTTGTTGGTGATCTTTGTCCTGATCGCCGCCAAGTTCTTCTTTTAGCGCCCAAGAAACCAAAAACCGCGCCCGGTGCAATGCAC
>JACCWM010000195.1 GCA_013697635.1 Lujinxingiaceae bacterium | reverse complement strand
CACGTGGGCGATCGAGCCAGCCAGTATAAACACTTGTTCAGCAGGTCAAGTCGCGCGACGAAAAAAAGTGAAAACGGCGCGCTCGGCCAGCGTGGGTCTGGGTTGTCGGGGGGCCAGGGCAGCCGACTAATGAATCTATGCAAGGCCGGCCATCCAGGCCTGGGCCTGGTCGAGCGCGTCTAGTTCGTGGGGTTCGAGTTCGTCGTCGCCAAAGAGTTCGCTGCGCTCCTCGGCCTTTCGGGCGAGCGAGAGGATGGCCAGGGCCTCGGAGCGCTGGGTTGCGCGGGAGGCGGGGAGCTGGGCGCGGGAGTGGGAGCGGCGCGGATCGAAGCGGCCGTCGTTGGTGACGAAGATTTGGGCGTCGATGTCGCCGAGTTCGAGGGTTTCGATGATCTCGGCCAGGCCGCCGACGGGATCGGCCAGCGAGAGCCTTAAGAGTACGGTCACCGCGGCGCTGTGGGTCGAGACCAGGGCCTCGCCGACGAGGTCGACGATTTCGCCAAAGCCGACGGTGACCGCCTGTTCTGCGCGGGCCGTGTGTTTTGTGGGTGTGCTGCCGACGGGGGGGAGCTCGGCGACAAAGAGGACGTTTTGGCCGCGGTCGCGAAGCGCGATCGCCCAGCGCATCGCCAGTCGTAGCGCGAGCAGGTGCTGGCCGGCACCTTGGCCAACGCGCACCTGGCGGGCGTTCAAGCCGAGAGCGCGGCCGTCGGTGGTGACGACGAGTGCGACGTCGTGATCGGCACCAGCGGTGGTGCAGCGCGCGAGGGCGTCAAATGCCGCGGTGTCGGTGCTGGTGTCGATGACGAGGTTGGTGCCGCGTTGGACAAGCGGGGAGAGCAGATCGAGGGCCTCGATGCCGGTGTTGAGCGGGGGCCTTTGGCCGTCGAGCTGGGCGAAGGATGGCCGGGGGGCGGCCAGGGCGAGGTTTTCGCCCGGCTCGTGGGGAACCAGGGTATCAGCGCCGGGCACGAGGTCGCACGCTTCGGGCAGGGCGATCGCGGCCGCGCGGTGCGTGCGCTCGACAGGCAGGCCGGGGCTAAGCCAGGCGGGCGCGTCAAAGAGCAAGGCCTCGACGAGGCGGTGGCCGCTGTGGCGGCGCACCTCGGCATAGACCCGCTGGCCGTGGGGGCCGACGATGGCAAGCGCCTCGCCAAGTGCGGGGATCGCGTCGACGACAAAGGCGCGAATCCAGCCCTCGCCGACATGCACGACGGTGGCCAGGGCCGGCGCGTAGTTTTCGAACTCTGGATCCTTCAATTTGGGGAGCTCCAATTTATGAGCGTTGAAAGTCGACCAGCCAGCCGAAGCTCTCGAGCAGCTCCTCGGCGGCGTATTCGAGGCCAGCCTCGGCAGGATGCGAGATGGTGGCAAACTCGACGAAGTCGCGAAACGCGCCGACGTCGGGCGCGGCCCAGTAATCTTCGGGTGAGCCCAAGACGACGACCAGATCTTTGACCGATGCGCCGAGCATGGCCAGCGCGGCGGCAACGGCGTCGCGGTCGGCCTTGCGCCGGTCGATGCGGATCGTCCAGCTCAACATGGCCTACTCGTCGCTGTCTTCCTCGTCGAACTCCTGGTCGAGCTCGGCCTGAAGCTGCTCTTCGCTGGGCAGCTCGCCGCGCTCGCGGCGCGCGAGGCGCTCCTCGGCCCACTCACGCAAACTCTTGGCCTTGTCGTCGAGCGCCTGGCGCAAGAAGTCGATGCCCAGATACTTCTCGCCAAGGATGTAGGCGCGCTTTCGAACAGCGGTGTCTGGCAGATCGGCGGCCTTTCGAAGCAGGCTCAGGCGCAGCTCATCGGCGATGAGCTCCCAGCGCTCGTCGAGCAGATCGAGCGCGCCGCTTGCGACCTGGTCGCCGCCGTAGCCGCGCACGGTATTGGGCTTGAGCAGGCGCTTCAAGAGCTCAAGGGGGTCTTTGCCAAGGCGCGCAAGCCAAACGACGGCGCGGCGGCGAACGCTGCCGGGCAAAAAGCGAATGCTCAGGCGGTCTTGCTCGGAGGCGCTAGTCTCGAGCGGATGTTGGTATTCACCGCGCGGGAAGGGGATGGCGTTTTGAACGACGATCTGGCAGACCTCGCGCTTGAGGCTCTTGTTCAAGACGGCCAGCTCCATGAGGTGGTCGAATATCTCGCGGCCCTGATCACCGATCGCCTCTTTGGCCGTCAAAATCATCAAGACAAGCTCGATGGCCTGCTCGCGATGAATCTGCAGATCACGAAAGATGCCGTCGCAGGCCGGCAGAATCTGGCGCGTGGGCTCGGCATAGCTGTCCGTCAGGCGAGGCAGCCAGATCAGACCCTTGCGAAGGCCCAGATAATCGTCGTGGGAGAGCAGGGCGTGGCGGCCAAGCCAGGCCGACAGCTGGAAGAGGCCTGGGCCGGGCTCCTGGCCCTGGTCGAGGTGCATATTGATCTGGAGCACGGCGTGGCAGAGCTTCTCTTTGACATGATCGGAGATGCCCTCGGCGTGCACGACCTTCTGTGCAAACAGACCCAGATAGTACGGGTACTGAAGGTAGCGCCAGAGGCGCTCCTCGGTGCCCGAGCCCATGGGGAAATCCGTACCCTTTGCAAGTGCAGTGGTTGCCATCTCAATGAGGCGGGGAACTTCTTCGTCAGATGCGTCGAGATGGCGCTGGAGAAAAATTGTCGTGTTCAATCGTAACCCTCTACTACAAATTCACTTCGTGACGGAGCCGATGAGCTACTCGGAACAAATGGCGGGTGCGAAGCTCTTAACCTAGGGTGCGATCGGCACGATCACCGAGGTGTAAACCGGCACATAGCGTGAATTATTCGAGTCACTGGATTGGCCGTGTACATCGAGATAAAACCGGCTTAGATTCGGTCGCCTCACTTAACACGCTCGGAGCCAGTTTACAAACGCTTCGTCGAGAATCGTCATCGACGGCGTCCACGGCCCAGACGAGGCCAGCCAGCAACCAGGATCAGGAGCCATGCCCAAACCGACACAAAGTGATCAAGAGGGCCAAAACCATGTCGGCGAGCTCGACGCGTTGGCCGTTGATTTTGCGCGCGCCGAGTCGACGCGTCGCCGTCGTGCGATTTTCGTGGGGCTGGCATGCCTCGGGGCGCTGGTGCTGACGCTGTGGGGCATGGTCAACTTTCGTGACACGCTGTTTCGCCCGGATATGCAGGTCGAAGCCGGCGAGCGCAGCGTGCTTGCCGAGACCAATGATCCGCAGTGCCGCGAATTGATCGCACGCGTGACCACCGTTGGCGACGCTTACTTTGCCGCCGAGCGTGCCATTGAGCGTGAGCTGCTGGGCGACGATCTCGAGGTCGTCGTCCAGGTCAGCGCCACGCTTAAGGCGATTCGCTCGCAGCTCGTCGAGATCGGAGCGAGCTCGTCTGCGGCCAATTTGCGCTACGAGAATTCGCGTGCCGAGTTGGATAACTGGTTTGTCTACGTCGATCGGGAGCTCGAGTTGCTCATTCGCCTGTCCACCGAGCGCCTGAGCGAGCTTGGCCCCGGCGAGCCCGAAGAGGCCCAAGACACCGTGGAGCCCGCCGCGGCCAAGAAAAAGGCCGCAAGCAAGCCTGTCATCGGCGCCGAGGAGCTGCGCCAGCGCGCGCTGCTTGCCGTTCACGAGTCCTTCCAGAGTTTTCGCGTCTGGCATAGCTCCGAGATGCACCCTTGCGGCAAGGCGCCCGAGGGTGTAACACCCTGGCGATCGGAGAGCTAAAATCGCGCACACCGCAAAGATGTGTGCCATGCGCCGATCTAGCGAGTGATTCTTGTTAGGAGAATGTGTATAGTGGGCCTGTTTTCAGGGCAACTCCACGTATAGCCGGGCTTTTTGTTGTTTTACCTGGCGATCATTAAATCGATTGAACTGCTCGAAGAGTCGTCTCAACCAGCGAAAATAATTTTATGATGCGTACTTTTTCACCCCTCCTCGCCCTTAGCTTCGTTGTGGTTGCTGGCCTTGTTGGCTGCAGTGATCCGGTTGTTAGCAACAATAACAACAATAATCAGCCGGATACGGTCGTGCCCGACGTTGGACAAGATGTTCCAAAGGTCGACGTTGAGGCCGACGTCGAGGTCGACGTGCCGCCGGTGCTGCCGCAGATCTGTGTGCCAAACGCGCTGCTCGGCTGCCGCGGAGAAAACACGCCCAACATCGAGGTCTGCAACGACGCCGGAACGGCGATCTTGCCCGGCGTTTGCGCCGAGAGCGAGGTGTGTCGCGACGGCGAGTGCATTCGGGTGACCTGCGTGCCTGGCCATCGCAAGTGTGGTGGTAACACACCGCAGATGTGCAACGAGGACGCTGAGACCTACCGTGATCTCGAGCCCTGCCCGACCGATGAAGAGGGCCGCTGCGATGAGGGCTTCTGTCTCAACCGCTGCCAGATAGCCGAGGTCGAGAACAGCTACATCGGCTGCGAGTACTGGGCCGTCGAGATGGAGAATCATCTGCTCAACAACCCGGACAAGCCAGGCGATCCGCCCCCGCTGTCGCCGGCGAGCCACCCGCCCTATGCGATCGTCATCGCCAATACGTCGACAAGCTATGAGGCCGAGATCACGATCTACTCGGCTGATGGTGAGTTTGCGCTCTCGGTGCCCTCACGGCGCGTGGGAACCGACATCAAGTTTCCCGGAGACGAGCTGCAGACGGTCTACTCCGAGGTGCTCGACATCAACGGCGTGCGCACGGCCGGCCCACTCAACGGCGCGGTCGAAAACCTGGTGCTGCCGCGCCAGTCGACGATGACGTTGATCCTGCCTCATCGCAAGATTCCTTTCGGTGCGACCTCCCTGACCGACACGGGCTATCGGGTGGTCTCGACCCAGCCGGTCATCGCCTACCAGTTCAATCCGTTGTGCTGCAATTACAACTACACCAACGATGCCAGCCTGCTCTTGCCGACCAGCGCACTGACCGAGAACTACATGTTCATGAGTCACGCGGTGTGGGCTGGCGGCGCCACGCGCCTGCCGCAGGCCTATTCGGCCAATCTGACGGTGATCGCCACACAGCCTGATACCCAGGTCGACATTCAACTTCGCCCGTCCAAAGATCCGCTTCGTCCCTACCACCAACTGGTCTATCCGATCACGAGCCCGGATCGCATCAGCGGCCCCAGCGCCAGCGGTTTGATTACGGTGACGATGCAGCCCTTCGAGGTGCTCAACGTCGGGGGTCGCGGCGCGGCACCGGTCGAGGACCTCACCGGTGCGCGCGTGACAGCGAGCAAGCCCGTCGCTGTCTTCGGCGGCCACACCTGCACCAATGTGCCCTTTAGCAAGGGCGCCTGCGATCACCTCGAGTCGCAGCTCTTTCCGATGGAGACCTGGGGGCGAAACTTCGTTGCCGCGCCTCTCAAGCTTCGAAACGAGTCGCCGACTCAGCACTCGAGCGAGGGCACCTACTGGAAGTTCTTGGCGCGCGTGGACAATACGGTGATCAAGACGGGAATCAATCTCAATCGCCCGAACACCTTGTCGACCAGTGGTGAGGGCGTCAAACACTGCAGCGATGCTCAGTTCTCCGAAGACCCGGCCACCGGCGAGTTTCGCCTCAACGCCGGCCAGACCTGTGAGTTTGGAACGCGTCGCATGTTTTCTGTCATCGCCTCGGAGCCGATCTTGTTGGGAGCGTTCGTCTCGAGCCAGAATACGGTCAACAACGTGATTGACTGGGGTGACTACGCCGGTGATCCGTCGTTCTTCCTGATTCCGCCCAAAGAGCAGTACCGCACGTCGTACTCGTTTTTGACCCCGGCGACCTACCACCGCAATTTCATCACGGTGTCGATCCCGCCCACGGGCATCCTGACGCTCGACGGGCAGCAAATCTTCCCCAAGGACTATGACCACGAGATCAGCCCCGATCAGACGATGATGCGCGCACACATCCCGGTTGGCGATGGGCCGCACACGATCTCGGCACCGCTGGCCTTTGGCCTGGTTGCCTATGGCTACGACAACTACGTGTCCTATGCTTACACGGGTGGTCTCGACCTTGTGAAATTGAGCAGCATCCCCAAAGACAACGAATGATGCGCATCACTCGAGTCATGGACCGCGCTTGAGTCGCGCTTGATATGCCGTCCTCCGTAGCCAAAGAGATCATCGATGGGCGCTTCGTGCTTGACGAAGTGCTCAGCCAGGGCGGCGTGGGCACCATCTGGCGGGCCACGCAGCTTCCGCACGGCCGCCAGGTCGCGCTCAAGCTGCTGCGCGCCGAGGTGGCCAGCCTGGCGCATCTGCGCCGACGTTTTGCACGTGAGGCGCGCGCCGCCTCGCGCCTGCACCATGGAAACATCGCCGCGGTTTACGAATACGGCGTTGATGACAGCGGGCGCATGTTCATGTCGATGGAGCTCATCGACGGCGATCCACTGACCTGCCTGGTTGAGACGGGCATCTCGCTTTTCCAAGTTTTGCAACTCAGCGATCAATTGCTCGCTGGCCTGGCCCACGCCCATGCGCGCGGTGTCGTGCACCGCGACCTCAAGCCTGCGAACATCGTGGTGGCCGGCTCGGAGTTGCCCGAGCGGCTGGGCAAGCCGATGATCGTCGATTTCGGCATCGCCGCGCTGCTCTTTGACAAAGGCGACGGTCGCGACACCGAACATGGCGAGGTGGTCGGCACGCCGCGCTATATGAGCCCGGAGCAGGCCGGCGGTGAGCGCACGTTGACGCCGCGCTCGGATCTCTACAACGTGGGCCTGCTCGTCTATGAGCTGCTCACCGGACGGCCTCCTTATGGGGAGCACAAGGGGCTGGCCGTGATGAGCCTGCACGTGCATGAGGCCGTGCCGCCGATGATCCCGCGCCCCGATCTACCGATCTGGAAGGAGCTTCATGACTTCGTGATGAAGGCGCTCGAGAAGCAGCCGGCCAATCGTTGGGCTTCGGCCGTCGAGATGCGCGCAGCCCTCAAGCCGCTGTTGGCGCGCGCCCAGAGTGACCCCCAGGCTCACCGAGCTCCCCGGCCGATGCCCGCCGAGCCCGACGCTCGGCCGGGCACCCTCGAGGAGAACATCGTCAGCCAGCCGCTCGACGCGCATACCATCCCGGATATGCCGATGGTCTGGGATGCGCCCGAGGCGACGGCGGTCGCCTCCTTTCAGCGCATTCCCTTTGTTGGGCGGCCGCGCGAGCGGGCGTGGTTGATGGACATGGTCCAACGCGTTCGGCGCACCGCGCGCGGTAGCCTCGTGATCATCGACGGTGAGGCCGGCGTTGGCAAAACGCGTTTGACGATGTGGTTCAAGGAGCAGGTCGAGGAGCAGGGCTTGTTGCAGGGTCATATAGGCGCCTTTACGCGCGGCTCCAACGGTGGCCTTCGTGGCCTCCAAGAGGTGCTCGCGAGCATGTTCGCCACGCGCGGCTTGACCCGCGAGGCCGTTTTCGCGCGCGTGACCGATCGGCTGGAAGCCTGGGGTCAGGCACCGCGCGAGGATGCCCAGACGATCACCGATTTTCTGCGCCCAGCCGGTCGCGCAGGCGATGCGAGATCGGCGCTGGCCTCGCCACAGGTGCTCTATGCCGCGGTTGCGCGCGCCTTTGAGCTGGCCTCGCGTGCCAAGCCCCAGTTGGTGATCCTCGACGACATCCATTGGGCCGGCGCCGAGCTCGCCGACTTCTTGGACTTTCTGGCCGTGGAGCTGCGCCACCGGGCGGTGCCGATGATGGTCATCGCCACCGCGCGCACCGAAGATTTGGCCGAGAATGTCGCCCTGGCCAGCCGGCTCAACGGTTTGAGTCGCTACGTCGGTGAGACCGTCGAGCGGATCCCGCTTGGCCGACTCAAGCGCGCCAGCGGCAACCAGCTCGTCAACGCCTTGTTGCCCGTCGACGAGGCGCTCACCGACATCGTCTTTGAGCGCTCCGGGGGCAATCCGCTGCACTTGTTGCTGCTTCTTCGCTATTTGAGAAACGAGGGGTTGTTGGAGTGGGACGGCAGCAGCTGGTGCGCGCGTGATGTCGAGGCCGTGCGCGACGCGGTTCCGCCCAGCCTGGCCGACCTGTTTCGCGTGCGCATTCAGCAAGTCGAAGAGCGCTATGGCACCGGCCGCCGGCTCTCGGAGCTGCTGCACCGTGCTGCCGTGGCCGGCTCGCGCTTTGCCTACGACGTGCTCAATGCAATGGTCGCCATCGAGGGCGACCGCGATCGCATCGCCCACTTCGATGAGGATCTCGACCGCCTGCTCTCCGAGGGGCTGATCGTCGAGAGCCCCGAGCGCCGCGATGATTGGTATTCTTTCAGCCATGCACTGGTGCGCGACTACGTGCTTCGCGATGCCGGGGGACCGCGCAGCGTTCGCAAGGTGCACAAGCTCGCGGCCAAGGCCATGGAGCAGGTTCTGCCTCGGGCGGCGGACAACCATGCGCTCGAGATCGCCGCGCACTGGCACGCCGCGCGCGTGCCGGAGCAGGCCCTGAGCTGGTATCGCAAGGCTGCCAGCGCGGCGCGAAGCTCGTTCATGCTGCGACAAGCCAGCGAGGCCTATGAGATTTGCCTCGAGTTGATGGAGAGCATGCTCGGAATCGACTCGGCCACCGGCGAGCTGGGCTCGGCCTTGAAGGCCGAGGGCGCGGCGAGCCTGGTCGCCGAGTATTTGGAGACGCTCGTCGCGCTGGGCGATCTCTACGAGGGGTTTGGCGATTTTCCCAGGGCCGAGAATGCCTATCGTCGCATTGTGCGCCTGGTCGCGTGGATGGGAGCTGAGCGGCGCGCTGACGGGTTGGGGGCGCTGTCGCAGAGCTGGCTTGGCCTGGGCCACGTCGCCTGGCAGCGTGGTGATTTCGAGGCGGCCCATTGGGCCTTTGAGCGCGTGCGCGAGCTGATCGCCGGCGACGCCAGCCTCCATGAGACCGATGAGGACGCCGCACGCGGGCTGGCGCGCGTGGCCTGGCACCGCGGCGACTACGAGCAAGCCCGCGCGCTGGCCACGGCGGCGCTTGGCTCGGCCGCGCTTCGAAACGATGACGACGGGCGAGCCGAGTCTTTGTGGTTGCTCGGCGAGATCGCGCGCATGCTCGGCCATGGCGAGGAGGCCTTCGAATTCTACAAGGAGTCGCTCGCGCTCTATCGCCTCGAGGAGCTGCCGATTGGCATTGCGAGAAATCTGCTCAGCATGGCGCAGCTGGCCCGCTACCAGAAGAACTTTGCCGAGGCAGCCCGGCTCTACCGCGAGGCGCTGGGCCGCTATGAAAGTCTCGGTGACCGGCGCGGAGCAGGCCACTGCTACAACGGCCTGGGCGACGTGGCGCGCTTTGAGAGCCGCTTTAGCGAGGCGCGCAAGAACTACGACCGTGCGCTCGATATCTACCAGGGCATCGGCGCGCAGTACGACGTGGCCGTGGTGAACGCAAATCTCGGGCTGACCGCACTCTCGCTTGCCGACTTTGAGGGCGCCAGGCGTTTTATCTCGTCGGCGCGCGATATCATCGCCGCCGACGACTATCCCTATCTGTCGGCCGGCATCGAGTACAACCTGGCGCTCGTCGAGGCGCTGCGCGGCCAGGACGAGGAGAGCTCGGTGATCCTCGAGAAGGTGCTCGATCTCTCCGAGCGGATCCCGATTGCCGACCTCGATTACGCCCAGCCGCTCGAGCAGCTCGCCCGGCTGCGCGCGGCGGCCGGCAGCTGGCAGCAAGCCCTGACACTGTGGGAGAAGGCGCGCGATATTTACCGCGAGCTCGACCTGCTCGAAGATCTGGCACGGGTGGAAGCCTGTATTCGCAGTGTGCGCTAGATTTTTTGACACCTCGCCACCCCCACCTACACTTGCCTGCAGACACCGTGCAACACCGTGGTCAGCCAGGTGATTGACCGCAAAGCACGGTTTGACGTCACAGCGCCTCGCTCAATGGCGAGTTGCGCGTATCCAAGGAGTGGATCATGACCGTGCTCGAGATGTCCAACGAACGCCGCCGCAGCCGCAGCAAGCAAGCTATCCAAGCCATTATGCTTCAGCTCGAGCACATCTATTCTCGCGAGAAGCTTCGCAACTTCACGCTGGGCGATAGCCGCGGCCTGGTGATCGCCTCGGCCGGCGAGCAGTTCGAGTCGGATGCGCTGGCCGCCTACGCGCCGCTGCTCGCGCGCTGTGTGGATCGCCAGTGCCGCCAGAGCATCCTCGCCAATGTCGACAACTTCGTTCCCGGCGTCGACGAGCGCTCCTTGCACGTGCGCACCTTCGAGATCGACGGCGAAGAGTTGTACTTGAGTCTCGTCGGCCAGCCCGGCGTCTACCAGCATGTCGGCCTCTACCGCGCAATTACTGGCGTTCGGCGCATCTTTCGCCAGAGCGCGCTGGCCGCCTAGGCGCCCCCTTCGAGCGCGTGCTCCATGGTGTTAATTCGCGAACGATCTCGTTGCGGTACGGTATTTGCAAAAAGTGGCTGAAGATCATTTTCTAACGTCTCGACACGTTGCTTGACGTGGTGTCGATGGGCTATTAGAGATAGGCACGCAATGCGATTACCAACTTTGAGAGAGTTTCGAATGAAGAAGTGTTTTGCATGGAGTACGCGCGCAATCCTCGCAGCCGGTTTGCTGGTCTGCGTGCCGGCGTTTGCCGAGGAGCCCGCCGCTGAGCCCGAGCAAGAGCTCGAAGAACAAGTGGCGGCCGAACAAGTCGCGGCTGATGAAGAGCAAGCTCAGGCGCTGGATCAACCAGAACCGGAGCCACGGCCTTCACCTGAGCCGCAGCCTGCGGCCGAGCCCGAGGTTGCCGCGGTCGTTGAAGAGCCTGCGGTCGCGACCGAGTCCATTCCCATGACGCAGCCCCAAGCCGAGGTCGCGCTCGATGCCGAGCTCGACTCTGTTTTGGGTGAAGATGCCGCGCTTGCCTCCAAGCCGTGGAGCGTCTCCGGTGGTCTGCGCATGGTCGTTGGCCAGGGAACCTTTATGACGGCTTCCAACAACACCCAATACGCCGATACGATCGCGGCTCCCAACAACGCCTACGATCGCGTCGGCCTGGTGCTCTCGCTCTCGGGCGCCTACCGCGTCAGCGAGTTCAGCTTCGGGCTGGGCATTGGCATGACCCAGTGGCTGACCGCGAACAGCACGTCGATCGCCAACGAAGCGGCGGAATTTCGACTGCAGGACATCTCGCTCAGTGCCGGCTGGAACGGCCATACCTTCGAGTCGACGGGCATCAGCATCAGCCCCGGCTTGTCCTTTTCGTTGCCCACGAGCAAAACCTCGCGCGCCTCGACCCTGCTCTTTGATTCGAGCCTCTCGGTCGATATCTCGCGCACCTTCTTTAGTAAGCTGACGCTGGCGTACTCGCTCTCGGGCACGAAATTCTTCCATCAGTTTACTTCGCCGACGATCTCGCTCGAGGAAGTCGGTTTTGAGAATGCGCTCTACCGCGCCGGTGAGCAGGTCTCGCCGACGCACATCGCCATCGACGGCTACAACTCGGAGTTTGCCGTGGGCAATGCGCTCAGCGCAAGCATTCCAATCTGGTCGACGCTCTCGGCTAGCGTCTCCTACGGGCTGTACAGCTACTGGACCTATTACCAGAACAACGACGACCAGTTTGCTCCCGATGCCGCGATCAGCTGCAGCGGCCGTTGCATGTCGCAGGTCACGGCGAACAGCGTCGGTCTGCGCTATGGCATCAACGACTGGCTCAACGTGCGTGGCAGCTTAAACACCACGCAGCCGCCCAAGACGTCCGACAACAAGTCGTTTCGTTTCCCGTTTTGGAATTTCAACGGACCGGCCTCCAACTACTCCTCGTTTAACCTGAGCATCGGGGCGAGCTACTGAGTCGGGCGTAATCAGCGTCTAAAAAAAGGGCCGTGGTCAATGACCACGGCCCTTTTTTGTGCCCGAGCGCCATGGCCGCTTACGGCTCGTTGGAGAGGACGTCGCTTCGTGCCTCGAGCTCCGGCTCAGGCTCAGCCTCGGCCACCACGGTCGGTGCGGGGGGCAGGTCGATGTTGAAGACATAGTCGCGCCAGCGTGATCGGACGAAGGGAAAGTAGGCGATCTTGGCGCGGCGCCAGCGGTTGGAGCGCGCTTCGAACTCGTCCCACTGGTGGTTGAGCGCGCGCTCGACGCGGGTCTCGTTGGCGGCGATGAAGTCGTGGATTGCCTGGGCCAAAGGCAGATAGGACCAGTGCCAGCGCTCTTCCATGTAGCCGGCGTGTCCGCCCTTGGCCTTCTCGCCGCGGTAGGGTTGGAAGAAGCCAAAGTTGAGGGCGTGCTGGGTCATCCACTGGTAGTCGTGGTTTAAAGGCGCGCCGTCGGTGAAGCTGTTGGGGTTGAGGCTGAAGAGATCGAACTCGCTTCCCCAGTGATGGCGCGAGATGCCGGGTGCGCTCGAGGCGTGCAAGATCTCGCGCTCGCGTTCCTCGGGTGAGAGTTGCTCCTTCCAGCAGCGGTGGTGGCGGCTGGACTCGGGCTTCCAGGTCTGGCCGGCAGGCAGGCCACAGCGCTCGCCGGCCTGCTCGGAGACGATGTTGAAGGAGCGACCCTCGAAGAGGTATTTGCGCATCCAGATGTGGCTCTGGCTCTTGGCGTCGCGGTATGAGGACTGGGTGAGATGGCTCAGGATGCGTCGGCGCCAGCCGGGGGTCTGCTCGAAGCGGCTGGCGAGTTGGCGCGCGTTGGCGACCTCCCCTTCGAAGACATCGCCGTAGTTGAGGATGACGCGCAGGCGAAGCGGTGAGCGGTTGACGTCGCCGATCATCGCTGCGAGCAGGCAGTCCTTTTGGAACTCGGCCTCGCGAAGAGCCGCTTTGGGCGGCGGCGTGCTGCCCACGATCCAGCCCACGAGCTGATCGGGGTGGGTGTGGTTCAAGACGGCGATAGCCGATGCCCAACGGGCTTTTCGGGCATCGAGCACGTCGCGGTCGGTGAAGTCCAGACAGCTTCGAGGCGCCTCGATGCCCAGCTCGCCCAAGATCTCGGCCGGGCCGAGTTTGCGCTCGCTAAAGCTGCGGGCGAGCTGTTCACTGCCAGGCTCGCCGCCCTGGACCGGCGAGCCGTGGCAGAGCGTCAAGATGAGCGCGAACAGGGTCAGCGGCAGGCGGGAAAAATTCGTCGGATGTCTGTTAATTACAAGACCTTTCATGGCAAGGTTGATAGCATAAAGCGGCACGCAAAGCGACCACGACATCTTGGCCAGGCCGCCGGCCAAGAATGGGAGAGTAAGCCATGAAGAGCAAGCCGATGTGTTGGTTTTGGTTGGGTATTTTCGGGCTCTTTATTGCGTTCGGCTCGAGCACGGCGACGGCTCAAGATGTGCGCGATTTGTTCGAGAATCAGGAGACGTTGTCCGAGTCGGTGCTGGTGATCCAGGGCTCCACTGGCGAGGTGGGGTCGGACATGGCCGATCCACGCATCGAGCGTGTCGGCCGGGGCGGTGCCGAGGCGATCCGTCTGCCCTTTGAGCGGCGCGCGGGCGCGATCCTCGTCAAGGCACGGGTGCAAGAGCGCGATGTGTATTTCATGGTCGACACCGGAGCGACCTTCACCACGCTGACAACGAGCTTTGCACGCGAGGCCGGAATCAGCCCGCGTGCGCAGAATCCGACCACGGTGGTGCGAACGGCCAACGGCAATATTGCGACCCAGTTTGGCATCATCGCCAATCTGGAGCTTGGAGACCGGCGCCACAGCCGGGTCAGCTTCATCATCTGTGATTCCTGCGGCGACGAGCGGATCGAGGGTCGGCCCCTGGTGGGCGTGCTCGGGCTCAACGTCTTGAGGCGCTACCGGGTCAGCATCGACGACACCGCAGGCGTGGTGGAATTGGCCTCGCAGCAGGGCTTTGCCAATCAGCGCCATGATATCGAGCCGTGGCTGATGGTGGCCGCCACCCAGGGCGTGGTCAACATCGAGCGCCACCGCAGCGAGATCCGTTGGATCTTGCACACGCGCAACCTCTCGGTGCACGACGTGCGCGAGCTGGAGGTGGCGCTGAGTTGTCAGTTGGCAAACGGGGAGC
This sequence comes from Lujinxingiaceae bacterium, assembly GCA_013697635.1. Lineage (GTDB taxonomy): Bacteria > Myxococcota_A > Bradymonadia > Bradymonadales > Bradymonadaceae > JACCWM01. The sequence continues at coordinate 18,773 of JACCWM010000195.1, read as the reverse complement.
AGTACAGCGAGCGGGTGCGCGTCGCCCAGGTGGCCGCCAACAAGTCGCGCGAGACGACCATCGTCAAGCCACCGCTCGAGTGTCTCGGCATGGAAGCCCACGTTGAGGCGGCCTCCTGGTAGAGGAGGCTAAGGCTGCGCCCTCAGTGGCTGTCGGTGCCGTTGCCCTCGGGCAGCGAGACGTTGATAGCCTTGGGGTACTTTTTGCCGTCGTTGCCACCGTACTGAAAGTCCACGGGGATGATCTCACCGGGGACATAGGCGGGCAGTCGGGCGCGCAGGTCGTCGTCGACGACGTTGGCAATGTGAAAGAAGAACTTGCGTTCGTCGTCGGTCTGAATGAAGCCAAAGCCCTTTTCGGTGAAGTAGGCGATCACCCGGCCACCGAGATCCTCGCCGATGTCGAGCTCTTCATCAAAGGACATGCGCTGCAGGCGCTCGATGTTGTCCTCGATATCGAAGAAGTGAAACGAGCAGTCTTCGTTGATGCGCATGCCGATGGCTTTGCTCTGGGCATAGCGTCGATCGAAGAGAAAGGCCAGACAGGCTCCAAAGGCGACGAGCAGTCCGCCGGCTGCCACCGAGGTATCGGTCAGCTCGACGTAAATCGCCTTGAGCACGATCCCGCGCTTGGAGGTCTGGACGAATTGTTGTTGTTCATCGAGATCGTCGACCGAAGCCGTCACGTGCACACCCAGATTGACGTGGGCGTGGACCTTCTCAATGCGGGTCATGGTGAAGTCGAGGAGGTACTTTTGTTCAAAGGTCTCGTCGAACTCCAGATGAGCGCCGGCTTGTTCGAAATAGGCGCGCAGCTGCTGGGCCAAGTCGCGCCCGGCCGGCTGGTGCCCTATTTTGTTGGTTACATCATCGCCGATCGCCATAGTATCACCTCACAGCATCTTCCAGCGGGATATCGAAAGCTTCGGCGGTCACGTCGGCCATGGTCCGAAGCAACCGACTTCTCGAGTGCATCTTTTGGGTAAGTCGCGCTTACCACCGTGCCTGCAATCAAAGCTAATCATTGTTCGGCTTGCATCCAGAAACCGATGGGCTCTTGTGCCCGGTTATATAATGAATCGGCAAGCATCTTGCATTCCCGTGCTTGGCGATCGTCGCCGCGCCCGGGGGCCCGCTGGCGACTGCGAGGCTTTGACAATGCGGCAGCGGGCTTTTACAACGGATCGTCTGCATCGTAATACGGGTGTGTGCGCGCCAGGGCTTTGAGCGCGAGAAAGATGAAATAAGCCGCTAGATTACGAGGTTTCGGGCAGTGGTTGAAATTGCAAGGCTGGAGAGCGTTTGGAGATGAGCATGGGCGAGGTGGTCTTGGAGACGGCGCAGCAAGCACAAGAGCATGACGACGGCCAGCCGGCCGAGCTGCACCGCGCCTTTGCCCGTGAGATGGACCAGCGCTTTGGACGCGTTTACGGCTTCGGAGGCGGCTTTGTGTTGCTCAGCGTGGCGGCGGTGCTCGTGGGCGCATTCTTTCTGGGTTGGCTGAGCAGTCCGGCCTCCTGGATGGTGGCGCTGAGCGTGGGACTGATCGCGCTGTTCGTGGTGCGCACGCGGGTCAACCAGCGGCGCATCGCGCTGCTGGGCACGGTCGAGCAGTACTGCACGGTCAATGAGCTTTCAATCGATAACTTCAAGTCGTACTTCGACGGGCAAGGGCTGTATCCCTTCCTCGGCGCACTCTTTGAGAAGAGGCCCTGAGAGCCGTTGCACCCTAGGCGTCTCGGCGCCTGCGGTGTTGAGTGGATCTGCTGGGCCAGTTTTTCCTCCATTGCGGGATGTTCATGGCAGAAATCTATGCTTTCTTGGCCAAGGGTGGATGGTTGATGATCCCCATCCTGGCCTGTTCGATCATTGGCTTGGCCTTTTTTCTCGAGCGCATGTGGAGCTTGCAGCGCGCGAAGATCTTGCCTGCCAAGTTCATCCGCCTCGTGACCAAGCTGCTCGAAGAGCGCCGCTACGAGGAGGCCGAGGCGCTGTGTTCGCAAAACCGCTCGCCGATAGCGGCCATCTTGGGCTCGGGCATTCGTTATGCCGGCGGTGATCGCGCGTTGGTCAAAGAGGCCATGGAGGAGACGGGCCGGCGCGAGATGCACTATCTGGAGCGTTTCACCAACGCGCTGGGCGCGATCGCCACGGTCGCGCCGCTGCTCGGCCTGCTGGGAACGGTCACCGGCATGATTCGCGTCTTCCAGCGTGTGGTCAACCAGGCCGCAGCCGCCGGTGGCACCGACCCCGGCGCGCTGGCCAACGGCATCTGGGAGGCGTTGATCACGACCTCGGCCGGGCTCACCGTCGCCATTCCGGTCTATCTGGGCTATCGCTACATCTTGACGCGCGTCGATCGCTTCGGCGTCGAGCTCGAGGATACCAGCCTGCAGGCGCTCGACTACCTGGTGCCGCCCGATCAGTCCTACAAGGGCCGTGAGGCGCGCCTCGAGGCGATGGCTGCCGCGGCGGAGCGCAAGGAGCGTGGGCCGGCGGCGGTCGACAAGGGCGTCGACAAGGGCGTCGACAAGGGCGTCGACAAGGCGGGCTCTCCCAAGGCGCTTGGTGAGGCCAAGAAGGAGGCTTCTTGAACTTTCGCAGTGTCGGAAAGCGCCGCGTGGAGTCGACGCTCGAGATTACGCCGCTTATCGACGTGGTCTTCTTGCTGCTGATCTTCTTTTTGATCACGACGACCTTCGCCCAGGCCAACGAGGCCCAGATCCCGATCAACTTGCCCGAAGCCGTCAGCGGTGAAGACTCGGCCAAGGGCGAGCGTGTGGTGCTCATGGTGACGGCCACCGGCGAGGTCGTCATGGACGAGGGCGTCGCCTGGCAAGGTGATGCGCTGCGCGAGAAGCTCGACGCTTATTTTCAGACCAATCCCGATGCCAGCATCTTGCTCAAGGGCGACGTCGAAGCCAGTCACGGGCGCGTCGTCGAGCTGCTCGATCTCGTCAAACAGGTGGGCTTCAAGCGCGTGAACCTGGTGATTTCGCGGCCCAGCAAATAGGCCCTTGCTCTGGGCCTGGGCTTTTCTTGCATCCGGCGCGATCGCTGATAGCGTAGTCGCCAGAGCTTGGAGTCAGCGGAAGACGAGTCATGGTGCGAGTGATAATGACATTGGTGGTCGTGGCGGTGATTTGTGCCGCGGGCTATTACGTCTTTACCCATCCCAACTTAGGGCAGGTCGAGCGCCTCGCCGAAGAGCTCGAGGGCTTGCGGCTACAAAACCGCGAGCTTGCGAACAAGAATGCGCAGTTGGAGAAGAAGATCGTGGCGCTTCGAGACGATCCGCGCCTGGCCGAGCGGCGCGCACGCGAGAGCGTGGGCCTTGCGCGCCCGGGCGAGATCATCTTTCAGTTTGAGGAGCCCGATACGATGATCACCGTGCAGGTACGCCTGGTGGTCAAAGAGGAGAAGATCGAGCTCGCTGGCAAGGTCGTCGCGCTCGACTCACTCGATGCCGCCCTGGTCAACCTGGGCCGCGATGTGGCCGGAGCCAAGCTCTCGGTGGTGTTTGTCGGCGAGGTCGGCGCGATTTTGCGCCAGCGAATCGTCGACGTGGTCGAGGCCAGCCCGCTGGCACCGGCCGATTACGGCGATTGAGACGTTGCTCGAAGATGCACGACATGCTCGAAACGTGAAAAGCCATGGAGGCCACACGATGACGACCGCAACGCGCAGTTTGATCCGCCATCCCCTGACCATTGAAGCGAGCTGGCCCACCGGCCTGGCGCTGTTGTCGGGCGTCTTGTACGTTGCCGGCTTTGTGGGCAGTGCGCCGCTTGCGCCCTTTGGCAACCTGGTGGTCGTGGCCGTCTTGGTCGGCGTGTGCGTGTGGCTGGGCGTGCGAAACTTTCGCTCGCGCGGGCAGGCGGCGCTGGGCTTTGAGCTCGAGCGCGCGCTTTTGGCGATCACGACCGCGCTGGTCGCCACGCGCACGCTGAGTCTGTGGGGGATCGACACCTATGCGCTGGTTTATCTGGTCGTGGCGCTGGTCGTCTCGCTGCATCCGGCGCGGGTGAGCGCGCTGGCCGCAGGCGCGGCGCTGGCGATCGAGTGGGCCTCACATCTGGTCGGCACTGCCAGCGGGGGCGTTTTGGCGCCCGGTGGCGCAAGCTTTGGCCTCGAGCAGGTCGATCTGGGATTGGCGCTCTCGCGCAGCGCTTTTGTGCTGGCCTTCGGGCTGTTCAGCTACTTCGTGCACGGGCGCGAGGCGCTGGAGCGCCGCCAGCGCTACCGCCAGGAGGTCGAGCAGGAGCGCGAGAAGATGCTCGTCGATGCCCGCGAGTTTCGCCTGATCCATGCCGGGCGCTCGGAGACGACGACGGCCAACCGTGAGCAGGCCGAGGAGCTGATCGTGCGCGATGCGGTCGATGCCGTACACCACACGATCTATGTGAGCCTCGAGCTGTTGAAGACCGCGCTTCGCTGTCATACCTGCGTGCTTTTGTGGTTCGACGTTCGAAACGAGAAGCTGCGCATCAAGGAGTTGGTCAGCGACAGCGACGCCGTGATCGAGGAGGACATCGACCCGGCGCGCGGTGTGATCGGGCCGATTACGCGCGGGCGTGAGACGGTGAACCTGCGCGAAGTGCGCGCGGGCTTTCGCGGCTTGTCCTACTACCGGGAGCCGCAAAAAGTGACGTCTTTTCTCGGCGTCCCGGTGATCGAGGGAGGCCATCTTCGCGGCGTCTTGTGCGTTGACCGCATCGGCGGCCAGCCCTTTGGCGACGACGATGAGAAGGTCGTGCGCGACGCGGCCAGCTATATTTTGCGGGCGATCCAAAACGAGCGCATGTTCTCGAGCATTGAGCGCACGCGCTTTGAGCTGGGGCGCTTCTACGAGGCCAGCCGCAAGCTCAACGGCGTGCTCACGCCCGCAGACGCCTACAAGGTCGCCATGGAGAGTGTTGGACAGATCGTGGCCTATGACTTCGCCGCACTTACCATCTATGACGAGGAAAGCGATCGCCACAGCGTTGCGGTCGTCGACCAGAGCACGCATCTGGGCCAGGATGTCAGCGCCTGGGTCGGGCGAAATTTCGAGAACAATCAGGGCCTGGTTTCGATGGTCGTCAAAAATCGCCATTATCTACCCTTTGGCGGCAATTTTCGCGACGGCGCCTCGGTGGTCTTCACGCGCGAGGAGCGCCTCGAGGAGATGAAGAGCATGCTCGTCTTGCCGTTGATCGTCCAAGATCGCCCGCTGGGCACGTTTGTCGTTGCTCACCGCGAAGCGCTGCAGTTCTCCACGGAGCGCCGCGAGATGCTCGAGGTGGTCGCCAACCAGGTCGCGGTCACGCTTCAAAACGCTCGCCTCTATGCCAAGATGGAGGAGATGGCGAGCATCGACGGGCTCACACAGTTGGCCAACCGGCGCACCTTCCAGACGAAGTTGGGCGAGGCGATGGCGCGCCACAAGCGCTCCGGGCGAAACTTCGGCCTGATCTTGACCGACATCGATCACTTCAAGTCGGTTAACGACACCTATGGTCACCCGGTGGGCGACGAGGTGTTGCGCGAGGTGGGCAAACTTTTTCGGGCGGCGCTTCGCGAGGTGGACGTGCCGGCGCGCTACGGTGGCGAGGAGTTTGTGGTGATCCTCGAGGAGACCGAGCTGGCGGCCGGCCGCCAGGTCGCCGAGCGATTGCGCGAGGAATTCAGCAAGCTGGTCTTTCAGACCGACAAGGGGCCACTGCAGTGCACGATCAGCATGGGCTATGCCTGCGGGCCCTTTGATGCCGACGATGCGCACAAACTGGTCGATCTTGCCGATCAGGCGCTCTATCATTCCAAGCAGAACGGACGTAACCGCGTAACGGTCTATCAAGAGATGCAGGCTAAAAAGCAAGGCTGACCACCCACTCACACTCTCAGCGCGCGCGTTGTTCAAGGCGCGAATGGGACAAGCCGAGGCGCCATGTCTAAGAACTTTGTCGTCGATACCAACGTGCTGCTCCACGATCCGCTGGCGATCTTTCGCTTCAAGGAGAACAACGTCATCATCCCGATCTATGTGATCGAGGAGATCGACACCTTCAAGCGCGAGCTCAGTGAGCTTGGCCGAAACGCGCGCGAGGTGGGCCGCATCCTGGACCAGTATCGCCAGCGTGGCAGTCTGAGCACAGGCGTGGCGCTGGACAACGGGGGCACGCTTCGCGTCTCGTATGCGACCAAGAAGCCGGCCAACCAGTTTTTGCACTCGGACAAGAAGGACAACCTGATCTTGTGCGTTGCGCTCGAGATTCAGGAGAGCGAGCCGGATGTGCCCTGCATCCTGATCAGCAAGGACACCAACTTGCGCGTTCGCGCCGATGCCCTGGGCCTGTCGGCGGAGAACTTCGAGGAGGAGGATATCTCCTCAATCAGCGAGCTGTATCCGGGGGCGAGCGAATTTGCGGTGCCCGAGCAGCTGATCAACGATCTGCACGAGCACGGCGAGCTGACGATCAACCTCAAAGATTACGCCACGGGGCGCATCTATGGGGCGGACTCCAACTCGCCGTCGCCGGCGCGCGGATTCTACGACAACGAGTACGTGCTGTTGCGAAGCCAGTCCGACAACCAGACCTCGCTTGGGCGCATGCATATCGGGGCGGTTGGCGATGAGACGGGGATCATTCGGCCCTTGACCAAGGTGCGCGACGGCAACGTCTGGGGGATTCGTCCGCGAAACAAGGAGCAGTATTTTGCGCTCGATGCGCTCTTGGACGACAGCATCAGCCTGGTCACGCTCATTGGCAAGGCGGGCACGGGCAAGACGCTGGTGGCGATCGCGGCCGGTTTGCGCAAGGTGACCGAGGAGCAGACCTACCACAAGCTCGTCGTCAGCCGCCCGATCTTTCCCATGGGCCGCGATATCGGCTATTTGCCGGGCTCGGTAGAGGAGAAGCTCGATCCGTGGATGCGCCCGATCTTTGACAACGTCGAGTATTTGATGGGGATCAGCCGCGCGGACAAGCGTGCCGGGCGCGGCGCCGACGAGCTCAAGGCCATGGGGATTTTGGAGATCGAGCCGTTGACCTACATCCGGGGCCGCTCGCTGCCCAACCTGTTCATGATCGTCGACGAGGCGCAAAACCTCACGCCTCACGAGGTCAAGACGATCTTGACGCGCGTGGGCGAGGGCACAAAGATCGTGCTCACCGGCGACCCCTACCAGATCGACAACCCGTATGTGGACAGCGAGTCCAACGGCTTGACCTACGTGGTCAACCGCTTCAAGGGCCAGAGCATCGCGGCGACGGTCAGCCTGTTCAAAGGCGAGCGCTCGGACCTGGCCGAGCGCGCCGCGAACCTGCTTTAGGCCTCGACGGCGACCGAGGCGTGGCTGCCGGTGAGCGTGCGCCCGTAGAGTTTTTCTTCGACGATGCGATCGGCGACGACGTTGGTCGGCAAATTCTCAACGCGTGAGCGCTCGAAGATCTCGAGCAGGGTCTCAAAGATCGCCTCGGTTTTGATGCGCGCGCGATCGGCGTCGAAGCCGGCGAACTCCTCGGCGACGTTGATCAGGCCACCGGCGTTGATCGCGTAGTCGGGGGCGTAGACGATGCCACGCTCGCGCAAGATGACGCCGTGGCGGTCCTCGGCCAACTGGTTGTTCGCGGCGCCGGCGACGACGGCGCAGCTGAGCTGGGGCAGGGTGTGGTCATCGATCACCGCGCCGAGCGCGCAGGGCGCAAACACATCGCAGTCCACCGAGAAGATCGCCTCCGGGGCGACGACGGTGGCCGAAAACTCTTCGGCGCAGCGTGCGGCGGCTTGTTGGTTGATGTCGGTGACGGTGAGCTTTGCGCCGGCGGCGTGGAGCTCGCGGGCCAGATAGTAGCCGACATGGCCCACGCCCTGGATGGCCACATGCAGGCCGCTCAAGTCATCGCGGCCCCATTTGAACTTGGCGGCGGCTTCGATGCCGCGACGAACGCCCAGCGCGGTCAATGGCGAGGGGTCTCCCGAGCTGCCGCTGGCCGGATCGTAGCCGAGCACGTGGCGCGTGTGCTGGCGCACGACGTTCATGTCCGAGACGCGCGTGCCGCTGTCCTCACAGGTGATGTAGCGGCCGCCGAGCGAGTCGACGAAGCGGCCGAAGGCGGCAAAGATCTCGACGCGTTGTTCTTCGCTCAAGTTGGGCGGTCGCACGATGACGGCCTTGCCGCCGCCGTGGGCCAGGTTGCTGATCGCCGCCTTGTAGGTCATGCCCCGGCCCAGGCGAAGCGCATCGCGAAGCGCATCGTTGCTCGAGGGGTATTCCACAAAGCGGGTGCCTCCGATGGCCGGGCCAAACTTGAGGTTGTGCAACGCGACGATCGCGTGCAGGCCGATTTCGGGCTCGACGCACAAGTGAATGGTGCCGTAGTGAAGCTGGTGGGCGTACTTGAAGAGATCCACAAAGTCCTCCTGCACATGGTGTTGACCTGTCGTAGAACTTCCGACGTGTTTCGAGGCACTTATAGTGAGCTGACGCGGTTTGCGCAAGGGGTTGTGGTTGCAAGTTGTCCGGCGGGTTGCCCGCAGCGAGCGAACACGATAGATCTTGGGTATTGCTCAAGCTTTAGTCTTGACCATGGACGCGCCGATGCGCCATGTTCAGATGGGCATGTTCCTGACATTTTCGCCATGTTTCCAGCGCGTTGCTCGAGAGATTTTCAAGATGGCTACCGCGATTTGCTCCAAATGCGGCACGCGAAACCTCGCAGATCAAGAGGAATGTCGTCGCTGCCATGAGCCGCTGATCCCGGCCGTTGCCGATACCGGTGAGACGATTCGCGGCACGCCAACCTCGGCCCTGCTGGGTAATCGTTGGACGGTGGTCGGCCCGATGCCAGGCGCCTCCAACCCCAACTTGCTGCTGGGCCATGACCCGTCGACGAACACGCGCGTGGTGATCAAGACGCTCTCGGATGAGGGCACAAGCGACGGCGCGTTGCGCTTGCGCTTTGTCAAGGATACGCGCGGGTTGGCCGCGCTCAATCATCGAAACCTGGCACCGATTCTCGACGTGGTCGAGACCGGTGAGCGTCCGGCCTACATCATGGCGCGCGCCGAGGGCAGCTCGCTGCAAAAGTTGGTCGAGCAGCGCGGCCGCCTGCCCGTGGCGATCGTCATCGAGCTGGCCGCCCAGGCGCTCGACGCGCTGGGGCACATGCACGAGCACGGCGTGATTCATCGCCAGGTGAGCAGCGCGAATCTGTTGATCGCGCGAGGCCCGGGGGCTTCGCCCAAGGTGACCCTGGTCGGCTACAACGTGGCCGGCACGGCCCATGTTGCGGTGCTCGACGCCGCCGGTCGTGGCACGCTGGTGGGCATGCGCGTCAACTCCGGGGCTGGCGAAGCCGCGCGAAGCCCCTACGGCGCGCCCGAATTGATGCACGGCGTGAGCAGCGCGCAAAGCGACATCTTCGCGCTCGGCGTGTGCATCGTGGAGGCGATCTTGGGTGAGCTGCCCAGGGCGCTGGTCAAGGCGCCGGCGAGCTTTTCGTTGCGTGAGACGGCCGCGAGCGCCTCGCTGGCGGAGCTGACGCCTGCGCTTTGCGAGGTGCTCGAGTCGATGCTCTCGGTCAACCCGACAAAGCGGCCGGCTTCGGCCGAGGAGGCGCTGAGCGCGCTCGAGCGCGCGCAGCAGGGCGCGCCCTGGGCGCAGATGATGCGCGTGGGCGCCGGCACCTTCTTTCGGGGCAGCCAGCCCGATCATCCCCATGCCCGCGACGAAGAGTTTCCCATGTCGATGGTGCACGTCGATACGTTCTTTATCGATCGCACGGCGGTGACGGCGTTGCAATTCCAGGCTTATCTCGATGCCAGCGGGCTTACGCCGCCTCAGGGCTGGGCCGAGCACAACGATGTCGCCTTGCGCCCTTTGCATCCGGTGGTTTTCGTCACCTGGCATGAGGCCCAGGCCTATGCGAAGTGGGCAGGCAAGCGCCTGGCCACCGAGGCCGAGTGGGAGAAGTCCGCGCGTGGCAGCGACGGTCGCATCTATCCCTGGGGCGGCGAGGATCCGGGCGAGGAGCACGCCTGGTTTGGTGGCAAGGATGGCCCAACCGATGTCGGCCAATACCCGCAGGGCCAGAGCCCGTTTGGTCTTTTGGACATGGCCGGCAATGCCTTTGAATGGGTCGACGACTGGTTCGATCGGGGCTCGTACAAGGGCTCAGCCCAGCCCAACCCGAAGGGCCCCGCGAGCGGGACCAAGAAGGTGCTGCGCGGTGGATCGTTTGTGCACACGGCCTTCGCGCTGCGCTGCGCGACGCGTGGGCGCTATGCGCCAGACGAGCGCCGGGCGAACCACTCGTTTCGCTGTGTCTGGGTGATGCCCGGCTGATCGCTCCAAAGGCTATCAGTGAGCGTGCACGGCGTTGCTGACGGCGGCGCCATAGTGAAGCAGGCTGGGGATGTCGTGGGCGAGCAGGGCGAAGATCGCGTCGCCGGGGGCGAGCTCGAGGTGAACGGCGATGTCGAAGCTCGAGTCGGAGGCGATGATCTCGTCGTGGAGCAGCTCGAGGTTGGGCTTGGGAGCGACGATGCGGTTGGGCTCACGCAAGTCCTCGCAGGCGCCCGCACGAATGCGGTAGAGGCGCAGGTGGCGCACGTTGCGGTGGTGGACGGGCAGCGCGTGCAGGGCGCCGCGGATGCGCCCCCAGCGTGCCTGGGGGGCATCGATGCTGTCGCCGATCATGGCGAGCCAGGCGCCGTCGGCTGCGTGCACGTCGAGCTCGAGCGGGCTTCCGGTATCGGAGATGGTGACGCGGCCCCTTTCGAGGCTTGCGATCACCTGGGGCCAATCGAGGGCCTCGGCCCAGACAAAGGTCGTGGGGTGTGCCAGCGGTGGATCGAGGACTGTGCCAGGAGGCACGATGTCGACGCGGTGATTGTCGCTGCCGCCCATGGCGGTAGTGCGCTTGCCATTGGCGATGTCGCAGGCCCAGGCATCGACGGCCAGGCGGTCGAACTGGTTGAAGCCGGCGCCGCCGTTGAAGACCTCGATGCCGTCGTAGTTGAGCGCCGTCCAGTCGTAGGAGATCCAGTTGGTCGGCCCGAAGGGGTGGTTGATGATCGCAAAGCAGCCGACGTCGAGCGCCTGTTGAAGGGCCGATCCACCGCTGACGTCGCCCTGGGGCCGGTCGATGAAGGCGACATCGGGGTCAAAATCGTTCAAGGTGCGCGGAAAACAGCCGATGTGGCCGGTGGGAAGCGAGGTGTTGGGGTTGACCGGGCTGAGCTCGTTGCCCTGGACCATCAGAAAGTTTTCGTCGGAGAGCGTACGGGTGAGCTCCCAGTGGGTGAACTCGGGGCCCTGGTTGAAGAGATCGGGGTCTTCGTCGCGGGTGGTCGCGTCACTGCCGGTAGAATTGCTGTGGTCGGTGAGCACGACGAGATCGAGGCCGCGGGCGATCGCCACCTCCTTGATCCGGGCGGGAAGACTCTCCGGGCCAGTATCGTTGGAAGCACCGACGGAGTGCACGTGGAAGTCGCCGCGAAGCCAGCGGCCGGGCCGGGTGCGTTCGGCAAAGCTCGGTGGGTTCAGGGGCTGGGCGTCGGTGTCGTTGGCGCCTTTGGTGTCGCGGGCCACGTCGAGCGTGTTTGGGGCGTCGCCAGGCCCAGGCGCGTCCGCCGAGGTGTCCGAGGGGCCGGCGTCTGGCGAGGCTTTGGGCTCCGACGAGCAAGCCGCAAGGGCCAGGGCGGCAAAAAAGAGCGCGGTCAAGCGAAGGCGTGGCGAATGCATGAGGTCCTCGGGTCGGAAGGCGGCCCTATCATGGCCGCTTCGGGCTGAGGCTGGCAAGGGGAGATGTCGGGCAAAGGTGGCTGGACATGGCTGGCGTGGTTGCGTATAGAAATCGGCGCCATTTTCATGTGCAGAATCAAGGATTTTGGGACGTAGCGAACCATAGAAGGTATTTCATCGTGGCAATGAACTCGCAGGATTGGATCGTCGTGAAGTTTGGTGGGACCAGTGTGTCGTCGCGCGAGCGCTGGGACACGATTGCACGGGTGGCGCGCCAGAGCATCGCCCAGGGCTTGCGGCCTTTGATCGTGTGTTCGGCGCTCAGCGGCGTCTCGAACATGCTCGAGAAGCTGCTCGTGGAGTCCAAACGCGGTGAATACGACGCGTTGCTAAACGAGGTGGAGCGGCGCCACCGGGTGCTTGCGGACGAGATGGGGGTCGATTTTGAGCAATTGCTCGGCGAGGAGTTCGAGGAGCTCGGGCGCTTGTTGCTCGGCGTGTCGCTGATTCGCGAGGTCAGCCCGCGGGTTCATGCGCGCGTGATGGCGATGGGCGAGCTGATGTCGACCCGGCTGGGCGCGGCGTATTTGACGCGAACGGGTCTCGAGACGAGCTGGTGTGATGCGCGCCAGATGCTCTTGTCGATGCGCGAGCCCAATGCGACCGAGCACCGGCTGTTTTTGTCGGCGGCGTGTGATTTTTCGCCGGACGGGGCACTAACTGAGCGGCTGGGAGAGATGCCGGGTGCGGCGCTTTTGACGCAAGGCTTCATCGCGCGCGATGACGCCGGCGAGACGGTGCTCTTGGGCCGCGGCGGCTCGGATACTTCGGCGGCGTATTTTGCGGCGAAGATCGGGGCGACGCGCCTGGAGATCTGGACCGATGTGCCGGGCATGTTTACGGCCAATCCGCGCGAGGTGCCCTCTGCTCGGCTGCTGCGCCAGCTCGACTACGACGAGGCCCAGGAGCTCGCCACGATGGGCGCCAAGGTCTTGCATCCGCGTTGTCTGCCTCCCGTGCGTGCCAATCGCATTCCGCTGCATATCAAGTGCACGGAGCACCCGGAGCTCGAGGGCACGGTGATCTCGTCGGACGCGCCGGATTTTGGGGCTCAGGTCAAGGCGATCAGCGCCAAGACCGGGATCTCGCTGGTGTCGATGAACACGCTGGGCATGTGGCAGCAGGTGGGATTTTTGGCCGATATTTTTGGGGTGTTCAAGCAAAACGGCCTCTCGATCGATCTGGTGGGCACCTCCGAGGCCAACGTCACGGTCACGCTCGATCCAATGGCCAACGCCCTCGACCCGGGCGCGGTCAACCACCTGCTCGCGGATCTCAAGGCGCACTGCGATGCGCGCATCATCGGCCCCTGCGCGGCGGTGAGCCTGGTGGGCCACAATATCCGCTCGATTTTGCATCGACTGGCGCCCGCGCTCGAGGTGTTCGAGGAGCACAAGATCTACATGGTCTCGCAGGCGGCGAGCGACTTGAACCTGACTTTTGTCGTCGACGAGGACCAGGCCGACCGCCTGGTGCGAAAGCTGCACTCGCTCTTGTTTCGCGAGCGCACCACCGACGAGATGTTCGGCCCGACCTGGCAGGAGTTGTTTGGCGCCGAGGAGGAGGCGCCGGTGTTCGCCACGGCCTGGTGGCGCGCGCGTCGCGACGAGCTCTTGAGCCTGGCAGCGGTCGAGAGCCCGGTCTATGTCTACGATGCGCCGAGCTTGCAGAGCTCGGTCGATTCGCTCTTGAGCATCGAGCCGGTCAATCAGGTGTTCTATGCGGTCAAGGCCAACCCTCACCCGGAGATCCTCAAGCAATTCTACGCGGCCGGTCTGGGCTTTGAGTGTGTTTCGCCTGGCGAGCTCGAGCATGTGCGTGGGCTATTTCCCAAGCTTGGCGCCGGGCGTCTGTTGTTTACGCCCAATTTTGCACCCGAGCAGGAGTACCGTCTGGGCTTCGAGTACGGCGCCTACGTCACGCTGGACAACATGCACCCGGTCGAGCGCTGGCCCGAGGTTTTTGCGGGCAAAGAGGTGCTCGTGCGCATCGATCCCGGCCAGGGCTACGGCCACCACAAGTACGTGCGCACCGCAGGACCCCAGTCGAAGTTTGGCGTATCGCCCGGCGAGCTGGCCCGGCTCAAGGTTTTGGCCGAGCAGGTGGGCTTCAAGATCGTCGGCCTGCACGCCCATGTCGGCAGCGGCGTTCGCACCACCGGCACCTGGTCGCAGACGGCGCTGTTTTTGGCCGAGGCCGCCCAGGATTTCCCCGACGTGCGCATCCTCAATCTGGGCGGCGGCCTGGGTGTTCCCGAGCGCGCCAACCAGAACGCGCTCGACATCGCCGAGCTCTCCCAGACCCTGGCAAGCTTCAAGGAGGCCCACCCGCGCTTTGAGCTGTGGCTCGAGCCGGGCCGCTATCTGGTCGCTCAGGCGGGCGTTCTCTTGGCCACCGTGACCCAGCTCAAGCAAAAGGGCGCGATTCGCTACGTGGGTATCGACGCGGGCATGAACTCGCTGATCCGCCCGGCGCTCTACGGCGCCTACCACGAGATCGTCAACCTCACGCGTCTCGACGAGCCGACCGCCCTGGAGGCCGAGATCGTCGGCCCGATCTGCGAGAGCGGTGATGTGCTCGGCCATCTGCGCCGCCTGCCCACGACCGAGCAGGGCGACGTGTTGTTGATCGCCACGGCCGGCGCTTACGGACGCTCAATGAGCTCGTTTTACAATCTGCGTGCGCCGGCGACCGAGCATTTTTTGAAGGGCTGAGGAACCCGCCCGAGGTTTAGCGATATCGCTCGAGCAATCTCTTCTGGCGATGATCGAGCGAGACCTCGGCGCCGTCGATGTAGACGCGCTCGGCCTGGGTGGAGAACTCAAAAGGGTCGCCGGACCAGACGACGATATGGGCGCGCTTGCCGGGCTCGAGGGTGCCAAAGTTGGCAGGGCCGTTGGTGAGGCTCGTGGCTGGCGCGGCCGTGATCGCTTTGAGGGCGGCGGAGTAGTCGAGGCCTGCGCGCACGGCGTTGCCGGCGTAAAAGCGCAGGTTTCGCACGTTGTGGCTGGAGAAGGTCGAAATGATCAGGGGCACGCCGGCTCGGGCCAGCAGCGCGGCGTTATCGGATCGCGCGCCAAGGGTCTCGAAGCGCTGGGGCAGGTTGTCCATGGGGTCGATGATCACGGGCACCGCGCGGCGCGCAAGCTCGTCGGCTACCTGCCAGGCCTCGGAGGCGCCGGCGATGATCGGTCGAAGGCCGAGTTGCTCAGCGAGCTTGAGGGCAGCGAGGATGTCGCTTGCGCGATGCGCGGTGAAGACCACGGGCATGCGCCGATCGAGGGTGGCCTGCAGCGCGCCCAGATCGAGGCGGCTTGCGGCCAGGGGACGGGCGCGGTTCTCGTCGAAGCGGGCGCGGTTGTCGCGGTAAAAAACCACGTCGTCGTAGAGCTCGCGCAGCATCATCAAGGTGGCGCCTCGCGAGCCGCCGGCCACGGCGCTGCCGTGCTCGCCGAGCGCGACGTGCATGGCCGTGGCGGGGCCAAAGACGCCGCCCGTTGCGCCGGCGCCTGCCAGATTGGCCCAGGACGACTGACCGCTGACCAGGCCGCCTCGGGGCACGAGGTTGACCACGGTTACGCCGCCTGCGCGGGTGACGGGCACAACGGCGCTGTCCGGGTTGAAGTTGTCGGCGGCCAGATAGGAGGCGCGCACCAGATGTGCGCCACCGCGGTCGAGATCGCGCGTGGCGCTGACCGAGTCGACCTCGACCATGCCGACGCCCGTGTGCGCGTCGACCAGGCCCGGGGTGATGACCTTGCCGGCGACGTCGATGATGGTCGCGCCCGAGGGAATCGCCAGCGTGGGGCCGCCGACGGCCAGGATGCGGCCGTTGGCCCCGATCACCACGACGCCGTCCTCGATCAGCGGGCCGCTGACCGGGTGGACCTGGGCGCCGACCAGGGCGATGCTCTGGGCCGAAGCGCTCGAGGACCAGGCGATGAGCATGGCGAGCAGGACAAACGCGAGGCTAAGGGCGCGTGCAGGCTTGTTCATGGGGTCACCTCGGTGTTGTGATCGCGCGCGGCCTCGAAGTCACTCCACGGGCGGACGGGATTTTGGGCGATGTCAAACTCCAGCTCGCCGCCGACAAATACCAGCTCGGCTCTGGCGTAGACGCTGAAAGGATGGGCCGACCAGAGCACGACATCGGCGCGCTTGCCCGGCTCGAGGGTGCCGGTGTGATTGTGGATTCCCAGCGCCCAGGCGGCATTGGCCGTGATCCAGCGAAGCGCGTCGTCTTCGGTGAGCTCGAGGCCGGCTGCGAGGCCGGCATGGTAGCCCTTGGCGGCCTCCTGGTTGAGGCGTTGGATGCCGATTTGCGAGTCGGAGTGCACGATGGCGCGCGCGCCGGCCTGGCTGAGCAGTGCCAGGTTCTCGACGATCGCGTCGTTGGCCTCCATCTTAAACCCCCACCAATCGGCCCAGGTCGAGACGCTGACGCCACGCTCAGCGAGCAGTGCGCGCACCTTGTAGGCCTCGATGGCGTGATGAAACGAGCGCACCTTGAAGTCGAATTCATCGGCGATCTCGAGGATTTGGACCATCTCGTCGGCGCGGTAGCAGTGCACGTGCAAGAGCAGCGTGCCGTCCATGATCCCGATCAAGGTCTCAAGGCCATAGTTTCGTGTGGGAGGATCGGGGCGATCCTCGAGCTTTCGCTCGGCGTTGTCCTGCCACTTGTTGAAGGCGCGCTCATGGCGCCTGTAGACGGTTTGCAACTCGCGGGCGCGCTGAAAGGCGCTGCGCAAGGCGGCGGCGCTTCCCATGCGTGTTGAGGGCCGCGCGTTTCGGGCGCCATAGACGCGTTTGGGGTTCTCGCCGCAGGCCATCTTGACGCCTTTGGGAGCACCGGCAAAGACCATGGCGCGCGAGCTGAGGGCGCGACGAAGCTCAAGGGTGACGGCGCGACCGCCGACGAGGTTGGCCGAGCCGGGCAGCACCTGCAGGGCGGTGATGCCGCCGGCCAGGGCGCGCTCGAAGCCCGGGTCCTGGGGCCAGATTCCGTTGAGCGCGTCGATATCGGCCGTGATCGGGTCGGTGGCCTCGTTGCCGTCGCTGTTGCCCTCGACGCTCGGGCTGGGATAGACGCCCAGATGGGAGTGGGTGTCGATGAGGCCGGGCGTCACAAACTTGCCGCGCGCATCGATCACGCGAACGTCGTCGTCCACCGCGAGGTGCTCGGCCGAGACGGCTTCGATGCGCCCGTCGACGAGCAGCAAGTCGCCGTTCTCGATGGTGGAGCCAGCAGCGGTCATGATCGTTGCGCCGCGCAGCAACACTTTTTGCGGGTTGGTCGTCCGCGCTGCAGGCACGAGGTCCGCCGAGAGGCGCGTAAAGTCGGGCGGCCAGGTGTTGGTCGAGCGCTGCGCTGGTTGCTCGACGAGCTTGGGTTCGGCCACGACCACGGCCTCGGCCGGCGAACAGCCGCTCGAGCTGGCGAGTATGGCGAGCATGGCGAGCATGGCGAGCATGGCGAGCGAGCTCAGGCTTGCGAGGATCGGTTTGACAGGTCTCATGGTGCGTTGCTTGCTCAAACGGGCTGACGTCAATTGCCGCGCCTAACTAGTCACTATCGGAGTTTGTCGTCAACGCGCAAGCGTTGACCGGCCGCGATCGCGCGTGCTAATTTTGGCCTCCTATGCCGGGTTTGTCGCCCACGTCCTCATTTCTAAGCCCTGGGCTTTTGATGCGCCGTCTTCTGATGATCACGAGCATATTTGCCCTGCTCAGCGCATGCGCAACGGATCGCACACAGCGCGTCGTCGTCGAGCCGGAGCAGCCGATCGCTGCGCCACCGATCGAGTATTCCGGATTGGGCGTCTGCGTGGGTGATGTGCGCCTCGACGACGCGCAGGACTACAGCCATTGCCGGGTGATCGAGGGCGACCTTCATGTGCAGAATTGGCCCCATGCCCATCTGCACGCGCTACCGAGGCTCGAGCGCATCACCGGTTCGCTGCACATCATCAACAGTTTGGCGCTGAGCTCGCTCTCTGGAATCAGTAACGTGCGCGAGATCGGCGCCGATCTCTATCTGGTCAATTTGCCCGCGCTCGAGTCGCTCGACGAGCTGGCGAGCCTGGTACGCGTTGCGGGCGATATCGAGATCGTCGCGCTCGCTGTGGCGCTTTGTCAGGCAGAGCAGTTTGTGGCGCGTGTTCGCCCTGGCGAGCATCGGGGCAGGCTGGTGTTGCACGAGCTCGACGAGCAGACGCTGTGTCCGAGTGTCGACAGGCCCGGAGTGATTGTGATGCTCGACGACGACCAGATTCGCGGGGGAGGCCATCTCAAGACGGTGCATCCGGAGATCGCTCGGCGCGCGCGTATTCTGTACTTTTTGGCGCTCGAGCAAGGCGTTCAAATTCAGTTCATCTCGGGCTATCGGCGCTACCAAAAGCCGGGCAGGAAATCGCGACGGCTGTCGAGCTGGCATGCGTTTGGGATGGGCATCGACTTCAATCTGTCGCACCGGGTGGACATGAAGGACGCATCGCGCCACTTCGCCCAAGATCGGGAGCAGTGGTACATCGTGGGCAATATGGCGCGGGGGCTGGGTTTTGTGTGGGGCGAGAGTTTCAACGACATCTTTCATCTGGAGTGGCATCCGGGAATGTCGGACCGGATCAAGGCCGACGAGTTTGCCCGGCTGCGCAAGCTGACGGGCAAGGACGTGGTGAATTACAAGGCGAGTTGGGCGCTGTTTGAGCGGCCAAAGGAGCTGCCGGCGCGGTGTGTGGGCGGGTGTTGGGAGATCGTCGATGAGGAGCTGCGCCGGCGTGTGGAGTTGACGGAGGGGATGGTGGTTCGGGAGTAGCGGTCGGGTTTCGTTTCCGTTTCCGTTTCCGTTTCCGTTGCCGTTTCCGTTTCCGTTTCCGTTTCCGTTTCCGTTTCCGTTCGAGAGTCGGGTGCCCTGGCGAGAGTCGGGTGCCCTGGCACCCCGACCTTTCCTGCAATTTACGGCTCGAGCCGACCTTGGCCTGTGT
>JACCWM010000187.1 GCA_013697635.1 Lujinxingiaceae bacterium | reverse complement strand
CGGCTCGGGTTGGCGCGGCGAGCCTGTTGATAGAGTTCATGGCGCTGGGCGAGAATCTGGCGGTCTCGGCCTTCGTGGCGCGAGGACGGTGTGACATAGCCAATGGCCGAGTGCAGATGTTCGCCGTTGTACCAGACCACAAACCGCTTAAACCATGTTTGCGCGGCCTCGAGACTCGCAAAACCTTTGTAGGGGTAGGCCGGGCAGTATTTGACCGTGCGAAAGAGCGACTCGATGGTGGGCAGATAGGAGATGTCCCAGCACCACAACTGGTTTGGCCCACAGCTCTTTTTCTCGGCCGGTTTGTGCCGCGTGGCAGGATTTTGGCGACCCCGAGGTGTGAGCTGTTCCGCCTCTTTTAAAAAGCGATACAGGGTCGACTCGCTGCAAAGATACCAACCGGCGTCAGCCCAAAGAGGCACAATCTGGTTTGGACCAAGATTGCGATACTGATCGCTGTTGGCCAGGGCCATGATGTGCTCCTTGTCCTTGTCTGCGATCTTGTTCTTCGGGCTCTGGTGCGGGCCGCGGCGCCCATCGACGCCTTGACCATCGGGCGCGCCGCGCCAGCGCTGCAGCGTGCGCGCCGTGAGCCCGAGGACTTCGCAGATAGGCTCAAGCCTTGCCCCACATGCGAGCGTCTCGTCGACTAAGGCGATGATCATTGCTCGCTCGACGGATCGATGGCGTCGTCCTCGTCCCCCCAAATTTGGCGGACTTTTTTTTGGAGCAAGAGCAGGGCCGCGGCCTCGGTGAGCGCGCGCTCCTTGCGGGCGAGCTCACGCTCGAGCGTGCGGATGCGATGGCTGTCCTGCTCGGCCTGCCTCTTGGCCGTGCGCTTTTGCTGGCTTGCCCCCTCGAGTCCCTCGACCATCTCCTGCTTCCACAGCTCGAGCAGCGGCTCGTGCACACCTTCTCGGCGCAAAAAAGCCCCGAGCTCTTCATCACCAAGGGCCGCGGCCTCAAGCACGACACGTAATTTCTCCTGGGCCGACCACTTTTGCGACTTCTTCTTATTCACGTTGAGCACCTCTGCGTTTACGCCGGGCTTACGCGCCTCGAGGGCATCCTTTCGCCACTTCCACAACGCCGACTTGCTCACGCCAGTCTTAACGGCCAGTTTCGTCGGACTGATCGGATTCGGACCGACCATTTGCTCAACCATGCGTGTTCGAAATCCCTCTGTAAATACCATCGTACAACCCTTATCTCGCCCCTCTTAGTTCGTGTTCAATAGAGGCGACAACTATCCTGACACAGGGGGGGTTTGAGGTGGGGTCCTCAAAGCATATTCGTCGGCCCCCTCCCCCATAACCCGAGCCCGTTTGCATGCAAGCACCTTTGCGCGCGCGACGGCTCAAAGACAGGAGGCTCTCATGGCCGGATCGTTGCAGAATTGGATCGTGCTTCTCATTTTCACCACCGCTCGCCGTCTCTACACCCTGGCCCAGGTCAAGCGCGCGGCCGTGGCGATGGGGCTCACCGACCTGGTCACCTTCATTGACGAGTGCCTCGCTGAGGACGAAGAGACGTTCAACAAAGAGGCCATCTGGGCTAGCGCTCGTAAAACGCGGGGAGCGCAGTCGCGTGGTCGGGCGGCGGAGATCGACATCGCCAACGATCGCGTGATCAGCGCGATCTTCTCCGCGGTCAACGATCTCACCAAGACGCTCAAACCCACCCATCCCGTCTACGTCCTTGCCCAAGAGTTCCTGCTTCACTTCTACCCCGACGGCGTCTCCCCGATCATCCGCCAGAACTACGAGGAGCAGCTCGTGACCATGGAGCGCATGCTGCGCGACTTCGACGGCTCCTACGCCGAGCACGTCCAGAAGCTGCCCATCGGTCTTCACGTCGAGCAGCTCAAGGTCCAGGTCCCCGAGTTCCGCGCCGAGCTCGAGGCCCATCCCCCAGCCACACTCACCTTCGACGAGCTCAGCGCCGCCCGTGACCGCGGCCAGGAGAACCTTCGCGCCGTCGTCGCCCGCATCGTGGGCCTGTACTTTCGCAACACCCCCGAGCACCTCGAAGCGCGCCAGAATCTTCTGGGCCCGATCCGCCGCCAAAACGACCGCCTCGCCGCCCTGCGCCGCGCCCGCCGCGCAGGCTCGACCAACATCGACATCAACCCCACCACCGGCGAGGAGTTCGTGGTCGCGGATAGCGATCTTAATGATGCGGTTGAGACTGTGCTGCCCGTCGAGGCCTAGTTCTCCCGCGACCCGACCCACGTCCTTGGTACGCAGGGTTTAGGAGGCTGTCTCTGAGCCTGGGAAGCTAGCACATGATGGCGCGTTTGCTCGCCACTGTCGCCTCCAGGCCCCCGGCGGCCTTGGCCGCTGGAGCCTGAGCCTGGGAAGCTAGCTCGTGATGGCGCGTTTGCTCGCCACTGTCGCCTCCAGGCCCCCGGCGGCCTTGGCCGCTGGAGCCTGAGCCTGGGAAGCTAGCACGTGATGGCGCGTTTGCTCGCCACCGTCATGTCTAGGTCCGCCAGGGCTTGCCCTGAAAAGCGGACCCAGTCCTTGCACGAGCCCGGGGCCTTGTTGCCCCGGGTGGACTGCGACCATCCACCCCAGGATTTCCATTGGATGTCCATCGATGGCGCCCAATCGAAAGCACCGGTTCGTGCTAGCTTCCCAGGCTCAGGCTCCAGCGGCCAAGGCCGCTGGGGGCCTGGAGGCGACGGTCGTGAGCAAGCGCGCAATCAGCCTAGCTTCCCAGGCTCGGGCTCCAGCGG